>NZ_JBSFDI010000012.1:0-297341 GCF_053593835.1 Streptomyces sp. NPDC002076
GCAAGTCCGGCGAACACAACCGCCGGAAGATCGTCTAGGACAGACGTCAAGCATCACCCGACGCCAACCCGTCAACCATCAACTGAGACTCGACAGGCTGGGGCGGGTGGATTGATCAGTTCCTGAGCTTCGAGCCTCTGCGATGTGGCGGCCGTGTTCGGCAGCTCGTAGCAGTGACTGGGCTACCCGTTCGGCGTCGTCGGGGTACAGGTAGATCTCCTGGGTCCACAGCACTGACAGTCGCACGGTGCCGTTCAGCAGGTTCGTTGCTACGTCTACCTCGACGCCGTTGCCGGTGGTGTCGCTGACGTTCAGGTCCAGATCGCTGCTGTAGGCGCTCATGCGATTGAGCATGCATGAGGCCCGGCTTCAGATGCGAGGCCGGGCCTTCGTCATCGCCACGGCACGGCCACGCTCCTCACGGCGGCCGGAGTCGCGCCCCGCGTCGTGATGGAGATCCTTGGCCACTCCCAGATCAGCATCACCATGGACGTCTACACCCACGTCGTCCAGGACACACAGCGCGAGGCCATGAGCCACATGGATCGGCTGCTGCGGAAGCGCCCCGGTCGTCAGTGACCGCCCGCGTTGATGTCAAAACTGGATGTCAAAGGCCCCGGACCAAGATCGGTCCGGGGCCTATCCCTGGTGCCCCCGGCAGGATTCGAACCTGCGACACCCGCTTTAGGAGTTTTATCTAGAGGGGGCTGTGACCTGCGGAAACGTCGACTGCAGCGTGTCTGGCCTGGGAAAACACCCCTCCGTAGTTCTCACGTGTTCACGGGGCTTCCCGGCCTCATGTGTGCTGCATGCGTTCTGCCCCGAGGCCCGCTGAGGCAGTCAGCGGCCCACCCGGTCCGGCCTCTGGCCAAGTCGCGCTTGCGATTCGGGGCGACGGCCGTCACGCAGACGAGGCTGGATCCTCTGATCAGGGAGCTCATGGCACCAGGAGTGCCGTCGCTGCTCCTGTCCCAGTCTTCGTTCGTCAGCTGCCTTGGGCGGTGGCAATCTGGACGGTGTGGAGGCCGGGCATGGCTTGGCTGGTGTGCGGCAGCTGTGGCAGTCGAGTCATGCGCTGCTTGTGATCCCGCTCGTGCTCATCGTGGTGATCACAGCGGTGGACCAGTTGGTCCCGGCGGACATCCATCTCGGCCCGCTCCTGGTCATCGCCCCTGCGATCACCGCCTCCTTCGCCGGCCCATGGCTGACGGGGCTGATCGGGTTCCTGGCTGTGACGGCACAGGCGTACATCGGCTGGCACTTCGGCGTGCTGTCCACTCGTAATGTTCTGGTGCAGATCCTCGCCCTGGCAGTGCTGTCAGCGATGATCGTGTTCTTCTGCGTGGTGCGGGAACGGTCCCGACGCCAGCTGGCCCAGGTGCGGTCGGTCGCTGAGGCCGCGCAGCACGTCCTGTTGTGGCCGCTGCCTGAGCGGATCGGTCCCCTGCGGATCGCCTGCCTGTACCTGGCCGCCGAGGACGAGGCGCAGATCGGAGGTGACCTCTACGCGGCCGCCCGCATCATCGGTGGTGTGCGCATCATGATCGGCGATGTGCGCGGCAAGGGGCTGTCCGCCATCGGCGAGGCCGCCCTCCTGCTCGGGGCCTTCCGCGAAGCCGCCCACCAGCACACCTCCCTGCCCGATCTGGCCGCTTCCCTGGAACGGAGCGTCACTCGCTACCTGGCCGACTTCGAGCCGGCCGAGGAGGCCGGCGAACGCTTCGCCACCGCCTTGCTTCTGGAACTCCCCGACGACGACCCCATCACCCGGATCGTCAGCTGCGGGCACCCCCCGCCCCTGGTGCTCAGCCCTAACAGTTCCCTCATCGTGCCCAGCCTGCACCCCGCGCCACCGCTGGGGATCGGGAAGCTGGGGACGGAGGAATACAAGATCGATGTACTCGCCTTCGAGCCCGGTGACACGCTCCTGCTCTATACCGATGGCGTCATCGAAGCTCGCGACGCCGACGGCGACTTCTACCCCTTCGAGACACGGGCCGCCCAGTGGAGGGAGACCGGCCCGGAATCGCTGTTGCACCACATCCGGCGCGACCTGCTTGCCTACACCCGTGGACGCCTTGACGACGACGTGGCTCTCGTCGCGCTCCGCCGCGAGCCCGACATCGACCGACACCGCCATCACGGGCGCGTCACCCACACGAGCAGGTTCGGCGCAAGCTCCTGAACTGCGCATGCCATCTGAGGCGGGACATCCGGGCGGCCGTTTGTGCGACGCCCGCAAACGGCGCGCTGCACCCCCCGGCAGCGGGCCGTGGGCGTTTCACACTCCCTGGGAAAAGAGCCCGTAGGCAGGAAGGACGGCTACGCGACGGCTGCCATGCAGGCCGGGGACATGTTCCGAGAAGCGGCGCAGGCAGTACCCGGGCCCGACACGTACTCCGCCGGTCGTGGCGTGACCCTGAAGCCGAGCGGACAGTGAAGGCCATGTCGAAAGAGTCAGGACAGCAGCCGCAGACGCCCCGCCACGAAACGCCCGAGGAGCGGGCCGACCGCAACCTTGCCGAGCTCCTTCAGGAACTGCGCGTCGTCCAGACCGGCGTGCAGATCCTCTTCGCCTTCCTCCTGGGACTGGCGTTCACCAGCCGTTTCCCGCAACTCGATGCCTTCCAGCGCGACACCTACGTGATGACACTGCTACTGACCGTTGTCACCTCCGCGGTCCTTGCCACCCCCGTCGCTTTGCACCGCGGCCTGTTCCACCGAGGGGTGAAGCCTCGCATCGTTGCCCTGTCTGCCCGGCACGCGCAGATCGGCCTGGCCCTTCTGGTGCTGGCGCTCAACGGCGCCGTTCTCCTGCTGATGGACGTCGTCCTGGGCGGTACGGCAGCCATCTTCATCACGACCGTGACCACAGCGATCTTCGTCAGCCTGTGGTTCCTGTTGCCCTGGGTCGTCCGACGTATGTGATCCAGCCGGGAACTCCCGGTGGCCGCCGCCTGCGCAACGATGTGTGTAAACCTGACAGACGGTGGAGGCTGACGGACACAACCGGATGGTGAGGACGCGATGCGAGAGGCTTATCACGAAGAGTTGGACGCGATCAGTGAGGGCCTGGTGGAGATGGCACACCTGGTCGGCTCCGCCATCGGCCGGGCCACCACCGCTCTCCTCGACGCTGACCTGAAGGTGGCCGAGGACGTGATCGCAGGGGACGCGAAGGTCGACGACCTCCAGCGTGACCTGGAAGACCGGGCGATCGCCCTGCTGGCCAGGCAGCAGCCGGTCGCGACCGACCTGCGGATCGTGGTCACCTCACTGCGGATGAGCGCCGACCTGGAACGGTCGGGAGACCTGGCCCAGCATGTGGCCAAGCTGGCCCGGCTGCGCTATCCCGAGCAGGCGGTTCCACGTGACCTGCGCCGTACGATCCTGGAGATGGGCCAGCTCGCGCAGCGCCTCATGGCGCAGGCCGCCGAGGTGCTCATCACCCATGACGTTGATGCGGCACTCCAGCTGGAGAAGGACGACGACCGCATGGACGAACTGCACCGCACGATCTTCCAGCACCTCATGGACGACCGTTGGCACCACGGCGTCGAGACGGCCGTGGACGCCACGCTCGTCGGCCGCTACTACGAACGCTTCGCCGACCATGCCGTGGCCGTGGCCCAACGCGTCGTCTACCTCGTCACCGGCGAGCATGCGGAAGACCTGCCCACCGACCCGCCCACGACCGCCTGACCGCACCTGCGGGCGTGACGCTCAGAGAGGAAGATCAGATGTGAGTGCGTGAGGCTTGCCGGATGTCGGAACTCGCCAAGTCCCCGGGAGTGAAGACGGCTGCAGCAATGTGGAGTTGGGGCGGCAGCGCTGACCACAGCTCGTCGAGGAGGTCGCTGTGGGTCTCTGCGGTGGTCCGGATCTCCGTGAAGGGGGCACCGGTGGCGATCTCCTGCCCGTTGCAGCGGTTTCTCCGAGTGGAGCAAGGCCCGGGTGTGGGCGAAGCTCCACCGCCTGGTCCTCGACGAGCTCGGCAGCCGTGGGCAGTTGGACTGGTCACCGTGCGCGATCGACTCGGTGAACATGCGGGCCTTGAAAAGGGGGAGCTGACAGGTCCGAATCCGGTGGACCGGGGTAAGTACGGCTCGAAGATCCACTTGATCACCGAGCGTACCGGTCTGCCCCTGTCGCTGGGCATCTCCGGTGCGAACCTGCACGACAGCCAGGCCCTCCAGCCGCTGGTGAAGGGCATCTCGCCGATCCACTCAAGGCGCGCCCCGCGCCGCAGACGCCCGGCCAAGCTGCACGCCGACAAGGGCTACGACTACGACTACCTGCGCCGCTGGCTGCGCAAGCGCGCATCCCCCACCGCATCGCCCGCAAGGGCATCGAGTCCTCCACCAGGCTGGGCCGCCACCGCTGGACCGTAGAGCGCACGGTGTCGTGGCTCGCCGGATGCCGTCGACTGCACCGTCGCTACGAGCGCAAAGCGGAGTACTTCCTGGGCTTCGCCGGCATCGCCGCTGCCCTCATCTGCTATCGGCGCCTCTCGCGGCAGACGTGAGACGGCGGGCTGCCGTTACGGGGCGTTCCAGGCGGAGATGACGGGCTCCCCATCTTCGGTGGCCAGGACGCTGAGAGTGCCTGGATGCGGGTGGCCGAGCAGTCGGCTGGCGGACGCGCCGAGGCCAACCCAGCGCACGGTGAGCACCCGCGCCAAATGGCCGTGAGCGACGACGGCGACGTCCCCGTCGCTCAACAGCGGCCGGATCCGCTCCAGCACCGCGTCCGTGCGCGCGGCGACCTGCTGGAGCCGCTCGCCAGGATGGTCGGCGTCGCCGGGAATGACGCCGTCTCGCCACAGATCCCAGCCTGGCCGAGTCTTACGGATCTGCGCGGCCGTCAGCCCCTCATAGCCGCCGTAGTCCCACTCCACCAGGTCGGGATCGGGCTTGACGCCGGTCAGGCCGGCCAGCTCGGCCGTCCGCATAGCGCGGCACAGCGGGCTGCTGAACACGGCGACCAGCCGGCGTGGGGCCAGCCTCGGAGCGAGCGCCTTGGCTGCGGCCTCACCCGCCTCGGTCAGCGGAATGTCGGTGCGTCCAGCATGCTGGCCCGACAGGCTCCACTCGGTCTGGCCGTGCCTGATCAATATCAGCTCACCCATGGCCATGCACGCTATCTGTACATGCGACACGGCGGGACAGATTCTCGCCTTCACCGCCATCGTGTGTCCCTCATCTGCTACCGCAGACCTACCAAACGAGATGACGTCTTACTCGTATGCCCAGGCCCGGCCTGTCTGCCGGTGGCTCTGTCCGCGAGACCGGTGAACAAAGCCACCGGCGCCGTGCTGGACGACGCCGAGGTCTCGCATGCGCTGGCTGGGCTGCCGGTCATTCACCTGAACTCCCTGGGGTGTGAGGATGCAGCGCCCCAGGCTTCCTTATCTGAAGGCGAGTTCTCGGAAGGCGTTGCGGACGTCGGTCAGTGGCGCGCGGTCGCGGGTGTAGTAGAGCTTGTTGGTCAGGAGTACCGCCCAGCGGCCTTTTGCGGGCGAGACCCACATGCCTGTGCCGGTGAACCCGTAGTGAACCCAGACGTCCTGTTCGGTGGTGGTGCCCGGAGCGGGATGCCAGAAGAGGCCACGCGAAGGCTGGAGTTCACCGGTCTGGATCGTCAGCGAGCAGGTGGTCCACTCTGAGCCGAAACCAGCGCGGAAGCGGGGTGTGGCAGCGGCGAGCATGTAGCGCAGGAGGGTGGCGAGGTCGTCGAGGACGGTGAAGACGCCGGCGATGCCGCAGACGCCGCCCAGGAGGCGGGCCGAGAAGTCGTGCGCGACTCCCTTGAGGTGGGTGTCGGTGTCCTGGTCGAGTTCGGTCGGTGCGCAACGGGCCGCGATGTCGGCGGGCAGTGGGCCGAAGCGGGTGAACTTCATGCCCAGTGGGTGCCAGGTGCGGACCGTGGCCAGTTGGTCCAAGGGCTGGCCGGAGAGATGTTCGGCAAGGTAGCCGAGGATGAGGGCGGCCCGGTCGGTGTACTCGACCGCTTCGCCGGGTGGCCGGTGGAGTTGCTCGTGCAGTACGCCGCGGCGGATGTCGGCCGGATCGGTGCCGTAGAGGTTCTTCAGCTGGGCTCGCAGTGGGACGCCGGCCGTGTGGGTCAGCAACTGTCGGGCGGTCACGGCGCCGAGCGGATGGCCGGTGACCTCGGGCCAGAAGGCGCCGAGCGGCTGGTCGAGGTCGAGGGCGCAGTCCTCCCACAGGGCGCCGATGGATGACCACACGGCGAGGATCTTGGTGAGGCTGGCGGCATCGAAGACGGTGTCGGAGCGCATTGGCACGTCCGGCTCGTCGGGATCGAGGACGCCGGTGGCGCCTTGGGAGTGGATGCCGGTGGCGTCGCCGACGGCCCACACGGCGCCGGGGTACACCTTGTCGCGGACGCCTTCGTCCAGCAGTGCTTCGATGCGGTCGCTGTCGTACGTCATGGTCTCCCTCTTCGCCGGGGCATCCCGCCGGTCAGCGTAGTGAGATTCGCGGGCCTGGCCGGGTAGTGACGTGTCGGACTGGTCGGACGGAATGCGGTTCAGGTGAGCTGGCGGCCGAGATCGGTGAGGGCTCGTGCGGTCGCCGAGAGGGGATAGCGCGCCGCGTTGGCGTACCCCGCCTGTTGTAAGGCGGCCAGGATGCTGGGGGAGGTGCGCAGACGGTCGAGGTCGCGGGCCAGAGCGGCGGAGCGAGTGAAGTCGGTGGCCATACCCGAGGCGGCGAGGGCTTCGCTGAGGCCGGGTACCGGTTGGTAGAGGACGGGCAGTCCGCAGGCTTGGGCCTCCAGGGCGACCAGGCCCATTGCCTCCAGGGTGGTGGACGGTACGACCAGCACGTCGTGCTCGGCGAAGGCTTTCCACAGCTGTGGGCGGCGGAGCCAGCCAAGGTATCGGACGCGCACGCCGGCTCGTTGCAGTAGTGGGGCCAGCGCCAGGAACTGGGAGCAGGGCGCGGCGATGCTCAGCTCGACGCCCTGCACGGGGGCGAGGCTCTTGATCAGTGCTTCGCCGCCTTTCTCAACGGTCAGGCGTCCTGCGTAGAGCAGACGCAGATGACTGGGCGCAGTGCGGCTCGGCCGTCGTGGTGGCGCGGTGAGCAGGTGGTCGGGAACGCCCCAGGGGATATGAGTGATCTTGCGGCGCTCGACCTGGGGGGCGAGTTTGATGAGGCGGTCGGCCATCGCGCCGGTGGGCACCACGATGGCGTCCGCTGTCCTGGCGGTTTCGCGCAGCACCTGGAGCTGGTCCCGGTGGGATTCGGCGAAGAGCAGGTCGGTGCCGTGAACCAGCGCGATGCGGGGAGGTAGGGGCAGTGCTCGAATCAGCGCTGGGGTGGCACCGAAGGTGAGGTGCTGTAGATGCAGGACGCCGACTTGCGCCGGGTCGACAGCGGCGGCGAGGGCCTTGCGCAGCGCTTGGACGTAGCGAGCGAATGCGATGCCTTCCAGGCACTTGCCGGCGACGGGCAGCAGACTGAGTCCGGCCGGGAGCCGGGGCCGGGTGCCAGGTGATGTCAGCATGAAGGCGCGGGCCGGGATGAGGGGTTGGTCTCCGGTGTAGAGATCGAGGAAGAGTTCGACGCTGCCGCCAGGGCTTCCCGCAGGGAGATCCAGGAAGGTGACAGCCAGAGGGCCGCCGGCCGAAGGGGAGTTCACCGGACTCCTCCACGGATCTCTTCGTAAAGGCGGGAGATGTCGATGCCATCTGTGGCCGCGTACTTGGCGGACTGCTGCTGGTAGCTGGCTGGGGCGCCGAATGGGGTGAGGAAGAGGAGCTTGCCGAAGGTCATGCCCGGATACACGCGCACCGGTCGGGCGGCGCGCATCTCCAGCGTCCAGCGGATCGCGTGACCTTGGTGACCGAGCGGGGCCGACACGTGGACCCAGACGCCCAGGGAGCCGGTGGTGCGGTCGCCGTTCAGCATTTGCGCGTACGTCTCCGAGCCGGTCCGCTCCAGCGTGATGCCCAGGTACAACAGGCCAGGGCGCAGCACCAGACCGGCGTCGGGGATGGGCTGCTCGGTGTACGCGGTGGGCGCTGCGGCGTCGAGGACGTCGCTGTCGCAGATGCGGATCGTGTCGCCGAGCCGCCAGTCGTAGGCGTTGGGAGAGAGACGGCTGGGCTCGTACGGGTCGATGGTGATCTCGCCGGCCTGGACCGCGGCGGCGATGGCGGGCCCGGTGAGGATCACGATGCCACCGCCCGAAGTCGGGCGATGTCACGCCAGTAGGCGGAGGGCTGTGGGCCCGTTGCGGCCTGGTACTTGCCCCGGTAGAGGTCGATGGCGCCGGTGGCGACGAAGAACATGATCTGCCCGATCTTCATGCCCGGGTACACCCGCAGTGGTCGGATCGGGTTGAGCATGAGCGTCCACTGACCGTGGAATCCGATGTCGCCGATGGGCGCGGTGATCTCGACGAACAGTCCGAGCCGGCCGACGGAGGAGCGGCCGAACAGCAGCGGGACGAAGGTGTCGGAGCCGACCTCCTCGAGGGTGTGGCCGAGGTAGAGCTCCTCAGGCTGGAGAACCTGCCCATCCGGCCCGAGGGCGATTTCGCGGGTCGGGTTGGGACGGTGGGCGTCCAGGACCATGCCGGTGTAGGTGATCAGGGTCGGCCCCAGACGCACGTTGTAGCTGTTGGGGTTGACCTGGTCGGCGGCGAACGGGGTGATGCGGAGGCGACCGTCGTGAGCGGCAGCGGTGATCTCGGGACCGGTGAGGATCATTAGTTGCCTCCATCCGCAGTGTCAGGGAACCGAGCGGTGAGGACGTGCTGGACGGCCTGGTCCAGACGCAGACCGGCCTCGTGCGTGCGCTCGCCGAGGTAGGTGTCGGCGAGGTAGTCCGTGGTCAGCACGGTGGTGATGGCGTCCGGCAGGGGATCGGGGGCCGTGACGAGCGGGCCGGTCTGGGCGGTCAGACGCGACAGGAGGCCACGGAGGTCGCTGCGGTCCGGCGCTGGCAGGTGGGCGTGCACCAGTTGGTTGGCGAACGGCTCGATGGAGAGCAGGTCGCCCTGGGTGAGGGTCTCGCCCAGTGGGGCGGAGCGCAACGCAGTCTCGTTGAGGATGACCGCGTCCGCGCCGAGCGCTGTGTGCAGGCGGGCGGTGAGGTCCAGGAGCAAGCCGCGCCGGTCGAGGGTCTGGTGACGGTAGCCCGGTCTGATCGTGCCGAGGACGCTGGTCAGCTGCTGCTTGATGTCCTCGATGTGGGAGTGAAGGCGCACAAGTTCTGTGGGAACGGCGCTCGGGGCCCGATCCGGGAAGCATGTGGTGCCCGCGCCCCATCCCGTGCCCACGGGCGTGGCGATCGCATAGCCGTGGGCGAGTTCGCGGCCCTTGACGACGAGGGTGTCGCCGACGCGGACCGGCCCGTACTGCTCGCTGTGGCAGTGCCCGGCGAAGATCACGTCGAGGAAGGGGCAGGCCGCCGCGAGTTTGCGGTCCTCCTCGAAGGAGGAGTGGCTGAGCAGGACCCAGCTGTCCACCTCGTGGTGGTGGGCGAGCCTCAGCTCGCGCAGGGCCTGGACGGGATCGGTGACGCAGTGGCCGGCTCGCTGGGCGACGGGGATCGAGTGGAAGGCTTGCCGGCCGATCACGGCGGTTACACCGACGCGCCGGTCACTGATGTCGGCGATGTAGAGGCGGCGGAAGAGCGCGTCGCCGGTGTCGGCATCGACGGCGTTGGCGCAGACAGTGCGTCGATGGAGGTCGGGTTCGAAGTGGTGGGACCAGCCGTGGTTTCCGGGAGCCAGTACGTCGTAGAGCTTGAGCAGGATCTCCCGCTCGATCGTGCCGTGAGCGAGTCGGTAGTAGCCGCTGCCTTCGAAGAAGTCGCCGCAGTCCACGATGAGCGAGGTGGGCCGGAGAGCGTGGAGGTGGGTCAGGAACGGTGCGGCGTCGTCGAAGGCGGAGTGGACGTCGGTCGTGGCAACGATCTGGCTCAGAAGTCGAACGCCGGCGCTCATGGCGTGACCTCACAGATGTCGGCGCCCAGGGTGCGCAGCTTGCCGGAAAGGTCGGCGTGGCCGCGGCGCAGCTGGTCGAGGCCGCCGATGGTGGTGATGCCTCGGGCGGTGAGGCCGGCGACCATGAGGGCGGAGCCTGTGCGGATGTCGGTGGCTTCCACACCAGCGCCCGTCAGCTGCTGGGGGCCGGTCAGGCGGCATTCGGTCGGGGAGATCTCGTCGATCTCGGCGCCCAGGCGGGCCAGCTGGGGCAGCAGGTTGCCGTGGCGGCCGGGGTTGATGGCGTCGGCGAACAGGTGGGTGCCAGGGAGCCCGAGGGCGAGCGCCATGAGCGGTGGTTCGAAGTCGGCGTCCAGGCCGGTTGGGCTGAGGGAGGCGATGGCCCTGAGAGGGTGACCGGTGGGGTGTGCCTCCTGGGCGTTCACGCAAAAAAAGTCCGGCTCCGCGTCGGCGGGGATACCGAGCCAGTGAAGGGCCGCCACGAACGGGCCTACGTCCTTGCCCTGCACGTCGGCGATGCGGGCGGTACCGCGTGTCGCGGCGATCGCGCAGGCCAGTGTGGCCGCCTCGATCTTGTCGCCGGGCACCGCCCAGACAGCGGCGTCAGTCGGCGGCAAGGACGGCGGCGAAAGGGTGAGTAGATGCTCGCTGGCGCGGGTCTCCCAGCCCACGGAGCTGAGGGCGTCGAGCACGCTCAGGACTTCCGGCGAAAGGTTGGGCTGGCCCAGCTGCAGGGGCCGGTTGGTTGTGAGGGCGCGCAGCGTCGCGGCCACGGTCGCACCGCGCGAGCGGAAGGGCAGCACGAGTGAGACGGTGCCGGTGTGAGGCGTGACGGCCTCCACGCGGTATCCGGAGCTGTCCTGCTCGCTCCGGTCGCCGAACGCCTCGTACACCTTGAAGTGCAGCTCCATTCCGCGGGCGCCGATACGGCAGCCGCCCGGCCAGGGCAGCCGCGCTTGGCCGTAACGCGCGAGCAGCGCGGGGACGAGGTAGTAGGAGGCGCGGATGCGGGCGGCCTGCGCCAGGTCGGGTAGTCCCCGGCGTACCTCCGTGGGCAGGATCACCGCGGTGGTGGGCTCGCCCAGAGGCTGCGCGACATGCCAGCCCCCCTGTTGCAGCAGAGCGAGCATGATCCGGACGTCCGTGCTGTCCGGGACGTTGCTCAGCCGAACAGAGCGGCCGAGAGCCGACGCGGCGGCCAGAAGCGGTAGAGCGGCGTTCTTGGAGCCGTCGACGCGTACGGTGCCGGCGAGCGGCGGTCCGGGGCGTACGGCGATCACCTCGGCGGCCACGCCAGGGGCGCGGGTGGTCGTCATCATCAACTCCTCTGCAGGGGAAAGGCGAAGGCGATTTCCTGGTTCGGTCTGGTGGTCAGGTCGATCTCGACCCAGCAGCGCTTGCCGCCCTCCGCAGGTTCGGCGCCGTACCGGTCGGCGAGAGCGGCGACGAGGAACAGACCCCGGCCGCCTTCGCTGTCCGCATCGGGCAGGCCGGGCTGCGGCAGCACCGGGCTCGCGTCGCAGACCTCGATCCGCAGGACGTCCTCGTCGAGACACACCGCGAGCGAGACCGATCCGGTGTCGGCGTACTGGACCGCGTTGGTGACGAGCTCGCTGATCACGAGTTCGGCCGTGTGCATCACCTCGGTGCCCAGCCCCGCGTCCCAGCCCGCTATGGCGTCCACGGCCTGGTGCCGGAGGGCGGTCGCTGCGGCGGGCATTGCGGGTACGGCGAGAGTGAGCTGGTGCACTTCCATGAGCGGCCTCCCGGAGTAGGTGCGGCCACTTCAAGCAACCAGTCCATCGCGGTGAGTGGTTAGCCCGGGTGCGGGCGCTGCATGAGTTATGCAGGAGCTGCATTACCGCCAACTACGGCTGATCTATGCTCGATTGAGCAGGCAGGATCAGCGACGGCGGAGGGAGCCGTGGCAGATGGCCGATGCGTATGGGGAAGCGAGACGGATCGGAGAACGGATCCGTCGGGCACGGGTGTTACAGCGGCGTTCACAGCACGACGTGGCCGCAGCGCTCGGGTATCACCAGTCCAAGGTGAGCCGTCTGGAGAGCGGTCGCGGCACGGAGGACATCCGCGTACTACGTGCCGTCGCGCAGGAACTGAACATCCCGCCAGATGAGTTGGGCCTAGCCTTCACTCAGGACGCCTCCGTCGCCGATCCAGAAGCTGATGACATGCACCGCCGCTCCTTCCTCGCCGCGAGCATCGCGGCGCTCGCGACCCCGGCCGGCTCTGCGGCCTCGCACACCGCCCTCGTTCAGGCCCTCCTGCCCGGTCCCGGCCCTGCAGGCGCTGGTGGCCCACAGGACACCACCGTGTTGTACGAACGAGTCGGGGCAGCGCTCAGGCTCTTCCACACCTGTCACTACACGGAGCTGGAGCGCACCCTCCCGGGCCTGATCACCGATCTGCGAATGGCCGCCGGTGATGCGACGGACAGGGATACCGCGTCCGGGCTGCTGGCCACGGCGTACCAGACCGCGACCAGCCTGCTCCTCAAGCAGCACGATCAGGGCAACGCGTGGCTCGCCGTCGGACGGGCGATGGCCGAAGCCGAACGCTCGGGGAATCCGGTGGTCCTCGCCTCCAGCGTTCGTGTCCAGGCCCATGTCCTGGTCCGCGAGAAGCACGCCACCGAAGCTGTCACCCTGGTCCGGCACACCGCCGACCAGCTCACCGGTTCCTACGACCGGCGTTCCCCGAAGTACCTCGCTGCCGTAGGACTGCTGCTCCTGCGCGGCGTGACCGCGGCCAGCAGCCGCGGTGATCGCGCCGCCACCAAGGAATTCCTCACCGAGGCGAAGGAAGTCTCCCGGTACGTCACTCTGGACAAGCCCGACGCCTGGGCCACCTTCAGTCCGACCAATGTCGCCCTGCACGAACTCAGTGCCCTGGTGGCCTTCGGCGATGCCGGCCTCGCGCTCCAGGCGGCCCGGCCCCTCATGCGCCGGCACATCCCGGTCCCCGAGCGCCGCGCCGCCCTGTGGGTGGAGGCGGCCCGCGCCTACAGCCAGCAAGGCCGCCTCGCCGACGGCTACCAGGCCCTGCGGATCGCCGAGACCTGCGCCGCCCAGGACATCCGCCGCCCCGACGTCCGCAACCTGGTAGCCGACATGGCCGCCCGGGACCGTCGACGTACCCTGCCGGAACTGCACCACTTCAGCCGCCAACTGGGAGTCCCCGCGTGACCGAGCCGACCGCCCCGGACAAGAAGCCCTTCCTGTACGTCGTCGTGTGCGCGGCAGGTGTTGCCCGTGACGTCGGCAAGCTCATCACCGCGGCCCAGGAGGCGAACTGGAACGTCGGCGTCATCGCCACACCACAGGGACTCGGCTTCATCGACGCCAAGGCGATCGAGGCACAGACCGGGTACCCGATCCGCTCCGCTTGGCGCTCGCCGGGGGACCCTCGCCCTCTGCCGCCCGCGGACGCCATCGCGGTCGCCCCGGCCACCTTCAACACGATCAATAAGTGGGCCGCCGGGATATCCGACACCCTGGCGCTGGGCATCCTGTGCGAGGCGTACGGCATGGGCCTCCCGACGGCGGCCCTGCCGTACCTGAACTCCGCCCAGGCCGCTCACCCCGCCTATCAGCAGAGCCTTGACCGGCTGCGTGGGATGGGTGTCCTGATCGGCTCGTGCGAGCCGCACCGGCCGAGGGCCGGCGGTGCGGCGGAGCGCTTCCGCTGGGAGGAAGCGCTGGAGTTGCTGGAGCCTCTGGTCAGCACGGTGCGGTGACACGGTCCTTCACCGGGGACGGGCCGCTGTGATCACCTCGCGACCTGGGGAAACGTGATCGGCTCCGGGCTTCTCGCAGAACTCTCGCAACCGGTCATTTATGAGAATCACCGTCCGCGATACCCGTGACGTTCAGTTCACGGTGGGGCTTCGACGTTCGACGAGGACGACGTCGCGCCATGTGCCGTGGTGGCGGCCGATGCGCTCGCGGGTGCCGATGACGCGGAACCCAGCCCGCTCGTGGAGGGCGAGGCTGGCGGTGTTCTCGGGGAAGATGCCGGACTGCACCGTCCAGATCCCGGCGGCGTCGGTGGAGGCGAGCAGGGCGGTCAGCAGGGCCAGGCCCACCCCGCGGCCGCGGGCGTCGGGGTGGACGTAGACGGAGTGCTCGGTGACGCCGGCGTACGCGCACCTGTCGGAGACCGGCACGACGGCGGCCCACCCCAGAACCTGGTCACCCTCGTCCAGGGCGACCAGGCGGTGGTCGGGCAGCTTGGCACCGTCGAACGCCTCCCAGGTCGGGGCGGTGGTCTCGAAGGTGGCGTCGCCCTCGTCGATGCCCAGCTGGTAGATCGCCAGGACCTGTGCGGCGTGCTCGGGCTGCATCGGCGTGATCCGCACACCGGTGGCGGGGGCTCTCACGCCGCCGCCTCGATGCCGAGTTCGGCGAGCAGACCGCGGATGCGCCGCTCGATCTCGTCGCGGATGGGGCGGACCGCCGCGACGCCCTGCCCGGCAGGGTCGTCCAGCTTCCAGTCCAGGTACCGCTTGCCGGGGAAGTACGGGCAGGCGTCGCCGCAGCCCATGGTGATCACCACGTCGGAGGACTGGACCGCTTCCACGGTGAGGACCTTGGGCGTCTCGGCGGAGATGTCGATACCGACCTCCTGCATGGCGTCCACCACGGCCGGGTTCACCGTGTCCGCCGGGGCGGACCCGGCCGAACGGACCTGCACGCGGTCGCCGCCGAGGTGGGTGAGGAAGGCGGCGCCCATCTGGGAACGGCCGGCGTTGTGCACGCAGACGAACAGCACGGAGGGAACGGCGGAGGTGCTCATCAGGTCAGGGCGCTTTCTTCGGTGGGACGGGGCAGACCAGCGGGCTGCTGCTCGCCATGGGGAACGGCGATGTCGTCCTCGTTCACGGTGGCCGGGCGGCCGAAGCAGATGGCGGCCAGGCCCAGACCGGCGGCGGCGCCGGCCAGCTGGGCGGCGAGGAACGGCACCACGGACGCGGGGGCGATACCGGCGAAGGTGTCGGTGAACGCCCGGCCGATCGTGACGGCCGGATTGGCGAAGGAGGTGGAGGAGGTGAACCAGTACGCCGCGCCGATGTAGGAGGCGACCGCGACCGGCGCCAAGTGCGCGCGGCCTGCGCGGGCCAGGCCGAAGATGAGCCAGACCAGCCCGGCGGTGGCCACCACCTCGCCCAGCCACAGGTGGCCGGCGGACCGGTCGTGGGTGGAGAAGTGCACCAGTGGCTTGCCGAACATGGCGTCGGCGAGCGCCGCTCCCGCAACCGCCCCCGCGATCTGGGCGGGCACATACGCTGCGACGTCCCGCAGGGCGGGAGCCTCGCCCGTCCGGCGACCGGTGAACCAGGCGGCGAGGGTGACCGCCGGGTTGAAGTGCGCCCCCGACACCGGGCCGAGCAGGGCGATCAGCACGCCGAGACCGAAGACGGTGGCCAGGGAGTTGGCCAGCAGCTGCACACCGACGTCGCGGGTCAGTTCGGTGGACTGGATGCCGGACCCGACGACCACCGCGACCAGAGCGGCCGTGCCGATCCCCTCGGCGGCCGCCCGCCTGGCCAGCGGCGCCGCCGCGCTCACGCCGACACCTTCGCGGACACGGCAGGGGTCTGGAGCAGAGCGGACAGCTTCGCCAGAGCCTCGGGCAGCACCCAGTAGTACACCCAGGTCGCGCGCCGCTCCGAGCCCACCAGCCCGGCTTCCCTCAGCACCTTCAGATGGTGGGAAATGGTGGGCTGGGAGACGTCGAACGGGCCGGTGAGGTCGCACACGCACGCCTCGCCACCCTCGTGCGAGGCGATCAGCGACAGCAGCCGCAGCCGGATGGGGTCCGACAGCGCCTTGAACATCCGCGACAACTCGGCCGCGGCTTCCTCACCCAACGGCTCGCGGACCATCGGCGCGCAGCACACCGCCTCGTCCTGGCCGAGCGCCGGCAGATCAGCGTGTTTCGACATTCTTCTATGTTGACAGGCATCTAATCCGATGGCAAGGTCAGCTGTATCGACAGACGTCGAAACAGCCGTTCTCGGATGGGAGACCGCCATGTCCCGCGTTCAGCTCGCCCTGCGCGTCGCCGACCTCGAAGGCTCGATCGCCTTCTACTCCAAGCTGTTCAACACCGAGCCCGCCAAGCGCCGCGAGGGCTACGCCAACTTCGCCATCACCGAGCCCCCGCTCAAGCTTGTCCTCATCGAAGGCGAGACCGGTGAGGACACCCGCCTGGACCACCTCGGCGTCGAGGTCGCCTCCACCGAGGACGTCAACGCCGCCACGACCCGGCTGAAGGAAGCAGGTCTGGCCACCTTCGAGGAGAACGACACCTCCTGCTGCTACGCGCTGCAGGACAAGGTGTGGGTGACCGGGCCGGGCAAGGAGCCGTGGGAGGTGTACGTGGTCAAGGCCGACGCCGACACCCTTCAGAAGGCCGACACCTCCCCGGACGCCTGCTGCGGCACCACCGCCTGCTGCACCCCCGACGAGCAGGCCGTCGACCCGGCACAGACCCCGGCCCAGGCCAAGGCCGCCGCCGGATGCGCCTGCGGCAGCTGACCGGCGCCCGGGTCAGCTCTCCATACCGTCCTCGTCCTCGTCGAACCCTGGCGCGTCCGGGTCGCGCAGCGGGCGCAGGCCCCCGCCGGCGGGGACGGAGGCGGTGAAGCTGTAACGGCCCAGCACGTTGAGGTTCTTGTGCTTGAGCGGGGACAGCCGCGCGACGTCCTCGTCCCGGATGTCGTGGCCCTCGGCTCGCAACTGGGCGACGGCGCCCGGAGCCTGGGCCCGCCGCACCGGCCGCCAGGCCCCCGCCGAACGCCGCGACGTCGCCCACGGCTACGTGACGCCCGAAGCTGCCTGACCTGGCGTCAACTCGCAGCGCAGGGAAAGCATCCGGCACCGCCATGGGCAGGTTCAGCACAATCCGCATCGGTGCCGGCCAAGCAGCCCAGAGCACTGCGGGCTTCCGCAGCCCTCCGGCGGTGATCGTCGGCGATCTGCACTGCCTGGGCCTCCGCCACGATGCCGCTGTCCAGGCCGCAGGCGCACTGCACCACTGCGCGCCCGGTCGGCTCGTGCTCGACCCACCCTCCCCGATGCGTTCTGTCCCGGGTGATGCCGTGCACGACTGTCGTGTGTTCCACCATGCGCCCATGCTGGCCACCGGGGACCGGCCTGCCAACGCCACGCCCGCCGAATGGCCGAACCGCCGTCGCACGGCAGCACGCCCTCGTGCAGGGTCGCGCTGACCTCGTCCGACTTCACATCGGCGGGCAGGAGGGTCTGGTACTCGAAACGACCAGTGCGGCACCTGGCCCGCGCGTCGGCCGGATCAGGTGCTGGCCAGCGGGGTGGGGCGCAGGGCAAGCAGGGCGATGTCGTCGGTGCTGTCGGCGCCAAGCCCCCTCAGCAGTTCGTCGCAGAAGACGTCCAGGGGTTCGCGGGCGAGGGCGGCGGTGTGCTGGCGCAGCCGGGTCAGCCCGTGGGAGAGGGATTCGCCGCGGCGTTCGATCAGTCCGTCGGTGTACAGCAGCACGGTGGAGTGGGCGGGCAGCTCGTCGATGGCGGTCGGCCGCCGGTGGTCGGGATCCATGCCGATCAGCAGTCCCGCGCCCGTCTCCAGATAGCGGGTGTCGCCCGCGGCGGTGGTCAGCAACGGCGGCAGGTGCCCGGCACAGGAATGGTGCAGGACCCAGGGGCCGCCCTCCTTGGAAGGGCCTTTGACCAGGCCGTAGATGCACGTCGCGGTCGTCTCCTGGATCAGCGTGTGGCTGGCGATGTCCAGGCGGCGCAGGACCTCACCGGGGGGCTCTTGGCGGTCCACGGCGATACCGCGCAGCATGTTGCGCAGGGCACTCATGGCGATGGCCGCCTGCAGGTCGTGGCCGGTGACGTCGCCGATGGCCAGGACCGTGTCGCCCTGTGGGAGGACGAAGGCGTCGTACCAGTCACCGCCGACCTGGGCGATGGCCCGCGCGGGGGTGTAGCGGGCGGTGATCTGAAGGGGTTCGACCTGCGGCAGCTCGGGCAGCAGGGCACGTTGGAAGCGCTCGGCGATGTGCCGGGTCTGCTGGTACAGCCGCGCGTTGTCGACCTGCAGCGCCAGACCGCGCACCAGGTCCTCGATCGGCGGGAGATCGTCTTCGGTGAAGGGATGGTCGGCATCGGTGCGGGCCACGGTCAGGGCGCCGAGGACCTCGCGGCGGGACCGCAGCGGGACGATGACAGCACTGCGCGCACCCAACTGCTCGAACAACTCCAGCTGCCGGGCGTGCAGCGGGTTCTCCGCCCGGCTGGGCGGAAGGATGTCGGCGAGCAGCAGGGGCCCCGCCCCCGCAGTACCTGCGGCAGCGGTCCACCGTCGCCCTCCGGTACCGGCGGCAGCGGCCCCTCGTAGCCGCCCGGACCCAGCGCCTCGGGGGTGCGGTGGACCACGACGGCCCGCTCCAGCCGGCCGCCCTCGTCCAGCAGGTCAACCGTGCACCAATCCCACAGCCGCCCGGTCAGCACCCGGCACGCCCGCCGCAGCCCCTCCAGCACGTCCAGCGTGCTGGCCAGCGCCGCCTGGGCATCCGCCAGCAGTGTCAGACGGTCCAGCAGCGCCTTGTCGCCTCGATCAACGCCCATGCCCTCCACCTTCCTCCCCACTGGCCTGCGACGACAGCACCGCCTCGCGCAGCTCGTGCGGCGGCCCGTACGCCAAGCCGTGGGGCCGCTGCACCAGCTGGCCACGGCCCGGCCGGTCAGTCCTCGGTGTCCTCGTCGTCGACGTCGGCCGACGTCCGGGTCGCGCGGGGGCCGCAGGCCCTGGGCGGGGCCGCTGGCGGCCGAAGCACTCCGCACGCGCGACGCGCCCGTCCTGGACCGGCCAGTGCCCGTTATGTGGTGTCAGCGGTGTGGGAAACCCGGGGGTGAACGGGACAGGTGCCTTCCTCCCGCTGACGGCCTCGCGCGAGCGAGGCCGTCAGTGCCGGAATTACCGGTGTCGAGAAGGTGCCGCAGGCCCAGGCTGCGAAGGGCTCGGTGGGGTCTGGCCACGCTGTGCCGTTCGTGCTGCAACGCTCGTGCGGGCTTGGGCGGCTCGTGCTCGGGCGCTGGGGGCCTGCCGGGCGGCGAGGCGTTGGATGCGCCAGGTGAGGGTCCCGGCGGTGGAGCGGGCGTCGTCCAGGGTGCGCTGGCGGGCAGCATGCTGGAGGAGCAGCTCGGGATCGTGGCCGGCGGTCTCCGCTTCGGTCAGGGCTGCGGCCAGTGCCGGCCAGCCGGGGTCGTCAAGGACCTGCTGAGCGTGTTCGGGCACGATCACGAGGATCCGCTGGGCGTGCCGTTCCATGGTGCGGGCCGGTGGTTGGCGCTGGGCCAGGGCGGCCAGCGGCTCGGCAGCAGCCTGTTGGTAGACGGCCTGCAGGTGGACCAGGGTCTGGTGGGCGGCGGCGACCTGCTGGTCGTGCTGGCGGGCCTGGTGCCAGCGGGCTGTGGCGACGATGACGAGCACGGCGATGTCGAGGAACATCGCCAGCCCGGACCCGTCACCGGTGACCGGCGCGGTGCGCAGCGCGCGGACGGCGCCCCGGAGGGCGCGTGCCTGGTCCTGCTGGGCGCGGATGCGGGAGCGGGTGGCGCGTTCGAACGCTGTGGCGGCCTGTTGCAGCTGTGGCCGCAGGTGGCTGGGGGCGAGCAGCGGCAGGACGTCGATGGCTTCGCCGAAGGCCGCGATGTGGGCCTGGGCTGCCGCGTCGTCACCGTGGTCGAGATGGTGGGGGATGCGCTCGGCCGCGGCGGTGGCCTGGTACCAGGGGTTGGGCCTGCGCCGGCTTCCCGGCTCCGCTGCGGGCGGAGCCTCGATGGCGGTGAGGCGTTCGCGGATCTTGGGGAAGGACAGGTCGGGGGCGAGTTTGGCGCCGGAGAACCAGATCGGCTCGCCAGCGGCGTTGGTGTCGCCTTCCACGGCGACCTTGTACCCGCGCACGTCGCCGGAGGGGAAGTACTGGACGTCGACGAGCACACCCTCGACGCCGTCGAGGAGGTTGAGGAACTCCTCGGTAGTGGTGGCGATGGACACCAGTTGGCGGACGGTGGTGCGCAGGCGCTCGCGCGAGGTCTTGGTCTTGCCAGCACGGCGAGCCTTCTCCGTCTCGGCGCGGGTGGGGCGCTTGGCGGCGGTGCGGTCGCCGCGCACGACCTGCTGGAGGCCGTATTCCTTTTCGATGGCGGCGAGTTCTTTGTCGGCGGTCAGGTAGTCGTTCCAGTGGCGGGCGGTGCGCAGGTCACCGCGGACCTTGGTGGCGGCGATGTGGATGTGGTCGTCGGCGTGGCGTACGGCGACCCACCGGCACCCGTCGGGGTCATCTTGTGGCGCGATGCCGGTGGCCGCCACAATGCGGCGCGCGATGTCGGCCCACTCGGCGTCGGTGAGGTGCCGGTCGCCGGGGGCGGCACGTACCGAGCAGTGCCACACGTGCCGCTCGGGCGCCCGGCCCAGTCGGCGGGCCTGTTTGACCCGCAGGTCGATGTCGGCCACGAGGCGCTTCTTTGTGGCGTCGAAGTCGTCGGCGCGGCCGGGGTCGGGTGCGAAGCCGTCCCAGGAGGCGATCAGGTGCGGGTCGGTGTGGTCCTTGGCTTTCTTCGTGTCGAACAGGTACCGGATCAGGCCGGCGGTGTCCTTGCCGCTGCTGATCTTGGCGATCACCGGGCCGCCTTCGCGGAGACGGCGTGGTTCATGGTCTGCGCGATGTCGCTGATGGCGGCGCGGACGGTGTCCAGGGTGCGCTCGCTCTGGGCGAGGACGGCGGTGTCCACAGGGTGTGGGTCGCCTCCGGCGTTGAGACGGTGGGCGATCTGGTTGACGTTGTTGCCGATGCGGGCGACCTCGGCCCGCAGGGCGTCGAGCTTGTCGAGGCAGTCGTCGAGTTGGGTGCGCTGTCCGGTCAGGCCCACGGTGAGGTCGCCGTCGAGGTAGGCCATGATTACGGCGCCGACGAGGTGGGCGCCGGCGATGCCCATTTCACGGGCGCAGGTAAGGATCCGGATCTTCTCGTCGACGCTGTAGCGGACGTCGACACGCTTTTTGCGCTGGACGTCCTCGCGGGCACGGCGGCGAGCGATGCGACGCAGGGTGACTTCGTCGCCGGAGGCGGCGGGCGACGCCTCGGCCGCCTCGGCGGGCGTCTCCGGCTCGGGCACCCCCTGGTGCCCGAGGTCCTCCGCCACCCCCGGGGCGGAGGTGTTCGCGTCGGACCGGCCCTTGGACGGTCCAACGTCATACCTTGCTGTGCTGCTGGCGGTGTTGGTCATCTGCTCCTGGCTGGTGGGTAGTTCGTTGTGCGGGTGGTCCATTGAGTAGTTCTCCGTGGGTGTTGGCGGGCGGTGATGCCGAACTGACTCGTGGTGCTTCGTGTCGGTCACTCGTCCTCGCGCCGGTCGGCACGGGGACGAGTGCGACGAGTCGAGTGCGAGAGGTGGTGGACGCTGCTGCGGGTTCAGGAGGCGCCAGCAGGTTCCTTGCCGGGCTCGGTCTGCCGCTGACTGACGGCCTGGTCGAGTTCGGCCTGCGCCCGGTCCTTGAGCTGGGTCAGGCGGTCCTTGCCGATGCGATACCCAGCGGCTCGAATGGCCGCCTCAATGTTGCGGCGTGAAGCGCGGCCTCCACGCCCCAGGGGAGCGGTGCGGGCGATGGTGAGGAGCTCGTACAAGGTGGGGTCGTTCTCGTGGCCCTTCAGCTTGGCGAGCGGCTCTTGGGCCTGAGGCACCTTGGCGGCTTCCCTCGCCACGTCTGGGCGCTCGGCCACATCGAGCACGCTCTGCGCCTGCTTCGACAGCGAGGTGTCGTCTTCGACAGAGGCGTGCTGCTGGGTGTTGACGGTGCCGTTGTGGCTGTGGCGGGGGACGTTGTGGCTCTTTGTGCCCGAGCTCTCCTGGGCGTGGGTGTGGGGTGGCGGCGGATGACGAGGTCGAGGTGGACGGCGCCGGCCAGGGCGAGTGGGGCGATGGCTGACAGTGCGCCGACGGTGACGTCGTCCAAGTGGAACCCGGCCGTGTGAGCCTGCTGGTTGAGACGGACGGCGTGCAGGGCGTTCGCCCAGATGCTGGTGATCGTGGCGAGGCCGACGAGTGCCCAGACGTACAGCCGAGACCGCCAAGGGGCGGTGCGCAGGATGAGCAGGGCGGCGACGCCGATGGCGATGAAACCGTCGATCACCAGGGGGAAGGCGTACGTGAGGATTCCGCGGACGTGGATGGCGACGGCCATCTGCCGCAGAGCGTCGTAGGAGAGGGCGAAGCCGATCGTGCCGACCAGGGCGACCCCAAGGCGGATCGTTGCGGTCAGTACCGGCACGGGGGCTTGGGCGGTGCGTGAAGGCAAGCGGGGTACTCCAGGCGGGGAGCGGGTGCCATGGGCACAGGGTGAGGCTGGTGGGAGGTGGTGCGGTCTCGTCGCACTCGTCGCGTGCCTGGTCAGAGCAGGTACGGAAGGTCGGCGTGATACGAGTGGACTCGTCACGGCGACGACACTCGTCGCGGGGATGACCTGCGACGCGACGAGTGCGACGAGTCTTTACGGGTGCAGGCCCGGACCGGGAGCGGTGCTCTCGTCGCCGCTGTCGGGCGTCGGCTCCTGGGGGCAGTAGCGGGCCCAAGCGTCGGCGAAGCGGAGGCGGGCGAAGCCCTTGGCCTGCCGACCACCTTCGAAGCGGTGGGTGGCGGCCTTGATGTCGAAGTCCTTGAGGAGGATGCCCAGGTGGCGTGGGCTCAGACCGGCGGTGCCGTACTCGGCCCACGGCGCCTCCTGATCCTTGAGGAGTTCGTCCAGCAGGTCCCGGGTGCGCATGATGTCGGGATCACCGCAGCGTGCGAAGGCGCGCTGAATGTCCTGCAGCAGGCGGGTCTTCAGGTTCGACTCGTCGTCCTTGCCTGCCTCGGCCGCGCACATGGCTGCACACGCGGCGCGGGCCTGCTCGGGCCAGGTGCCGCCTGCCAGCTCCGCGACGATGACGAGCGGTTCCCAGGTGTCTGCCGCCCGGTCCTGCACCGGCATCGGCGGTACCAGGTCCGCTGCGGTGTCCATCAGGGGGCGCAGCCAGGCGGTCAGCCGGTCGCGCAAGCCGTGCAGGGCTGGGATGTCGCGGCGGGAGCGGAACTGCTCCACCCGCTCACCGTCCTTGCGGCGCTGCATGCGGATCACCACCGCCCGGTCCATGACCGTGTCCGGTAGATCCCCGATGCCGGCGAGCACTGCCATGGCGAAGGTGGGGAACGCCTGCGGCTTGTGCTCCGGGCCGGAGATGCGCAGGGCGGGCCGGTTGCGCTGGTGGCCAGCGTTGAGCAGGCCGCGCAGCTCCTCGTTCTTCTCGGCGGCCTTGATGCTGCCGAAGATGGTGTCGGCCTCGTCCACCAGCAGGGTGGGCGGGTCATCGCCGATGGCGCGGAAGACGACCGCCGGGCTGGTGTTGACCGTGATCAGCGGCTCGCGCACGGTCTCCGTGATCACATCCAGCAGGCGGGACTTGCCACACCGTTTCGCCGGTCCGACCACCGCGAGGCGGGGCGCGTGCTGGAGGGCGGGCTGGATGTGCGTGGCCGCGACCCACAGCGTGACGGCGGTCAGTGCCTCGCTGCTGGGCAGGATCACGTACCGGGCGATGGCTTCCCGCAGCTCGTCCAGCAGGGCGGCGCCCTCTGGGACCTGGGGCGGCTCCTCATCCTCGGTGGGCGAGGGTTCGGGCAATGCGGGGGCTGCCTGGCCGGGGACGGTGACGGGCGGCCAGGTGGGCTTCGGGGATGCGGTGGGGGTGGTGGAGGACGTAGGTTCGTCCACAGGCGTTCCTCCCTGGTGGGCCGGACGGGCAAAGCCCGGCCCATCGGATCGGTCATTCAGGGGCGATGGGGCAGGGACTGTGCGGCTCTCGGCGGTGGCTCGCCGAGAGCCGTTTCGCTGTCCCTGAAAGGGTGGCGTCAGACCGCGAGGTCGTACGTGGCCTGGGTGTTCAGCCAGGCGTCCACCTCGTGCCAGCGGTAGCGCAGATGACGGCCGACCTTGTGCACGTTGGGGCCGATGCCCCGGTACTTCCACTGGTAGAGGGTCTTCACCGGCACCCCGAGGTAGGCGGCGACCTCCGCAGGGGTGGCCAGCGGGCCGCGCTGGGCAGCCGCGGCGGTGGCAGGGGCGTTGGTGTTACGGGGAGAGGTCTTCGGCACAGGGCTCCTTTTCGGTCTTGCACAACGGGCTTGGACAACACAGCCACACCGCCCAGGGAAAAGTCCAGAGTTAGTTCTGAAACTCTGTACTACTTCTCTCGGCGTGGCCGGGGAGACCAAACAGTAAGGGTGGATCCCCGGTTGCCGAAATCGCTCCCGCAGAGCCTGCAATTTTTCTGTGGCGCAACGGCTGGCAGAGGGGTCGGAATCCGGCACATCCGCAGCTCAGAGATGGCGCCCAGCAGTCATCAGTGGCGCGGTCAGCCCATCGGATAATGCGGCTGATAGGCGCTCAAATCACCCATCGCCGTGACGCAAAGGGAAGATAGCATGGCCTCCCCCATGAAATTGCTTGTGAGGTACCGGAATTCGACGAGACGAACACCACTTCGCCCCCGGGTGACCTTTGTAGAGTTTAAGAACCAACTCTTGCCATGGGGGCCGGATGCAAGTTACAGCTACCTGTCATGGCAACCCGACCTGTCGAAATAGGCCCCGCCGGCCTCCACACCGCCCGCGCCATCGAGCACCTACGCCTCGTGCGCGGCCTGACCCAGCACCAACTCGCCGCCCGCTGCACCGCGCTGGGCCGACCGATGTCCAACACCGCCCTCAGCCGCACCGAACGCGCCCACCGACGATGCGATATCGACGACCTCGTCGCCATCGCCACCGCGCTCGGTGTTCCTCCCACGACCCTGCTCCTGCCGCTCCCGTCGGTGTCCAGTGATGACCGGAGGGGGTGCTAGTTGGCGCGGGTCTGGATTGAGGACCGCATAGGGCACGCGGCGTACGCACGTGCCGTAGCTGATGCCAAGAGGGCGGGCCGTACGCCACCCGGGCGCTACCGAGTCCGCTGGTACGACCCCGACGGCAAGCCGAAGATGAAGACCTTCGCCCGCAAGGTCGACGCCGAGGCGGAGCGGACAAGGATGGAGTCCCGTCTCAACGACGGCTCCTATCGTGATCCGGCAGCCGCACGCGTGAAGTTCGCAGAGGTGGCGGAGTCCTGGCTGGCCGCGCAGATCCATCTCAAGCGTTCGACCCAGGGCCGCTATCGCGGCGTTCTAGACGTCCACGTGATCCCCAGGTGGGGCACCACTCCGCTGGACCGCATCCAGTTCGAGGACATCGCCGTGTGGCTCGCGGACCTGTTGTCCGGCGAGGCAACCGGCGGCAGGAAGCTCAGCCCTCGTTCGGTCCGCAAGGCGTACGTCGTCCTCAGCCGCGTTCTCGGCTACGCGGTCAAGGCCCGTCGTCTGGCGGTCAACCCGGCTGTCGGCGTGCCTCTGCCGAAGGCGGCGCCGGCCGACCATGTGTACCTCGACGACATGCAGGTCGACGCGCTGGCCAACGCGTCGGGCACCTACCGGGTTTTCATCCTGCTGCTGGCCTACACCGGCCTGCGCTGGGGCGAGGCGTCCGCGCTGAAGGTGGGCCGCGTGGACCTGGACGCCTGCCGAGCGCACATCGTCGAGGCGTACGCCGAGGACAACGGCAAGCTCTACCTCGACACCCCCAAGAACCACGAGCGCCGGTCGGTACCGATCCCGCGGTTCCTGGCAGAGGAGTTGAAGCCCCACGTCCAGGGCCGGGCAGATGAGGAGTTGCTCTTCACCGCCCCTCAGGGCGGCCCGCTGCGGGCCCGGAACTTCCGTCAGCGCTTCTTCGCGCCGGCGGTCGTGAAGGCTGGGCTGGGGCACCCCAAGGTCACCCCGCACAAGCTGCGGCACACGGCGGCCTCGCTCGCCATCGCAAGCGGCGCGGACGTCAACGTCGTACAGACGATGCTGGGCCACAAGTCCGCGACCCTGACGTTGGACACGTATGGCCACCTCTTCCCGGACCGCCTGGACGAGGTCTCGAAGAAGATGCACAAGCGCCGTGCCAAGCAGCTGGCCAAGGCGAAGGCCAAGCTGGAGAAGGCAGAGCGGAAGGCTCGCGAGGCAGCCCAGGCGGTGGCCGCCCTGGAGGACGATGCCGCGTGATGTGTGCCTGATCCGTGCCGGGGAGCCGTAACCGAAGAGGCCGCCCCACCACGCTGATGCGGTGGGGCGGCCCCTCTCGTCTCCCGGATCAGGTCAGCGCGGTCGCTGGCCCTCCTGCCGAGCTCGGTCGATCGCAGCGGCGGCCTCATCGCCGGCCAGCCGCTCGATCTCCTCAGGTACCTCCCGCTCGTCCAGCACGAAGAGCCGGTCACCGACGAGACGGGTGGTCGTCTTCCAGTCGAGACGACGCCCCGCTTCCCGAGCGGCACGCCGGACGTCCTTGAGGTCGCCCAGCTCCGCAAGATCGTCGCCGCTCAGGATCAGCTGCCCGTGGTAGCCCTTGAACTGCGGCTTCAGGGCCGCCCGCATCATTGATTCAAGCCGGTCGATCAGCTTCTCGTGCCGGCGCCGGGCCAGCTCATCCTTGACGGGCATCCTGCACAGCTCCCCACCATCCGCGCGCACGGCATGTGTGCCATATGTGTGCTGCAAGCGCAGGAGCCCTCCCGTCCGCTGGACGGAAGGGCTCCTGACCTGGTGTTTCTCTGTGCCCCCGGCAGGATTCGAACCTGCGACACCCGCTTTAGGAGAGCGGTGCTCTATCCCCTGAGCTACGAAGGCAAGAAGGCGTTGCTCGAGCGGTGGCGACGAGCCACCGAGCGACAGTGTAGCGGGTGGGTCGTCGCCGTACGGCGGGCCGGGGGCGTGGGGTCAGGATGCGGGGATGTGGGTGAAGCGGGAGGCGGTGTGGAGGTCCGACTCGATCTGGGCCGCGGTGGTGCGGAGGGCGGGGAGGATCTCCTGGACGCAGTCGTCCAGGGTGCGGCGGGCCGCGTGGGTGGCGACGTTCAGGGCGGCGACCGCCCGGCCGGCCCGGTCCCGCAGCGGTACCGCGATGGAGCGCAGGCCCGACTCCAGTTCCTCGTCGACCAGGGCGTAGCCCTGGGCGCGGACCTCGGCGAGGGGCGGGGGGAGGGGGGTTGTGGTGTCCGCCAGGAGGACGCGGCCGAGAGAGGTCTGCGCGGCGGGGAGGCGCGCGCCGACGGTGATGTGGACCGTGAGGACGCGGCTCGCGCCTGCTCCGGCCGTGTACTGGATCTCCGTGCCGTCGGGCGTCAGCACCGCCAGCGCCGTCGGCTCGTGCAGCCGCTCCGCGAGAAGGCGCAGGTGGGGCTCGGCCAGGCGGGGGAGCGTGGTGCGGGACAGGGGCGGGAAGCCGAGGTCGAGGACGCGGGGGGTCAGGGCGAAGGTGCGGTCGGGGTGCGCGCACACCAGGCCCAGCTGTTCGTGGGTGAGCAGCGCGCGGCGGGCCGTGGCCCGGGCCAGGCCGGTCGCCCGTGCCACCTCGCTCAGGGACAGCGCCGAGCGGCCCTCGCCGAAGGCGGCCGGCACGGTCAGCCCGCGCGCCAGGGACTCCACGAAGTCCCGGCCCAGCTGGTGCTTGGACGCCGTCGTCCAGGTCGCGAGGCCCGCGGGGGGCGGCCCCGGCTCGGGCGGCGGTGCCGTGCGCAGGGCGGACTCCATCGCCGTCACCGCCGTACGAAGGCGGGGGAGGAGAGTGGTGCGCAGGTCGGTCGCCGAGTGGCGGCTGGTGTGGCTGACCACGCTCGCCACGCAGGCCAGGCGGCCGGTGTCCGGGTGCCGTACGGGCACGGAGACCGCGACCAGGCCCGGTTCGATCAGCTGGTCGTCCACCGCCCAGCCGTCCCGGCGCGCCCGCTCCACCCGTGCCGGGAAGGTTGAATCGTCGGCGGGCGGTTGCCTCGGCGGTACGGCGGGGAACGTCGCGTCCGTCGGGTCCGCCGCGCGGCGGGCGCGCCAGCGGGTCCAGTCCGGCTCGGTCCACTCGGTCGCGAACAGCGGGCCCGGCGCGGTGCGTTCGGCCGGGAGCAGGTCGCCGATGCGGAAGCTCACGGACATCGCGCGGCGGCGGGTGGCCTGGTGGATGAAGCGGATGCCGTCGAGGTCGGCGACCGCGAGCGAGACGGACTCGTCCAGCTCGTCGGCGAGGGCGTCGGCGTGGGCGCCGAGCAGTGCGGGCAGGCGGAGGGCGGCCAGGTAGGCGTTGCCCAGTTCCATCGCGCGGGGGGCCAGGATCACGTCCCGGCCGTCCAGGCGGACGTAGTCCATGCGGGAGAGGGTCGCGGTGATGCGGTCGACCGTGGAGCGGGCGAGGCCGGTGGCCCGCTCCAGTGCGCTGGGACTCAGCGTGCCGCCCGCCTCGGTCAGCCGCCGCAACACCCCGACCCCGCGCAGCAACGGCCCGACGGCTTCCCCCGCTTCGACACGGGCGTCGGCATCCAGTGCGGTCTTCGCGGGCATCGGCTCTCCGGTACGGCGTTCGGGCACGCCTACGGTAAACCGCCGCTCGGCGCGCCGTTGCCCGAAGCGGGCCCCGAGCGCCCCTACTGACGTGTCACCCGCAGCCGGTACTCGCCGTCCTCGTCCCTGCTGATCACCTGGACGGTGATGCCATGGCGGCGGTCCTTGAAGGTCTCGCCGGGGGAGAAGGGGGCGTCGGAGAGTTCTGCCTGGACGTTGGGGCTGCGGGTGCAGCCGCCGCTGCCGGGGTGGCTGTCCTGGACCGTGACCGGTCCGCGTCCGGTGTCGATCGTGCCGTCGACCTTGTAGATCAGGACACCCGGACGGCACACCACCTCGTCGTTGCCGCCCTGCTCCCGTACCTCCAGGGCGTACGCACTCCGCGTGTCGAGGGGGACGAGGACCAGCTTTCCGCCGCCCGGCTTGTACAGCGGTGTCAGGTCGTACTCGACGGTGCCCCGTGCCGCCACGCAGCCCACCTGGGAGCCGTCCAGCCAGCCCAGCTTCCACTTGTGCCAGCCGAGCAGATCGTTGGAGGCACCCCAGTCCTCGCTCATGATGTCCCAGTGCCCGACCGCGCCTCCGCCCTCCTGTGTGTACAGGTCGGGCAGGCCGAAGGTGTGGCTGTTCTCGTGCGGCAGCACCCGGTAGCCGGTGCGGGAGTAGGAGCCGGAGCCGTCGTCCTGCCGGGAGTAGATGAAGGACGCGTTGGCGACGGGGACGCCGTCGGCGACCGGGGCGTCGCCGTTGCCGGCGAAGGTCACGGACAGGACCGTGTCCAGGGCGGTGGGGCCGGCGTTGGGGGTGATCAGGACGTTGAGGATGTCGTACGCGCGGAAGTCCACCTTGGGGTCGGCCGCGGCCACGAGGTCCTGCACCAGCTGCCGGTAGCCGGGGTCGAAGGGCGCGCCGCGCTCTATGCCGTACCCCTTGAAGGGCCTGGGCATCCGCAGCCAGGTGGTGATCGGTGTCTCCGGCCGGTAGTCGAGGCGGCCGTACGACGCGGTGCGGAACCACTCCTGGGTCTGCGGGAAGAACTCGTGGAAGCGGTCCATGGCCTTGCCCTGCCCGGGCGCGTCGGAGAAGTCGACCATCAGGGTCAGGGCGTGGAGCGTGCCCGTGGAGTGGGCGTAGCCGTGCGGGGTGGGCATGCCCTCGGTCATCTCCACGTCGGCCCCGCCCTGGACCGTGCAGGTGGAACGGGCCGTGCCGATGGGCCCGGCGGTGGTGGGCGCCATCAGGTGTCCGGTCCCGGCCGAGGTGCTGACGGTCAGGGTCAGCGCGGTCACCACGGCGAGAGCAGCCACCCGGCGCGGGCGTATGCGCCGGCGGACGCGCGGGCGCACTTCGCGGTCAAAGCCACCCCGGTGGGCCTCTGCGCCACCCCGGCTTGTCCCTGCGCCGGCCCGGGGGGCTCCCGCGGGGGCAAGGGATATGTGGCGGGGCGGCTGCGGCTGCATGCATGGACCCTTCGCTCCACGGCAGCCACCGGTCTCCGGCTGCACCCTTGCGCTCACCCTGTGTCGGTGGGGTGCGGGGGCGCGCGCTGGAGGAGACCGATCGTGGGAATGCCGGGCCGCACGAGGGTGAATCCCGGCGAGAGGTGAGTGTGTCTCAGGTCACAGCGGTTCTTTTCGTGCTCGGGAAATAACCGGGGAACGTCTCCCCGTTTAGTCCTGTGTCCGAGCGAAAACGGGGACTGCTTCCCCGGATCGCCTCCAACGCCCCGAGGAGTACGCCGTGCCGACCGCGACCACCCCCGAAGTGCGCAAGGTGCCCCGGCCCCGCGCCGACGCCGTGCGCAACCGGGAGCGGATCGTCACCGCGGCCCGGGAGATGTTCGTCGAGCACGGTCCGGACGTGCCGCTCGACGAGATCGCCCGCCGGGCCGGCGTCGGCAACGCCACGGTGTACCGCAACTTCCCCGACCGCGAGGCACTCGTCCGCGAGGTCGTCTGCTCCGTGATGGACCGTACGGCCGAGGCGGCCGAGGTGGCCCTCGCCGAGACCGGGGACGCCTTCGCCGCCCTGGAGCACTTCGTGCACGTCTCCGCCGACGAGCGGATCAGCGCGCTGTGCCCGATGATCGCCAGCAGCTTCGACAAGCACCACCCCGACCTGGAGGCCTCCCGCGAGCGCGTCGAGCGGCTCATCGAGGAGGTCATGGGCCGGGCCAAGGCGGCCGGACAGCTCCGGGCCGACGTCGGCGTCGGCGACCTGATGATCGTGGTGGCCCAGCTGAGCCGGCCCCCGGCCGGCACGGACTGCCTGCACGGCGACCGCTTCATCCACCGCCACCTCCAGCTGTTCCTCGACGGCCTGCGGGCGCCCGCCCGCTCCGCCCTGCCGGGCACGGCCGTGACCATCAAGGAGCTGCGCGCGTCCTGACCGATTAGTTCGGCTCCCGATCCCAGTCCACCCGTAGGCCGGCACACACCCGGCGCCCCGGCCGTCACCGTCGACGACCACACTCCGAGCTTCCGTTTTTTCGTCCTACCACCTCTTTTCTCGATCTTTCTCGCACGTTTTCCGTCACGTTCCGTCACGAAGTCCCGAAGTGGGTACCTCCATGTCCGAAACAGCCCGAAAGGCTCCCGGCGCCGCCGCGCCGACCGGCGTCGCCGCACGCGGCGGCGACGCCAACCGCTGGAAGGCGCTCGTCTTCATCGCGCTCGCCCAGCTGATGGTCGTCCTCGACGCCACCATCGTGAACATCGCCCTCCCCTCCGCCCAGAGCGACCTCGGCATATCCGACGGCAACCGGCAGTGGGTCGTCACGGCCTACGCCCTCGCCTTCGGCGGTCTGCTGCTCTTCGGCGGCCGGATCGCCGACAAGTGGGGCCGCAAGCGCGCCTTCGTCACCGGCCTGGCCGGCTTCGCCCTCGCCTCCGCGCTGGGCGGTGCCGCCACCACCGGCCCGATGATGTTCGGCGCCCGCGCCCTCCAGGGCGTCTTCGGCGCGCTGCTCGCCCCGGCCGCGCTGTCGCTGCTCGCCGTGATGTTCACCGACGCCCGCGAGCGCGCCAAGGCGTTCGGCATCTACGGCGCCATCGCGGGCGGCGGCGGTGCCGTCGGCCTGATCCTCGGCGGTTTCCTCACCGAGTACCTGAACTGGCGCTGGACCTTCTTCGTGAACGTCCCGTTCGCCATCGTCGCCGCGGCCGGCGCCTACTTCGTCATCCGTGAGCCCGAGGGCGGCCGCAACCGCTCCCCGCTCGACATCCCCGGCGTGATCCTGTCCACCCTGGGCCTGGTCGCGCTCGTGTACGGCTTCACGCGCGCCGAGTCCGACGGCTGGGGCGACTCCCTGACCGTCTCGATGTTCGTCGCCTCCGCGGTGCTGCTGCTCGCCTTCGTGGTCGTCGAGTCCCGGGTCAAGGCTCCGCTGCTGCCGCTGCGCGTGGTCAGCAACCGCAACCGCGGCGGCATCTACCTCTCCCTCGGTCTCGCCATCATCGGTATGTTCGGCCTGTTCCTCTTCCTGACCTACTACCTGCAGGTCGTGAAGGGCTACTCGCCGGTCAAGACCGGCTTCGCCTTCCTGCCGATGATCGCGGGCATGATCACGGGGTCCACCCAGATCGGCACCCGCCTGATGACCCGGGTCGCGCCCCGGCTGCTGATGGGCCCCGGCTTCCTGGTCGCCGGCGTCGGCATGCTGCTGCTGACCCAGCTGAAGATCGACTCCTCGTACGGCATGCTGCTGCTGCCCGCGATGCTGCTGCTCGGCCTCGGCATGGGTACGGCGTTCATGCCGGCGATGTCCCTGGCCACCCAGGGCGTCGAGCCCCGGGACGCCGGTGTCGCCTCCGCGATGGTCAACACCTCGCAGCAGGTGGGCGGCGCGATCGGCACCGCCCTGCTGAACACCATCGCCGCGTCGGCGAAGACGTCGTACATCAAGGACCACATCGCCGGTGCGGCCACCAAGCCGCAGCAGCAGCTGGTCGGCCTCCAGGGCATGGTGCACGGCTACACCTCGGCGATCTGGTTCGCCGTCGGCATCCTGGGGCTCGCCGCCCTGATCGCCTTCACCTTCGTCAACGCCGGACGGCCGGGCACCACCGAGGTGATCTCCGGCGAGGGCGTGGAGGACGAGGTGCCGGTGCCGGTGGTGGCCCACTGACCGGCCGTACGGCGCGTGGCCGTGCGCTGATCTAGCGGAGCCAGGGCAGGTCCGCACCCGCTTCATCGGGCTGGAGGCCCTCGGCGATGATCTCCATGATCTCGCCGAGGGCCTTCTGCTGTTCCGGGCTGAGCCGCTCGAACATCGCCTGCCGTACGGCGGCCACATGCCCCGGCGCGGTGCGCTTCAGCACCTCCGCGCCCTCGTCCGTGAGCACCGCGAACTGGCCGCGCTTGTCGGAGGGGCAGTCCTCACGGCGCACCCAGCCGTTCTTCTCCAGCCGTGCGATCGCGTGCGACAGCCGGGAACGGGTGATCTTCGCCTGCATGGCCAGCTCGGTCATCCGCAGCCGGCGGCGCGGTGCCTCGGCGAGGCCCACGAGCAGGCCGTAGTAGATGTGCGGCATGCCCGCGTCGCGCTGCAGCTGCCGGTCGAGGTGGTCCTCCAGCAGGGTGGTGGCGTGCAGATAGGCGCGCCAGACGCGCTGTTCCCCGTCGCTGAGCCAGCGGGGCTGTGCGGCCGAGTCGGATGCCGTGTTCATGCAGTCCACTGTACGAGGCATCTCCTTGAATCTTGAACAAGTCGGGCGTACGGTTGGGCTGGAACTTGAGACTTAAAGCAAACTGGTAGTCCCTGGGAGTCGCCGCCATGTCCACCAGCAGCCCGGAGCGCATGCCCGCCCTGTACCTCAGCCATGGCGCCCCGCCGCTCGCCGACGACCCCGTCTGGCCCGGCCAGCTCGCCGCCTGGTCCGCGGACCTGCCCCGCCCCAAGGCGATCCTCATGGTCTCCGCCCACTGGGAGGAGGCCCCGCTCGCGCTGGGCGCCGTGGAGACCGTCCCGCTCGTCTACGACTTCTGGGGCTTCCCCGAGCACTACTACCGGGTCCAGTACGCCGCCCCCGGCGCCCCCGAGCTCGCCGAGTCCGTCCGCAAGCTGCTGCGCGCCCCCGGCACCCCCGTCCAGGACATCCCCGACCGCGGCCTCGACCACGGCGCCTACGTCCCCCTCGTCGAGATGTTCCCGGCCGCCGACATCCCCGTCCTGCAGATCTCCATGCCCACACTCGACCCGGTGCGCCTGATGGACATCGGCCGCAGGCTCGCCCCGCTGCGTGACGAGGGGGTGCTGATCGTCGGCTCCGGCTTCTTCACCCACAACCTCGCCGCCCTGCGCTACGCGGGCAGCGGCGTGCCCAGTTGGTCCTCCGAGTTCGACGACTGGGGCCGCCGCGCCCTTCAGGCCCGTGACTGGGACGCCCTGCTGGACTTCCTGGACAAGGCCCCGGCCGGCCGGTACGCCCACCCGCGCACCGAACACTTCGCCCCGCTCTTCGTCACCATGGGCGCGGCGGAGGCGGGCGGCGAGCTGGACGCGCAGAAGTCGGTGATCGACGGGTTCTGGATGGGAATGGCGAAGCGGTCGGTGCAGTTCGGGTAAGGTGCCGGCCCTTGCCGGGGCGCGGGTGCCCGCCGGGCTACAGCTCCTTCTCGTACCAGGCCACGTCCCAGTAGCGGCCGAACTTGCGGCCGACCTCGCGGTACGTGCCGACATGGCGGAAGCCGAAGCGGGCGTGGAGCCGCTCGGAGGCCTGGTTGGGCTGGGCGATCCCGGCGTAGGCGCGGTGCACGTCCTCGTCGGCCAGCGCCTTGAACAGGGCCTCGTAGAGCAGCGTGCCGATGCCGCGCCGGCCGGTGCCCGGGGCGACGTACACCGAGGTCTCCACCGACGTGACGTACGCGGGTTTCGGCCGGTAAGGGCTGGATGTGGCGTACCCCAGAATCTCCTGAGAGTCCGGATTCGTGGCAACCATCAGCCGGTGCGGGCCGTCTTCCGGGTGGGAGAGCAGCCAAGGGCGGCGCTCTTCCGGAGTGAAGATCGCGGTATCGAAAGTGATGGCCGTCTCACGTACATAGTGGTTGTAGATCGCCGTGAGAGCGTCGAGATCTCCCTCGACTCCCGGCCTGACCTGCACCTCTGTGCGTTCCGTCGGCATCTCGCCTCCCTGAGTGGCGGACAGGGTACTGCATGATCAGAAAAATTGGGGGGCGGGTTGGGAATTCTGTCCGGATTCCAGTCGTTGTTTCCCACGGATGCAGGGCACTCGGAGAGAGTCGCCAAAGACACTCCCCCGATGCCGAGCGTTCAGCAGGACCACCCGCCAGCCCACCATCGCAAGGGAGCACGCATGGCAACCCGTGCCGTCGCCCGTCGTCAGTCCGCCACCGGCGAGACGGTCGACTCGGCAAGCAGTGTTCGCGCCCATGGCGGCGAGATCGCGGACCGCGACCTGGTCGGCATGTACCTCGACGAGATCGCGCGTACGCCGCTGCTCGACGCCGCCAAGGAGGTCGAGCTGTCCCAGACCATCGAGGCGGGGGTCTTCGCTCAGCAGGTCCTCGACGGTGAGGAGGAGTCCAGGACGGACGCCTCCCGCGAGGAACTGGAAGCGCTGGTCGCCGCCGGCGAGCGGGCCAAGGACGTCTTCATCCGCTCCAACCTCCGCCTGGTCGTGGCGGTCGCCCGGCGCTACCCGCGCAGTGGCCTGCCCCTGCTCGACCTGATCCAGGAGGGCAACGCCGGTCTGGTGCGCGCGGTGGAGAAGTTCGACTACCGCAAGGGCTTCAAGTTCTCGACGTACGCCACCTGGTGGATCCGTCAGGCCATCACCCGCTCCATCGCCGACCAGTCCCGCACCATCCGGCTCCCCGTCCACCTGGTGGAGGAACTGGGCCGCATCCGCCGTGTGCAGCGAGAGTTCAACCGTGAGCACGGCCGCGACCCGGAGCCCGCGGAGATCGCGACGGAGCTGGGCGCGACGCCCGAGCGCGTCATCGACGTCCTCGACTGGGCCCGCGACCCGGTGTCGCTGAACATGTCGGTGGACGACGAGGGCGAGACCCAGTTCGGCGACCTGCTGGAGGACACCTCGGCCGTCTCCCCCGAGCAGTCCGTCATGACCCTGCTGCGCAGTGAGGAACTGGACGATCTGATCGGCCGCCTGGACCAGCGCACGGCCTCCATCATCAAGATGCGGTACGGCATCGAGGACGGCCGCGAGCGCACCCTGACCGAGGTCGGCAAGGAGCACGGCCTGACCCGCGAGCGCATCCGCCAGATCGAGAAGCACGCTCTGCTCGAACTGAAGAAGCTGGCCCGCCAGACCGGCTTCGACGCGGCGGCGTAACGGGGTTACGACGTGCCGGTGCTGTGAGAGGGGTGCCCGTGGGGTGAGGCGAGGGCGCGGTGCCGGGGCCGTGGCGGTCGGCGACGCGTGGTGCCTGTGCGCGTACGGTGCCTGAGGGGGCGCACGCCGGTGGCGGAAGACGGCGCAAACATGGCGTGCTCCCATCGCTTCAACTCCCGGGCCCACGGGAACAACCCTTCCGGGCCCTACAGCAGCCAGGCCCGGGACCGCACTCCCGACGCACCAACCGCACCCATGGGCCGACCCCACGCGCCCACCGCACGACCCGACCCACACAGCCAGGTCCCGACGCACATCCCCCCCGGCGCCGGGACCTCCCCAGCCGGGCTTCGGCACCTATCCCCCCCGGGTGCCGAGGCCCGGCTTCTTCTTGTGCCCCTCATGCCGGCCAAGGGAGCCGTCCGGCAACTCGTCACTGTTGTCCGGACGTTCCCATGCTGCTGTCCGGACGTTCCCATCAAGCCACCGCTCGTGCGCGCAGTGCTGCGGCCGCCCAGTCGATCACCGCGGTCAACGGCTCCGGGGCCGGCCAGCCGTTGACGAGGGCCAGCAGGCGGAGATACGTGTCCCAGCGGGGTTCGCGCGCCGCTTCCAGACACTGGAGCAGCCACTGGTGCGGCGAGCTGTGGCCCGGGTGCCCGGAGAGGGGCGAGCACCGGGCGACGAGGGCCGCGACCACCGGATCCGCTTCCGGCGCTTCGGGCCTGGTGCCGGACGCCAGGGCGGTGGATACGACATCCCGCGCGACGGCGACGACGTCGGGCAGGGGCGGGGCGCCGACGCCGCCCGGCCGCCCGGGCCGGTTCACGGCATGCTCCTGGACCAGACGCCGTACGGCCGCACGGAACTCGTCGTCGAGCGACAACTCGGCCAGCTCCACCCACGCCGTCACCTGCTCCTCGGTCGGGTGGCCGGGCAACTCGGGGGTGAGGGAACGCCGGAGCCCGGCCTCGGCGGGGAGGGGCGGGTCGGCCGGGGGAGGGTGGGGTGCGTCGGTCAGGGCGGGCCGGGGTGCGTCGGTCGGGGAGGGCTGTGGTGGTGCCTCGAAGACGGCGTCCAGGAAACCGTCGATCAGGCGTCTCCGTTCCGCTTCGGACAGGGTCGCCAACCGGTGCATGAGTTCCATCTCCTCGAAGGTCGGCTCACGTCTGGCCGCCACGGCGGACAGCACCGCCCGGCGCAGACGCAGCACACTGATCTGCACGTCCAGCGCGGCAGCCTGCTCGGCCGCGACCCGGCCGAGGGAGAGCGGCCGGTCCACGATCCGCCGGATCACCTCCAGGCCGAGGCCGAGTTCGCGCAGCGTCCGCACCAGCGCCAGTCGGGCGACCGCCTCGGGACCGTAGCGGCGGTAACCGGCCGGGGTACGGCTCGCCGGCACCACGAGGCCCTGGTCCGAATAGAAGCGGATCGTCTTGACCGACAGCCCGGTACGCCGGGCCAGCTCACCGATCGAGTACAAGATGCCGGAGTGCATGAGCCCACCTTCCGGTCTCCCCTTGCGGGAGACTCAAGTCTGCACGGGCGGCGGGGTGGTGGGCGGCGTGGGGCGGTGGGCAGCGTGTGGGGTGGTGAGCATCATGGGACGACGGTCCACCCCGTACCTGAACCCCGGGGTGGACCGTCGGATGGCAGATTCTGCCACATGGGCATGAGCCTGCCCGGATGAGCGCCACCCCCGGCACCAACCCTGGCACCACCCCTGGCACCACCACCTGGCACCACCCCCGGCGCCAACCCTCGTACCGCCCCCGGCACCACCTCCAGCGCTGCCCATCAGCCGCTTTCCGCCTCCACCCCGGTCTCGCTGACCGAACGCCGGAAGGCCGAGACCCGGGCGGAGATCGCCCGGGCTGCGGCCGCCCCGTTCGTCCGCCAGGGACTGCGGGCGACCCGCGCCGAGGACATCGCACAGGCCGCGGGCATCGCAGCACGCACCTTCTACCGCTACTTCGCCACCAAGGAGGAAGCGGTCGCCCCCCTACGCGGCAGGCGCCCAGCGCTGGGCGGAAGCGGTCCGCTCGGCCCCGGCCCACCTCGGTGTCCCCGAGGCGCTGGAGCACGCCGTACAACACACCCTCACCCCCGGCGTCCGGGTGTCGGCCGCGTCCTGGGAATGGGTCCGCACCCTGATCCGTCTGGCCGACGCCAGCCCCGCCCTGCGCAAGGTCTGGGCGGAGGTGTGCCAGGCGTCGGAGCGGCCCCTGGCCGAGATCTTCGCGGACCGGATCTCAGCAACTGGCCGTGAACACAGTGGAGTTGGCGGTCACGGAACCGGTGAGGCCGACGCAACCGCAGGACGGCGCGACAATCGGCGCGACAACGTTGCCCCGGGGTCCGCACTCCCCGCGCCGGTCACCCCCGACCTCCGCCTCGCCGCGGCCGTCGCAGGCGTCGCCGTCCGGGTCGCCGTGGAGTCCTGGGCCGCCACCTCCTCCCCGCCCACCGGCCCGGAAGGTCCCGCGGCCCCGGCCCTGCGCAACCTCCGATCCCTGCGGGACTTCGAGTGGGGCGCCGGGGAGGTCTAGGCCGTCACCGACGGGACTCCGCCTCTTGGGTGTTCGCCCCTGCCCGACTCAGCCGCCCAGCCAACTCCCTTACGCGTTCCACCAGTTCACTCGGACCTCGCACGGTGAACTCGTACCCCGTCATCGCCAGCCGCACCGCCAGCCACTCCAGCGGCGCACCGAAGGTGCCCCGCAGCACACAACCGCCCTCGCCGTCGTCCTCCGGCACTCCGAGCCCCGCCGGCAAGCGCGCCGAGACCTGCTCCGCCGTCGCGGCGAACCGCACCGCGAACTCGTAGGTCTCCTGCCGTCGGTGGATGGACTGCCGCAGGTACTCCGCCGCGCTCCCGGTCGGCAACTCCCGTGGCGCGAAACGGACTCCGGTCGCGAACGGCTCGCTCACCCGGTCCACCCGGAAGGTCCGCCAGTCGGCGCGGTCGAGGTCGTAGGCCACGAGGTACCACCGGCGCCCGGTCGACACCAGCCGGTGCGGTTCGGTCAGCCGCCGTGACTCGCTGCCGTCCTTGTCGCGGTAGGCGAACCGCAGCCGCTCGTGCCCCGCCACCGTCGAGGCCATCACGGTCAGCGTCTCCGGCGCGATCGTCGGCCCGTCCCCGCTGGTCAGCGGTGTCGTCGCGACCTGGAGGGTGGACACCCGGTGGCGCAGCCGGGCCGGCAGCACCTGCTCCAGCTTGGCCAGGGCCCGTACGGATGCCTCGTCCACGCCCTCCACCGCATGTCCGGCACCGGCCCGCAGCCCCACCGCGATCGCCACCGCCTCCTCGTCGTCCAGCACCAGCGGCGGCAGCGCCTTGCCGGCGACCAGCCGGTATCCGCCGTCGGCCCCCTTGCTGGCCTGCACCGGATACCCCAGCTCGCGCAACCGGTCGATGTCCCGCCGCACGGTACGCCGGGACACCCCGAGCCGCTCGGCGAGCTCACCACCGGGCCACTCGCGCGGGGTCTGGAGCAGGGAGAGGAGCTGCAGCAGCCGGGCCGGTGTGTCCGTAGTCATACCGAAGAGAATGCCGCACAACTAGGACGGGATCTGACCTATTGCCGCCCTACCTTCACCTCATGACCCCGAACGACAGCAACACCGGCGAGGGGCGCGGGGAACTGCGCGACCAGCCCAGGACGACGGACGGCCGGCACACGACGGCAACTGCCACGGCACTCCCCGAACCCTCACCCGACCGAACCCGCTGGCTGGCCCTGGCCATCGTGATGACCGCGGCCTTCATGGACCTGGTGGACGTGACGATCGTCAACATCGCCATCCCGTCCATCCAGCGCAGCGCCCACGCCTCGGTCAGCCAGATCCAGTGGATCACCGCGGGCTACGCGCTCGCCTTCGCCGCAGCCCTCATCACCGGCGGACGTCTCGGTGACATCCATGGCCGCAAGCGGCTGTTCCTGACCGGTATCGGCGGCTTCACCCTCGCCTCCGCCCTGTGCGGCTTCGCCGCGAACCCGGAGATGCTGGTCGCCTCCCGCATCCTGCAGGGCGGTATGGCGGCGATGATGGTGCCGCAGGTGCTGTCGATCGTGCACGCCACGTTCCCGGCCCGGGAACGCGGCAAGGTGTTCGGTCTGTTCGGCGCGATCGTCGGCCTGGGCGCGGTCTCCGGACCGCTGCTCGGCGCGCTGCTGACGGAGTGGAACCTGTTCGGCCTCGAATGGCGGCCCATCTTCCTCATCAACCTCCCCGTCGGCGTCCTGGCCTGGATACTCGGACGCCGCTTCATCACCGAATCGAAGGCCCCCAAGGCGCTGAAACTGGACCTGGTCGGTGTCGCCCTGGTCTCGCTGGGCCTGCTGATGCTGCTCTACCCGCTCACCCGCGGCCGCGAGCTGGGCTGGCCGCTGTGGGGGTACCTCTGCATGGCCGGCGCGCTCGTCGTCTTCGCGGCGCTGGTGTCGTACGAGAAACGGAAGGCGGCCAGGGACGGTTCCCCGCTCATCGAACTGTCCCTCTTCCGAGTGAAGAGCTTTGCCGCGGGCATCGCCGTACAGACCGTCTTCGGGATCGCGCTCGGCATCTTCTTCCTGGTCTGGACGCTGTACATGCAGATCGGCCTGGGCTGGAGCCCGCTGCGGGCCGGGCTGACCGGCGTGCCGTTCTCCCTCGCGGTGTCGACGGCGGCCGGGATGTCGGTGCAGAAGCTGGTCCCGAGGTTCGGGCGGAAGGTGCTCCAGGCGGGCGCGCTGGTCATGGGCGCGGGCGTACTGCTCTATCTGTGGGAGGCGCACCGGTACGGCCTCGCCATCGCCTCCTGGCAGATGGCCCTCCCGCTGATCGTGATGGGCGCCGGGATGGGGCTGATCGTGGCCCCGCTGACCGACGCGGTGCTCTCCGAGGTGCCGCGTGAGCACGCGGGGTCCGCGTCCGGGCTGATCAACACGGTGCAGCAGATGGGCAACGCGCTCGGCCTCGGGCTCGTGTCGGTGGTGTTCTTCGGCGAGATCGGCGACCGGCTGGCCCCCGCCCAGGTCGGCCCGGCCTTCGTGCACGCCTTCCAGTACGCGCTGTGGTGGGTCGCCGGGATCATGTGCGCGATCTTCCTGCTGATGTCCGCCCTGCCGAAGCGGCCGGCCCAGCAGGCGGAGGCAGCCGAGGAGGAGGCACCGGCGCGGGAGCCGGAGCTGGTGCACTGAGCCGCGCCTGACAAGGGCCCGGCACCTGCGGGTGCCGGGCCCTTGTCAGGCTCCTCTGCAGCTCCGCTGCCCGAGGCGGAAGCCCGATCATGTCCGGTTGAAGCCCGAACCTGTTTACTTTCCGGAAATCCCGGCGTAGCCTCCCGACTGAAACCACACGTTCGGGCATCGGTCAGAAGTGAACGGACATCGAGTCGGAGGCGAGCGGACATGTACGCACCGGAACGGCAGCAGGAGATCCTCCGGCTCGCACGTGACGGCGGCCGGGTGGACGTGTTGTCGCTCGCGGAGGAGTTCCAGGTCACCGCGGAGACGATCCGCCGCGATCTGAAGGCCCTCGACCGCGCGGGCCTCGTCCGCCGCGTGCACGGCGGTGCCATCCCTGTCGGCCGCCTCGACTTCGAACCGGACCTCGCCGAGCGCGAGTCCACCGCCGCAGACGAGAAGGACCGCATCGCCAAGGCCGCCCTCGCCGAACTGCCGACCGAGGGCACGATGATCCTCGACGCCGGTACGACGGTCGCCCGGGTCGCCGCCGCGATCCCGCTGGAGGCCTCCCTGACCGTCGTCACGCACAGCCTGCCGATCGCCGCCCGCCTGGCCGACCACCCGGGCATCCAGCTCCACCTGGTCGGGGGGCGCGTACGGCACCGCACGCGCGCCGCCGTGGACGCCTGGGCGCTGCGCGCGTACGGCGAGATCCGCGCCGACGTGCTGTTCGTGGCGGCCAACGGCTTCTCCGTCGAGCACGGCCTGACCACCCCCGATCTTGCCGAGGCCGCCGTCAAGCGGGCCGCGGTCGCCGCCTCCCGGCGCGTCGTGCTGCTGGCCGACTCCTCCAAGCACGGCCAGGAGCACTTCGCCCGCTTCGGCGACCTGGGCGATGTGGACCTGCTGATCACGGACAACGGGCTGAGCCCCGAAGACGCCGCCGCCATCGAACGCGGCGGCACGGAAGTAGTGCGCGCATGATCCTCACCGTCACCCCCAACCCCTCCCTCGACCGCACCTACGAGATCCCCGCCCTGGAGCGCGGCGAGGTCGTCCGCGCCACCGGCGAGCGCATGGATCCGGGCGGCAAGGGCGTGAACGTCTCGCGCGCCGTCGCGGCCGCCGGCCGGCGCACGGTTGCCGTTCTGCCCCTGGGTGGTGCGCCGGGAGCGCTCATCGCCGATCTGCTCGACGCGCAGGGCATCGAGGTCGCGCCGGTGCTGATCGCCGGAGCCACCCGCTCGAACATCGCGCTCGCGGAGTCCGACGGGGTGCTCACGAAGATCAACGCGCCGGGACCGGAGCTGTCGGAGGCCGAACAGGAACGCCTCCTGGACACCGTGCGCGAACAGTCCCACGACGCCGACTGGATCGCGTGCTGCGGCAGCCTGCCCCGGGGCCTCGCCCCCTCGTGGTACGCCGACGCCGTCACGCGGGCGCACGCCGGGGGTGCACGCATCGCGCTCGACACCTCGGGACGCGCGCTGCTGGAGGCGCTGCGTGCGCGGCCCGACGTGGTGAAGCCCAACGCCGAGGAGCTCGCGGAAGCCGTCGGACGCCCCCTGGCGACCGTGGGCGACGCGCTGAAGGCGGCCGAGGAGGTGCGCGGCATGGGCGCGCGCGCCGTGCTCGCGAGCCTGGGCGCCGATGGGCAGCTCCTCGTCGAGGACACGGGCGCCTGGTTCGCCACCGCGCGCGTGGACACCGTCCGGAGCAACGTCGGCGCCGGCGACTCCTCCCTCGCCGGCTTCCTGATCGCCGGCGGCAGCGGCCCCGAGGCCCTCGCCTCCGCCGTCGCCCACGGCGCCGCCGCCGTCCAGCTCCCCGGCAGCGTCATGCCGACCCCCGCCGACCTGGACCCGTCGGCCGTGACCGTCACCGCCGAGATCCCGCTCGACCGCGAACTGACGGAGCCGGTGTCATGAACGCCCTCCTACTCCACCGCACCCGCCCCGGCACCCGCCGGCTGGGCGCTCGCCCCGCGTCCGCACCCCAGGACGCTCCCACCCGGCCCGGCTCGAAGCGGCGAGGTTCCCCGTTACTCGCCGCTGCCCCCGAGCGGCACGGCCGGCCCAGCCGCTGTGCCGCCCAGGGAATGCCGGGTCTCCCAGGCCCCGTCTCCCGAACGGCCTCATCCCCCCACCGCACCCCCGTCCCCCTTTCCGCCCACGCCTCCCCCCGGGCGATACGCGTGCATAGGAGCCCGCGATGAGCGACATGATCACCGCGGACCTGGTCGACCTCGACCTGTCCGCCGACAGCAAGGAAGCGGCGGCGCGCGCCCTCGCCGAGCGCATGGTGGCCCAGGGCCGGGTGACCGACCTGGAGGGCTTCCTCGCCGATGTGGCCGCCCGCGAGGCCCAGATGCCGACCGGCCTCGACGGCGGGATCGGCATCCCGCACTGCCGCAGCGCCCACGTCACCGAGCCGAGCCTCGCCTTCGGCCGCAGCGCCGCCGGCATCGACTTCGGCGCCCCGGACGGCCCGGCCGACCTGATCTTCCTGATCGCCGCCCCGGCCGGCGCCGACGACGCCCACCTCACGATCCTCTCCTCACTGGCCCGCCAGCTGATGAACACCGAGTTCACCTCGGCACTGCGCGCGGTGACCGACGCGGAGACGGCGGCGGCGCTGATCCGCGGCGACGCGACGCCTAGCACTGCGCAGGCGCCGGCGGAGCCTTCCGAGGAGGGCACGGGCGCGAGCGCCGGCGCGAAGGCCGCGGCGAGCGCAGCTCAGGGCGCCGCGGGCGCCGCGGGCGCAGGCGGCGCCTCTGAAGACTCCGCTGCGGCGTCGGTGGCGGCCTCCGCCGACGCCGCAGCGGGCACCACCGCGCAGGCGCCGGGCGCATCCACCCCGGCGCAGGCGACCCCGGCGGGCGTCGGCTCCGCCGCGGACTCCGGCGAGCGCCCCTTCCGTGTCGTCGCCGTCACCTCCTGCCCGACCGGCATCGCGCACACCTACATGGCGGCCGAGTCCCTGGAGAACGCGGGACGCGAGGCGGGCGTCGAACTCGTCGTCGAGACACAGGGCTCGGCCGGCTTCACCCGGCTGGACCCGGCGGTCATCGCGGCGGCGGACGCCGTGATCTTCGCGCACGACGTCCCCGTACGCGAGAAGGATCGTTTCGCCGGTAAGCCGACCGTCGACGTCGGAGTGAAGGCGGGCATCAACCGCCCCGCCGAACTCATCACGGAGGTGCGCGCGAAGGCGGCGCGCGGCGAGACGAGCGCGGCGGCGCCCGCGTCGGGCGGCACACCGGTCGAGCGCGCGGGCGACTCCACCGAGGGCTACGGCAGCAAGCTCCGCAAGTGGCTGATGAGCGGTGTGAGCTACATGGTTCCGTTCGTCGCGGCGGGCGGCCTCCTCATCGCCCTGGGCTTCGCGATCGGCGGCTACAAGATCAACAAGGCGCCGTCGGTGATGGACCACTTCGTGTGGACCCAGGCCGACAGCTGGGGTGCGCTGTCCTTCCAGATCGGCGTCGTCGCCTTCGGCTTCCTCGTCCCGGTCCTGGCCGGCTACATCGCCTACGGCATGGCCGACCGGCCCGGCCTGGTCCCCGGCTTCGTGGGCGGCGCGATCTCACTGACCATCAACGCGGGCTTCCTCGGCGGACTCGCGGCCGGTCTGATCGCCGGTGGCGTGGTGATGGCCGTCCAGAAGGTGCGGATCCCCCCGGCTCTGCGCGGCATCATGCCGGTGGTGGTGATCCCGCTGATCTCCTCGGCGATCGTCGGGTTCCTGATGTTCGTCGTGATCGGCAAGCCCATCGCAAGCGCCCAGAAGGGCCTGACCGACTGGCTGAACGGCCTCACCGGCACCAACGCGATCCTGCTCGGCGCCCTGCTAGGCCTGATGATGTGCTTCGACCTGGGCGGCCCGGTCAACAAGGTGGCCTACACCTTCGCCACCGCCGGCATCGCGGTCTCCAACCCCAGCGACTCCGCGATGAAGATCATGGCCGCGGTGATGGCGGCCGGCATGGTCCCGCCGCTGGCGATGGCCCTGGCCACCACCGTGCGCGGCAGGCTGTTCACCCAGACCGAGCGCGAGAACGGCAAGGCCGCCTGGGTCCTGGGCGCCTCCTTCATCTCCGAGGGCGCGATCCCGTTCGCGGCGGCCGACCCGCTGCGCGTGATCCCCTCGTCGATGGTCGGCGGCGCACTCACCGGCGCCCTGTCGATGGTCTTCGGCGCCACCCTGCGCGCCCCGCACGGCGGCATCTTCGTGATCCCGCTGATCGGCAACCCGTTCCTGTACCTCATCGCCATCGCGGCCGGCGTCTGCGCCACCACGGCCCTGGTCGTGCTCCTTAAGGGCATGCGCAAGCAGACCCCGGAGACCACGGCCACCGACCCCGCCGCGAACGCGGCCCGCACGACGAAGGAGCCCAAGCAGCCCGTGGCGGCCTGACCACCGCACCGCCCCCTGCCACGCCTTGTCCCTTTAGTTCGCTGTGAGTTGTTCACGGCACCTGCGAGATACGTCACGGTCCGGGGCCAAAGTCCCGGACCGTGGTGTGTACTGGCGTGTATGCCCGAGCATCTCTCGACTCTCCAGTTGGCCGGCGCGGCCGTCCTCACCCTGGCCGGCGTGGCCTGGGCGATCGGCGTCGTACGCCTGCTGCGCCGCTTCCGCGCGGCGGCCCTGAGAGAGCTTCCGGCTCCTCGTCTCCCGTTCCTCCCGCCCCAGCCGCAAGCCGGCCCCGCGTGGGAGAAGGTGGAGCTGACGCCCGCGGAACAGGACGCCTTCGCCGGACTGATACGGCGACTCGGCAGCGATCACTGACGGACAAGCGCCGTCATCCGCTCCGCGGCACGCGCGCTAACCCTGCCGCGCCGCGCGTCGCTCCATGGCGTCCCGCGCCGCGTCCTCCGACATGTACACCTCGCACATGTGCCGCCCGTCCGGCGTCGCCGTGTGCTCCACCTCCCACAGGGAGACCTCGCTGCCGTCCGGCAGCAGGAACGCGTGCTCGTACAGCGCGTAGCTCAGTCCCGCGCGCCCGGCGCGCCCCGGGCGCCCGAACGCCTGCGTGATCTCGTGCGCCGTCGCCGTCGCCAGCAGCGCCGCCGTCTGAGCACCGGGCCGGTCCGGATTCTCCGCACGGCGCAGAAGCCTGCGCGCGTGGTCCGCCGAGTCGTCGGCGGCGAACACGTGCCGGGGCTCCGGAACCGCCCACAGCCGCATCAGCGCGGGCAACTCGAACTCCGGTGCCTCCGGCGGCATCCCGAGCCGCGCCGTGGCCGCCTGCAGCTCCTCCTCGTCGACGTACACCTCGCTCTCCGGAGCGCCGCCCGGGGTGGGGTTGTGCGCGAGCTCCCACAGCGTGACCGCGGAGCCGTCGGCGAGCAGCCAGGTGTGCCGGTAGGTCTCCCGGTGCAGTCCCGCGCTGTGGTAAGCGGAGTGCAGCGAACTGTCGTGCGCCAGCGCGCAGTCGAGCTGCCGTATCACCTCGTCGGGCAGCTCGAAGGAGTTCAGGGCACGGCCGAGGAGCCGCTCGAGATGCTCCTCAGGAGACTCGGGCGACTCGGCTGGTTCGTACGCTGCCGTCTCGTACGGAACGCTCAAGACATCTCCCGGCGTTGCTGCATGTCACCTTGTGGGTGCATACCGTAGCCCCTCGGTCGGACATCATGTCCGGGAACCGAGAAAACGTACGCCGGGAAAACGCGCGGGCCGCGCGAGAAGTTCACGCGCGACCCGACATGACGTCAAAAACCGCCGATCAGACGGCACTTCCGGCGGTCCAGGCGCTCCACGACATGTTCCAGCCGTTGAGTCCGTTGTCCGGGGTGACGGTCTTGTCGGGAGAGTTCTTCACGATCACCACGTCACCGGTGATCGAGTTGTCGAAGAACCACTTGGCCGACGTGGCGCCCTCCCCGCCCTGTACGTCCGCGAGCCCGACGCAGCCGTGGCTGGTGCCCTGGTGACCGAAGGGCGGATTGGCCTTGTTGTACCAGTAGTTGCCGTGGATGAAGGTGCCGGAGTCCGTCAGGCGCATGGCGTGCGGCACGTCCGGGATGTTGTACGCGTTGCCGAGGCCGACCGTCCGGCTGTCCATGGGGGTCTGCTGGAACTTCTCGGAAATCACCATCTGCCCGTTGTACGTGGTGTGCTGCGGGTCGCCGGTGGAGATCGGAACCGTCTTGATCGTCTTGCCGTCCCGCACCACGGTCATGGTCTGGGTGTCGGCGTCGACCGTGGAGACCTGCGACCGCCCGACGGTGAAGGTGACGGTCTTCTTCTGCACGCCGTAGACGCCCTGCGCCCCCTGGACCCCGTCCAGGTCGATCTTCACCGTGACCCTGGAGCCGGCCTTCCAGTACTCCTGCGGCCGGAAGTCCAGCCGCTGGTCCCCGAACCAGTGCCCGACCACCTGCTGGCCGCTGCTGGAGTCGACGGTGATGTGCGACTGCACGGCCTTCTTGTCGCTGATCGACTTGTCGAACTTGAACGACACCGGCATGCCCACCCCGACCGTGGTGCCGTTGTCCGGCGTGTAGGTGCCGATGAAGCTGTTCGCCGTCGTGACGGTGGTGAAGACGGACTTGGTCGTGGTGGTACGCCCGCCGGAGTCCTTCGCGCTCGCGTCGATCTCGTACTTCGTCCCGCGCTCCAGCCGCTCCTTCGGCTTCCAGCTGCCGCCGTCCGCGGATACCGCGCCCGCCACGGTCCGCCCCGACTCGGCGACGGTCATCTTCACCTCGGTCAGCCTGCCGCCGCTGACCTTCACGCCGGTCGCGTTGATGGACGCGCCGGTCGAACCGTCCTTGGCCGAGATCAGGATCTGCGCCGTCGATGCCTTGGGGGAGTTCTTGCCGCCGTTGCCGTTGCCGTTGCCGTTGTCGGTGGCGTCGGCGTTGCCACCGCACGCGGTCAGGGCGAGGCCGCCGACCACCAGGGCGGCACAGGCCCCCAGTACGCGCCGCGCTGCAATGTCCGGCGTTGTCACGGGCTGCTCCAGGTTCATGTGATGTGCGTGATCCGTTCCAGTGCGTGAAGAAGGAGGGCACTGGCGGCCGGGAAGGTTCCCGCCGTCCTCCCGTGAACGCCATCACGTGACAGAACCGCGACAATGCAACGCGGGCGGCGGTTCTGTCCCGTCCTCAGCCCGCCGCCCCCGCCGCGCACCCCCCTACCGCGCCCCGTACAACTCCCCGTACGACGGCCACACTCCACCGGGCCCGTCGACCGGCTCCGCGGCGCGCACCCCCCGCACGATCGCGCGCGTCACGACATCCGCACCGGCGGCCAGGATGTCGTTGAGCTCCAGCGGGCGCTCGGAAAGAGAGCGAGTACCGGTCGCCAGCGCGAAGACCGTGTCACCGTCGTTCATGAGGTGCACCGGCCGTACGGCGCGCGCGATCCCGTCGTGCGCCGTGCCCGCCAGCTTCTGTGCCTGCGCCTTGGAGAGGTTCGCGTCGGTCGCGACCACCGCCAGCGTCGTGTTGAGCGGGGGCGGCGCGTTCTCGGCGGCGGTTTCGTCGAGGCGCCGGCGCGCGGCCTCGTGCACGCGCTCCTCGGGATACTCCACCCGCCCCAGGCACAACTCCCCGTACAGCGCCCCCGTCTCCGGCTCGATCACCGAACCCGCGGCGTTCACGACCACCAGCGCGGCCACGGTGATCCCCGAGCCGAGCACCGTGCTCGCGGTGCCCACCCCGCCCTTGATCCGCCCCGCCACGGCGCCCGTCCCGGCCCCGACACACCCTTCCCACACCCGCGCGCCCGGCGCACTCACCGCCGCGGCCTCCACCGCCGCACGCCCGGTCGCCGCGTCCGGCCGCGCGCTGAAGTTCCCTCCGCGCCCCAGGTCGAAGACGCACGCGGCGGGCACCACGGGCACGACGTGCGCCGGGCCCGGCCCCACCCGCACTCCGCGCCACTGCTCCTCCAGCCAGGCCATCACACCGGATGCCGCGTCGAGCCCGTACGCGCTGCCACCGGTCAGCACGACCGCATCGACCCGCTGCACCACGTTGCGCGGGTCGAGCGCGTCGGTCTCCTTCGTGCCGGGGCCGCCGCCGCGCACGTCCACGGCGGCGACCGCGCCGCCTTCCGGGGCGAGGACGACCGTGGTGCCGGTGAGCCAGCCGTCCCCGGTGCGGGTGGCGTGCCCCACCCGCACCCCGGCGATGTCCGTGATTGCGTCAACTGTCATGCGGGCCAGTCTCGTCCGTCCAGGCGCCCGAGCGGACTCAGCCGGCCAAAGCGGCGGCGTTCGCCGTACGCTTCCGGCCGACCATGCGCGCCGTGAGCGCCACCCCGACCGCGACCGCGGCCGAGCACACCAGCCCCGCCGCGAGCACCGCCCAGTGGCCCAGGAAGGTGCAGCAGATCACCAGCAGCGCCGTGGCCGGCAGCACCAGTTGCTGGGCGATGCCGACCTTGAAGTGCCGGGAGTGCAGTGCCCAGACGGTGAGCAGGTACAGCGCCGTGGGCAGCGTCACGGCCGCCGACGCGGAGAGGGTGGAGATGTGGGTCCTGCCGACCGTGTGTTCCACGGACACCTCCAGGCCCGCGCCGATTGCCGCGGCGGAGGAGAAGATCAGGTAGTGGCCGTAACCCCACAGGAACGCCTGACCGTTGGCGCGGAGGTGGCCGTGGATGGGCACCACGAAGTAGATCCACCACGCGGAGAAGACGATCAGGAGCCCGCCCGCCGCGATCGGCAGCAGCTCGCCCAGCGCGTTGTGCTCGTCGAAGGCCCCCTTCACGGCGACGGTCGCCGAGGCGATCGTCTCGCCGAGGACGATGATGGTGAACAGGCCGTACCGCTCGGCGATGTGGTGCGGATGCCAGGAGGTCTCGTAGTCCTTCTCCGCGAACAGTGGCACGCACATCTCCGCGATCGCCATCACCAGGAACACCCAGGGCCGCGCGGGTTCGGGCAGCAGCAACAGGCCGAGCCAGCCGACTTGGCACAGGAGCACGCCGCCCGCGTACCGCAACGCCAGGGTTCTCTCGGCGCCCTCGGCCGATCTCGCGGCTCTCAGCCACTGCGTGGCCATCGCCAGCCGCATGATCACATAGCCGATCCAGACCACCAGGTAGTCGTGCTGCTGGAAGGCCCGGGAGATACCGGCGGCCAGCACCAGGACGCCGGCGATCTGCACCAGGGTGACGATCCGGTAGAGCGCGTCGTCGTTGTCGTACGCCGAGGCGAACCAGGTGAAGTTCATCCAGGCCCACCAGATGGCGAAGAACTGCATGGCGTAGTTGAGGATTCCGTCGCCCGCGTGCCCCGCGGCGACGGCGTGCACCAGTTGCACTCCCGCCTGGGCGATCGCCACCACGAAGCACAGGTCGAAGAAGAGCTCCAGCGGTGAGGAGACCCGGTGCGCCTCGTCGCGCCCGCGCGCGACGAGCCGTCGCAGCGGCCCGGAGGACTGGGGTACGCCCGAGGGAGCGGGCGCAGGAGCGGAACTCGACGTCATGCCTCTCAGCACAGCAGAAGAGCGTCCAGAAGGCCTTGTGAAGGCATCAGCAGACAATGAACGCATTCACGAGCGCCCCCGCCGGGGGTGCCGGACGCGCACGGGCGCGTGGACCGGGGCCGTACCCTGGTGGCATGAGCACCGCCCCCGCATCCGAGCCCCGCGTCCCGAAGCCCGCCCTGGTCTTCGACGACCCGCTGGACCAGCAGTCCTCGGACGACACCGATCGCGGGTGGGGCGAGCGCACGGACGGCGAGAGCGCCGCCGACCTGAAGCGCTTCCTCGACGAGAAGCCGCCCCACCACCTCTGAGCCCTCCGCAGCAGCGCCGCTAGCGCTCGTCGTGTCCCGATCCACGCTGCGCGACCAGCGCGTCGCGGATCTCCTTGAGCACCTCCAGCTCGGTCACCTCGATGACCTCCTTGGTGCCCTCCCGCGCCGCCTTCCGGGCCGACTGCCGCGCCAGGAACTTCGACATCGGCAGGACCATCAGGAAGTACACGACCGCTGCGGTGATCACGAACGTCAGCGTCGCACCGAGGACCGAGCCCCACAGGATCGGCACACCGCTCTTGACCGTGCCGTCCGCGCCCACCTGGCACGGGGGCTTCAGACACGAGCTGTAGTGGTCCAGGTTCTGCGTCCCGATCGCTCCGACCAGCGGGCTGATGACCCCCTTGACCACCGAGTTCACGATGTTCGTGAAGGCCGCGCCGATAACCACCGCGACTGCCAGATCGACGACGTTGCCGCGCATCAGGAAGGCCTTGAAGCCCTGCCAGACGCTCGGTTCCTTCTTCTCGCTCACCTCGGGGACTCTCCTCGCATGCACAGGGTGTGGAACGAAACGCTCCGCAACCTACGGCACGGTGCCGCCACGGTGTCCAGCCCCGTGGCACCATCGAGCGATTTGACAGTAAACCGCCGAGAAAGCGTCCGAGCCGGTTCAGCACAGCGTCACCGCCAGACGCGTCGTGGCACTCGCCCCGACGAGCCGCGCCGCCGTGCCACGCGGCACCGACAGCACGACCAGCGCCCCGCTCTCGGCCCCGTCCCCCAGCGGCTCGGGCACCTCGGTCACCCGCACGCCGCGCGCGAGCACACGCGCGACGACCCCGGACGCCGGGTCCCCGGCGGCGATGACGTCGACACGGTCGCCGGGCCGCAGGAGCCGGACGGTGGCCGCGTCGGCGATCCGCACCGGTGCCGTCACCACGTCCACCGCCGTGTGCCGGCGTACGGGCACCGGGACCGGGCGGCTCCGGGCCTGTTCCGCACGATGCGGTGCGGCCCCCGTGTGCGGGCCCGCGGCGACGAGCGCGGCCGCGGTCACCGCGAGGCCGGCCGCGATGGCCCGGCCGCGGCGCCGTACGAGCCGCTGCAGCCGATACCGCCCGCCGCGCACCCGCACCGGCGGGAACTGCGGGACTTCGCAGGTCGCCGGGGCGTCCGTGCCCAGCGGACGCGGGAGCCGGAGCGGAGGCGGAGAAACCGGAGAGGACGAGGACGGAACGGGAGACGGATTCGGGGACGGATTTGGAGAATGATTCAAGGACGAGGACCGAGGCACGGAAATCACCGCCTGCGACGAGGAATTCGGCTTGCGATGCCACGATGAGGCCTCGCGCCGAATTCCGCCCGAGCCGGTGGATCACGGGCCGATTGTGGATAACTCGGCCACCCGAACGGGGAATTCCGGGTTTTCCCCGAAGGCGCTACGGCAGCTCGAAGCCCGGATCCATTCCGCCGAGCGCGTTCACGCACAGACAGTCCCGCGCCCCGGTCTCCGGCAGTGCCGCCACCGCGTCGAACAGCACGCCGCGCAGCCGGTCCACATTGGCCGCGAACACCCGCAGCACCTCCTCGTGCGAGACGCCCTCACCGGTCTCGGCGCCGGCGTCGAGGTCGGTGACCAGGGTCAGCGACGTGTAGCACAGCTCCAGTTCCCGTGCGAGCGCCGCTTCCGGGTGACCGGTCATGCCCACGACCGACCAGCCCTGCGCCCGGTGCCACAACGATTCGGCACGCGTCGAGAAGCGCGGCCCCTCGACGACGACCAGCGTGCCGCCGTCCACCGGCTCCCAGTCCCGGCCCCGGGCGGCCTTCAGGGCGACAGCCCGTCCGGTGGGGCAGTAGGGGTCGGCCATGGAGACGTGCACGACGTTCGGCACGGTGCCGTCGGGCAGCGGCAGCCCGTCGAAGTACGACTGCACCCGGGACTTCGTCCGGTCCACGAACTGGTCCGGCACGAGCAGGGTGCCGGGGCCGTACTCGGGCTGCAGTCCGCCCACCGCGCAGGGGCCGAGCACCTGCCGGGCGCCGACGGAGCGCAGCGCCCACAGGTTGGCCCGGTAGTTGATGCGATGCGGTGGCAGGTGGTGGCCGCGGCCGTGCCGGGGCAGGAAGGCGACCCGCCGGCCGGCGATCTCGCCGAGGAAGAGGGAGTCGCTGGGCGGCCCGTAGGGGGTTTCCACCTGGACCTCGGTCACGTCGTCGAGGAACGAGTAGAAGCCCGAGCCACCGATCACGCCGATCTCTGCGTTCGCCATGACCAGCACCCTAGCGGGCGGTGAAACCGTGGGGGAGCGGCGCCGGGAAGCGCCGAAGACCCTGCCGTCGTACGACAGCAGGGTCCGGGAAGGAAAAGGTCAGGCCGCGGAGCTGCCGGCGGAGCTCGACGAGGACGGCTTCGAGTCGGACGAGGACGAGCTCGGCGTGCTCGACGACGAGGTGCTCGACGTCTTCGACGCCGGGCTGCTGCTCGACGTGGAACCGCGCGAGTCGTTGCGGTAGAAGCCGGAGCCCTTGAAGACGATGCCGACCGCGGAGAACACCTTCTTCAGGCGGCCACCGCAGTTGGGGCACTCGGTCAGGGCGTCGTCGGTGAACTTCTGCACCGCCTCAAGGCCCTCGCCGCACTCGGTGCACTGGTACTGGTAGGTCGGCACTTGTCTTCCTCCTGGCACTCTCACTCAATGAGTGCTAACGACAGTCCATAGTGACGTATTCCCGGGGATCAGTCCACCGTCACCGGCACGCGGTGACCGACGCCACGTGCGACGGTACGGTTCTGGGGCCGCGCGGCCAGCCGCGACCGCAGCGTCAGCAGCGTCGCCAGCGCGAGCACCGTGCCGGCCATCGGCACCAGGAATCCCGCGCCGTTCCACAGCCGGTCCTCCAGCTGTCCGGCGACCGTGACGGCGGCCGCCTGCCCGAGCGCGACCGCGCCGGTCAGCCAGGTGAAGGCCTCCGTGCGGGCGCCGGCCGGGACCAGGCCCTCGACCAGCGTGTAGCCGGTGATCAGCGCCGGTGCGATGCACATGCCCACCAGCAGGCCGAGCCCGGCGAGCAGCAGCACCGAGTGGGCCGTCCACAGGGCGGACGCGACGACCGCGAGCGCCGTGTAGCCGACCACCAGGCGGTGCTGAGGGGCGGTCTTCCAGGCGATCGCGCCGCAGACGATGCCGGACAGCATGTTGCCGGCGGCGAAGACGCCGTACAGGACACCGTTCAGGCCGGGCTCGCCGATCGACTCGGTGAACGCCGCCAGCCCCACCTGCATGCCGCCGAAGACGGACCCGATGCCCAGGAAGGTCACGACCAGCACGCGCACGCCCGGTACGCGCAGCGCGGAGGCGTGCTTCACGCGCGCGTGCCCGCTCTCTGCGCTCACCGGCGGCTGCGTGCCCTTCTGCGCGGCGAACAGCAGACCGCCGACGAGTGTCAGCCCGCCCTCCGTGACCAGGCCGGCCGCCGGCGTCACGGTGGTGCACAGCGCGGTCGCCAGCAGCGGGCCGAAGACGAAGGTCAGCTCGTCCGTGACCGACTCGAACGCCGCCGCGGTGGTCATCAGGGGCGAACCCTGCAGCTTCACGCCCCAGCGGGCACGCACCATGGGACCGACCTGCGGTACCGAGGCGCCGGTCGGGACGGCCGCCAGGAACAGCGCCCACAGGGGGGCGTGCGCCAGCGCGAGCGCCGTCAGCGACAGGCCGGACAGGGTGTGCAGCACAACGCCGGGGGTGAGCACGGCGCGCTGGCCGTAGCGGTCGGTGAGGCGCCCGCTGTACGGCGCGAACAGCGCCATGGAGACACCGGTGGCGGCCGCGGTGGCGCCCGCGGCGCCGTACGAGCCGGTGGTGTGCTGCACGAGCAGCACGATGGAGATGGTGAGCATCGCGAACGGCTGGCGCGCCGCGAAACCGGGGAGCAGGAAGGTCCAGGCGCCGCGGGTGCGCAGCAGCTGTCCGTATCCCGGGCGGGACGGGGCCGGGGAGGTCTTCTCCGGCTTGTTGGTGGTGACCGTGGATCCCACGGCCCGTGCCTTTCTGCCGCCTGGTAGCGCGGGCCTCGTGTGGCCCGGGCGCCGAGAGCTGTCCTCTTGCGCAAACTGCGGTAGATACCGGCGCCCACTGCGAGTGGGAGGCGACCCGGCCGCCATACGGTCGCGCCAGCTCTGCGTCAGGCAGAGTTGGTTCGATCAGGGTGCGCCTTCATGGTACAGGGGCTCTTGCCTCCCTCATCTGTGAAAACGAGCACCACGCGGCGGGCCGCCTGGGATTTCACGGGACGGGAGCGTGAACGGCAGGGATTGGTCCCTCAACGCGAGCTGCTCGCCCCGTTGGTGCCGAGCCAGCCCGCCAGTTTGCCGCCGTGGGCGACCGCGCGCAGGCGGCGTTCCGCCGCGTCGCGGACCGGGTCGGTGGCGACGACGAGCAGTTCGTCGCCCCGCCGCAACACCGTCGAGGGCAGCGGAACGAACGATTTTCCTTCGCGGACGACGAGGGTGACGGCGGCCCCGGCAGGCAGGCGCAGCTCGCTGACCTCGACCCCGTGCATCCGGGAGCCCTCGGGGATCGAGACGGACAGCAGATGTCCGCGCAGCCGCTCCAGAGGCGCCGACTCGATGCCGAGGTCGGAGGCCTCGCCCTCCTCGCCCAGCCGCAGGGTGCGGGCCAGCCAGGGCAGCGTCGGACCCTGGACGAGGGTGTAGACCACGACCAGCACGAAGACGATGTTGAAGATGGTGCGGCTGCCGGTGACACCGTTCACCATCGGGATGGTCGCCAGGATGATGGGCACGGCGCCGCGCAGTCCCGCCCACGACATCAGCGTCTGCTCCTGCCATGGCACCCGGAACGGCGCCAGGCTGAGCACCACGCTCAGCGGGCGGGCCACCATGGTGAGGACCAGCCCGATGATCAGGGCCGGTACGACGTCGTCGCCCAGCTCGTGCGGCGTGACCAGCAGGCCGAGTACGACGAACATGCCGATCTGGGCGATCCAGCCGAGCCCCTCGGCGAAGCCGCGCGTGGCCGGCCAGTGCGGGAGCTTGGCGTTGCCGAGCATCATCGAGGCCAGATAGACGGCCAGGAAGCCGCTGCCGTGCCCCAGAGCGCCGGCGGCGTACGCCGTCACGGCGATCGCCATGACCGCGATCGGGTAGAGGCCGGACGCGGGCAGGGCCACATGCTTGAGCCCCCAGGAGCCGAACCAGCCCACCGCGAGCCCTATGGCCGCGCCGATGGCCAGCTCCAGGGCTATCTCGCCGAGCAGGACGTACCAGTGCTCGACCGGGCCGGCCGTGGAGAAGGCGACGACCAGGATGACCACCGGGGCGTCGTTGAAGCCGGACTCCGCCTCCAGCGTGCCCGTCACGCGCGCGGGGAGGGGAACCCTGCGCAGCACCGAGAAGACCGCCGCCGCGTCCGTCGAGGACACCACCGCGCCGATGATGAGCGCCTGCCGCCACTCCAGCCCGACCAGATAGTGCGCGCCCGCCGCGGTGACGCCCACGCTGATCGCGACGCCGGCGGTCGCCAGGACGGAGGCGGACGACAGGACCGGCCTGATCTCCTTCCACTTCGTGCCGAGACCGCCCTCGGCGAGGATCACGACCAGGGCCGCGTACCCCATGACCTGGGTCACGGCGGCGCTGTTGAAGTGGATCTCGCCGATGCCGTCCTGGCCCATGAGGACGCCGATCCCCAGGTACACGAGCAGGCTGGGGAGCCCGCTGCGGGAGGAGATCCGGACGGCCGCGACGGCGACGAGCAGGACCACGGAGCAGACGAGCAGGAGCTGGTTGAGGTGGTGAACAGTCAGCGGCGGTTCCCTTCCTTGGCCCGCGCGCCAGGGGCGCGAGCTCGCGTACACAAGACCCGAGGCTGCGGCGCACCGCAGCCAAGTACTTCGTTACCTTACCTAAGTCTTGACGCTTTCTTGACGCTCGCCGAGGCAAGATCGAACGCTCGTGCGCGCTGGTTCCCGACTCCGCGTCAAGCGGGACGGGACCCTGCGCCTATGGTTGCTCCAGCGCTCATTCAAAGTCACAGCCCGACCTGCCGCTCGCGTTAGGACAGCAAGGACAGCGATGCCCCCCAACACCACCGCCACAACGGGTGACACCGCCACCACCGGTGCCGCGCCCGCCAAGTCCGGCAGGAAGAAGGGGCGCAAAGCCCGACTGATCGTGCTCGTGCTGGTACTGGCCATCATCGGAGGCATCGCCTACGGCGCCTACTGGTCGGTCAGTACCGTCCGCGCCTCCTTCCCGCAGACCAAGGGCACGATCACGCTCCAGGGCCTGTCGGGGCCGGTCGACGTCAAGCGGGACGGCAACGGCATCCCGCAGATCTACGCGTCCTCCGACGAGGACCTGTTCATGGCGCAGGGCTACGTCCAGGCGCAGGACCGGTTCTGGGAGATGGACGTGCGCCGGCACATGACCTCCGGGCGCCTGTCGGAGATGTTCGGAAAGGGCCAGGTCAAGAACGACGAGTTCCTGCGCACCCTCGGCTGGGACCGGATCGCCGGCCAGGAGTACGACACGAAGTTGTCGGCTGCCACGAAGAAGTACCTCCAGGCCTACGCCGCGGGCGTCAACGCCTACCTGCAGGGCAAGGACGGCAAGGACATCTCCCTGGAGTACGCCGCCCTGGGCTTCACCAACGACTACAAGCCCGGGAAGTGGACCCCGGTCGACTCGATCTCGTGGCTGAAGGCGATGGCGTGGGACCTGCGCGGCAACATGCAGGACGAGATCGACCGCGCCCTGATGACCAGCCGGCTCGGTCCGCAGCAGATCCAGGACCTGTACCCCGAGTACCCGTACAGCCGTAACAAGCCGATCGTGCAGGAAGGCCAGTACAGCGCGCTGACCAGGTCTTTCCAGCAGAGCGGCGGCACCGGAACCTCGCAGGGCACCGGCACGACGGGCACGTCCGGCACGGCCGGCGGCGCCACAGGCGGCTCTGCGGGCTCGACGGGCACGACCGGCTCCTCCACCTCGACGGCCTCCGGATCGTCGCTCACAAGCCAGCTGGCGGGCCTCTACAACGTCCTGGGCGACGTCCCCACTGCCGTCGGAGTGAACGGCCAGGGCATCGGCTCCAACTCGTGGGTCGTGGCCGGGAAGTACACCATCACCGGCAAGCCGCTGCTCGCCAACGACCCGCACCTGTCGGCGTCGCTGCCGTCGGTCTGGTACCAGATGGGCCTGCACTGCCGCACCGTCTCCAGCAAGTGCCAGTACGACGTGACCGGCTACACCTTTGCCGGCATGCCCGGTGTGATCATCGGCCACAACGCGGACATCGCCTGGGGCATGACCAACTCCGGAGTCGACGTCACCGACCTCTACCTGGAGAAGGTCAGCGCTAACGGCTACCTGTACGACGGCAAGGTCCGGCCGTTCAGGACCCGCGAGGAGACCATCAAGGTCGCCGGCGGCTCGTCCAAGACGATCGTCGTGCGCCAGACCCAGGACGGGATGCCGCTGCTGTCCGACCGCGACGACGAACTCGTCCAGGTCGGTAAGCGGGCCACGGTCAACACCGCCGCCCCCGACCGCGGCGACGGCTACGGCATCGCCCTGAGGTGGACCGCGCTCGACCCGGGCACCTCCATGGACGCCGTGTTCGCCCTCGACAAGGCGGCGAACTGGAGCGACTTCCGCCAGGCGGCGGCCCTGTTCGACGTGCCCTCGCAGAACCTGGTCTACGCCGACACCGACAACCACATCGGCTACACGCTGCCCGGCAGGATCCCCACGCGCTCCTCGGTGGACGACGGCGCCATCCCGGCGCCCGGCTGGGACTCGAAGTACCGCTGGACCGGCTTCATCAAGCAGAACGAGCTGCCCTACGAGTACAACCCCAAGCGCGGCTACATCGTCACCGCCAACCAGGCCGTGGTCGACAAGGACAAGTACCCGTACACCCTCACCACCGACTGGGGCTACGGCACCCGCAGCCAGCGCATCACCGACCTGATCGAGTCCAAGATCAAAGACGGCGGCAAGATCTCCACCGACGACATGCGGCAGATGCAGCTGGACAACAGCAGCGAGATCGCCAAGCTGCTCGTGCCGAAGCTGCTGAAGATCAACCTCGACGACAAGAACGTCCGCGACGCGCAGAAGCTGCTGGAGGGCTGGGACTACACCCAGGAGTCCGACTCCGCGGCGGCCGCCTACTTCAACGCGGTCTGGCGCAACATCCTCAAGCTCGCCTTCGGGAACAAACTGCCCAAGGAACTGCGCGTCCAGGGGCAGTGCCTGTGGGTCGACAAGATCGACAGCACCGGCCCGGTCGACGACGACTCCAAGGTGCGCGAGTGCGGCGACCGCGACACCGACCAGGCGCAGCCGGACGGCGGCGACCGCTGGTTCGAGGTCGTGCGCACCCTGATGGACAAGCCGGACAGCGACTGGTGGAAGACCCCCAAGTCGGGCACCCGCCCCGCGGCGAACAACATGGACCAGCTCTTCGCCCGGGCCATGATCGACGCACGCTGGGAGCTGACCGCCAAGCTCGGCAAGGACATCGACACCTGGAGCTGGGGCCGGCTGCACCGCCTGTTCCTGAAGAACCAGACCCTCGGCACCGACGGTCCCAAGGCGCTGCAGTACATCCTCAACCGCGGCCCCTGGAGGCTCAGCGGCGGCGAGGCCACGGTGAACGCGACCGGCTGGAACGCCGCCGGCGGCTACGGCGTCGTCTGGGTGCCGTCCATGCGGATGGTCGTCAACCTCGCCGACTTCGACAAGTCCAGGTGGATCAACCTGACCGGCGCCTCCGGGCACGCCTTCAGCGCGCACTACACGGACCAGACGAGCCTGTGGGCCAAGGGCGAACTGCTGCCCTGGTCGTTCTCGGCCAAGGCGGTCGACAACAGCACGAGCGACACACTCGCCCTCAAGCCGTGACCCTCTGACGCCGGCATGGAAAACGGCCCTCCACGCGCGCGTGGAGGGCCGTTTTCCATGCCGGCGAGTCCCGTCAGGGGCTCGGGAAGCGGCGCACGCCGGAGGGCGTCACCACGGCGTGCACGGGCCTGTCGTGCGCCTCTGCCGGGACCTGCGCGACGACCTCCGTGTCGTACAGCAGCACCACGAGCCGAGAGCGTGCGCCCGCGCGCTCCAGACGGGCCAGTACGCGGTCGTACGACCCTCCGCCGCGCCCCAGGCGCATCCCGCGCGCGTCGACCGCGAGCCCGGGCAGCAGCACGACGTCCGCGGCCGTGACGGCGTCCGGACCGAGACGCGCGCCGGACGGTTCGAAAAGCGCCATTTTCCCGCCGTGTTGGACCCGCGCGAGGGAATCCGGGCCGGCGTACTCGCCCCAGTCGAGGTCGTTGTCGGGCAGGAGCGCGGGGAGCAGCACCCGCACGCCTCGCGCCCGCAGCGCGTCCAGCAGCGCCCCCGTGCCGGGCTCGCTCCCCACGGAGACGTACGCCGCCACCGTGCGCGCATGGGCGAGCTCGGGCAGCTCCAGGGCACGCTCCGCCAGCGCGCGGCCCGTCTCGTCGACGTCATCGTCCGGCAACCTTTTCCTCACCGAGAGGAGCTCCCGCCGCAACATTCGCTTGTCAGGCTCGCTCGCGCGTCCGTCGTGTTCCACGGGTCGTTCTCGCACCCTTCTTGAATGCCGTCATAAAGGGTCAACCAACCGGAGCCACAGATTCCTGACAAAGGCACCGGATAAGGTTGCGGGCATGACTCAGTCGCACCCCAGGATCAGTAAGGCTGTCATTCCCGCAGCAGGTCTCGGTACCCGGTTCCTGCCGGCCACGAAGGCCACTCCCAAGGAAATGCTGCCGGTCGTCGACAAGCCCGCGATCCAGTACGTGGTCGAGGAGGCCGTGTCGGCGGGGCTCGATGACGTCCTCATGATCACCGGACGCAACAAGCGTCCTCTCGAGGACCACTTCGACCGCAACTACGAGCTGGAATCGGCGCTCGAGAAGAAGGGCGACGCCGAACGGCTCGCGAAGGTGCAGGAGTCCAGCGACCTGGCGACCATGCACTATGTGCGCCAGGGCGACCCCCGGGGTCTCGGCCACGCCGTGCTGTGCGCCGCCCCGCACGTCGGCCACGAGCCCTTCGCGGTGCTCCTCGGCGACGACCTGATCGACCCGCGCGACCCGCTCCTGCAGCGGATGATCGAGGTCCAGGAGCAGCACGGCGGCAGCGTGATCGCCCTCATGGAGGTCGCGCCCGAGCAGATCCACCTCTACGGCTGCGCGGCCGTGGAGGCGACGGCCGACGGTGACGTCGTACGGGTCACCGGCCTCGTCGAGAAGCCCGAGCCGGCGGACGCCCCCTCGAACTACGCGGTCATCGGCCGGTACGTCCTCGACCCGCACATCTTCGACATACTCCGCAAGACCGAGCCGGGCCGCGGCGGCGAGATCCAGCTCACCGACGCCCTCCAGCAGCTCGCGACGGACGAGAAGGTCGGCGGACCGGTGCACGGCGTCGTCTTCAAGGGCCGCCGCTATGACACCGGCGACCGTGGCGACTACCTGCGTGCCATTGTCAGACTCGCGTGCGAACGTGAAGACCTGGGTCCGGACTTCCGGACCTGGCTTCGCAGTTACGTAGCCGAGGAGATGCAGCAATCTTGAGCAGCGCCGCGACCCGCCCCACCGGCCCGGACGACCTGTGGTCGGTGGACGAGCACCTGGAGGACATCCTCTCGACCGTCCGTCCCCTCGAACCCATCGAGCTGCAACTGCTCGACGCCCAGGGCTGCGTCCTGGTCGACGACGTCACGGTGCCGGTGTCCCTGCCGCCGTTCGACAACAGCTCCATGGACGGGTACGCGGTGCGGGTCGCGGACGTGGCGGGCGCCAGCGAGGAGTTCCCGGCCGCCCTGGAGGTCGTCGGTGACGTCGCCGCGGGCGCGGCCCATCCGGTCCGGGTCGGCCCCGGCCAGGCCGCCCGGATCATGACCGGCGCCCCGCTGCCGCCGGGCGCCGAGGCAGTCGTCCCGGTGGAGTGGACCGACGGCGGACTCGGCGAAGGCCCGGCGAGCGGGATGCGGGCGCGCAGCCTGGCCCCCGAGGGCGCCGAGGGGCAGGTACGCGTGCACCGCCCCGTCGAGGCACGCGCACACGTGCGCGCCAGGGGCAGCGACGTGAAGGCCGGCGACCGCGCCCTGGAGGCCGGCACGGTCCTCGGCCCGCCGCAGATCGCACTGCTGGCCGCGATCGGCCGCGGCACGGTACGCGTGCGCCCGCGCCCGCGCGTGGTCGTGCTGTCCACCGGCAGCGAACTCGTGCAGCCCGGCGAGGAACTGGCCGGCGGCCAGATCTACGACTCCAACAGCTTCGCCCTCACCGCCGCCGCGCGGGACGCCGGCGCCATCGCCTACCGGGTGGGCGCCGTCGCCGACGACGCCGAGACCCTCCGCTCCACCATCGAGGATCAGCTCGTCCGCGCCGACCTGATGGTCACCACGGGCGGGGTGAGCGTCGGGGCGTACGACGTCGTCAAGGAGGCGCTGTCGTACGCCGGCGACGAGGACGAGGCGGGCAGCGGCGTGGAGTTCCGCAAGCTCGCCATGCAGCCCGGCAAGCCCCAGGGCTTCGGCTCCATCGGCCCCGACCACACACCGCTGCTCGCCCTGCCGGGCAACCCCGTGTCGTCGTACGTCTCCTTCGAGCTGTTCGTGCGTCCGGCCATCCGCACCCTGATGGGCCTGACGGACGTGCACCGGCCCCGTGCCCGGGCCACCCTGAAGACCGATCAGGCGCTGCGCTCGCCCAAGGGGCGCCGGCAGTTCCTGCGCGGTGCCTACGGCGACGGCGAGGTCATCCCCGTGGGCGGCGCCGGCTCCCACCTGATCGCGGCGCTGGCGCACGCCGACGCGCTGATCGTCGTCCCCGAGGACGTGGAGTCCGTCGAGCCAGGCACCGAGGTGGAGGTCGTCCTGCTCGGCTGAGGCACGCGCGCGTGCGCGTGCGGAAAGGCCGACGGGGGTCCTGGGCCGGTGCCTGCGCGGACAGGGCGGTACCGTGTCGCGCACAACAGGCCCGCGCACCGCACTGCGCCGGGCCCGGACCGGGAGCGGCACACAGCATGACTGAGTCATTCCGGGGGGAGACCTCCGGACCCCCTGCGCAGGACGGACTGACGCACATCGACGAGGCGGGCGCGGCCCGCATGGTCGACGTGTCCGGGAAGGACGTGACCGCGCGCACCGCCCGCGCCAGCGGCCGCGTCCTCGTCTCGCCCCGCGTGGTCGAGCTGCTGCGCGGCGAGGGGATGCCCAAGGGCGATGCCCTCGCCACCGCGCGGATCGCCGGGATCATGGGCGCCAAGCGCACCCCGGACCTGATTCCGCTGTGCCACCCGTTGTCGGTGTCGGGTGTGAAACTGGACCTGTCGGTCGCGGACGACGCGGTGGAGATCCAGGCCACCGTGAAGACGACGGACCGTACGGGTGTCGAGATGGAGGCCCTCACCGCCGTGACGGTCGCCGCGCTCACCGTGATCGACATGGTCAAGGCGGTCGACAAGGGAGCGGTCATCACGGACGTGCGGGTGGAAGAGAAAACGGGCGGCAAGTCGGGCGACTGGAGCCGGGCATGACCTACCGGGCTCTGGTGGTCACCGCCTCCAACAGGGCTGCCGCGGGCGTCTACGAGGACAAGGGCGGCCCCTTGGTCGCCGACGGCCTGAAGAGCCTCGGTTTCGCCGTCGACGGTCCCCGGGTCGTCCCGGACGGGGAGCCCGTGGAGGCGGCCCTGCGCGCGGGAGTCGACGCCGGGTACGACGCCATCGTCACCACCGGCGGCACCGGGATCTCGCCCACCGACCGCACACCCGAGGCGACCCGGGCGGTGATCGACCACGAGGTGCCGGGCATCGCGGAAGCCATCCGGGCGTTCGGGCGCGAGAAGGTTCCGACCGCGGCGCTCTCCCGGGGCCTGGCCGGGGTCGCGGGCCGGACCCTGATCGTCAACCTGCCGGGCTCCACGGGCGGCGTGAAGGACGGCCTCGCCGTGCTGGAGCCCCTGCTGGTCCACGCCGTCGACCAGATCCGCGGCGGCGACCACCTCAGACCCAGCAGCGGGGGTGCGAGCTGAACAGCCCTTCCTGGCCCGTCGTGCTGGCGGACGGCGATGTCGTCCTCCGGCCCATAAGGCTGCGCGACCAGCGGGCCTGGCGGGAGGTGAACCGGCGCAACCGGGACTGGCTGCGCCCCTGGGAGGCGACCATTCCACCGCCCACGCCGAGCGGGCCGATCGCGCACCGGCCGACCTACCGCCAGATGGTCCGGCACCTGCGTTCCGAGGCCAACGCGGGCCGGATGCTGCCGTTCGTCATCGAGTACCAGGGGCGGCTCGTCGGCCAGCTCACGGTCGCCGGGATCACCTGGGGATCGATGTGCTCGGGGCACGTCGGCTACTGGGTGGACGAGGCGGTGGCCGGGCGCGGGGTGATGCCGACGGCCGTCGCGCTTGTCGTGGACCACTGTTTCCGCACCGTCGGACTGCACCGCATCGAGGTCTGCATTCGGCCCGAGAACCGGCCCAGTCGCCGAGTCGTGGAGAAACTCGGATTCCGCGAGGAGGGCCTCCGGCCGCGCTATCTGCACATCGACGGGGCCTGGCGCGACCATCTGGTGTTCGCGCTCACCGCGGAAGAGGTGCCCGACGGTTTGCTCGCGCGGTGGCAGCGGGCACGCTCCCAGCAGGTGCGGCAGAAACCCCAGAGCACCGGAAATTGAATATGTGTTCGAAATTGATCGGTTGTTGACCGTCTCAGGGGCAATGAATTCCCGCCCGAGACGGTGCGCTGATCGCATCGGTCGCAAAAATGCTGGAAATATCAGCCAGATCGTGCGACACACCGGCCCAATTGGCGGATGGCCTCATGCAAACCCCTCTACGGTGTGAGATGTGAGCAGCAGCGGCCTCATCTACGCAGTCATTGTCGGGGCCTGGGCCGCCTACTTGGTGCCGATGTGGCTCCGTAGGCAGGACGAGCTGAACGAGGCCCGTCCGACGGAACGCTTCAGCACCGCCATCCGGCTGCTGTCCGGACGGGCGGGAATGGAGCGCCGGTACGCCAAGGACCTGCGGGCGCGCTCCGCCCAGGAGGGGGAGCCGGACGCCCGCGACCCGGACGCCGCCACCGACTCGGTGGACGTCCGGGCTTTCGCCATGCCTCCAACCCGCCGTCAGGTGCACGCCGACGCCGAGCCCGAGGCGTCCGGGAGGGTGGAACCGGAGCGAGAACGCGACGCCGCGCCGGCGCGCAACTCCGGCTCTGCGCCGGCGCGCAACTCCGCTTCCGTGCCCGCGCAGAAGCGAGTGCCGTCCGCGCGCCAGGCGTCCTCCGCGCAGTCGCCCTCCGCGCAGGCGGCCGCAGCACGGGCCCGGCGCTCGAAGGTCCTCGCGCGCCGCAGGCGCACCACCGTGGTTCTCTTCCTCGCCTTCACGCTGGGCGCGATCGTCGCCGCCGTCGGCGGGCTCGCCTTCCTGTGGGCGCCCGCCGCGCCGGCCGTGCTGCTCAGCGCGTACATCGCCTACCTGCGTTCCCAGGAGCGCCGCCGCTTCGCCTACCAGATGGACCGCCGGCGTGCCGAGGTGGCCGCCCAGCGGCTGCGGGAGCGCCAGCCGCGCCGCCGCGCGCCCCTCGACGCGGGCCTGGGCGCCGACGAACCGGAGGAAGCCCCTCAGGTCCAGACGGACACCGGGCTCGCCGCACTCGCCGCGGACCGGCGCGCCCTGGTCGAGCAGACGGACCACGCCGAGTGGGTCGACCAGCAGCGCGAGCGGCAGCGGCGGCCCGGCGGGGACAGCTGGGACCCGGTGCCGGTGCCCCTGCCGACGTATGTGACCGCGCCGGTCGCGCCGCGTGCCACGTCCGACGTGGATCTGGGGGCGCCCGACACCTGGAGTTCTGCGCGTTCCAGCTCGGTGGCGCCGGAGCACGAGGCGAGCCGCACGCCGGAGGCCGAGGCGGACGAGCAGGCGCCCGAGTCCGGGGACAAGCCGGCGGACGGCCGCAGCGACGCGCGTCGCACGGCCTCCGCACGCCGGTCGCGCGAGCGCGGGCGCACCCCCCTCTTCGATCAGTACGAGGACGGCGACCGCCCGCGCGCGGCCAACGAGTGACGCCCGCCACACCTCCGGAAGGCACGCTGACCAGTCAGGGAACGGATTTCCAAGCACCCCGATCGGGATGCTAAAGTTTCACTCGTTGCAAGGGCCTGTGGCGCAGTCCGGTAGCGCACCTCGTTCGCATCGAGGGGGCCAGGGGTTCAAATCCCCTCAGGTCCACGCAGCATGAAGCCCCGGTCGGCGAGAGCCGACCGGGGCTTCATCGTGTCTACAGCTTCTTCGCGAAGCAGCGGCTCTCCTCGTGGTGGCGGTAGTAGCCGAACTTGGTGCACGGCTCGTAGCCGCTCGCGGTGTACAGGGCGATGGCCTCCGGCTGCTTGGTCCCGGTCTCCAGGACCATCCGGACACGGCCGGCCGTGCGGGCGTCCTCCTCCAGGGTGGTGAGCATCCGGCGGGCCAGGCCGCGGCCGCGCATCTCCGCTATGACGAACATGCGCTTCAGCTCGGCATCGCCGTCCTCGTTGCCCTCCTCGTTGCGGTCCTGGCTGCGCCAGCCGCCGGTGGCCACGGGGCGGTCGAACTCGTCGTACGCGATCAGATAGACACCGTGGGGCGGATCGAAGTCCGTCGTGTCGAGGACGGTGGCGTCGCCGTCGTCGCCGTAACGCTCGGCGTACTCGGCCTGGACCTCGTTGTTGAGCTTCACGGCGTCGGGATGATCGAAACGAACGCGACGTATATACATGCTGAGTATCGTACTTCTATGCAGACGTGGGGCCTCGGGCTTTGAGGGCTCCGACCAGTGTGCCGGTATCGTGCCCGGGTGCTGACTGTGACCTCGGTTAACGTGAACGGGCTGCGAGCCGCCGCCAAGAAGGGCTTCGTGGAGTGGCTCGCGCAGACGGAAGCGGACGTCGTCTGCCTGCAGGAGGTGCGCGCCGAGCCGCACCAGCTGCCCGAGGAGGTGCGGCAGCCCGACGGCTGGCACGTCGTGCACGCCCCGGCCGCCGCCAAGGGCCGTGCGGGCGTCTCCCTCTACACCCGGCGCGAGCCCGATCGCGTCCGGGTCGGCTTCGACTCGGCCGAGTTCGACGGCAGCGGCCGCTATGTCGAGGCCGACCTGCCCGGCGTCACCGTTGCCTCCCTCTACCTGCCCTCCGGCGAGGTCGGCACCGAGCGGCAGGACGAGAAGGTCCGCTTCATGGACGAGTTCCTCGCCCACCTCAAGACGCTGCGCGAGCGGGCCGCCGCCGACGGGCGCGAGGTGGTCGTCTGCGGCGACTGGAACATCGCCCACCAGCAGGCCGACCTCAAGAACTGGCGCGGCAACACCAAGAACTCCGGCTTCCTGCCCGAGGAGCGCGAGTGGCTCGGCCGGGTGTTCGCGGCGGAGGACGGCGGCTACGTCGACGTCGTACGGGCCCTGCACCCGGACGTCGAGGGGCCGTACACCTGGTGGTCGTACCGGGGGCGGGCTTTCGACAACGATTCAGGGTGGAGGATCGATCTTGCGGTGGCGACGCCCGGTCTCGCCCAGCGCGCGGTCAAGGGCCTGGTGGAGCGCGCGGCCACGCACGCCGAGCGCTGGTCCGACCACGCGCCCGTGACCGTCGTCTACGACCTCTAGCCGTCACAACTTCCAGCCGTACGCCCGCCCCTGCCAGGCTCTCGAAGGCGTGTGCCGCGTTTTCGAACGTCTGTCACGGATCGTTTTCGGCCATTCCCGCGAGTGCGCCAAATGGCGTGGACCGTCCCCCTCCGTATGCCGTCTACTGGTGGAGCCGATCGATCAACGGCACGCCCGCGGAGAGCACCGGGAGCACCGGAAGGCCCGCGGAGCACGGGGAGTACGGGCAGTACGGGGAGGCACGAGCATGGCGGGAGAGGCCACGCACCACTGGATCATGGTGCTGGACGTCGAGAACTTCAGTTCGCGCCGCGACCCCGTGCAGCGGCGGGTGCGGGCCGCGATGTACCGGGCGCTGGCCGGCGCGATGGAGCGTGCCGGGCTCGCCGTGGCGGACACCGCGGCGGAGGACCGCGGCGACGGAGTGCTGATGCTGGTCAAGCCGTCCGTGTCCCCCGTGCTCATCGCCGGGCCGTTCGTACGCGAACTGGACGTCGAGCTCGGCGAGTACGCGGAGCAGTCGAACGCGGAACACGCGCTGCGGCTGCGCCTGGCCCTGCACCAGGGACTGGCGGCACGCGACGAGCACGGCTGGTCGGGCGACGCCGTCAACACGGCATGCCGGCTGGTGGACGCCCAGCCGCTGCGGGACGTGCTGACCGCCGCCCCGTCGGCGCGGATGGTGTTCGCCGTCTCCGACGAGGTCCACCGCGGTGTGATCGGCCACGGCCACCGTGGCATCGACCCGGCGGCCTACCTGCCCTGCGCCTTCACCACCAAGCACGGCGAGACGATCAGCAGCTGGATCACCGTGCCCGGATATCCGGCCCCTCCGGGGCTGCGGCAGCCGTCCGCCCCCCAGGGGCCGGCCCCCGCGGCCGCCACCCCGGCATCCGACGACCGGCCGGCCGCTTCGGCCCCCACCGTCCCCGGCGAGCGGACACCTGCCCCCGAGACGCCCGGCGACTGCGCCCGACCGCCTGCCTCCGCCACGACCGCACCGGACCCGGACGCCGCCGATGACCGGCCCACTGTCTCGCAGTACGCCCAGACCGTCCAGGGCGACCAGATCGCCCACGACAAACACGTGACCATCCACACCACCGGGAGCGTCCGGCCGTGACGGCCGGCACTCCCGCAGGAGCCCCGGCCGCCGGTTCAGCAGGGGGGAGCCGGCCGGCGGCCGGGCCGGGGGGATCCGCGGCGGGCGGGGCGGGCAACGCGGCCCAACCGCCCGCCCCGGGTCCGGGCCGGGAACCCGCCGTGGACACCCCCGACGGCCCGCCCGCGGGGCAGCCGGCGGCGGGCGCGGACGACAGCGCGGCGCCGCCACCGCAGTCCGGCCCGGGTGCGGAGTCGTACGAGGCGACCGGCCAGCTCGGGCAGGGCTCGCAGCGGCGCGGGCATCTGCAGCACGCCGTCGCCAACGTCGAGGGCGACATGGTCGGCGGCGACAAGTACGTGGTCCTGCTCGGCGGCGGCAGACGCAGGCTGCGCGTGCTGTCCCCGCTCATCGCCGAACGCGTCCGGTTCGCCTACTGCGCGCCCGCCGACCTGCCCGACGCCCGTGACGCCCTCGCCCGGCAGCGGGTGCTGATCCTGCGCGGAGCGGCGGGGTGCGGCAAGTCCGCGATGGCCGTACGGCTGCTCCTCGGGGCCTGCCGGGGCACGCTCTACCACCTGGACAGCGGCGTTGACCTCGCCCACCTCGCCGAGCAGCTGGAGAACGACAGCGGAGTCATCGAGCCCGGCGCCGGGTTCCTGCTGGAGCGCCCCGACGACATCGCCCACCTCGGGCGCGCCACGTACGAGAAGGTCCAGGGCGCACTCGCGCAGGCGGACGCCTGGATGGTCGTCACGGTGACGGTCGGCGAACTCGCCGACGGTGAACTCCTCGCCGCCGTCCGGGACCTCACGGACGCTCCGCGCCCCCTCGACGTGGTGCGCGCGCACCTGCGGTGGCGGCTCACCGAACACGACGCCGACCGGCTGCTGGCCCGCGACGACGTGCGTGCGGTGATCACCGAGTTGCTGGGCGATGTCCCGGCCTGCCGGCAGGCCGGGGACCTTGCCGCGGCGCTGAGCGAGCAGTACGACCTGACCGGCGGCGTCGATCTGGACCGGTTGCGCGAGCACCGGGCCAGGCTGGAGGTGGAGGACTTCGAGATCTGGGCCGAGGGCCTGCCGGACGCCGCCGCCCGCAGCTTCGCGCTGGCCCTCGCCGTGCTCAACGGCCTGCCGCAGGAGGACGTCGCCGAGGCCGCCCGGTCGCTGCGCGAACGGCTGGAGGACGACACCCCGTACGTCAGGGCCGTCGGACCCGACGGGCGGGTGCCCCGCGTCCGGGACCCCTTCGAGACGTCCCGGCGGCGGCAGCTGCTGCGGCTGCGCGCCCACGAACTGGACAAGCCGGACGGCGAGCCGGGCAAGGTACTGGAGTACAAGGACCCCGGCTATGCGCGCCGGGTCATCGTGCACGCCTGGACCCAGTACGAGATCCAGGGTGAACTGCTCGACTGGATCGCCGAGTTGGTGGTTCACCCCGCGGAGCAGGTGCGCGTCTACGCGGCGGCTTCCGGGCTCGGAGTGCTCGCCGCCGAGGCCTACCGGCACATCGAGCGCCGTATCCTCGGCCCCTGGGCGCGCAGCGACAACGCGCTGCGCCGCACCGCCGTCGCCTACGCCCTGTCCGTGGCCTGCCAGCACCCCTGGGTGCGGGAGCAGGCGGCCGCCCTGGTCGACGGCTGGTACGCGGACGAGCGTCCCGCGCCGCGGGCCACCGCGGCCCGCGTGCACGGCCTGGGAGCGGTGTCCGGTCGCCCCGTGGAGGAGCTTGCCCGGCTGCTCGCGGTCGACAGCGTGACGGTGGCCGTGGCCGTCGGCCTGGCGCTGGCCGACCTGGTGGCCGGCGACCCGGACGTGACCGGATCCGTGCTGTCCATGCTGCGGGCCAGGGCCGAGGAGCATCGCTCGGGCCGTGCGGCGACACTCGCCTTCCTGATCGTCGCCGCCCAGGTGGTCGTGGAGACCAAGGACATCGAGCCGGGTGCGCCGGGCGGCGGGACGCCCGAGTGGCCGACCCTGCTCTACCTGGCCCACCACAGGCCCGAACTGCGCGACCCCTTCGTGCGGTTATGGCGCGGCGCGCTGAACGAGTCCTTCTTCCACGACGAGGCGGAGCAGGTCATCGGCGGCTGGGCCGCGCTGGCCGAGCGGGACCCGGAACTGCGCGAGATGCTCCGGCTGCTCGTCGGCGCCATCGCGCACGGGGACGTGCGCTCGGGCCGGATCCTGCGTGGTTGCGCCGACGCCTGGATCCACCCGGAGCGGATCGCACGGCTGCCGCTGACGGCCGCCATGGTGCATGCGCAGCTCGACCTGGAAAGGGTGTGACGATGACCGTTTCGCTGATCCTCAACGACCGTGCGATCGCCCGCAGCCGGGTGGGCGAGCTGCCGAACCTTCCGCCCGCCGTGGCGATCGTCTACCCGGTCGAGGGCGGCCCCTTCGAGGTCGAGCGGGTCCGTACGTTCGGACAGCGCTGGTTCGGCAAGAACCGCGCCTGCTACGTCGTCGACCTCAGCGATCACCGGCGCCAGGCCGCCGTCACCAAGACGCCGCTGACCTGCAAGGACGGCGGGCACCGGTTTCAGGCGACGATCGATGTCGGCTTCCGGGTGCACGATCCGGCGCTGGTGGTGACCAGGAACGTGCGGGACGCGTTGGGCGTGGTGTACGGGTATCTGACCGACCGGATCCGGTTGTGCGCCGCCCGCTTCGCGATCACCGAGGCCATGTCGGCACAGCTGGCGGTCAACCACGAGCTGGACCGGGAGATCCGCCTGCCCGAGGGCATCACCATCTACCACTGCAAGGTCCAGATGGAGCCCGACGACGCGGCCGCCCGGCACATCAAGGAGCTGGAGGAGGCCCGGCGGCGCGCCCGCCTGGGGGTGCACACCCATGAGGCGCGGGTCGGCGAGGCCCGCTCCGACGAGCTGATCGAGGACATCCATGCCGAGGGCCGCAGACGCCGGCAGGCGGCGGAGCGCGCCACGCTGGACGGCACCCCGCTCGACTTCGAGAGCCTCGTGCGGGAGCACCTGGTCCGCCACCCGGAGGAGACCGCGCACGCCCTTGAGCTGCTGGCCCGGGTCCGGGAGGCCGAGGCCGCCCAGCACGAGATCCGCGACCAGCGGCACGCCGAGATGGTCAAGTACCTCGTCGAGCGCGGCGTGATCCGCGAGGTCGACCTGCCCGGGCTGCGGCAGGGCGTGCTCGGTCCGAGCGTCCCCGGCACGGGAGTGGCCGGTGTCCTCGAACGACCGGACGCCGGCATCGCCCCCTCGTTCACCACGGGATCCGTACCCCAGGGCCCGGACTACTCGGCGTCCGCGCCCGCGGCCGTACCGAGTGGCGGGCCCGTGCAGTGGGGCGGCAGCACCCCGGCCCCCGCTTCCGCGCCGCCGAGCGGACTGATCCCGGTGTACGTCGTCCTGGACATCTCGGCGGCAGCGGCCGGCTGCATCACCGACCTGGGGAACGCGCTGCGCTCGATACAGACGCTCCTCGCCAACAGCCCCGACGTGGCCGGTGCGATCCGCCTGTCGGTGATCACGTACGCCGACGGCGCCGATGTGGTGCTGCCGCTCACCGAGGTCTCCTGGCGCACCGGCGTCCCGGGACTGACCACCGCGCCCGGCTGCCGCTACCGGCCGGTGCTGCGGCGGCTGCTGGACCTGGTGCCGCTGGAGACGGAGCGGCTCAAGGAGCAGGTGCCGCGCGTGCTGCGGCCCGTCGTCATCTTCCTCGCCGTCGGCCAGGCCGAGGACGACGTCGAATGGCCCGCCGTGCACGCCGAGTTGATGGCACACAAGTACTTTCCGCACCTTGTGGCCTGCGGGATCGGACCGGGCCGCGTCCGTGCGGTGCAACGGCTCGCCTCGCGGCCCGAGCTGGGCGTCGTCGCCGTCGAGGGGGCGGATCCGGCGCAGTCGGCGGTGCAGTTCTCGGTCCTGTTGCAGCGGACGCTGCTGCACCTGGGCCGGAGCGCGCTCGCCGGGCAGATGGAGCTGCGGCTGGAGTGCCCACAGGGGCTCAGGCCGGTCGTGGCCGAGCACGAGAGCTGAACGGTCGAGGGGAGAACTGGGATGGCCGAGACACTGGGGCAACTGCTGCCCGTGTACGTCCTCGCGGACGAGTCGGGGTCGATGACGGACTACGTCGGCGACCTCAACGAGGGGATGAAGTCGCTGCACGTCGCGCTGCTGGGCGAGCCGATGGCGGCCGCCAAGGTGCGCTTTTCGGTGCTGGGCTTCGCAGGCGGCGTGACGGAACGGCTGATCCTGGCCGACCTGAGAAGCGAGGCTGAGTTGCCACGGCTGTCGGCGGGCGGCGGCACGAACTACGACGCGGCGTTCGGGGCGCTGCTGAAGCGCATCCCGCAGGATGTGCGGACCCTGAAGTCCCAGGGCTACCGGGTGCACCGGCCCGCTGTCTTCTTCCTCAGCGACGGGCAGCCCACCTGTGGCGAGGAGTGGCGCGAGACGCACCGCCGGCTCACCGACCGGTCCGTCACCGGCGCGGCGCCGAACGTCATCGCGTTCGGGATCGGTGAGGCCCGTGCCGAGACCATTCTGTCGGTGGCGACACAGCAGGAGTTCGCGTTCGTGTCCATCCCGGGAGCCCAACTCGGGGACTCCATCGCCAAGTTCTTCACCGCGCTCACCAAGAGCGTGGTCGAGTCCGGCAACGCGATGGCGTCGGGGCAGCCCGAGCTGGTGGTGGAGAAGCCGGAGGGCTTCAGGCTCGCGATCGACGAGGTCTGACGTGGAGAAACGGGCGCGGTTTCGGTGGGGGAAGGGCCGGCCGGCCGAGGGAGGGGACGCCCCGGATCCGACGGACCCCGCGCCGCCCCCCGACCAGCGGCACGATGCGACGCGGCAGCCCTCGGCACCGCCCGTGCCGCCGGTGCCACCGGCACCCGAGTACCGGGTTTCCGACTACGCGGTCTCCGAGTACACGGTGCCGGCATACGACGTTCCCGACTACTCCGTCCCGGAGTACGACGGCCCGGACCTCGCCGCACCGCGGCAGCCCGGCAGCCCGCCCCGGCCCGGGCAGCCGGGCGCAAGCCGGCCGTACGACACCCGGCAGCAGACCACCCCGCAGGGCGGGCCCGCCGCACAGCCACAGGAGGGCACGGCACGGCCGGACACACGGCATCGGCACGGGCCGGACGGGCCGCCGTACCAGGATGGGTCGGGTCGGTCGTCGGCTTACGAGGGTGAGTCGGGCCGGTTGTCCACCGACGAGCGCCGGTCGGATCGTTCGTCGTCGTATGAGGGTGGGCTGGATCGTTCGTCCTCGTACGGGGGTGGGTCGGGTCGGTCGTCCTCGTACGAGGGTGGGTCGGGTCGGTTGTCCGACGAGCGCGGGTCGGATCGTTCGTCGTCGTATGAGGGTGGGCTGGATCGTTCGTCGTCGTACGGGGGTGGGCCGGATCGGTCGTCGTCCTACGAGGGTGGGCCGGGCGAGTCCCCGTCGTACGGTGGCGCGGGGTGGCGGCAGGCTTCCGGTGCGGGGCGCTCGGACGTGCCGGCGTCGGGCACGCGGCCGGCGGCGCACGGCGCCGCGGCGTGGTGGGAGGCGCCCGGTGCGGGGCGCTCGAGCGCGGGTGCGCGGGCCGGTGACGGTGTACCGCCTCAGGCGCGGCAGGCCCGCGGCGGTGCGCCGGGCGAGGCGGGAGCGCTTGCCGCCCCGGGGCCCCGGCACGCGGCGCCGAGCGCCCAGGAGCCCGCGCCACAGCGGGGACACGGCACGCCGGGGCCCGGCTCCGGCCAGGAGGCGGGCCGATGGCGGCGCATCGTGCTCGGCACCCCGGCGGCGCACGTGGAGCCAAAGCCGCCGCCCGCCGACCCCTACCGCCCCGACACAGTCTTCGACGGGTGGTCGACCCCGCACCTGACCGTCCGGCTGGCCTCCGTGCGGGGGGACGCGCACCGTTTCGGCGGCCGGCCCCGGCAGGACGACGTGGTGGTCGCCTGGCACGAGCCGACCGGCACGGTCGTCTTCGCCGTGGCCGACGGAGTCTCCTCGGCCCGCCTCTCGCACGTGGGGGCCGCGCTGGCCTGCCGTACGGCCGTGAACGACCTGCTGGTCCAGCTGGGCGAGGACCGGCCGGGCCCGGACTGGTCCCGGGTCCTGAAAGCCGCCGCGTACCAACTGCTCATGCGGGTCGCGCACGGCCGGGAGCCGTCCGAGGCCGACCGGGCGGAGGCGGTCGGCACGCTGGCCACGACCCTCGTGACCGGCACGGTCACACCGCTCGAGGGCGGCGCCATGCGGGTGACGGTGATCCGCGCCGGGGACTCCTCGGCCTGGTGTCTGCAAGGGGGCCGGTACGCGCCGTTGCTGCACGACGAGGACACGGGCTCCGACGAGATCTCCAGTACGGCGGTGGTCGCCCTGCCCCGGCTGTCGGCGCGCTCGCGGCCGCTGACGTACACGCTCCCGGCGGACGGGGTCCTCCTGGTGGGCACCGACGGTTTCGGTGTCCCGCTCGGCGATGGAACGGGCCTGGTCGGAGAGCTGTTCGCCGAGGGGCTGACGGTGCCGCCGCCGGAACCGAGGACCCTGGCCCACCTGCTGGACTTCTCGCGGGAGACGTTCGACGACGACCGCACCTTGCTCGCCATCTGGCCCCGCCACCGCCTGCCCGGTGGGACACGGTGACCGGCTCCGGAGCCGTGCGGATCCCCAAGGCGCGGCTGGTGTTGGGCCGGACCCTGGGGGACGGCGGCCAGGGCACCGTGTGGGAAGTCGAGAAGCGGCTGATCAACAAGACCTGGCCGGTGGCCTACAAGGAGTACAAGCCGAAGGCGCTTGGCGAGCTGCAGGTCGAGGTACTGGACCGCATGGTCGCGTTCCTGCCCGGCAGGCCGGCCGAGGTGGGCGAGTGGATGGCCCGGCACACGGCCTGGCCCGCGGCGCTGGTGACCGAGGGGCCGGACGTCCGCGGCTTCCTGATGCGGCAGATCCCGGACGAGTTCTTCATCACCGTGCCCTCGGGCGCCCGGAAGACACTCGGTTTCGAGTTCCTGCTCAATCCCCTCGATTTCGTGGAAAAGATGGTGGGGGAGGTGTCGCCCCGTCAGACGTTCGGCCTGCTGCTCGCCCTCGCCGACACCCTGCAGCGGCTGCACGAACTCGGCGTGGTCGCCGGTGACTTGTCCCCGAAGAACCTGCTGTTCTCGCTGTCGGGGCCGCGGCCCGGCTGCTTCCTGATCGACTGCGACGCCATGGGCGTGGCCGGCGCATGGGCGCTCAAACCCGTGCAGACGCCCGGCTGGGAACTGCCCGCCGGTGAGGCACCCGAGACGACGCGGGGGGACGGCTACAAGTTCGCGCTCCTCGCGACGCGTCTGTTCCTGCACGAACAGCACGGGCATGACACGCATGCCCTGCGGCAGGTCGACCAGGCCGTGGGCGACCTGGCCGAGCGCGGCCTGAGCAGCACACCGTCCGACCGGCCCGAACTCTCCGAGTGGCTCGATCCACTGCGCCGGGCGTTCGACACCGCGCCCGTCACCTGGCCCGGCCCCGGGCGGCGTCCGGCCGGCGGGCCGTCGGCCGCTGCGGCCTCCGCGGGCACGCGACCGGCCGGTGCGGGCCCCGGGGTGCCGGGCGGCCCCCGCCCGCAGGGCGTTCCCGCTCCCGCTGCGGGTGCACCGGCCGGCGGGCCCGTGCCCTCGTTCGTCCCGCCCCCGTACCGCCCTGCGGCGAGCGGTCCGCCGCGCTCGCGGGCGGGCGCAGTGGCCGCGGCGGTGATCGGGATCATCGTGCTCCTCGTCGTCCTGGGCGTCTGGTGGAACGGGCACGGCGGCGGCTCCGCAAGCGGCAGCGACGCCATCGGCGGCGCCACCACCCGGCAGAGCGAGGCCCCGACCACGTCGGCCCGCGCGGCCCAGGCACGCGCGCTGAACGGACTGCTGGCCGAGAACACCGGCCGGCGCGGCGGGGTCGCCGACGCGGTGACGTCGCTGGGGCGCTGCAGCGACCTGTCGGACGACCGGCAGGTGTTCGCCGATGCGGCCGACGCGCGGGCCGGACTGGTGGACAAGCTGGACGCGCTCGATCTCGACCGGCTCCCGGACGGCCTCGCCGCCGACCTGCGCACCGCCTGGCGCAGTTCGGAGAAGGCGGACCGAGCCTATGTGCGCGTGGTGGACGCCGTGTCGGGCGACTGCACCTCCGGCAGCGCCGCCGCGACGAGCGCCTGGCACGACGCGGCCGCCGCGAACGCCGACGCCACGAAGGCGAAGCAGGACTTCGTCGCGGCGTGGAACCCCCTCGCGGACGAGTACGGCCTCGACCGGCTGGCCTGGACGGACCTGTGAGCCGCGGGCCGGTCACCCGCTGCCCGCCGCCGGCCCGCCCTCCCGCACCCGCTTCAGGGCGTCGGGGTTCTCGATGGTCAGATGGGTGCGGCCGGTGGTCACCCAGCCGTCGGCGCGCCACTGTTCGAGGACGCGGCTGACGGTTCTGCGGGAGCCGAGGACCAGACCTGCGAAGTCGTCCTGGGACAGCGGCAGTCCGATCTCCACGGTGCCGGAGGCGCGCCGCCGGCCGTGGGTGGCGGCGAGGTCCAGCAGCAGTCCGGCGAGCCGGGAGGCGACCGGGTCCGCGCCCGCCGAGGTGCGGTGCCGGTCGGCGTCCCGGAGCCGGGCGGACAGCACCCGGTGGACGGCGCCGGTGATGACCGGATGGTCACGGGCCGCCGACCGGAACGCCGCGGCGGGTATCACCAGGGCCGCCACGGGGGTGACGGCGGTCAGCGTCGCCGACCGGGGGCCGCCGTCGAGCCCCGCTTGTTCGCCGAGCAGGTCACCGGGGTTGCGCAGCGCGAGCACCGCCTGGTAGCCGGCGGCGGAGACGGAGGTCACCTTCACGCATCCGCGGCCCACGACGAGGAGGTGATCGGTGAGGTCGTTCTGGCGCAGCAGCTCTTCGCGGGCCGCGTACGCCGCCATCCGTCCGGCGCGGCGCAGCGCGGCGCGGGCGGGGTCGTCCAGCAGGTCCCAGAACGGGGTCCGGCCGGGCCCGCGTCCGACGGGGCCGCCACCCGGGACATCAGCGGCCATCGCCGTCCTCCCTTCCTCGGTCAGCGGTCAGCCGGTGAGGGCGGCGACCGCGATCAGCAGACAGCCGGCGACCGCGGTCAGCAGCGACTGCCGCACCAGCCGCTGCTTGACCCAGAGGATGCGGCTCATGGTGACCAGCTGGCGGGCCAGCGCGGGCAGCGGTTCGTGCCGGGAGAGGCTGTCGGCGAGTTCGTCGGGAGTCCAGTGGCGTATGTGCCCGTAGAAGACGAAGTCGTCGGCGTAGGCGGATCTCACCCGGCCGTCCCGGTCGTGGCGGGGCAGTACCGCGAGGACCGCGAGCACGGCGGACAGCGCGAGCAGCGCCAGCCCCGTCCACAGGAGCGTCTCGGGGAACGGGCCGCAGACGCGGCCCAGCCGCTGTCCCGAGCCGGACATCGCCACCACGGCGGCGACGGCGGCGGACTCCATGGCCAGGGCGAAGGAGGCCTTGGCGTCGGCGGTGCGGGTCCACTCCGCGAGTACGGCGTGCACCCGCCAGGCACGCTCCGTCGCCTCCTCGCGCGTGGTCCGTTCCTCTTCGGACACTGTCTGGCTCCCCCCTGCCACCGATGGCCGCCGCCCGGCGGCCATGGGAGCCGAGGGGGGCCGGATGGACGTGTGACGCTGGGGACGTTACCCGTCCCCCTGCTTTTGCAACCTCCGGTCCAGCGCCAGCGACAGTTCCGCCTCCACCACGCTGCGGGCCAGCGGGCGCAGGCGCTGGAGGTCCTCCTCGGGGCCGTGGCGCAGGATCAGGTCGGTGAAGAGTTCGGCCAGGGCGTCGGCGTGTTCGCGGACGCGGGCGGCGGCCGTGAGGACCTCGGCGAGCGGGATGCCCTCGCGGACCAGGGCGGAGGAGACGTCCAGCAGGCGGCGGCTGATGTGGACGATCTCGTCGCCGTCCGTGCCCAGGTAGCCCAGTTCCATGGCGGCGGCGAGGTTCTCGGGGGTGACCTCGCCCTCGAAGCGGGCGGCCAGTTCCTCCGGGGTGAGGCGGACCGGTTCCTCCTCGGTGGGGGTGCCGACGCCGAGCAGGTCGGCGACGCCTCGGCCCTGGTCGAGGGCTTCGGCGAGCTCCGCGATGCCGTTCAGGGTGTGGCCGCGCTCCAGCAGGGCGGCGATGGTGCGCAGACGGGCCAGGTGGTGGTCGTCGTACCAGGCGATACGGCCCTCGCGGCGGGGCGGCGGGATCAGCTTGCGCTCGCGGTAGAAGCGCAGCGTGCGCACGGTGATGCCGGCCAGCCGCGCCAGCTCCTCCATGCGGTACTCGCGCCCGCCTTCCTTGCGTTCTGCGTCCTCTGCCACGCCCGCAGCCTATGTTGTACCGCCGGTAACTTTCCCGCTCCCGACCCCTACCGCTCGGTACGGGGCTGCTCTACAGTCCCATTGCGCCAGTGTTCACTGGCAGAATCCAAGGCGATGCGTGGAGGCTTCGGGATGGCCGAGCACGAGCATGTACGGGTGGCGGTGATCGGGTCCGGGTTCGGCGGCTTGGGGGCCGCCGTGCGGCTGCGCCGCGAAGGGATCACCGACTTCGTCGTCCTGGAGCGGGCGGACAGCGTCGGCGGCACCTGGCGGGACAACAGTTACCCCGGGTGCGCCTGTGACGTGCCCTCCCACCTGTACTCCTTCTCCTTCGCGCCCAACCCCGAGTGGCCGCGCACCTTCTCCGGGCAGGAGCACATCCGCGCCTACCTGGAGCACGTCACCGACCTCTTCGGACTGCGCCCGCACATCCGCTTCGACTCCGAGGTAAAGCTGATGAGCTGGGACAACGACAACCTGCGGTGGAACATCGAGACCACGCGCGGGTCACTCTCCGCCGACGTGGTCGTCTCCGCGACCGGGCCGCTGTCCGACCCGAAGGTCCCGGAGGTCCCTGGCCTGGAATCCTTCCCGGGCAAGGTGTTCCACTCCGCCCGCTGGGACCACGACCACGACCTGTGCGGCAAGCGTGTCGCCGTGATCGGCACCGGCGCGTCCGCCATCCAGATCGTGCCCGCGATCCAGCCGCAGGTCGGCCGGCTCACCCTCTTCCAGCGCACCCCGCCGTGGGTGATGCCCCGCATGGACCGCGCCATCAGCGGCGCCGAGCGCCGGCTGCACCGGGCCGTGCCCTTCACCACCCAGCTGAGGCGCGGCCTGCTGTGGGGCATCCGGGAACTGCAGGTCCAGGCGTTCACCAAGCACCCGGACGAGCTCGGCCTGGTCGAGCAGCTCGCCAAGCGCAACATGGCCCGCGCCATCAAGGACCCGGCCCTGCGCGCCAAGCTCACCCCCGACTACCGCATCGGCTGCAAGCGGATCCTGCTGTCCAGCACCTACTACCCGGCGCTGGCCAGGCCGAACGTGGACGTCGTCGGCAGCGGGCTCAGCGAGATCCGCGGATCGACCCTGGTCGCGGCCGACGGCACCGAGGCCGAGGCCGACGTGATCATCTTCGGTACGGGCTTCCACGTCACGGACATGCCGATCGCCGAGCGGGTGGTCGGGGCGGAGGGCGTCACCCTCGCCGAGTCCTGGAAGAACGGCATGCAGGCGCTGCGCGGCGCCGCGGCCGCCGGGTTCCCGAACTGGATGACGATCATCGGGCCCAACACCGGGCTCGGGAACTCCTCCATGATCCTCATGATCGAGTCCCAGCTGAACTACATGGCCGACTATCTGCGGCAACTGGACGTCCTCGGCCGCCGTACGGCCCTCGATGCCCGGCCCGCGGCCGTCGAGGACTGGAACCGCAAGGTCCAGGAGCGCATGAAGCGCACCGTGTGGAACACCGGCGGCTGCACCAGCTGGTACCTGGACGCGAGCGGCCGCAACACCACCATCTGGCCCGGTACGACATCGGAGTTCCGGCGCGCGACCCGGCGGGTGGACCTGGGGGAGTACGAGGTCATCCGGAAGGCCGGTACGGCCATGGAGAAGACGGTCGCCGCCGTTGCGCAGAGCGAGGGCGCCGCATGAGCCGGCTCGCTCCCGTGACCTCCGGGCCGTACGCCCCGCCCACCCCAACCCGCGAACTCACCGTCGTCTCCGCCGATGGCGCGCGGCTGCACGTCGAGGTGCACGGCCCCGAGAACGCGCCCCCCGTCGTCCTCTCGCACGGCTGGACCTGCTCGACCGCCTTCTGGGCGGCGCAGATCCGGGACCTGGCGACCGACCACCGCGTGATCGCGTACGACCAGAGGGGGCACGGGCGCAGTCCCGCGAGCCCCGCGTGCACCACCCACGCGCTGGCGGACGACCTGGAAGCGGTGCTCGCGCAGACCCTCGCGCCCGGGGAGAAGGCGCTGATCGTCGGCCACTCCATGGGCGGGATGACCGTCATGGCCGCGGCCGCGCGCCCCCGCTTCCGTGACCACGCCGCAGCCGTCCTGCTGTGCAGCACCGGGAGCTCGCGGTTGGTCGCGGAGGCGCGTGTGGTGCCGCTCGGCGCCGGGCGTGTGCGCACCTGGATCACCGCGCGCATTCTCGGTTCGCGCGCCCCGCTCGGCCCGGTCACGCCGGTCGCCAAGCGCATCCTCAAGTACGCCACCATGGGCGCCGGTTCCGCCCCGCACATGGTGGAGGCGTGTGCGCGGATCGTGCACGCCTGCCCGCGCGCCGTGCGCCATGCCTGGGCGGCCGTACTCGAGGCGCTCGATCTCGACCACGGCGTACGGGAGTTGCACGCGCCCACCGCGATCGTGCACGGCGCGTCCGACCGGCTCACGCCCCCCGTGCACGCCCGCGCGCTGGTAGCCGCGCTGCCGCACTGCGTCGGCCTGACCGAGCTGACCGGCGTCGGCCACATGACCCCGATCGAGGCCCCGGAGCTGGTGACCGGCCGGATCCGGGAACTCGTCACCACCTACGTCACCCCCACGAAGGCCACAGGCGTGCAGATCAAGGAGGGCGCATGAGCAGGGTCAGCCTCGAAGGGCAGGTCGCGGTCGTCACCGGGGCGGCGCGCGGTGTCGGTGAGCTGCTGGCGCGCAAGCTCTCCGCGCGCGGCGCGAAGGTGGCGCTGGTCGGGCTGGAGGAGGAGGCGCTCAAGGACGTCTCCTCGCGCCTGCACAGCGACAGCGCCCACTGGTACGCCGATGTCACCGACCACGAGACGATGAGCCGGGTCGCGCAGGAGGTGAAGGCGCGGTTCGGGAAGGTCGACATCGTGGTGGCCAACGCCGGTGTGGCGACGGGCGGTCCGTTCGCCGACTCCGATCCGCAGGCCTGGCGGCGGGTGATCGAGGTGAACCTGATCGGTTCGGCGGTGACGGCCCGGGCGTTCCTGCCGGTGCTGGTGGAGAGCCGGGGCTATCTCCTCCAGATCGCCTCGCTCGCCGCGATCACGCCGGCGCCGATGATGACGGCGTACTGCGCGTCCAAGTCGGGTGTGGAGGCGTACGCGCACAGTCTGCGAGCCGAGGTCGGCTACCAGGGCGTGCGCGTCGGCGTCGGGTACCTGTCCTGGACCGACACCGACATGGTGCGCGGCGCCGACCAGGACGACGTCATGCGCGAACTGCGGCAGCGGCTGCCCTGGCCGTCCAACAAGACCTACCCGCTGGGGCCCGCGGTGGACCGGCTCGTCGCCGGGATCGAGCGGCGCTCGGCGCATGTGTACGGGCAGTGGTGGCTGCGTGGCATGCAGGGCGTGCGCGGGTATCTGCCGGCGCTCATCGGGACGGTCGGGCAGCGCGAGATGAAGCGGTTCGCGCCCCGTCTGCAAGGAATGCGCTCGGGGCTCGTCGGTGCAGGCGGGGCGGCCGACGAGGCGGCGCGCGCTACGCACCGTGACTGATCCACATGCGCTGCGTGGTCGCCCGTGTGAATCTGGGTGAGGCCCCACCGAGGGGCCGACCCCCAACTCACCCACCACGGGAGTGAACCCACATGGGTATGAAGGACAAGGCCAACGAGTGGCAGGAACAGGGCAAGCAGAAGATCGGTGAGGCCCGCGAGCGGGCCGGCCAGCGCGGTCAGCAGCAGCCCCAGCGCGGTCAGCAGCAGCCGCAGCGTGGCCAGCAGCAGCCGCAGCGCGGCCGCGAGAATCTGCGCGACATCGAGGACACGGAAGCGGAGATGGAAGACCGCTTCGACCGGGACTACGACGCCTAGTCGCTGCGCTCGGCTTTGGCCGGTGTGCGTGGGGCGCCCTTCTTCGTGGAGGGTGCCCTGCGCTGGTTTTTCGGGTGGTGGGGGTATGTGGTCGTGCGCGGGTGCGTTGTGGCTTGTCGCGCAGTTCCCCGCGCCCCTTCACCACGCACCCCCTCGTCAGTTGGCCCGCGGTGGCAGTTTCGGGCGGGCTCGGTTGGGGACGTCGGTGTAGTCCGGGGGGATGGCGGCGGGGTTCGACTCCAGGAGTTCCAGGGCGAGTTCGACCGCGTCGGTCAGCTGGGCGTGGCGGCCTTCCGCCCAGTCCAGGGGGGTGCGCAGGATCTCCAGGTCGGGGGCGACGCCGTGGTTCTCGACGGACCAGCCGTAGGCGTCGAACCAGGCCGCGTTCATCGGGACCGTGATCACCGTGCCGTCGCCCAGGCGGTGCCGGCCGGTCATGCCGACCACGCCGCCCCAGGTGCGCTGGCCGACCACCGGGCCGAGTTTCAGCAGCTTGAAGGCGGCCGTGATCATGTCGCCGTCCGAGGAGGTCGCCTCGTCGGCGAGGGCCACCACCGGGCCCCTCGGCGCGTTCGAGGTGTACGACACCGGTTGCGCGTCCCGCGTCAGGTCCCAGCCGAGGATCGTCCGGGTCAGCTTCTCGATGACGAGTTCGCTGATGTGTCCGCCCGCGTTGCCGCGCACGTCCACGATCAGGGCGGGCCGGGACACCTCCATGCGCAGATCGCGGTTGAACTGGGCCCAGCCGGAGCCGCCCATGTCGGGGATGTGCAGATAGCCGCACTTGCCGCCGCTCAACTCCCGTACGACCGCGCGGCGTTTGGCGACCCAGTCCTGGTAGCGCAGCGGCCGTTCGTCGATGAGCGGGACGACGGCGACCCGGCGCGCCCGGCCCGGCTCGCCCTGTGCCGGGAGGAACGTCAGCTCCACGGTCGTACCCCCGGAGCCGGCGAGCAGCGGATACGGACCGGTCACCGGATCGACCGGGCGGCCGTCGACGTGGGTGAGGATCGCGCCCTCCCGGATGCCGGTGCCGGCCAGCGGCGAGCGGGCCTTGGAGTCCGAGGAGTCGCCGGGCAGAATGCGTTTGACAATCCAACCCTCGTCCCGGTGGACGAAGTTGGTGCCGAGGAGGCCCTGCCAGCGCTGGTAGTGGGGCGGGCCCTCGTTGCGGCGGGCGGCGGTGACGTAGGCGTGCGAGGTGCCCAGTTCGCCGAGGACCTCCCGCAGGAGATCGGCGAACTCGTCGGGGGAGGCCACCCGTTCGACGAGGGGACGGTACTGGTCGAGCACCGCGTCCCAGTCGATGCCGGACATGCCCGGGTCCCAGAAGTAGGCGCGGATGAGCCGGCCGGCCTCGTCGTAGGCCTGGCGCCACTCGGCGGGCGGGTCGACCACGTGCAGGATGCGGCGCAGGTCGATCCAGACGGTGGTGTCGCTGTCGCCCATCTCCGTGGAGGGCACCGCGCGCAGCTCGCCCTCGTCCACGACGACCAGCCGGGTGCCGTCGCCGCTGACCGCGAACCAGTCCAGGTGGTCGACCAGTTCGGACTTTTTCGCCTTGGCGAGGTTGAAGTACTCCAGGGTCGGGCGGCCGCTGATGTCGGCCGGGTTGGCGAAGGTCTCGCCGAGCGCGCCGGAGATCGGCCAGCGCAGCCAGACCAGTCCGCCGCCGGCGACCGGGGACAGCCCGGAGTACTTGGAGGCGACCACCGGGAACGGCGTGACCCGCATCGCCAGGCCCTCGACCTCCACGGTCACCGTGCCGGCCTCGCCGGTCTCCTCCTCCTCGGCCGGGTCGAGGCCGCCGGCCGCCGGACGGCCCTCGGGGTTCAGGGCGAAGGGGGAGGGGGTCGCCGAGTTCAGCGGGACGAGGTAGGGGCGGCAGCCGAGCGGGAAGGACAGGTCGCCGGTGTGGACGTCGTACACCGGGTCGAAGCCGCGCCAGGAGAGGAAGGCGAGATAGCGGCCGTCGCGGGTGAAGACGGGGTTCTCGTCCTCGAAGCGGCCGTTGGTCACGTCCACGATCAGCCGGTCCTTGATGCGGGCCAGCTTGATCTGGCGCAGGGAGCGGCCGATGCCCGGGTGGGACCAGGTGAGCCAGGCGCCGTCCGGGGAGAAGGCGAGGTCGCGCACGGGGCCGTTGACGGACCGGATCAGCTCGGTCACGTGCTCGCCGACGTCGGCGGCATTTGAGCCACCTGAGCCACCTGAGCCGCCGTCACCGGGATCACGCGAGTCACCAGAGTCACCGGAATCGCCGGAGTCCCCAGAGCCACTTGAGTCACCGGAGTCGCCCGAGTCGCTCCCAGCGCCCGCCGCCTCTTCGGTGACCTGATCCTCCGTGCCTTCCATCTCCTCCGCCACATCGATCAGCAGCAACCTCCCGTCGTGCGAGGCGACCGCCAGACGTTCGCCCTCCGGGTCGCAGGCCATCTCCAGGACGCGGCCCAGCCGGCCGGAGGCCAGCCGGCGGGGCGCGCGGTCGCCGCTCGCGCGGGGCAGCTGGGCGATCTCCACGGCGTCCTCGCCCTCGGCGTCCGTCACATACGCCACCTGGCCGGTCGTCCCCAGCATCTCCGGCAGCCGTACCCGTACGCCGGGTGTGTCGGTGATCGTGCGGGCGGGGCCGTCGCGGTGGGTGAGCCAGTACAGGCTGCCGCGTACGACGACGGCGCTGGCCCGGCCGGTCTCGTCCACGGAGATGCCGTCGACGTGCTGCGCGGCCGGCACCTGGTAGCGGCGGCGCCCGGTGGCCGGCCCGGCCAGGCGGATGTCCAGCTTGCGCGGTACGGCGGCCGGGGAGAAGTCGTCCACCAGCCACAGGTCGCCCGCGCACTGGTAGACCACCCGCGTGCCGTCGCTGGAGGCGTGCCGGGCGTAGAAGGCGTCGTGGTCGGTGTGGCGGCGCAGGTCGGTGCCGTCGTACGCGCAGGAGTAGAGGTTGCCGACGCCCTCGTGGTCGGAGAGGAAGGCGATGCGGCCCGCCACGAACATGGGGCAGGCCAGATGCCCCTCGATGCCGGGCAGCAGGCGTTCCCCGTGCAGCCAGAGGCGGCCCATGGCGCCACCCCGGTACCGCTTCCAGGAGGCCGGCTCGTGCGGCGGGGTGCCGGTGAGCAGCAGGGTCTTGTGCCCGCCGGCGACGTCGGCGACCTGGATGTCGGCGACCGGGCCCCAGGGCAGTTTGCGCCCGGGGTCGCCGTCGGGGGACACCTTGTAGGCCCAGGTGAAGTACGAGAAGGGCTCGCCGTGGGAGGCGACGGCGAGGATGTGGCACGTCCCGTCCTCGTCCGGGGGCGTCCAGCCGCATACCTGGGTGTCGGTGCTGCCCCAGTACGTCAACTGCCGGGCGGGACCGCCCTCGACGCCGACGAGGTGGATCTCGGGGACGAAGCTGCGCCAGCTGGTGAACGCGATCTGGCGGCCGTCGGGCGAGAAGCGCGGGTGCCCGTCCTTCGTGCGGTCCGCGGTGAGCCGCCAGGCCCGGCCCGGGGCGTCGAGGGGGGCCAGCCAGACGTCGTCCTCGGCCACGAAGCACACCAGGTCGCCGCTGAGGTGGGGGAAGCGCAGATAGCTCACCCTCCCCATGCTTTTCCGCCCGCTGGGGGCCAGCAACTCGTGCGCCCGCGCCGCCGCACCTTGTGCGGTCCTCACGGCCGCGAACTTATGCGCCCCTCACGTTCGTGACCCAGCACACGTACGAAACGGTTTCGTTTCGCATGGTCTCAGGGTATCTTCATGGTGGTACGAAGCAGGAAGCTCCGGAGTGGGAAGGCGAGTGGGATGACCGAGGTTGTCGCAACGTCGCGTCGCAGCCGGATCACGCCCGAGCGCGAGGCCGAGTTGTACGAGGCCGTGCTCGACCTGCTCCGGGAGGTCGGCTACGACGCCCTCACCATGGACGCCGTCGCCGCCCGCACCCGGTCCAGCAAGGCCACGCTCTACCGCCAGTGGGGCGGCAAGGCCGAGCTGGTGGCGAAGGCGGTGCGGCACAGCAAGCCGGGCAGCTCCGCCGACGGGGTCGACACCGGGTCGCTCCGAGGCGATCTGCACGCCCTCACCCTGCGCTCCGACGACTGCGAGATGGAGCAGAACTCCGCGCTGATGCGGGGTCTGGCGATGGCCGTCCACGGCAACCCGGACCTCCTGAAGGCGTTCAAGGAGCATCTCATCGAGCCGGAGCTGGCGGAGTTCCGTCGCGTGCTGCAGCGGGCGATCGACCGGGGCGAGGTCCGTGCGGACAACCCCGCGATCGACTACGTGATGCACATGATGATCGGCGGGTTCGCCGCCCGCTCGCTCATCGACGAGCAGCCGCCGACGCAGGCCTTCCTCCTGTCGTACATCGACGCCGTGGTCCTCCCCGCCCTCGGCGCAGCCACCAGCTGATCATCCTCCGATCCCCGAGCAAGCCCACCGTCTGACGTCACCGCTCACGTCGTCGGGCTGATCACCCCTGCCCTGATGAACCCCACGACCTGACCGGGAGTACGCCTCCGTGGCCACGTTTCTGTACAAAGTAGGCCGTCTCGCCTTCCGGCGACGGCACTTCGTCGCCCTCATATGGGTCGCGCTGCTCACCCTGGCCGGGGTCGGCGCCGCCTCCGCGCCGCCCGCCGGCAGCACGTCCTTCTCCATCCCCGGCACCGAGGCCCAGAAGGCCTTCGACCTGCTGGAACAGCGCTTCCCCGGGATGAGCGCCGACGGCGCCACCGCGCGTGTGGTCTTCAAGGCCCCGAGCGGCGAGAAGATGACCGACCACGACAACAAGGCGGCCGTCGAGAAGACCGTCAAGGAGCTGCAGAGCGGCTCCGAGGTCGTCTCCGTCGCCGACCCCTACGCCGGGCACGCCGTCAGCAGGAACGGCACCGTCGCCTACGCCTCGGTGAAGTACAAGGTCTCCGGCATGGCGCTGAAGGACTCCTCCAAGGACGCCCTGAAGGAGGCCGCCCAGCACGCGCGTGACGCCGGGCTGACCGTCGAGGTCGGCGGTGACGCGCTCACCGCGACCCCCGAGACCGGATCCAGCGAGGTCATCGGCATCGGGATCGCCGCCGTGGTCCTAGTCATCACCTTCGGCTCGCTGCTCGCGGCCGGATTCCCGCTGCTCACCGCCATCATCGGGGTCGGCATCGGCGTGTCCACGATCACCGCGCTCGCCAGCGCCCTGGACCTCGGCTCCACGACCTCCACCCTGGCCTCGATGATCGGCCTGGCCGTCGGCATCGACTACGCCCTCTTCATCGTCTCCCGCTACCGCGCCGAACTCGCCGAGGGCCGCGAGCGCGAGGACGCGGCCGGGCGCGCCGTCGGCACGGCGGGCTCGGCGGTGGTCTTCGCCGGCCTCACCGTCGTCATCGCCCTGGTCGGCCTGTCGGTCGTCAACATCCCGATGCTGACCAAGATGGGCATCGCCGCGGCGGGCACGGTCGCCATCGCCGTGCTGATCGCGCTGACGATGATCCCGGCGCTGCTCGGCTACGCGGGCCGCAGGGTCAAGCCGGCCGGCCAGAAGAGCAAGCTGCTGGGCGGCGGCCGTACGCCGAAGAAGCCCGGCCGCCCCAACATGGGCACCCGCTGGGCGAGCTTCGTCGTACGGCGCCCGGTCGCCGTCCTGCTGCTCGGCGTGCTCGGCCTCGGCGCGGCGGCGGTCCCGGCCGCGTCCCTGCAACTGGGCCTGCCCGACGACGGCTCCCAGCCCACCTCCACCACCCAGCGCCGCGCCTACGACCTGCTGTCCGAGGGCTTCGGACCGGGCTTCAACGGTCCCCTGATGGTCGTGGTCGACGCCAAGGACAGCGCCCACCCCAAGAAGGCGTTCACCGAGGTCGGCGACGAGATCAAGGGCCTGAAGGACGTCGTCACGGTCACCCCGGCCGTGCCCAACAAGGCCGGCGACACCGCGACGATCACCGTCGTACCCAAGTCCAAGCCGTCCTCGAAGACGACCGAGGACCTGGTGCACGCCATCCGTGACAAGGGCGCGGGCATCACCGCGAAAACCGACTCCAAGGTCCTGGTCACCGGTACGACGGCGATGAACATCGACGTCTCGCAGAGGCTCAACGACGCCCTTCTGCCCTACTTGGCGCTGGTGGTGGGTCTCGCGTTCCTGCTGCTGATCGTGGTCTTCCGCTCGGTCCTCGTCCCGCTGAAGGCGGCCCTCGGCTTCCTGCTCAGCGTGATGGCGGCCCTGGGTGCCGTGGTCGCGGTCTTCCAGTGGGGCTGGCTGTCCGGCCTGATGAACGTCGAGCAGACCGGCCCGGTCATGTCGATGATGCCGATCTTCATGGTGGGTGTCGTCTTCGGTCTCGCGATGGACTACGAGGTCTTCCTCGTGACCCGGATGCGGGAGGCGTTCGTCCACGGCGAGAAGCCCAGCCAGGCCGTGGTGACCGGCTTCAAGCACGGGGCGAGGGTGGTGACCGCCGCGGCCGTGATCATGATCGCCGTCTTCTCCGGCTTCATCGGCTCCAGCGAGGCGATGATCAAGATGATCGGCTTCGGCCTCGCGATCGCCGTCTTCTTCGACGCCTTCATCGTCCGCATGGCCATCGTCCCGGCGGTCCTCGCCCTGCTCGGCAAGCGGGCCTGGTGGCTGCCGAAGTGGCTCGACCGCGCGCTGCCCAACGTGGACGTCGAGGGCGAGGGACTGCGCACCGAGCCCGCCGCGGCCGGCAAGGACGCCGACCCCGACGAGGAGAGGGAGCTGGTACGGGCCTGACGTACCGCTCCTGAGTCAGAGCGGCCGGTGAGGGTGCCCGTGGGGACGGGGCTGCACCCTCACCGGCTTTTCCGTTCCCCCTCGAAAACCTCGCGAGCGGGCCTCGGGCGATGGCGTAGCGTGCCCGGCATGACGACGACAGCCGCCACTGACGCCGGCGAGTCCGGAGCCCACCCCCGGTTCGCCGAAGCCCTCCGGGCGCTCGGCCTGGACGACGTGCTCGCACGGACCAGGAGGTTCCCGGAGGCCACCAGGACCGCCGCCGAGGCCGCCGCGGCCATCGGGTGCGAGCTCAGCCAGATCTGCAAGTCGCTGATCTTCGCCGCCGACGGGGTGCCGGTGCTGGTCCTCATGGACGGAGCCTCGCGCGTGGATGTGGACCGGGTGCGGGAGGAGTTGGGCGCCGGCCGGGTCACCCGTGCCGACGCCGGCGTCGTACGCGAGACCACCGGGTACGCCATCGGCGGTGTGCCGCCCTTCGGGCACCGTACCCGCACGCGTGTCCTCGCCGACCGCTCGCTGCTCGCCCATGACGTGGTGTGGGCGGCCGCCGGAACACCGCACACCGTCTTCCCGATCGAGCCCAAGGCACTGGTGGCCCACGCCGGTGCCGACCTGGTGGACGTGCGCGAGCAGCCCGCTTGACGGCTGTGCCCGCCGGCGTCTGGTGGCGACGTTCTCACCCCAGCGTGAGCCATCGGATGCCCAGGCGGCTGACGTCCGATGCCTCCTCCCTCGTGATCGGCTCGCGCCCCGTCGCCTTGCGCAGGAAGCGAAGCTGACCCCAGCCCAGTTTCTCCAGCGCGGCTGCCCCGTCTGGGCCGAGCAGAAGATCCTGCACCAAATCTGCGGCCTGGGACGTCAGCCACGGCTCGCGCCCCAGGGCGTCGGCCAGGTCCAGGCCGTGCACGGCGACCTCGACCACGCGCGTCAGCAGGAACTCCGACAGGAGCATCGGATCGCCGTGCCGGGTGCGCACCACACGCCCGTCGGGCTCGGCCCGGCACAGTCGGTCCACCTGTTGCCAGGTGGTGTTGAAGTCGTCGGCGAGCGCGGCACCGCTGAGCTGTTCGGCCGCGTGCACTTGGGCCAGAGCGATCCGAGCCGCGTTGGTGTCCGGAGCGAAACGGTCGTCGGGCCGGTAGTACTCGACCGCCGAGACCTCGGCACGGGTCGGCGCCGGTGCCGCCAGCATGCCCGGCAGCCAGGCAATCACCACCCGGACATGAGCCAGCAAGTCGCGCACTCTCCACGGCGCACACCGCGTCGGCAGAAGCCATTCGGCCATCGAGACGCCGGTCATCGCCCGCGCGAGTCGATCCGCCTCAAGACGAAACGCTTCGACCACCCACCCCTGATCCACGCAGATCAAGCTACCGGGCCTGGGCAACCGGCTGTTCAGGGGGCTTGGTGAGTCCCTGTTTCCTTCATGGTCTCCCTCGTCGGCCGTTGTCCGGGAGCGTGACGACGCGTGAGGTCCCAAGCACCTTGCCCTGCGCGTTGAGTGCCTTCACCTGGAAATACGGTCCGGGGGCGCGCGTGGTGACGGCTGTCTCGAATCCGGAGCGTGGGGCGTGTCTGACGACGACCGACAGGGAGTGGGGGTCGGACCCGGCCAGTACACGCCATGCTCTGGTCCGCGTCGAACCGTTCCAGGAGGCGTAGACGACGTTTCCCTCGGCGCCGGAGCGTGCGGCGACACTCGGGGGGTAGTACGGAGTGCCGATCCATTCGTTCCGGAACGCCCGGTACGAGATGTCGGAGCCCGGCAGTTTCGCGTCGTAGAGCAGGTTTCGCAAGCCGTTGCCCTGGGTGTTTCCCTCACCCGCGTACTCGGAGTAGTACGGGCTCTGGCCCCATCCGATGAACTCGTTGCCGTTGGAAAGGGCCTGTGTATTTCCCTGGGTCGGTGACTCGAGCGGCGGCTGGTGGTAGTAGGTCCTGTCCACGGTCGCCTTGCGGCTGCGGAAGTCGAGGTCGAGGATCAGGCCGTGCGACACCTGTTCGGGGGCGCCGTCGGGCAGGTCGCAGCAGCCGTCGTCGAACATGCTGATCCGGTGTCCCGGCCGGTACCGGGCATCGTGCTGCCAGTAGAAGTCCGCGTTGGGGCCGAAGTCGAAGTCGCTCTTCTTTCCGCCGATCTGATAGCGGATTCTCCCGGATCTCCTGGTGACGTCGTAGATCGCCCACATGTTCCGGGCCGAGATGAGCAGTCGGCCGTCGGGACCCTCGTCGACGGAGTTGATGTGGAAGGCGTCCCACACGCCGTCGGACGACGACGCGCTGGACACCGGCTCCTCGGAATCCGCGGGGTCCAGGTGGTCCAGCGCGTTCCACGAGAAGAGCAGTCTGCCCGTGGCGAGGTCGACCTCCTGGATCTCGCTGTTCTCGATGGAGCCGTTCTTCGGCCCACCGTAGGGCGTGAGGTCCATGGGCACCGGCTTGGACGCGATGAACAGCGCGGTACCCCTGCGGGTCAGGGTGAACTCGTGCTCGTCCGGGTAGTAGCCGTGATGCGCGAAGACCGTCTTGAGCAGGCGGTAGTGGGTGTCGTAGATGTAGTAGCACCCGCCCGGTTCCGGGGCACCCGCCGGCAGGTTCGTGTACGACGGCGGCAGGGCGAGGGTTCCCTGCCACCAGGTCAGCACCGGCTTTCCCCGGCTCCTGCGGGCGTCGTAATAGGTCTGGACCCTGATGTCGGCGTTCTGGAGGTTCACGGAGGGGAGCGGGCGGAACCAGACCGGATCACCGGAGTTGTCGTTGATCAACGCCCCGGTCTGGCCGATCATCCTGTCCGCGCTGAACGGGCCCACGAGGATGTCTCCGCGGGCCGTTCCCGGTTTGTTCGCGGTCACGGTCACCCGCATGGGGTGAAGGCCCGGCTCGGAGGCGAAGCTCCACACATCGCTGCCCGAGAGGATCGGGGGCGGAGAACTTTGCGTCGGGGGGAAGGGCTCCGTCGCGCACAGGTGGTCGCCCGCTTGCGGCCTCGCCGCCGCAGGGGGCAGGCAGATCGCGACGACGCACCCGGCCGCGAGCATGCAGGCCCCGACAGGGCGCCAGGTCCGCCTTCGTGTCCGGCGAATCCGCAGCTGTCGCGTCGCCATGGCCGGCCTCCTGGGCTCCCGGCACCCTTCCCCCCTGGCGGTGCCACTGGTCTTCGAACGCTTCGTCCGGTTCACCCCTTTGACCCAGAAGGATCAAGACGGGGGCATTCCTCGGGCGACGGTAAGCGACAAGGGCTGTCCGCACCTGCTGAAAGCCACGCAGGTGGGCCGTTCGGCAGACGCGGCCTCACCCGGACAGGCGGCGCTCACTGTCGGGCCGCGATCGGCGCGGACTTCTTCAAGGAGCGCTTCGGGGGTGATGACGCATACCGGGTAGTCGGGTACCGGTGGTGAGAACCACCGGGCAGCAACCGGACGACAGGGAGCCGTCAATGACCGACAAGCCGACCGTGAGCGTTCTGGGCACCGGCATCATGGGGGCCGCGATGGCCCGGAACCTGTGCCGCGCCGGGCTGGAGGTCCGTGCGTGGAACCGTACGCGCGAGAAGGCCGAGCCGCTCGCCGCCGACGGCGCACGGATCGCCGGCACACCCGCGGAGGCCGTCGAGGGCGCCGACGTCGTCCTGACGATGCTGTACGACGGCAACACCGTCCTGGACGTCATGCGCGAGGCCGCACCGGCCCTGCGCCCCGGCACGGTGTGGGCGCAGTGCACCACCGCCGGGATCGACCTGGTCACCGACCTGGCCGCCTTCGCGGGGGAGCACGGACTCGTCTTCTACGACGCACCCGTCCTCGGCACCAGGCAGCCCGCCGAGGCCGGTCAGCTGACCGTGCTGGCCGCCGGGCCGCAGGAGGGTCGGCAGACGGTCGCGCCCGTGTTCGAAGCGGTCGGCGCGAAGACCATGTGGACCGGGTCCGACGGCGGCGCGGGCAGCGCCAGCCGGCTGAAGCTGGTGGCCAACAGCTGGGTGCTCTCGGTCACCGCGGCGGCCGGGGAGGTGCTCGCCCTCGCCCGGGCCCTCGGCGTGGATCCGCAGGGGTTCTTCGAGCTCATCGAGGGCGGTCCGCTCGACATGGGATACCTGCGGGCGAAGTCCGCGCTGGTGCTCGACGGAAAGCTGACCCCGCCGTCGTTCGCGGTGGCCACCGCCGAGAAGGACGCCCGGCTCATCGTCCAGGCGGGCGAGCGCGGCGGGGTACGGCTGGACGTCGCCGCCGCGACCGCGCAGCGGTTCGCCCGCGCCGCCGCCCAGGGCCACGCGGACGAGGACATGGCCGCCGCGTACTTCGCCAGCTTCGACCAGGGCGGGCAGCACGAGGGGGAGAAGGGCGAGCAGAGCCGGACTCCGCGCGGGTGACGAGGCGTCGACATGACGGGGCGGGGTACCGGGGGCACCCTGGAAGCAGCGGTTTTCGGAGGTGATCGTCATGACGCACACCGCTGTCGGATGGCATGTCGAGCTGGAATTCAAGGAGGACGATCAGCACACGGATGCGGCGGCCCTGCTGCGCTTGCCCGACGGTACGGAGGTGCGGGCGCACGGGCACGCCACCCGGCACCGCGTCGACGCCAATCAGCCACGGGTCGGCGAGGAGGTGGCCGGCGCACGCGCCCTGAACGAGCTGGCCATGGAACTGCTGAGCAAGGCCCATGGCGAGATCGACGAGGCGTCCGGACGGACCTCGCACCCGATCAACGTGTGACGACGCAACCTACGCGAGCGCCGCGCGTACCGCCCGTACCAGCGCCTGTGCCCTCGGGTCCGCCGTCACGCTCTTCCGGAAGCCGTTGGTGACATAGCCGAAGGCGATGCCGGTCTCCGGGTCGGCGAACGCGAGGGCGCCGCCCCGGCCCGGGTGGCCGAAGGAGCCGGGGGAGAGCAGCGGGGACGCCGCGCCGTGCAGCATGTGGCCGAGGCCGAACCGGGTGCCGACCACCAGGACCCGGTCCGGTCCGGCGGACTGCTCGGCGCGGGCCAGTTCCCTCGTCTCCGGGGTGAACAGCCGCCTGCCGCCGTCGACCTCGCCGATGAGCGAGGCGTAGAAGCGGGCCAGGCCCTCGGCCGTGGCGATGCCGTTGGAGGCGGGCAGGGCGGCCGCGCGGTAGGCGGGGTCGTTCTCGTCGGGGAGCGGGGTGATCGCGGCGAACGCGCGCCGGGTCAGCGAGTCCGGGTCGGCGTAGGCCTCGGCCACCGCGCGCTTGGGGCGGGTCTTCAGGCCCACGGCCTCGGCCGCCTCGACCGGGCCGACACGGCCCACGCGCGCGTGCTCCGACTCCGGCAGACCGAGCCACAGGTCCGCGCCGACCGGGCCGGCGATCTCGTCCGCGATCCAGTCGCCGACCGGGCGTCCGGTGATCCGCCGGATCAGCTCGCCGGTGAGCCAGCTGTAGGTCTGGGCGTGGTAGCCGTGGTCCGTGCCCGGTTCCCACACCGGCGCCTGCGCGGCGACGGCCGCGGCGCCGAGATCGGGGTCGGCGGCCTCGGCGGGGGTCAGCGGTCGGTCCAGCACGGGCACACCCGCGCGGTGGGCGAGCAGGTGCCGGACGAGGGTGTGCTCCTTGCCGGCCGCCTTGTACTCGGGCCAGTACGCGCCGACCGGGGCGTCCAGGTCCAGTTCGCCGCGCTGGTGCAGGAGCAGCAGCGCGGCGGCGGCGACACCTTTGGTCGCGGAACGCACGATCTGCGCGGTCCCGGACTCCCAGGGCGCCGTGCCGTCCACATCCCTGGTGCCGGCCCACAGGTCGACGACCTTGTGTCCGTCGCGGTACACGGCGACGGCCGCGCCGCGCTCCCCGAGCAGCGCGAAGTTCGCTGCGAACGCCTCCCTGACCGGCTCGAAGCCCTCGGCCACTGTGCCGTTCACATCCACGTCCGCCGTCCCTTCGGTCACTGTCCCATCGCCTGCGACTGTGGGTGCAACGCGGGCTGTGCGCCTGTGATTCCTCGGTGGGGTCAGCCCAGCAGGATCGTTACGTCGATGTTGTCGCGCGTGGCGTTGGAGTAGGGGCAGACCTCGTGCGCCGCGTCCACCAGCCGGGCCGCGACGTCCGCGTCCAGCACCGGCAGGGAGACGCTGAGGGCGACCGCGAGGCCGTAGCCGCGGTGCCTGTTCGGGCCGATGCCGACCTTGGCCGCCACCGTGGAGCCGGTCAGGTCGTAGCCCTCCCGGTTGCCGACGAGGATCAGCGCGTTGTGGAAACAGGAGCTGTAGCCGGCCGCGAACAGCTGTTCCGGGTTGGTGCCGTTGCCGTCGCCGCCCAGCTCCGGAGGCATCGCGACCTTCAGCTCGATCTGGCCGTCCTGGCTGGTGACATAGCCGTCGCGGCCGCCGTGCGCGGTGGCCTCGGCGACGTACATGATCTTCGTCGGACGGGTGTCGACAGTCGGACGGGTGTCGACAGCGGTGTCCTCGGTCATGGCCGGCCTCCCCCGGAACAAGTGGCGCACAAGTACATCGTGCACAAGGTACTGGCCGGTACGTCAGTGGGCGGCACCAGGGGGTGGCAACCGTGGGTAACGCGAGACCGGAGCGGGATCGGTGGACCGGAGCGGGATATCAGCGCCGGTCGGCCGCCGCGGCGGCGCGCTCGGTGAGGTTCCGCAACGTCTCGCGCAGGTACGCGACCTCCTGTGCGCCGAGGCCCGTCGTGGTGAGAAGGGTGCCGGGTATGCACGCCGCGCGCTCCCGGAGTTCCTCTCCGCGCCCCGTGCACGCGACCAGCACCGAGCGCTCGTCACCGGCCGCGCGCTCCCTGCGCACCAGGCCCGCCCCCTCCAGTCGCTTCAGTAGCGGCGAGACGGTCCCGTAGTCCAGGCGCAGGGCGCGCGCCAGTTCCTTCACGCTGGTCTCGCCGCGCTCCCACAGCACCAGCAGCACGAGGTACTGCGGGTAGGTGAGTCCGAGGTCGTCCAGAAGTGGACGGTATGCGGCGGTCACGGCCCGCTGTGCGGCGTACAGCGCGAAGCACAGCTGGTCGTCCAGCAGCAGCGACCCCTCGGCGGCGCGGTCCTGGTTCGTCACGCACCCATTGTCATGGACTCCGGATCGAAGCCGAGCGGCGAGGCGAGGAATCCATCCCGGGTAGACGGATTGCGAGGTCTCGCATCCCGGTGAGGCGTAAATCGGAAAATATGGGACATTGGAGACAAAACGGAAGCGCAGCTTTCGTATAGGTCACCCAGGGTGAAAGGGCGATTCGATGTCTGTGGTCGAGCAGTACGCGCGCGCCCATATCGTCACGGACGAGGAGGACCCGGGGGCTGTACCGGTGGTGCTGCGGTACGACCCCGACTCCGATCCACGGTCGGTCCGGGTCGGCCTGCCGGGCCCGCACGAGTGGACCTTCTCGCGCGCGCTGCTCGAACGGGGCCTGCGCGCACCGGCGGAGAGCGGCGCGGTACGGGTGTGGCCGTGCGGGCGTGTCCAGGCCGTCGTCGAGTTCCACTCCGACAACGGTGTCGAGGTGGTCCAGTTCGAGTCGAAGGCGCTGGTGAGATTTCTGCGCCGGACGTACACCGCGGAGCCGGTACGGGCTTGACGCCGGTTTGATCAGCTCGTCTGATCAGCCCATCTTCAGCAGGGTCGCCACGATCGGCCCCGCCGTGTCACCGCCGTGGCCGCCCGCCTGGACCACGCCCGCGGCGGCCAGGTCGCCCTTGAACGCGGTGAACCAGCCGTTCGGCTTCTTCTGGCCGTCGACCTCGGCGGAGCCCGTCTTGGCGCCGTAGTCCCCGCTCATGCCCGCCATCGCCTTGGCCGCCGTGCCGTAGTCCGCCGTGAAGCGCATGACCTGCTTCAGCTGGGACTGCGTCTTCGCGGACATGGTGCGCGACGCCTTCGCCAGCGTGCGGTGGTCCACGTCGGGGGAGACCAGGTACGGCTGGTGGAAGACGCCCGACTCCACCGTGGCCGCCACCGACGCCATGTTCAGCGGGTTCATGCGCACCCCGCCCTGCCCGATCAGCGAGGCGCCCATCTGCGCGCCGCTCTGCACCGGGACGGAGCCGTCGAAGGACGGGACGCCGATGGCCCAGTTGTTCATGGAGAGGCCGTAGACCTCCTGGGCCTCCTTCGTCAGATCGCTGTTGGACAGCTTCGGCGCGAAGTCGATGAAGGCGTTGTTGCAGGAGGCCCCGAAGCTCTGCTCGAAGGTGCCCTTCTTGATCTCGGAGTCGCCGTCGTTGTGGAACGTCCAGCCGGCCAGCTTGTACGTCTTGGGGCAGGGGTGCGAGGCGTCCGGGGTGATGAGCTTCTTCTCGAACAGCATGGTCGACGTCACGATCTTCATCGTGGAGCCGGGGGCGAGGGAGCCCTGGAAGCCGACGTTGAAGCCGTGCTCGCTGTTGGCGACCGCGAGGATCTCGCCGGTCGAGGGCCGTACGACGACCACGGAGGCCTGCGAGCGCTTGCCGACCTGCTGCTCGGCCGCCGCCTGGAAGGTGGGGCTCAGCGTCGTCTTCACCGTGCCCGGCGTGCCCTTGGTCAGCTCCACCAGCGTCTTGTCGGACAGCCCGGCCTTCTGCGAGGCCTTGCCGCGCACCACACGCAGCTCCACGCCCGCCTTGCCGCCCGCCGTCTTGCCGTACTTCTCCCGCAGCCCGTCCAACACCGGCCCCAGGGACGGGTACTTGGCGGCCGTCACCTCGCCGCCGTCACGGTCCAGCGCCTTGACGGGCGGGGTGCCGGACTCGCCGGTGACGAGCGTGTCGCCGTCCTTCAGATCCGGGTGGACGACCGAGGAGTGCCAGTCGACCAGCGGCTTGCCGTCGCTCGCCCGCCGTACCACGGTGAACGAACTGCCGTACGCCAGCGGCTTGCTGAGGTTCCGGTACGACACCGTCGCCTTGACGGAGAACGGCACCTTGGCGCCCGTGGGCGTGCCGGCGGTGAGGGTGACGTCCTTCAGATGGGCGTCCTTGGTGTAGCCGGTCAGCAGCCCCGTGGCGGCGGAGGCGTCGTCGGTCGCGGCGGCCGCCTCGCCGATCCTGCCCTGCTGCCACGCGGTGAGGAAGCGGGTGGAGGCGGTGCGGATCTCGGCGGCGCTGAGCGGGCCGGTCTTGACGGCCTTGTGGTCGGCCGAGGCGGACGTCCGCTCGTCGGCGGCGGCACCGCCGTCGGTCAGCACGTAGCCGGCGAACCCGGCACCGCCGACGGCGAGGACGATCACCCCGCCGACCAGGGCGGGACCGGGACTCCTCCGTCGCTCGGCGACGCGCCTTCTCTTGCCCACAGCCTCAGATCCTCCGTGCCTTCCCCAGGGTCCCCGTAGCCCTCACACTCCCCAACGACGGCACTCACCATAAGGTCCCCGCCTCGGCGGGTGATGTCTGGGGCAAATCCGTAGCACGCTTGCGACAATTCACGGCCGCTCCCGGTTCGCGCGGATTCGGGCGTGGTGGGCGCGGTGGTGCGCGTCCTGATCGTGGTGACGTGGCTGGTGCTGTGTGTGGGGTCGGTCCGGACGATCAACGCTTTGAACCGGCGGGAGGAAGCGGCGCGGCGTGAGGTCCTCGGCGACGACTTCCGCGGCTGGACATCACGCGTACAGCGGCCCCGCACCGGATCGTCGGGGCGGGGCCGTCGTCATGTGGTGGACTCGGACGCCGTCCCGGTCCGGCCGATGCGTTTGAGCCTCACTGACGCCGGCCGAGGACACAGAACTCGTTGCCTTCGGGGTCTGCCAGGACAACCCAGGATTGCTCACCCTGGCCGATGTCGACACGCTGTGCGCCATGAGCCACCAGACGAGCCACCTCGGCGTCCTGGTCATCGGGCCTGAAGTCGAGGTGCAGCCGGCTCTTGGCCTTCTTGCTCTCGTCCAGCCGGACGAAGTCCAACCCCGGCAGGCGATCCGGCGCCGGGCGGATCTCGAACTCCTCATCGGAGGAGTGGACCACGACCCAACCAAGAGCCTCGGCCCACCACTGCCCCAGAGCTACCGGGTCCTCCGAGTGGACGATTACCTGTTCCCATTCCAAGGTCATTCGCCGACCTTAGCCCGCCAGGACGTCGAGCAATAGCCGCTCAGTCCCCCTCGACCGCGAGCAAGCCGGTCACCCAGTTGGTCCTCACCACGCGTGCACGGGGCCGACCGGCGTGATCCTGAAGCTCTGAGCCGAGCGACAGTCGCGGACCTGACAGGAGCTGGCTATGGCAGACCATACGTGGGCGCCGCACCCCGCTCCCCCGCCGGAGGTGCTCCCGGAGCTGGATCTCCCCGAGCCCGGCCGGCAGCGCCGCTGGACCGTGCTGCTGCGCTGGCTCCTGCTGATCCCCCAATACATCGCCCTGCTCTTCCTGTGGATCGCCGCGTCCGTCGTCATGGTCGTCGGCTGGTTCGCCGCCCTGATCACCGGACGGCTGCCCGAACCGATCGCCTCGTTCCTGACCGGCTACCTCGTCTACTCGACCCGCGTCACCGCCTACGCGATGCTGTTGGTCGACGCCTACCCGCCGTTCGCCTTCCTGGCGCCCGACCATCCCGTCCAGGTCGAGGTCCATCCCGGGAGGCTCAACCGCCTCGCCGTCTTGTTCCGCATCATTCTGCTCATCCCCGCCGCCGTCGTGGTGGAACTGCTCATCCTCGGCTGGTACGTGATCTGCCCCATCTTCTGGGTCGTGGTGCTGATCCGCGGCCGGATGCCGCGCCCGCTGTTCGAGGCGACCGCCGCCACCGCCCGCTACGACATGCGTCTGTACGCCTACCTGATGATGCTCACCGCGGCCTACCCCAAGCGGCTGTTCGGCGACGCGCCCGCCCCTGGCGAGCAACCCCGCTCAGCTACCCGCCCGCTGCCGCTCAGCGGCGCGGGCAAAACCCTGGTCGTGGTGTTCCTCGTCCTTGGGGCCGTGCTCTTGATCTTCGACGAATTCGTCAGCGCCACCTACAACACCAGCACCACCTCACAGGCCTTCAGCCGCCTCCGGTGAAGGAGTGGTGACAGGCGAGCCGCGACTCCCCGCTCGTATCGTGAAAAGAGGCAGAGCTGCTGGGCAAGGCAGGGAAGTGATGAAGGTACCGGCGGTCGACTACGCGGCGGTGTTCCAGGCCCTTCCCGGGGCGGTGGCGCTGGTGACTCCGGAGCTGGTCTACGCGGACGCCAACCCGGAGTTCTTGCGGCTCCGGGGCCTTGCCCGCGAGCAGGTGGTCGGTCACTTCGTGCCCGAGGACCACCCCGAAAAGGCCCCCGCCGAGCCTCTCCTGCTCAGAGTTCTGGCGTCACTGCGCCAGGCGGCGGGCACCGGTGAGCGCAGCATCGTGGCGTTGCAGCGCTACGACGTGCAGGACCCCGACCAGCCCGGAGTGTGGCACGAGCGGTACTTCAACATGACCAACATCCCCGTGTTCGGATCGGATGGGCGGGTGGCGCTGCTGCTGCACCGGGTGGAGGACGTCACCGAACTCATCCGCGCCCGTGAAGTCGCGCTGACCTTGCAGGAATCCATGCTGCCGGCTTTGCGCCCGGCCGGCCGGCATCAGGCGGCCGTACGCTACCGGCCCGCCGCCGAAGCGCTGAATGTGGCCGGGGACTGGTACGACCTGGTCGACCTGCCCGGCGACCGCATCGCCGTCACCGTCGGCGACGTCGTCGGCCATGGCCTGCCCGCGGCCTGCGTCATGGGACAACTGCGCAGCGCCCTCACCGCCGCCTGCCTCGTCGCCGAAGGCCCCGCCCGCGCCCTGGAAGTCCTCGGGTTGTACGCCCGCACCCTCGACGGCGCCGAGAACACCACCGTGGCCACGGCATTCATCGACTGGGAGACCGGCACCATCACCTACAGCAGCGCCGGCCACCCCCCACCTGCGCTCCTGCAGGGGGACGGGACCGTCGAGTTCCTCGACCAGGCCACCGACCCGCCACTGGCCGCCAGCCCTCAGCACGCCACCCGGATCCAGGCTGCCACGGCCTTCCGCGAGGGCGCCGTTCTCGCGCTCTACACCGACGGCCTGATCGAACGCCGAGGCGAGGACATCGACTCCGGCCTCGCCCGGCTCGCCGACTCCCTGGCCCGTCACCGGACAGACGACCCCGAAGCCCTCGCCGACGCCGTGCTCAACGACCTGCTCCCACCCGGTGGCGCCACCGACGACACCGCCCTGGTCATCGTGCGGCTGTGAATCCGGCCCGCTGCGTTCGCCAGGCGGCCCCGCGGTCCGTAACCCTGCAGGCCGGGCCGTCTCCGGGCCGTCTGAGGGAGGCCGATGACGCCTCGGACAACCGACAACGGCCAGGACGGCCCGGCGTCCTGCCTGGCCGTCCTAACGCGTCTGCCCGGCTAGACCCAGGTGTCCAGCCACATCCGCGACCGCCACGAGTCGATCGGGATCGCCGTGCCCGTGTACAGGGGCCAGAAATAGATGAAGTTCCAGGCGATCAGCAGTACCAGGACGCCCGCCGCCGACGCGCCGATCACTCGGCGGGTGTCGGAGGAGCCCGGTGGGCCGACGATCGCGCCGATCAGCATCGCCACCGCCAGGCACAGGAACGGCACGAAGACGACCGCGTAGAAGAGGAAGATCGTCCGCTCCTGGTACAGGAACCAGGGCAGATACCCCGCCGCGATGCCGCACGCGATGGCACCGGCGCGCCAGTCGCGGCGGAACCCCCACCGCCACAGCACGTACAGGATCGCGAAGCAGGCCGCCCACCACAGCAGCGGTGTGCCGATCGCCAGCACCTCACGGGCGCACTTCTGGCCCGCGTTCGCCGGGCACCCGTCCGCCCCGGGATTCGGTGACTCGTAGAAGTACGACACCGGGCGACCCAGCACGATCCAGCTCCACGGGTTGGACTGGTAGGTGTGCGGGGAGGTCAGGCCGACGTGGAACTTGTACACCTCGTGCTCGTAGTGCCACAGGCTGCGCAGCCAGTCCGGCAGGAAGGTCCAGCTGCCACCCCTGCCGTCGGTGGCCGCCCAGTTGCGGAAGTAGCCGCCGGTGCCGTCCGCCGGGGAGAGGATCCAGCCGAGCCAGGAGAGCACATAGACCGCGATCGCCACCGGCACCGTCGCCAGGAAGGCGATGCCCGTGTCGTACTTCAGGGCCGCCGTGTACGGGTGCCGGGCGCCGGCCGTCTTGCGCGCCCCCACGTCCCACAGCACCGCCATCACACAGAAGGCGGCCAGGATGTACAGGCCGTTCCACTTGGTGCCGATGGCCAGGCCCAGCATCAGCCCGGCCACCCAGCGCCAGGGGCGCAGGCCGAAACGGAACCTGTCGGCGACGTGCCAGTCCGGGCGGACCCGGCCGTCGGTGTCCATGGGCAGCGCCGCGGCCAGCCTCTCCCGCGACCGGTCCCGGTCGATGACCAGACAGCCGAACGCGGCCACCACGAAGAACATCAGCACGCCGTCGAGCAGCGAGGTCCGGCTCATCACGAAGTGCAGGCCGTCCACCGCCATCAGCGCGCCCGCCAGGCAGCCGAGGAACGTCGAGCGGAACAGCCGGCGCCCGATCCGGCACAGCAGCAGCACGCTCAGCGTCCCGAGCAGCGCCGTCATGAACCGCCAGCCGAACGGGTCGAACCCGAACATCAGCTCGCCGAGCCCGATGACGTACTTGCCGACCGGCGGATGCACGACGTACGCCGCGTCCGTCGGGATGGTGAGATGGCCGTGCGTCTGCAGCACCAGGTCGTTGGCGTTCTTGTCCCAGTTGACCTCGAAACCACGGTGGACGAGCGCCCAGGCGTCCTTGGCGTAGTACGTCTCGTCGAATATCACCGCGCGCGGGCTGCCCAGGTTCCAGAACCGCATCAGGCCCGCCATCAGCGTCACCAGCAGCGGACCGCCCCAGCCCGACCAGCGGGTGATCCGCTCGGCGAGGACCGGCGGCACGCCGAGCACCTGCCACAGCCGGGGGCCCGGCGCGGCGTACGGGGGCACCAGCCGGCCGCGTACGTCGCCCGAGGGCGCGTCCTTGGCCGGTACGTACCCGAATCGGCGCAGCCGCTGCTGCCACGACGGCCGCTGGTCGTGCGGCGCCTGGCCCTGCCGGAGGTCCATGGAGGACGCGGTACTGGTCACTCGCGCCATGGTAGGGAACCGTTCTGTGCGAGTCCCGTGCATGTGGGGTACCGGTCGGGATGTGGTCGTTCTCCGCGGGTGCGGGGGCGGCCCGCGCGAGGGACGGGGGCTGGGAGGATGGGGGTGTGACTGGAACCCTTGTCCTGGCAGGTACCCCCATCGGCGACATCGCGGACGCGCCGCCCCGGCTGGCCGAGGAGCTCGCCGGCGCCGACGTGGTCGCCGCCGAGGACACCCGGCGGCTGCGCCGGCTCACCCAGGCCCTCGGCGTCACGCCCAAGGGCCGCGTCGTGTCGTACTTCGAGGGCAACGAGTCCGCCCGTACGCCGGAACTCGTCGAGGAACTGCTCGGCGGCGCGCGCGTGCTGCTCGTGACCGACGCCGGGATGCCGTCCGTCTCCGACCCGGGCTACCGGCTGGTCGCGGCCGCGGTGGAGAAGGACATCCGGGTCACCGCCGTACCGGGGCCGTCCGCCGTGCTCACCGCGCTCGCGCTGTCCGGGCTGCCCGTCGACCGCTTCTGCTTCGAGGGCTTCCTGCCGCGCAAGGCCGGCGAGCGCCTGGCCCGGCTACGGGAGGTCGCGGCAGAGCGGCGCACGCTCGTCTACTTCGAGGCCCCGCACCGGCTCGACGACACCCTCGCCGCCATGGCCGAGGTCTTCGGCGCGGACCGGCGGGCCGCCGTGTGCCGGGAGCTGACCAAGACGTACGAGGAGGTACGGCGCGGCCCGCTGGCCGAGCTGGCGGAGTGGGCCGCGCAGGGGGTCCGCGGGGAGATCACCGTGGTGGTCGAGGGGGCGCCGGAGCGTGCTCCCGAGGAACTGGACGCCGAGGAGCTCGTACGGCGGGTACGCGCGCGTGAGGAGGCGGGGGAGCGGCGCAAGGAGGCGATCGCGGCGGTGGCTGTGGAGGCGGGGGTGCCGAAGCGGGTTGTTTTCGACGCGGTAGTTGCAGCGAAGCGTTCCGGTGAGTGACGGGGGTTCGTCCGCCCCCTGCGGGGCGCGCAGAACCCCTCTGAGCAGGGCTCTTCTCTTGTGAGCGGGCGGGCCATGGGACGGCAAAGGGCTGTCGCCGATGGCAAAGGGAAACGCCGCCGATCGGGGCCTTTTCTGCAAGGAAGACTCAAATCGATTCCAACACTCGACAGCCCTGGTGCGTTCGCGCTGGTGAAGGCGTCCACTGGTTGAAGAGACGCCCCGTTGCGGGGCGTTTGTCCAGCGGACAAGAGGAGCTGGCATGAGCGAGATCGCAGGGCAGACCGGCCTCCGTGGTACGCCCACCGCCGTCGTTCACGAGTCGTACTCGTTCGCCTGTATGCGATGCGGGCACGGCTGGGAGCAGTCGTACGAGATAGAGCACCACACGGACGCCGACGGGCATCAGTTCGTGCTGTACGTGGTCGACGGCCGGGTCGTGCCGTCGCCGCTGAGCCGGCCCGGCTGCCACAACTGCGACGGTCATGTCGTGCGGATCATGCGCGCGGGGCAGGTCTCCTCGGTGCGCGGGGTCGCCGAGCGGCACCACGCCGTGCCGCAGGCGGGCCCGGTCGAGGCCCCCCAGGTGCCCGCGGAGCCCCGCGAACCGAACCACTGGCACCTGTCCGATCTTCTGCACCCGTTCCAGCACAAGGCCGGCTGAGCGGATCACCGGGCGGTGCGGGCATGACCCTTTCGTAGGATCGGGGCATGCCTTCGAACGCCGGCCAGACCTCCAAGGGCGACAAGAACGCCGCACCGCCGCTTCCGGCGCCGCTGCGGGTTCCGGTCGCCGACTCGCACACCCACCTCGACATGCAGTCCGGCACGGTCGAGGAGGGCCTCGCGAAGGCCGCGTCCGTGGGGGTGACGACCGTCGTCCAGGTCGGCTGCGACATCAAGGGCTCGCGGTGGGCCGCCGAGATCGCCGCCGCCCACGACAGCGTCCACGCCACCGTCGCCCTCCACCCCAACGAGGCCCCGCGCATCGTCCACGGCGACCCCGACGGCTGGTCGCGGCAGGGCGCCCGGGAGCCGGGCGGCGAGACGGCGCTCGACGAGGCCCTCGCCGAGATCGACCGGCTCGCCGCGCTGCCCCAGGTGAAGGGCGTCGGCGAGACGGGGCTGGACCACTTCCGCACCGGCCCGGAGGGCAAGGCGGCGCAGGAGCGGTCCTTCCGCGCCCACATCGAGATCGCCAAGCGGCACGGCAAGGCGCTCGTCATCCACGACCGGGAGGCGCACGCCGACGTCCTGCGCGTCCTGAAGGAGGAGGGCGCCCCCGAGCGCACCGTCTTCCACTGCTACTCCGGCGACGCGGAGATGGCGGAGATCTGCGCCCGCGAGGGCTACTTCATGTCCTTCGCCGGCAACGTCACCTTCAAGAACGCCCAGAACCTGCGGGACGCCCTCGCCGTCGCCCCGCTGGAGCTGGTCCTCGTGGAGACCGACGCGCCCTTCCTGACCCCCGCGCCGTACCGCGGGCGCCCGAACGCGCCGTATCTGATCCCGGTGACCGTGCGCGCGATGGCCGCCGTGCGCGGCATCGACGAGGACGCGCTGGCCACGGCCCTCGCCGCCAACACCGCCCGCGCCTTCGGCTACTGAGTTCCGCGGTCCGCCGAGTCGGCGTTCGAATGCTGGGCGCACGCTCGACGGGCAACAGTGCGTAGTCGCGTCGCTTTGGAGAGTGACGACCGCTCCGCTAGGTTCTGGGGGCCCGATCGGACCCCTCTGGCTTCTCTGGAGCGTGTCGGCGTGAGCAAGTCGCAGTACGAGACGTACGAGCCGTACGGCCATGACGCCTCCGTGCACAACGCGGAGACACTGCCCTCTGGGCTGTACCGGGACACCTACCGGCCCGCTTACGAGGCGCAGGCGTACTTCGTCACCGAGCCGGTGCCGTCCCGCCAGGTGATGAGCGTGCCCGAGCCGGTGTACGCGGAGGATCCCGGACCACCCGAGGGCATGGACGGGCATACCGGACGCCGGCGCAGGGCCCGTTGCGCCGAGCGCCCGGAGTCCGCCGTGCGCCGTCTGCTGCCGCAGGCGCTGGTCGTGGCCTTCCTCGCCGGCGGCACCACCGCGTTCGTCGCCCAGGACAAGGCGATCGAGCTGACCGTCGACGGCCGGCCGCGCACCCTGCACACCTTCGCCGACGACGTGCACGAGCTGCTCGCCGAGCAGGGCGTGCGGGTGGGGGCGCACGACATGGTCGCGCCCGCCCCCGGCACGGCGCTCGCCAGCGGAGATGCCGTCGCCGTGCGCCACGGGCGCCCCGTCCGGCTCACTCTGGACGGCACGCGGCGCGAGGTGTGGACGACGGCGCACACCGTGGAAGGGGCGCTGGACGAGCTGGGGGTGCGTGCGGAGGGCGCGTACCTGTCCGCCTCGCGCTCCCAGCCCATCGGACGCGCCGGGCTCGCGCTCGACGTGCGCACCGAGCGCGCCGTCACGATCATGGCCGACGGCCGGACCCGGTCCATCCGCACCAACGCGGCCACCGTCCGCGAGGCCGTCGAGGAGGCCGGGATCGGCCTGAACGGCCAGGACACCACCTCCGTCCCGCCCGACAGCTTCCCCCGGGACGGGCAGACGGTGACCGTGCTCCGGATCAGCGGCATGCGGGAGGTCCGCGAGGAGCAGATCCCGTTCGAGACCGAGCGGACCGAGGACCCCACCCTCTTCAAGGGCACCGAGGTCGTCGCACAGCCCGGGCAGCCCGGACTGCGCCGCGACACCTACCTCCTGCGCACCGTCAACGGGGTCCGTGACAGACCGCGCCGGGAGACCTCCGAGCTGGTGCGCAAGCCGCGCAAACAGATCGTGAAGGTGGGCACCAAGCCCCTGCCGGCCTCGGCGGACGGCGGCGACGACCTCGACTGGCACCGTCTGGCCGCCTGCGAGTCCGGCGGGCGCCCGGACGCCGTCGACCCTTCCGGGACCTACGGGGGCCTCTACCAGTTCGACACCCACACCTGGCACAGCCTCGGCGGCTCCGGCCGCCCCCAGGACGCCTCGGCGGCGGAACAGACCTTCCGCGCGAAGAAGCTGTACAGGCGGCGGGGGTCGGCGCCTTGGCCGCACTGCGGGAGACGGCTGCACGGTTAGCCCCGCTGCGGCGCGCGGTTGCATGGTCAGCCCGCCTTCGGGGCGCTCGCGGCGCCGGGCGCCTGGCAAACCGGTCGGGCAGACCCCCGTACCCTTGTCCCGTGAGCAGCCCCACCCCCGACGCCCTCCTCGGCCCCGCCGACATCCGTGAGCTGGCGGCAGCGCTCGGTGTCCGACCCACCAAGCAGCGCGGCCAGAACTTCGTGATCGACGCCAACACGGTCCGGCGTATCGTCCGCACCGCCGAGGTCCGCCCCGACGACGTGGTCGTCGAGGTCGGCCCGGGGCTCGGCTCCCTCACGCTCGCGCTGCTGGAGGTCGCCGACCGGGTCACCGCGGTCGAGATCGACGACGTGCTCGCCGCGGCCCTGCCCACGACCATCGGGGCGCGCATGCCGGCGCGCGCCGACCGGTTCGCGCTCGTCCACTCCGACGCGATGCACGTCACCGAACTGCCCGGCCCCCCGCCGACGGCGCTGGTGGCGAACCTGCCCTACAACGTCGCCGTACCCGTGCTGCTGCACATGCTCGACACCTTCCCGAGCATCGAGCGCACCCTCGTCATGGTGCAGTCCGAGGTCGCCGACCGCCTCGCCGCCGCACCCGGCTCGAAGGTGTACGGCGTGCCGTCGGTGAAGGCCAACTGGTACGCCGAGGTGAAGCGGGCCGGGGCGATCGGCCGTAACGTCTTCTGGCCCGCGCCGAACGTCGACAGCGGCCTGGTCTCGCTGGTCCGCCGGGCCGAGCCGATCAAGACGACGGCCTCCAGGAGGGAGGTCTTCGCGGTCGTCGACGCGGCCTTCGCGCAGCGCCGCAAGACCCTGCGGGCGGCGCTCGCCGGCTGGGCCGGGTCCGCCGCCGCGGCCGAGGCAGCGCTGGTCGCGGCCGGGGTCTCGCCGCAGGTGCGCGGGGAGTCGCTGACGGTGGAGGAGTTCGCGCGGATCGCGGAGGCTGCGTCCTTGCGGGGGGCGACCCCCGCGCCCCCGAACGAGGAGTCCGGCAAGTGAGCGTCACGGTACGGGTCCCGGCCAAGGTCAACGTCCAGCTCGCGGTCGGTGCCGCGCGCCCCGACGGCTTCCACGACCTCGCCAACGTCTTCCTCGCGGTCGGCCTGTACGACGAGGTGACGGTGACCCCCGCGGAGGAACTCCGGATCACCTGCGCGGGCCCGGACGCCGCCGAGGTCCCCCTGGACCGCACGAACCTCGCCGCACGCGCCGCGATCGCGCTGGCCGCGCGCCGGGGCATCGAACCGAACGTCCACATCCACATCGCCAAGGACATCCCGGTCGCCGGCGGCATGGCGGGCGGCAGCGCGGACGGCGCGGGCGCGCTGCTCGCCTGCAACACGCTGTGGGGCACGGGGGCTTCGCGGGCCGAACTGCTCGCCATCTGCGCCGAGTTGGGGAGCGACGTCCCGTTCAGCCTGGTCGGCGGCGCCGCACTCGGCGTCGGCCGGGGCGAGCGACTGACCGCCCTGGAGGTCGGCGGCACCTTCCACTGGGTGTTCGCGATGGCCGAGCGCGGGCTGTCCACCCCGGCCGTCTTCCGCGAGTTCGACCGGCTGGCACAGGGGCGGGAGATCCCCGAGCCGGTGGCCTCGGCGGACCTGCTGGAGGCGCTGGCGAAGGGCGACGTGGAGGCGCTGGCGGCTTCCGTCTGCAACGACCTTCAGCCCGCGGCCCTGTCCCTGTTCCCGGAGCTGGCGGACACCCTGGAGGCGGGGCGCGGGGCGGGTGCGCCGGCCGCGCTGGTCTCCGGGTCCGGGCCTACGACGGCGTTCCTCGCGCGTGATGCCGGGTCGGCGGAGAAGGTGGCGGCGGTCCTGCGGGCGTCCGGCACGTGCAGATCGGTGCGGAAGGCCGCGGGGCCGGTGGCGGGGGCGACGGTTCTCTGACGGCGGGGCTCGGAGGGTGTGCCGATGTTCACCGCGACGCAGTGGTGAACGGTCCGCGGACGAGGGATCCCATCACCACTAAGGGTGACCATCCCCTCGCAGTCCGTCCCCACCTCCCGAGGCCCTACGCTAGAAGGCTGACCCACGCGGCGGAGCCGCATGCCGACACAGCCCCGCGCACAGGAGTGAAATGGCCGTCAACCTCGTCAATGTCGAGAACGTCAGCAAGGTGTACGGCACCCGTGCCCTGCTGGACGGCGTCTCGCTCGGCGTGTCGGAAGGGGACCGGATCGGGGTCGTCGGACGCAACGGCGACGGCAAGACCACCCTCATCCGGATGCTCGCCAAGGTGGAGGAGACCGACACCGGGCGCGTCACGCACTCCGGCGGGCTGCGGCTCGGCGTGCTCACGCAGCACGACTCCCTCGACCCCGCCGCCACCGTCCGCCACGAGGTCATCGGCGACATGGCCGACCACGAGTGGGCCGGGAACGCCAAGGTCAGGGACGTGCTGGCCGGGCTGTTCGGCGGGCTCGACCTGCCCGGCTTCCCCAAGGGGCTCGACACGGTCATCGGACCGCTGTCCGGTGGCGAGCGGCGCCGGATCGCGCTCGCCAAGCTGCTCATCGAGGAGCAGGACCTCCTCGTCCTCGACGAGCCCACCAACCACCTCGACGTCGAGGGCATCGCCTGGCTCGCGAAGCACCTGCAGAACCGCCGCTCGGCGCTGGTGTGCGTGACCCACGACCGCTGGTTCCTGGACCAGGTCTGCACCCGGATGTGGGACGTGCAGCGCGGCGATGTGTACGAGTACGAGGGCGGCTACTCCGACTACGTCTTCGCACGCGCCGAGCGCGAGCGGATCGCGGCCACCGAGGAGGCCAAGCGGCAGAACCTGATCCGCAAGGAGCTGGCCTGGCTGCGGCGCGGCGCCCCCGCCCGTACGTCCAAGCCGCGCTTCCGCGTGGAGGCCGCCAACGAGCTGATCGCGGACGTGCCGCCGCCCCGGGACAGCAGCGAGCTGATGAAGTTCGCCTCCTCGCGGCTCGGCAAGACCGTCTTCGACCTCGAGGACGTCACCGTGCAGGCCGGGCCGAAGGTGCTGCTCAAGCACGTCACCTGGCAGCTCGGACCGGGCGACCGGATCGGTCTGGTCGGCGTGAACGGCGCCGGCAAGACCTCGCTGCTGCGTGCCATGGCCGACGCCGCCCGCACCGAGGGCGAGGAACAGCCGGCGGGCGGCCGGATCGCCGTCGGCAGGACCGTCAAGCTCGCCTACCTTTCCCAGGAGGTCGCCGAACTCGACCCCACCTGGCGGGTCCTGGAGGCCGTGCAGCGGGTCCGCGAGCGCGTCGACCTCGGCAAGGGGCGCGAGATGACCGCCGGGCAGCTGTGCGAGACGTTCGGCTTCGGCAAGGAGAAGCAGTGGACGCCGGTGGGGGACCTGTCGGGCGGTGAGCGCCGGCGGCTCCAGCTGCTGCGGCTCCTCATGGACGAGCCCAACGTCCTCTTCCTGGACGAGCCCACCAACGACCTCGACATCGAGACCCTCACACAGCTGGAGGACGTCCTCGACGGCTGGCCCGGCTCGATGATCGTCATCTCCCACGACCGCTTCTTCGTCGAGCGCACCACGGACCGGGTCTTCGCCCTGCTCGGCGACGGCACCCTGCGGATGCTGCCGCGCGGCATCGACGAGTACCTGGAGCGGCGACAGCGCATGGAAGAGGCGGTCGCCGCGCAGGCCGCCGCCGCGGCGCCCAAGCCGGCCACGGCCGAGAAGAGCGCCGCCGACCAGCGCGCCGCCAAGAAGGAACTCCAGAAGATCGAGCGCCAGTTGGACAAGATCTCCGAGAAGGAGTCCAGGCTGCACGCCCAGATCGCCGACAACGCCACCGACTTCGCCAAGGTCGCCGACCTGGACGCCCAACTGCGCGACCTCCACGGCGAACGCGAGGAACTGGAACTCCGCTGGCTGGAGTTGGCGGAGGACGCGTAGCGCGAGGGGTGCGCCCCGGCGTGAACCAGCCACCGCGCACCCCCACTTCACCATCCCACCCCCCGACAGCCCCGCCGCCCGCCCCCGGCGCGCGGGGCTGTTGCGTGCGCCGCGTGAAGGGGGCGTGAAGGCGCGTAACGGCGGCATCACGGGCCGGTCGTCCCTTGGGAACAGCGGCGGATCCGGGCCCGTGTGCTGTCGGTACCGGGTGATAGAAAGGGCCGTCTGAGAACCGTCTGAGTAACGACCCAGGGTCCGTCAAGAACCTCAGGGCGTGGCGAAAAATCAGTGAACGAGGGGGAAGAGCGCTGATGACCCAGCCGCCCAACCAGCCGCCGCAGGGTGGATTCGGAGCGCCGCAGGACCAGCCGCCGCAGGGCGGCGGATTCGGCGCCCCGCAGACGCCACCGGCCCCGGGCGGTTTCGGCGCCCCGAGCGCCCCGTACACCCCGGGCGCCCCCCAGGGCGTACCCGGTACGCCCGGCGCACCGGGTGTACCTCCCACGCCCCCGCCGCCCGCCGTACCGCCGCAGCCGCCCCAGCCGGGTTACGGCTACCCCCAGCAGCCGGGACCGTACGGCGCCCCCACCCCACCCGGCACCCCGGGCCCCTACGGCTATCCGCAGCAACCGGGGCCCTACGGGGCGGCGCCCCAGCCCGGGTTCGGGCAGCCGCAGCAGCCGCCGTACCCGGGTGTGCCCGGTGCCGCGCCCGCAGGGCGGCCCGGGGCGAAGACCGCGCTGATCATCGGTGCCGCGGTGGCCGCGCTGCTCCTCATAGGCGGCACGGTGTACGCGGTCACGAGCGGCGGGGACGAGGGCGGCAAGAAGAAGCCGGTCGCGCAGCAGAGCGACGACCCCAAGCCGTCCGCCTCCGGCTCGCCGAACCCGTCGAGCGGCGGCGGTGACGACCCGGAGAACCTCAACGCGGGCCGGAAGACCGGTGAGGCGAAGGTGCTCTGGTACAAGTCGGCGCCGGACGCGCCCGGTTCGGGTGCCGACGCGCCCGGCCTGTGGGTCACCGGCACGACCGTGGTGAAGGCGGCGTACAAGCAGGTCTTCGGCTACGGCGTCGGCGACGGCAGGCCCGCCTGGGCCCCGATCACCCTTCCGCAGAAGATCTGCGCGATCACCCCGCAGAAGTCGGCCGACGACAAGGTCGTCGTGGCCTACGAGAGCGGCACCGGCGACAAGACCGAGTGCAACCAGCTGCAGCAGATCGACCTGAACACCGGCCAGAAGGGCTGGAGCGGCAAGGTCTCCGACGGCGCGCTGTTCGACAACGCGGTCGAGATCAACCTCTCCGTCAGCGGCAGGACGCTGATGGTGGGCCGCGGGGAGTCGGGCACGGCGTACGACATCGACAACGGCAAGAAGCTGTACGACAAGGGGAAGTACGGCGGGTCCTGCTATCCGAGCGCGTACGCGGGCGGCGCCGGCCGGCTGATCCAGGCGTCCGGCTGCGCCGCGTACGCCCCCAACGAGCACGACGAGATCCAGGAACTGGACCCGGCCACCGGCAGGGTCAAGTGGAGCCTGCCGGTCAAGAAGGGCTGGCAGGTGACCAAGGTGTACTCCCTGGACCCGCTCGTGGTGTACCTGACCAACCCGGACAAGAAGGCCTGGAACATCTCCACGTTCACCAAGGACGGCAAGATCCGCTCCCAGGTGGCGGTCGACGAGAAGTTCGCCCCCCGATGCGGTTTCCTCAACCGGGATCTGCAGGGCTGTCAGGGTGTCGTGGTCGACGCCGACACGCTGTACCTGCCGACGGACACCACGAGCAGCGCCAACGAGATCGTCGCCATCAGCCTCGTCACCGGCAAGGCGAAGTGGCGGGTCAAGTCCCCGGCCGCCGAGCCGATGTACCCGCTGAAGGCGGAGGGCGGCAAGCTCGTCGCCTATGTGCAGCCGTCGTACGACACGGGCGGCCAGGTGGTGTCGATCCCGACCACCGGCTCCTCCCACAGCACGACCAGGCTGCTGCAGAACCCGCAGGGCACCGCCGAGATCGAGGACACCTTCTTCGAGTCCGTCGTGGACTGGGCCGACGGGCGGTTCTTCATCTCCAACGGCCGGCTGTCCGGCGGCGACCAGGCGAAGGAGAAGCTGATCATGGCTTTCGGCAACTGAGCCGCCGTGCCGGGTTCTCCCGGTCCCGGCCCGCCAGTTCCGGCTTCTGCGCCGCCTCCACCGAATCCCTTCGCCGTCCGGCCGCTCCGGCCTCACCGAGGTACCCGTCCCATGACCCAGCCGCCCCCTCCGCCGCCCAACCAGCCCCCACAGCAGCCAGGTTTCGGCCCCCCGAGCCCCAACCAGCCGCCACAACAGCCTCCGCAGCCTCCGCAGCCGCAGCCCGGCTACGGCTACCCGCAGGCGGCGTCCGCCCCGCAGCCGCCGCAGCCCGGTTACGGCTACCCCGGCGGGCAGCAGAACCCTTACGGCCAGCAGCCCCCGGCCTACGGGCAGCCGCCCGCCGCTCCCTACGGGGCCCAGCCGCAGAACCCGTACGCGCAGCCGGGTTACGGCTATCCGGGCCGGCCGCCGGCCCCGATGCCGCCGCAGCCCGTGCAGGGCGGCGGCGGGCGGAACAACACGGTGCTGTTCATCGTCGTCGCGGCAGTCGTCGCGATCGCGCTGATCGTCGGCGGCGGCATCTGGTACGCCAACTCCGGCGGCGACGGCAAGCAGCACGGCACCGCCTCGTCGAGCGGCGGCACGGGCGGCAGGAACGGCAGCGGCGGGACCACGGGCGGCGGCAAGGAGAAGGTGCCGGCCGATCCCGCGGCCAAGGTGCTGTTCCAGGTCCCGCTGCCCACCACGGACGACGTGGTGAGCACCGTGGGCGCATGGCTGACCGACAAGGTGTACGCCAAGAGCGGCGTCGCCGAGATCGTCGGCTACGACCCGGTCAAGGGCACCAAGCTGTGGACGATCAAGCTGCCCGGCCCGGTCTGCGCGGCCAGCAAGCAGGTCACGTCCGACGGCAGGACCGCGATCACCTACGAGCCCAGGACGGACACGAAGAACAGCTTCGCCGGATGCACCCAGATCGCCGCCCTCGATCTCGACGCCGGTAAAAAGCTGTGGACGCAGACGGTCAAGTCCGGTGACTACCCGATCAATTACCAGAATGTGACGGTCGGTCAACGCACCGTCGCGGTCGGCGACACCAGCGGAGGTGCCGCCTTCGACATCGACTCCGGCAAGCCGCTGTGGCTGCCGAAGCCGGGCGACGACTGCTACGACGCGGGGTACGGCGGCGGCGCCAAGCTGGTCGCGGTGCGCAGCTGCGGAGGGTCCGACAACGCCCAGGTGCACATCCAGACCCTCGACCCGAAGACGGGGAAGGTGATCTCGGAGTACAAGATGGACCCGGGCCTCGGCGAAGCCTCCGTCGTCTCCACCGACCCGCTGGTGGTGGCGGCCGCCGCGGGCGACAGCACCGCGATCACGGACTACTTCTCCATCGACGGCAAGACGGGCAGGCTGCTCGCGCACATCTCCGCGCCGTCCAGCACCTACGCCGGCAAGTGCGAGGGCATCACCCGCGTCGAGGACTGCCACGGGATCGTCGTCGGCAACGGCAAGCTGTATCTGCCGACCGCGGAGCACGACGGCTCCTCCGGCCTCAGCCAGACCAACTCGATCGTCGCCTTCGACCTGACCACCGGAAAGCCGACGGGCCAGCGCGCCGATGCCGGCGACGACACCACGCTCTTCCCGCTGCGCATGGACGGGAGCAATCTGCTCGCCTACAAGCTGCCGACGTACCAGAAGGGCGGTCAGATCGTCAGCATCGACGGCGGCAGCTTCAAGGTGACCAAGCTGCTGGAGAACCCCGCCGTGAAGAGCGTGCGGGAGGCGGAGAGCAACATCCTGCCCGACAGCGGGGAGCTCCTCTTCCGTGACGGCCGCCTGTACATGGCGCAGGTCTTCGCCCGCCGGAAGGGCGAATCGTCGATCGGCGAGGAGGACCTGGTGCTGGCGTTCGGCACGGGCGGCTGACGCCGTACGACCCGCCGCGCGGCCACCGCGGCGGTCTCGCCCGAATGGGTGACTTACCGAGAAGTGCCCCGGATTTCATCGATCCGGGGCACTTCTCATGAATAGGGGCAGCGCTCCGTCGAACAAGCGTGTAGCTTCCGGGGGCATGAAGGACGAGGAGCCGGGGGGCCCTCTGTCCGTGCGGACCGGTGGGCGTCCATAGTGGGGCATCCATGGGGGGGACTGGGGGGTTGCTCTATGGGAGTGCGGCTCATGGTCGTCGACGACCATCGCCTGCTCGCGGAGGCGCTCGCGTCGGCGCTCAAGCTGCGCGGGCACCGGGTGCTCGCCGCGGCGGCGCCGGCGGCGGGCGCGGCGGACCTGGTGATCGCGCGGGCGCCGGAGGTGTGCCTGCTGGGTACGGCGGCGCCGGCCGAACCGGGTGTCTTCGACCCGGTGGTGAAGGTCAAGCGGGAGCGGCCGCAGGTGGCGGTGGTGGTGCTCGGCCCGGTGCCGTCGCCGCGGGGGATCGCGGCGGCGTTCGCGGCGGGGGCGTCGGGGTACGTGCGGCACGACGAGCGGATCGAGGGCGTCGAGCGGGCGATCATGAAGGCGCGGGCCGGGGAGGCGGCGGTGGCTCCCCAGTTGCTGCAGGGGGCGTTCGGGGAGCTGCTCAACCCCGCGGCGCAGCCTGACGACGAGGCTCAGCGGCTGCTGTCGATGCTGACGCCGCGGGAGGTGGAGGTGCTGGTGCGGGTGGCCGACGGGGAGGACACCCGGCTGATCGCGGCGGGGATGGGCATCGCGCCGAGCACGGCCCGCACCCATGTCCAGCGGGTGCTGATGAAGCTGGGCGTCGGGTCGCGGTTGGAAGCGGCGGCACTGGCCGCGCGAACGGGGCTGCTGGACCGGGCGGGACCGTTGGGTTCCGGTACCGAGTAGGCGCCCGGCACTGGTGCCGACCGGGGGGTGCGCCCCGCAGGGGCGCGGGGCTGTATCGACATGCGGCTCCGCCGCGTGGGCGCGATCAGCCACGACGAACCCGAAGTCGGGGGACGGTCCGCACCCCCCTGTGGCGGCACCGTCCCCCAGCCGACGGTCACTCCTTCGGCGAGCCCTGTGGAGGAAGCGGCCGAGGCGCCGCAGGCCTGAGCTTCAGCCAGGCCAGGAAGAAGATGCCCAGCAGGAGCATGCCGATCCCGGTCCACAGGTTGATGTTGACGCCCTGGGCCTTGTCGATGGCGGCCTGCGAGTCGGTGATGCCGGTGATCGTGACGATGACGCCGTACAGCACGAACAGGCCGCCGATGATGCGGCGCAGGTCGAAGATGCGGGCGGCCGTCGCGGACTTGCCCTCCAGCTCGGTGACTTCCCGCGCCACCTCGTCCTCGGTGTAGTGGTGGCGACGGTCGGGGTGCTCGGAGTGTTCGGACATGGTTTCCTCGATCCTCCCGCGTCAGAACGAGAACGGGACGTAGCAGACGGCGGCGAGCACGACCGCGCCCCAGCCCAGCAGGGCCGGCCGGCGGTACCAGGCCTCGTCGCCCGGTGCGGGCGGTTCGGACATGCCGGGGGAGCGAGTGCCGTAGACCAGGCCCTGCAGCTCCTGCGCCGGCTTCGGACTGGTGAACAGGGACACCGCGACCATCACGATCGCGCCGGCGACGAAGCCCGCGATCGCGGAGACGAAGTTGGCGCCCTGGTCGGAGGGGATGGAGATGATCCCCTTCTTGTAGAAGACGAAGTAGTTGATCATCGCGGTCACGGTGCCCGCGAGCAGGCCCCAGAAGCCGGCCTTGGCGGACGCCCGCTTCCAGAACATGCCGACGATGAACACGACGAACATCGGCACGTTGAAGAAGGAGAACAGCGTCTGCAGGTAGCTCATGATGTTCGAGAACGAGGACGCCAGGAACGCCGTGCCGATGGAGGCGAGGACGCCGATCACGGTGATCAGGCGGCCGAACCCGACGTAGTAGGCGTCCTCACGGCCGCGCACCACGTACTTCGCCCAGATGTCGTTGGTGAACACGGTGTTGAAGGACGACACGTTGGCCGCCATGCCGGCCATGAACGCGGCGAGCAGACCGGTCACGGCGATGCCGAGCACGCCGTTGGGCAGCAGTTCCTGCATCAGGTACGGAATGGCGTCGTTGTACTGCAGGCCCGAGCCGGAGGTGCCGATCTTCGGCACGAGCGCGGCGGCGACCAGGCCCGGGATCATCACCAGGAAGACGATGAAGATCTTCGGATAGGCGGCGATCAGCGGGGTCCGCTGCCCCGCGGAGAGGTTCTTCGCGGACAGGGCGCGCTGCACCTCGGCGAAGTTGGTCGTCCAGTAGCCGAAGGAGAGGACGAAGCCGAGGCCGAGGACGATGGTCAGCCAGTTCGCGCCGAGCGGGTTGACATGGCCGATGCCGGTGCCGCCCCAGGCGGTGGTGAAGTTCGCGCCGTGCGTCGCGGTGAGCTTGTGGGTCAGCCCGCTCCAGCCGCCGGCCTTCTTCAGGCCGAGGACGGTGATCGGGATGAGGGCGGCCAGGATCACGAAGAACTGCAGGACCTCGTTGTAGATCGCCGAGGACAGGCCGCCGAGGGTGATGTACGCGAGCACGAACGCGCCGGCGACCACGATCGCTACCCACTGCGGCCAGCCGAGCAGGGCCTCGACGACGATCGCGAGGGCGTACAGGTTGACCCCCGCGATCAGGATCGCGGCGAACGCGAACAGGATCGAACTGAGCAGGTGGGCGGCCCGGTCGAAGCGCAGCAGCAGGAACTCGGGGACCGAGCGGACCTTGCTGCCGTAGTAGAACGGCATCATCACCAGGCCCAGGAAGACCATCGCCGGGATGGCGCCGATCCAGTACCAGTGCACGGTGTACGCGCCGTACTGGGCGCTGTTCGCGGCCATGCCCAGGATCTCGGTGGCCGCCAGGTTCGCCGAGATGAAGGCGAGGCCGGTGATCCAGGCGGGCAGCGAGCGTCCGGAGAGGAAGAAGTCCAGGCTGGTCTTCACCGAGCGGCGGGCCGCGAAGCCGATGCCGAGCACGACGACGAAGTAGATCGCCAGGATCGTGTAGTCCAGCCAGTTCGTGGGGAGCCGTAGCGCCGCCGCCATATACAGGGGGCTGTCTGTGGGGGTTTGCATGAGTACTCGCTTCGTTGCGCGAACTGATCCAGAGCGGAACCTACGCCTCCGCGTTCAGAAATTGAACACTTCTGTTGGTGTTCTTTGTTTGATTGTGATCGTCCTGACCGTTGTCGAGTTGTGGTCTGTTATGTTTGATTGTGTTGAGTGATTGGGTGCGGGACGTAGAGGAGTCCGGCGTTGAAGAAGACCTCGACACGGCTGGCCGACGGTCGTGAGCTCATCTACTACGACCTGCGGGACGACACCGTGCGGGACGCCGTCGACCGCCGCCCGCTGGAGCGGACCCATACGACGTCCGAGATCCGCCGCGACGTGCTGCTCGGCGACGCCGTCGCCGTCGCCTCCCACCGGCAGAGCCGCACCTACCACCCGCCGGCGAACGAGTGCCCCCTGTGCCCCACGCGGGGCGACCGGCTCAGCGAGATCCCCGACTCGTCGTACGACGTCGTCGTCTTCGAGAACCGCTTCCCCTCCCTCGCCGGCGACTCCGGCCGCTGCGAGGTCGTCTGCTTCACCTCCGATCACGACGCCTCCTTCGCCGGCCTGAGCGTCGAACAGGCCCGGCTGGTGCTGGACGCGTGGACGGACCGGACGTCGGAGCTGTCGCATCTGCCCTCCGTCGAGCAGGTGTTCTGTTTCGAGAACCGCGGTGCCGAGATCGGCGTGACCCTCCAGCACCCGCACGGACAGATCTACGCCTACCCCTTCACCACCCCGCGCACCGCGCTGATGCTCCGCTCGCTCGCCGCGCACAAGGAGGCGACCGGCGGCGAGAACCTCTTCGACACCGTCCTGGAGCGGGAGCTCGCCGAGGAGCGGGTGGTCCTCGAGGGTGAACACTGGGTGGCCTTCGTGCCTTACGCGGCGCACTGGCCGTACGAGGTACACCTGTACCCCAAGCGCCGCGTGCCCGATCTGCTCGCCCTCGACGAGGCGGCGCGCACAGAATTCCCCCAGGTCTATCTGGAACTCTTGGGGCGCTTCGACCGTATCTTCGGCGAGGGGGAACCTCCGACGCCCTACATCGCGGCCTGGCACCAGGCCCCGTTCGGCGCGCTGGAGGAGTTCGAGGGGGTCACGCGGGACGACTTCGCGCTCCACCTCGAGCTTTTCACCATCCGCCGCACTTCCGGCAAGCTGAAGTTTCTCGCGGGTTCCGAGTCCGGCATGAGCGTGTTCATCAACGACGTGCCGCCGGAGCGCGCGGCCGAGCGACTGCGAGAGGTAGCGAGTTCATGAAGTACCTGGTGACGGGTGGCGCGGGTTACGTCGGCAGTGTCGTGGCCCAGCATCTGCTGGAGGCCGGCCACGAGGTCACCGTCCTCGACAACCTCTCCACCGGCTTCCGCGAGGGCGTCCCGGCCGGGGCGGCCTTCGTCGAGGGCGACATCCGCGACGCCGCCAAGTGGCTCGACCCCTCCTACGACGGCGTGCTGCACTTCGCCGCGTCCTCGCAGGTCGGCGAGTCCGTGGTGAAGCCGGAGAAGTACTGGGACAACAACGTCGCGGGCTCCATGGCGCTGCTCGGCGCGATGCGCGAGGCGGGCGTGCGCAAGCTCGTCTTCTCCTCCACGGCGGCCACCTACGGCGAGCCGGAGCAGGTCCCGATCGTGGAGACCGCGCCGACCAGGCCGACCAACCCCTACGGCGCCTCCAAGCTGGCCGTCGACCACATGATCACCAGCGAGGCCGGCGCCCACGGCCTGGCGGCGGTCTCCCTGCGCTACTTCAACGTGGCCGGCGCCTACGGCGCGCACGGCGAGCGCCATGACCCCGAGTCCCACCTGATCCCGCTGGTCCTCCAGGTCGCCCAGGGCCGCCGCGACGCGATCTCCGTCTACGGCGACGACTACCCGACCCCGGACGGCACCTGCGTCCGCGACTACATCCACGTCGCGGACCTGGCCGAGGCCCACCTGCTGGCCCTGGCGGCCGCGCAGCCGGGCGAGCACCTGATCTGCAACCTCGGCAACGGCGAGGGCTTCTCCGTCCGCGAGGTCATCGAGACGGTCCGGCAGGTCACCGGCCGCCCGATCCGCGAGATCGTGGCCCCGCGCCGCGGCGGCGACCCGGCCGTCCTGGTCGCCTCGGCGGCCACGGCGCGCGAGAAGCTGGGCTGGAACCCGACCCGCGCGGATCTCGCGGGCATCGTCGCGGACGCGTGGGAGTTCACGCAGAGCATCACGAAGGAGCACTAGTGGGGGCACAGCAGGTCGCGGAGCGCTTCGCCGAGCTGTACGGCGCCGCACCGGAGGGCGTGTGGGCGGCACCCGGCCGCGTCAACCTCATCGGCGAGCACACCGACTACAACGACGGCTTCGTGATGCCGTTCGCGCTGCCGCACCGGGCGATCGCGGCGGTCTCCCGCCGCACCGACGGCATCCTGCGCCTGCACTCGGCGGACGTCGAGGGCGGCGTCAGGGAGCTGCGGCTGGACGCCCTGGCCCCGCAGAGCGACGACGACTGGACGGCGTACCCGGCGGGCGTGGTCTGGGCGCTGCGCGAGGCGGGCCACGGTGTGACCGGCGCGGACGTCCACCTGTCCTCGACGGTCCCGACCGGCGCCGGCCTGTCCTCCTCGGCGGCCCTGGAGGTGGTGATCGCGCTCGCGCTGCGCGACCTCTTCGACCTGGGCCTACCGGGCTGGAAGCTGGCCCGGCTGTGCCAGCGCGCCGAGAACGTCTACGTCGGCGCGCCGACCGGCATCATGGACCAGACCGCGTCGGCCTGCTGCGAGCAGGGCCATGCGCTCTTCCTGGACACCCGCGACCTGTCCCAGCAGCAGATCCCCTTCGACCTCGCGGCCGAGGGCCTGCGCCTGCTGGTCGTGGACACCCGGGTCAAGCACGCCCACAGCGGCGGCGAGTACGGCAAGCGGCGGGCCGGCTGCGAGAAGGGCGCGGCCCTGCTCGGCGTCGACGCCCTGCGGGACGTCCCCTACGCCGAGCTGGACGCGGCGCTCGCCCGCCTGGGCGACGAGGAGGAGGTCGTCCGCCTGGTCCGCCATGTGGTGACGGAGGACCACCGGGTCGAGCGGGTCGTCGGCCTGCTCCGCGCCGGTGAGACCCGCGCGATCGGCCCGGTCCTCACCGAGGGCCACGCCTCCCTGCGCGACGACTTCCGCATCTCCTGCCCGGAGCTGGACCTGGTCGTCGACACGGCCCTGGCGAACGGCGCGCTCGGCGCCCGCATGACCGGCGGCGGCTTCGGCGGCTCGGCGATCGTCCTGGCGGAGGCCACGGACGTCGACACCCTCACCAAGGCGATCGAAGAAGCCTTCGCAGCGGCGGGCTCCACGGCCCCCCGGGTCTTCGAGGCAGTGCCGTCGGCGGGGGCGCGGCGGGAGGTCTGAACTCCACCGCCCCGGGTGCAGCGGCACCGGGTGTCAGCGATGATCCCGGTGCCGTGAGGGAAGCAGATCGCGTCGGGGTTTGTCGACTTCCGTCTCGATACGAAACTTGCGGCACACCATAAACGCGCTGGACGGCCAGTTCTGCAAATCTCCTTCCGCTGCGTGCTCCCATCCGTACTCTGTGGAACAGCACCGGTGGGGGCCGGTGCTGATCAGGGGGCGAGACAGGCGGGTACGGCGCCCGCGGTGGGGGTAGCAGTTTCCGCGACGGCGGCGGCCGCGCGGCGTGCGTCCTTTCCGTAGGTGTCCGTACCCGCGCGGGTTGTCGTTCTCCAGTGGACCAGGCCCGGTCCGGGAGGGGTTTCGTGGTTCGTATCCGAGTCCTGGTCGTCGACGACCACCGTATCTTCGCCGAGTCGCTCGCCGCCGCCCTGGCCGCCGAGCCGGACGTCGAGGTCTCCGCCGCCGGCAGCGGCCCCGCCGCGCTGCGCTGTCTGGAGCGGGCGGCCGGCGAGGGCCGCCGCTTCGATGTGCTGCTGGTCGACGCCGACCTGGGTGGCCATGTGCCCGGCAGCCGTCCGGCGGTTCCCGTGCCCGTGCAGGAGGGCAACGAGGAGGGCCTGGTCGACGGGCTCTCGCTGGTCGCCGGGGTCCGCGCCGCCCAGCCCGCCGTGCGGATCGTGGTGCTCGCCGAGAAGGACGATTCCCGGCGGGCGGCGCTCGCGCTGCAGGCCGGTGCCTCGGGATGGGTCGCCAAGGACTGCTCGCTGTCCCGGCTGCTGACGGTGATCCGGGGTGTGCTGCGCGACGAGACCCATCTGCCGCCCGCCCTGCTCACCGGTGTGCTCAGGGAGCTCACGGCCGCCCGGCGGCACCGCACCGAGAGCGAGCGGCTGGTGGAGTCCCTCACCCCGCGCGAGCGGGAGGTGCTGCGCTGCATGGTCGCGGGCCTCGGCCGCAAGGCCGTCGCCGAGCGGCTGTTCCTCTCTCCGCACACCGTGCGCACCCATATGCAGAACGTCCTCGGCAAGCTGGGTGTCCACTCGACGCTGGCCGCCGTCGCCCTCGCCCGCCGGGCGGGGGTCGGACCGGCCGAGCTAACCGGGGATGTTGTCGAACGGGGCGGTCAACTGGCGTAGCAGACCGGCCAGTTCGGCGCGCTGGGCGCGGGACAGCTCGGCGAGGATCGCCCGCTCCTGCTCCAGCAGGCCGGCCAGCGCCTGGTCGGCGCGGTCCCGGCCGGTCCCGGTCAGCCGGACCAGCACGCCCCGCCGGTCGCTCGGGTCGGGCAGCCGCTCCACGAGGCCCTTCTTGGCCAGCCGGTCGATGCGGTTGGTCATCGTGCCCGAGGTGACCAGAGTCTGCGTCAGCAGCTGACCGGGGGAGAGCTGGTACGGCGTGCCCGCGCGCCGGAGCGCGGTCAGCACGTCGAACTCCCACGGCTCCAGCTGATGCTCGGCGAAGGCGAGCCGGCGCGCACGGTCCAAGTGCCGGGCGAGTCGGCTCACCCGGCTGAGCACTTCCAGCGGCTCCACGTCGAGGTCCGGACGTTCCCGGCGCCACGCTGCGACCAGCCGATCGACCTCGTCCTCCATGGAGATCAGTGTAGTGGTTGTGTCGACATGAAGTCTCTTGATGTCGAGTCTCTTGACGTCGAGATAAGTCGGGGGGACAGTGGTGGTATGACGACACCGATCTGGGACCCCGGGCAGTATCTGCGGCACGCCGGTCACCGGGCCCGTCCCTTCGCCGACCTCCTCGCCCGCGTCCCCGCGCTCCCCACACCGGCGCCCCGCATCGCCGACCTCGGCTGCGGCCCGGGCAACGTCACCGCGCTGCTCACCGAACGCTGGCCCGCCGCCCACGTCACCGGCTACGACAACTCGCCCGAGATGCTCGACCGGGCCCACACCGAGCACGAAGGCCCCACCGCAGGCGGCGGACGGCTGGACTTCGCCCTGGCCGACGTACGCACCTGGGTGCCCGGGGAGCCGTACGACCTGATCGTCTCCAACGCGACCCTCCAGTGGGTGCCGGACCACGCCGACCGCTTCGCCCAGTGGACCGCCGGCCTCAGGCCCGGTGGCACCTTCGCCTTCCAGGTGCCCGACAACATCGACGCCCCGCTGCACGCCCTGATGCGCGAACTCGCCGGCACCCCCCGCTGGAAGTCCCGGCTCGCCGACGTCCTGCGCCGCACCGACTCCGTGCACACCCCCGGCGCCTATCTGGACCGCCTCGCCCGCCTGGGCTGTGCGACCGACGTGTGGCAGACGACGTACTTCCACCTCCTGCAGGGCGAGGATCCGGTCCTGGACTGGGTGAAGGGCACCGGCCTCAGGCCCGCGCTGACCGCGCTCGCCGACGACCCCGAGGCACGCGACGCGTTCCTGGCGGAGTACCGGGACCTGCTGCGGCAGGCCTACCCCAGCGCGCCGTACGGCACGGTCCTGCCCTTCCGCCGGCTGTTCGCCGTCGCCGTGAAGGGGGCCTGAGCATGCTCGTCGCGGTCGACCATGTGCAGCTGGCGGCCCCGCCCGGGTCGGAGGACGCGCTGCGGGCGTACTACGTCGACGTCCTGGGGATGACGGAGATCCCGAAGCCACCGGTGCTCGCGGCGCGCGGCGGCTGCTGGTTCCAGGCCGGTGGCGTGCAGCTCCACCTGGGCATCGAGGACGGCTTCCGACCGGCGAAGAAAGCGCACCCCGGGCTGCGGGTGACGCAGATCGAGGCGTACGCCGCCCGGCTCACCGCCAAGGGCGCCCAGGTGACCTGGGACGACAACCTCCCCGGCCACCTGCGCTTCTACTCGCAGGACCCCGTCGGCAACCGGCTGGAGTTCCTCCAGCCCCGATGACCGCGGGGCCCCTGGACTACGCCTTGCGGTGTCCGATCAGCCGCGGCTTCTGCTCCAGCCCGTCCAGCCCGTGCCACGCCAGGTTCACCAGGTGCGCGGCGACCTCCGCCTTCTTCGGGCGGCGTACGTCCAGCCACCACTGGCCGGTCAGGGCGACCATGCCGACCAGCGCCTGCGCGTACAGCGGGGCCAGCTTCGGGTCGAAGCCGCGGGACTTGAACTCGCGGCCCAGGATGTCCTCCACCTGGGTGGCGATGTCGGAGATGAGGGAGGCGAAGGAGCCCGTGGACTGGGGGATGGGGGAGTCACGGACCAGGATGCGGAAGCCGTCCGTGTACTCCTCGATGTAGTCCAGCAGAGCGAACGCGGCCTGCTCGCACAGCTCACGCGGATGGCCTGCGGTCAGGGAGCTGGTCACCATGTCCAGCAGGCGGCGCATCTCGCGGTCCACCACCACCGCGTACAGGCCCTCCTTGCCCCCGAAGTGCTCGTACACCACCGGCTTGGACACCCCGGCCTTCGCCGCGATCTCCTCCACCGAGGTGCCCTCGAAACCCTTCGCGGCGAAGAGGGTACGACCGATCTCCAGCAGCTGCTGGCGGCGCTCCGCACCGGTCATACGGGTCCGGCGGGTCCGCCGCGGTTTGTCGTTGCTGGAGGTGCTGCTGGAGTCGGTCGCCACGGCGTCAATCATGCCGCCTTCGCGGTCTCCGTCCGGCGCCGGGAGCCGCCCTGGTCGGTGTTCCGGCGCGAATCGATACGCGAGCGTGACGGCCAGCGCACGTCGTACGCCCAGCCCAGCAGCTCGAAGATGCGGATGAACCGGGCCGAGGAGTCGATCTGGCCGCGCATCACACCGTGCCGCGCCGAGGTCGGGTCGGCATGGTGCAGGTTGTGCCAGGACTCACCGCACGACAGCACCGCCAGCCACCACACATTCCCCGAACGGTCCCGCGACTTGAACGGCCGCTTGCCCACCGCGTGACAGATCGAATTGATCGACCACGTCACATGGTGCAGCAACGCCACCCGTACGAGTGAACCCCAGAAGAACGCGGTGAACGCACCCCACCAGGACATCGTCACCAGACCGCCGATCAGCGGCGGCAGGAGCAGGGAGACGCCCGTCCAGTACACGAACTGCCGGGAGATCGCCCTTATCGCCGGGTCCTTGATCAGATCCGGTGCGTACTTGTCCTGCGGGGTCTGCTCCTCGTCGAACATCCAGCCGATGTGAGCCCACCACAGGCCCTTCATCAGCGCCGGAACCGTCTCGCCGAACCGCCACGGAGAGTGCGGGTCGCCCTCCGCGTCGGAGAACTTGTGGTGCTTGCGGTGATCGGCCACCCAGCGCACCAGGGGGCCCTCGACCGCCAGCGAACCCATGATCGCCAGCGCGATCCTCAGCGGCCGCTTGGCCTTGAACGAACCGTGGGTGAAATACCGGTGGAAACCGATCGTGATGCCGTGACACCCCAGGAAGTAGAAGAACACCAGCAGGCCCAGATCGAGCCAGCTCACCCCCCAGCCCCAGGCCAGCGGCACGGCCGCCACGAGCGCCAGGAACGGCACGGTGATGAACAGAAGCAGCGTGATCTGCTCGATCGAACGCTTCTGCTCGCCGCCCAGCGTGGCGGACGTGATCGCACTGTCGTCGGCCTTACGGGCTTCGTCGATCACATCGGAACTTGAGGTCATGCGCGTCCCCTGTGGGGTCGAGGGTCGAGACAGATGCCGGGCCGCCGGAACCGCACGGAAGGCGACGGCACTTCCTACGGTTCCGTAACCTACGGCGTCGTAAGTATGGCAGCGTGTCGAGCGGCGGCAAGAGCCCCGGAGCCTGCGCGTCCCCATCGACACCTATCCTTGAACTCGGTCGGACAGCGCGGTCCGCTGAAGTTTCCTTCCCGGACGCTCCGGCCCCTATGCGGCGCCCGCCGCGCGGCAGCCGGCCGGGTTCCCTCCCAGAGAGCTTCCACACTGCAAGGAGCCGCACCTGTGAGCAGTGCCGACGACCAGACCACCACGACCAGCAGCGAGCTGCGCGCCGACATCCGCCGGCTGGGTGATCTCCTGGGCGAGACCCTCGTACGGCAGGAAGGCCCCGAGCTCCTCGACCTGGTCGAGAAGGTCCGCCGCCTCACCCGCGAGGACGGCGAGGCCGCCGCCGAACTGCTGCGCGGCATCGAACTGGAGACCGCCGCCAAGCTGGTGCGCGCCTTCTCCACCTACTTCCACCTCGCCAACGTCACCGAACAGGTGCACCGCGGCCGCGAACTGCGCGCCCGGCGCGCCGCCGAGGGCGGCCTCCTCGCCCGCACCGCCGACCGGCTCAAGGACGCCGACCCGGCACACCTGAAGCAGACCGTCCAGAACCTGAACGTTCGCCCGGTGTTCACCGCACACCCCACCGAGGCCGCGCGCCGCTCGGTGCTGAACAAGCTCCGGCGCATCGCCGCGCTCCTGGAGACCCCCGTCCAGGGCTCCGATCGCCGCCGCCACGACGTCCGCCTCGCCGAGAACATCGACCTCGTCTGGCAGACCGACGAACTGCGCGTCGTCCGCCCCGAGCCCGCCGACGAGGCCCGCAACGCCATCTACTACCTCGACGAACTGCACGCCGAGGCCGTCGGCGACGTCCTGGAGGACCTCACGGCCGAACTGGAGCGGGTCGGCGTCAAGCTGCCCGACGACACCCGCCCCCTCACCTTCGGCACCTGGATCGGCGGCGACCGCGACGGCAACCCCAACGTCACCCCCCAGGTCACCTGGGACGTCCTCATCCTCCAGCACGAGCACGGCATCAACGACGCCCTGGAGATGATCGACGAGCTGCGCGGACTGCTCTCCAACTCCATCCGCTACACCGGCGCCACCGAAGAACTCCTGGAGTCCCTCACCCAGGACCTGGAGGTGCTCCCCGAGATCAGCCCCCGCTACAAGCGCCTCAACGCCGAGGAGCCCTACCGGCTCAAGGCCACCTGCATCCGGCAGAAGCTGGAGAACACCAAGCAGCGCCTCGCCAGGGGCATCCCGCACGAGGCGGGCCGCGACTACCTCGGCACCAGCGAACTGCTGAAGGACCTCAGGATCATCCAGGCCTCGCTGCGCGAGCACCGCGGCGGCCTGCTCGCCGACGGCCGCCTGGCCCGCACCATCCGCACCCTCGCCGCCTTCGGCCTCCAGCTCGCCACCATGGACGTCCGCGAACACGCCGACGCCCACCACCACGCCCTCGGCCAGCTCTTCGACCGCCTCGGCGAGGAGTCCTGGCGGTACGCCGACATGCCCCGCGAGTACCGCGCCAAGCTCCTCGCCAAGGAACTGCGCTCCCGCCGCCCGCTCGCCCCCACCCCGGCCCCCGTCGACGCCGCCGGTCAGAAGACCCTCGGCGTCTTCGAGACCGTCAAGAAGGCCCTGGAGGTCTTCGGCCCCGAGGTCGTCGAGTCCTACATCATCTCCATGTGCCAGGGCGCCGACGACGTCTTCGCCGCCGCCGTCCTCGCCCGCGAGGCCGGGCTTATGGACCTCCACGCCGGCTGGGCGAAGATCGGCATCGTCCCCCTGCTGGAGACCACCGACGAACTGCGCGCCGCCGACACCATCCTGGAGGACATGCTCTCCGACCCGTCCTACCGGCGGCTGGTCGCGCTGCGCGGCGACGTCCAGGAGGTCATGCTCGGCTACTCCGACTCCTCCAAGTTCGGCGGCATCACCACCAGCCAGTGGGAGATCCACCGCGCCCAGCGGCGGCTGCGCGACGTCGCCCACCGCTACGGGGTCCGGCTGAGGTTGTTCCACGGCCGCGGCGGCACCGTCGGCCGCGGCGGCGGCCCCTCCCACGACGCCATCCTCGCCCAGCCCTGGGGCACCCTGGAGGGCGAGATCAAGGTCACCGAGCAGGGCGAGGTCATCTCCGACAAGTACCTGATCCCCTCCCTCGCCCGGGAGAACCTGGAACTGACCGTCGCCGCCACTCTGCAGGCCTCCGCCCTGCACACCGCCCCCCGCCAGTCCGACGAGGCCCTCGCCCGCTGGGACGCCGCCATGGACGTCGTCTCCGACGCCGCCCACGCCGCCTACCGCCGCCTGGTCGAGGACCCCGACCTCCCCGCCTACTTCTTCGCCTCCACCCCGGTCGACCAGCTCGCCGAACTCCACCTCGGCTCCCGCCCCTCCCGGCGCCCCGACTCCGGCGCCGGCCTCGACGGCCTGCGCGCCATCCCCTGGGTGTTCGGCTGGACCCAGTCCCGGCAGATCGTCCCCGGCTGGTTCGGCGTCGGCTCGGGACTGAAGGCCCTGCGCGAGGCGGGCCTGGACACCGTCCTCGACGAGATGCACCAGCAGTGGCACTTCTTCCAGAACTTCGTCTCCAACGTCGAGATGACCCTGGCCAAGACCGACCTCAGGATCGCCCAGCACTACGTCGACACCCTCGTCCCCGACGACCTCAAGCACGTCTTCGACACCATCAGGGCCGAACACGAACTGACCGTCCGCGAGGTCCTGCGGATCACCGGCGAACAGGAACTGCTGGACGCCCAGCCCGTCCTCAAGCAGACCTTCACCATCCGCGACGCCTACCTGGACCCCATCTCCTACCTCCAGGTCACCCTGCTCAAGCGCCAGCGCGACGCGGCGGCCGCGGGCACCGAGCCCGACCCGCTGCTCTCCCGCGCCCTGCTCCTCACCGTCAACGGCGTGGCGGCAGGCCTGCGCAACACCGGCTGACCCGCCGCCGGAACAGACGGTGCCCCCGAGGTCGTACGACCCCGGGGGCACCGCCCTTTCCGGCACCGGTCAGCCACGCGCCTTCCGGCGCCGCACCACCAGACAGCCGCCCGCAGTGACCAGCAGGGCCGCGGCACCCGACAGCGCACCCACCGGAACGCCGTTGCCCGTCTCGGCGAGACCGCCACCACCCTGCGCGGACGGCGAGGAGGACACAGCGGGAACGGGCGACGACGAGGACGCCGAACCAGGGGCCGACGAGGACGGCGACGCGGACGCGGACGAGGACGGCGCGGGGGACGCACTCGACGTCGCACCGGACGACGGACCCGGCGACGGCGTACCGCCAGCGCCGCCGGAGCCCTGGCAGTCGGTCCAGAACACCTTGTGCTTGGCCGACCCGTTCTCGCCCACGAAGTTCCAGAACAGCTTGTAGTGCCCGTCGGGCAGCGTCATGTCCGCCGTCCGGCCATGGCCGTCACCGTCCAGGGACAGCGCACCCGACTTCACCGTCGCGCCCTTCGCCCCACCGGTCGGGGCCCACACCTCGATACGCCAGTCGACCTGCTGGCCGCCGTCGAAGTGGAAGGCGTCCAGGTAGAACGAGCACACGTGCGGCTGATTGCGCTCGTCGTACTCGCCCGTCGAGGACTTGTGGATCTTCACATCGCCGTTGTCACCGGGCGGAGCGGCGTGCGCCGCGGGCGCGAGGAACAGCGCCGCCGACAGACCGGCGGACACCGCGCCGGCACGAATGAGGGTACGCATGGGACTGGTCCATCTTCGAGTGGCCTACGGGGAAGACGTGGAGGGGGCGACCCAGCTTCCGACTCCCGCTGACCCAGGGTCAATCACGAAGACACAACGCCTGCCCGGCACCACCGGCGCACGGAATCACGAACCCGCGGACACCGCCAGAAAAGCCCCCGTCAGCAAAGCCACCCCGCACCCCGCCAGCACCCACGCCACCCGCGTCCGCCGCAACCCGCCCGCCACCACCACCGAGGCCAGCAGAAACGCCCCGCCCAACGGCACCCAGGCATACAGCATCCCCGCCGGACCCGAGCGCACCGCGTCCGCCGTACCCGGCTTCAACACCACGTCGTACGTCCGCCCCTTGCGCACCGCGACCGACTCCGCGATCTCCACACGCGCGCGTGCCCGCGCCCCCGCCGACGTCGGCGAAAAAGGACCGCTGCAGATGTCGCCCGCACAGGAGGTCACCCGCACCGTGCCCTGCTCCCGCCCCCTGGACAGCATCACGTGCTGCGCGGTCCCCCAGGAACCCCACACCCCGGCGAACAGGATCAACGCGGCGAGCGCGCCCGTCGCCGCGACCCGCCCCCACCGCAACGCGGTCACGGAGGCCTGGCGAGCAGTGCTGGCTGTGGCAGGCATGGCCGGGATCATTGGCCATACCCGCACGAGCGGTCAACCTCGGTGTCCGCCGTACCAGCACATGTCAGGAGTTGTACGCGCTCTGCGCCCGCTCCAGCCCCTCGATCACCAGACACTCCACCGCATCCGCCGCACGGTCCACGAAGTAGTCCAGCTCCTTGCGCTCCGCCGACGAGAAGTCCTTCAGCACGAAGTCCGCCACCTGCATACGACCCGGAGGCCGGCCGATCCCGAACCGCACCCGGTGATAGTCCGAACCCATCGCCTTCGTCATCGACTTCAGACCGTTGTGCCCGTTGTCCCCACCGCCCAGCTTCAGCCGCAGCGTGCCGTAGTCGATGTCCAGCTCGTCATGCACGGCCACGATGTTCGCCACGGGCACCTTGTAGAAGTCCCTCAGCGCGTTCACCGGACCACCGGACAGATTCATGTACGACATCGGCTTCGCCAGGATCACCCGCCGGCTGCCCGGCCCCGCCGGACCGATCCGCCCCTCCAGCACCTGCGCCTGCGCCTTGCCCGCCCGCTTGAACTTCCCCCCGATCCGCCCCGCGAGCAGGTCCGCCACCATGAAACCGACGTTGTGCCGGTTCATGGCGTACTCCGGCCCGGGATTCCCGAGCCCGACGATCAGCCAGGGGTCACTGCTGGCGGGGGTGGTCACGTCCATCTCTCCTCGATACGCGCCAGCCGCCGCTCCCCGCGAGGGAGAGCAGCGGCTGAACGAATGATGACGACGTCAGAGGCTGACGCCGGCGGATCAGGCCTCGGCCTGCTCCTCGCCCGCCTCGGCGGCCTCGCCCTCGATCTCCTCGGCCTGGGCCTGCAGCACCTGCAGAACGACCGCGTCCTCCTCGACGGCCAGGGTCACACCGCTCGGCAGGGTGATGTCCTTGGCGAGCACGGAGTCACCGGCCGCCAGACCCTCGACGGAGACCGTGACGGCCTCGGGGATGTGCGTCGCCTCGGCCTCGACCGGCAGCGTGTTCAGGACGTGCTCCAGCAGGTTGCCACCCGGGGCCAGCTCGCCCTCGGTGTGCACCGGGATCTCGACCGTGACCTTCTCGCCACGCTTGACCAGCAGCAGGTCGACGTGCTCCAGGAAGCCCTTCAGCGGGTCACGCTGCACGGCCTTCGGAATCGCCAGCTCGTTGGTCTTGCCGTCGATGTCCAGGGAGATCAGGACGTTCGGCGTACGCAGCGCCAGCAGCAGGTCGTGACCCGGCAGGGTCAGGTGCAGCGGCTCGGTGCCGTGGCCGTAGAGAACAACCGGAACCTTGCTGTCACGGCGGATGCGGCGCGCGGCACCCTTGCCGAACTCGGTACGGGTCTCGGCGGTGAGCTTCACCTCGGACATGATGATCACTCCTCGTAGGAACTGGGAACGGACGTGGTCACCCGGCCACGAACGGCCTGCTACGAAGAGCGCGTCGATAACGGACCGCCGAACCCCGTCAGAAACGGAGAACGGCCTCCCTCGCCGAGCAACTGCAGCAGTCTACTCGGACCAGGAGGCCGCACCCAAAAGGATCTTCGGCTACCTCACACAGCGGGGCTGCAGAAACCTCACTGCTCGTCGAAGAGGCTCGTCACCGAACCGTCCTCGAACACCTCACGCACCGCACTCGCGATCGTCGGAGCGATCGACAGCACCGTGATCTTGTCCAGATCCCGGCCCAGCTCCGCCGGCGTCGGCAGCGTGTTCGTGAACACGAACTCACTCACCCGCGAGTTCTTCAGCCGGTCCGCGGCCGGACCCGACAGCACACCGTGCGTGGCGGTGACGATGACATCCTCCGCACCATGCGCGAACAGCGCATCGGCGGCGGCACAGATCGTCCCACCCGTGTCGATCATGTCATCGACGAGAACACACACACGCCCCTTGACCTCACCCACGACCTCGTGGACGGTCACCTGGTTCGCCACATCCTTGTCCCGCCGCTTGTGCACGATGGCCAAAGGCGCACCCAGCCGGTCACACCACCGGTCCGCCACCCGCACACGCCCCGCATCCGGCGACACCACCGTCAGCTTGTCCCGGTCCACCTTCTCGCCCACATAGTCGGCAAGCAGCGGCAGCGCGAACAGATGATCCACCGGCCCGTCGAAGAAACCCTGGATCTGATCCGTGTGCAGATCCACGGTCAGAATCCGGTCCGCCCCCGCCGTCTTCATCAGATCCGCGATCAGACGCGCCGAAATAGGTTCACGGCCCCGGTGCTTCTTGTCCTGCCGCGCGTAACCGTAGAACGGCACAATCACCGTGATGGAGCGAGCCGACGCACGCTTCAGCGCGTCGATCATGATCAACTGCTCCATGATCCACTGATTGATCGGAGCCGTATGGCTCTGGATCACAAAGCAGTCCGCACCACGCGCCGACTCCTGATAACGGACGTAGATCTCACCGTTCGCGAAGTCGAAGGCCTTCGTCGGGACAACCCCGACACCCAACTGCTGGGCGACCTCCTCGGCAAGCTCGGGGTGGGCGCGGCCGGAGAAGAACATCAACTTCTTCTCGCCGGTCGTCTTGATCCCGGTCACAGCACAGTCTCCTCAGAGGTTGTCTCAGCCAGCCGGCTGCTACTGCGACCTCCCGTCTGGGCATGAGAGGCCGAACCAGCTGGTAGGGGTGCGGGTGCACGCGTGCGGATGTGCACTTATCACGGTACGCCGTGTTTGACGTACCCGTTTCCGCTCAGTCCTCGCTCTCACCCCTCCGGGACGCAGTCTCGGCCGCCTTCGCAGCCGCGCTCCCCGGACGCTTCCGAGCCACCCAACCCTCGATATTCCGCTGCTGACCACGGGCCACGGCCAGCGAACCGGGCGGCACATCCTTCGTGATCACAGACCCGGCGGCGGTGTAGGCACCGTCCCCGACCGTGACAGGAGCCACAAACATGTTGTCCGCCCCCGTCCTGCAATGCGACCCGACGGTCGTGTGGTGCTTGCTCTCACCGTCGTAGTTCACGAACACACTCGCCGCGCCGATGTTCGTGTACTCACCGATCGTCGCGTCACCCACATACGACAGATGCGGCACCTTCGTGCCCTCACCGATCGAGGCGTTCTTCGTCTCGACGTACGTCCCGATCTTGCCCTTGGCACCGAGCCGCGTCCCGGGCCGCAGATACGCGTAAGGCCCCACAGACGCCTCCGGCCCGACCACGGCCCCGTCGGACACCGTGTTGTCCACCCGCGCCCCGGCACCCACCTGCGTGTCCTTCAGCCGGCTGTTCGGACCGACCTCGGCACCCTCACCGAGGCGCGTGGAACCGATGAGCTGCGTGTTCGGATGAACGACGACATCCCGCTCGAACGAGACGGTCACATCGACCCAGGTGGAAGCAGGGTCGACGACGGTGACCCCGTCCAGCATCGCCGCCGTCAGCAGCCGGTCGTTGAGAATCCGGCGCGCCTCGGCCAGCTGCACCCGGTTGTTGATGCCCGCGATCTCCCGGTGATCCCCGGCCACGGAGGCACCGACGCGGTGTCCGGCCTCCCGCAGGATCCCGAGCACGTCGGTGAGGTACTCCTCACCCTGGCTGTTGTCCGTCCGCACCTTCTTCAGCGCGTCCGTCAGCAGCTGACCGTCGAAGGCGAACACCCCGCTGTTGATCTCCCGGATCGACCGCTGGACGTCGGTCGCGTCCTTGTGCTCCACGATCGCGGTCACGGCACCCGTCGCCTCGTCGCGGATGATCCGGCCGTACCCGGTGGCGTCCGGAACCTCGGCGGTCAGCACGGTCACCGCGTTGCCGTCGGTGACGTGCGTCTCGGCGAGCTGCTTGAGCGTGTCGGCGGTGAGGAGCGGCGTGTCCCCGCAGACGACCACGACGGTCCCGTCGACGGCCCCGCCCAGCTCCTCCAGGCCCATCCGTACGGCGTGCCCGGTCCCGTTCTGCTCCGCCTGTACGGCGGTTCTGGTGTCCGGGTCGATCGCGGCGAGGTGAGCGCTGACCTGCTCACGGGCGTGGCCCACGACCACGACCAGATTCTCCGGATCCAACTCTCGGGCGGCGGCCAGCACATGGCCCACGAGGGACCGGCCACAGATCTCGTGCAGGACCTTCGGTGTGGCCGACTTCATACGGGTGCCCTCACCCGCTGCGAGAACGACTACGGCTGCCGGGCGGATGGCGCTCACGGGGTTGCCCTTCGGCTGTGGGTGAGTGGGAGTGACAGCCGCAGGATACCGGGGTGCTGCTTGGGGGAGGTGAGAGCGGGCCCTGACGGGGAGGTCAGGGCCCGGGAGTGCAGCTCCGCCGCTAGGACTCGAACCTAGACCGAAACACCTCCAAAGGGTGCCGTGCTGCCAATTACACTACGGCGGATCACTGCATCAGACCTTACCTGAGACGGGCCTGCGCGTCGGCAGCTATCCCAGTCCACCAACCCTCAATGCGCTGATACAAGTCGGCTCCCTGCAGGAGCTTGATTACGAGGCACCCCCGGTAGTCGTCGCCCGTGTTCCTGCGCACGGTCTTAGGGTTGTGCTTCTTGAGGGTCGCTCTGAGGAAGACAGCGACGCCCACAGCAGCCAGGTCCGCCCAGTAGCGCTCGGCTGCGTCGATGTCGGCCGTCTCATGGATCATGACGCGGAACCGCATGCGGTCCTTCTTCACTCCGAGCAGATCGAGCCACGCGAGGTAGAGCGCGATGACGTCGGGGTCGCTGTTGACGAAAGTCACGCACTCTCGCCGAGCGTACGGTTTGCTCTTTGATCCCTCTGCCCAGTAGAGGGCGACGCCCGCAAGGAACAACTCGCGATCCGTCAGCGCGCCAATCTCTGCTCGCGCTGCCTCCTTGCGTTGCTTGCGCTCCTCCTCGCGGATCTGCAGCTTTGCCTCCCAGCCCCTCCGGGCGATGGCCGCCGCTTCTTCGTAGGTGCGCTTGCGCTCCGGCCTCGGCAAATCCCGCACCCACAGCGAGATCGAACTCTTGGAGCACCCCAGCTCCACCTGGATCTGGTCGTAGGTCCACCCCTGGAGTCGTAGCTCCCGCGCCCTCTCCCGCAGGTCGTCCTTCGCGTTCGGGCGCTTCGTCCATTCCGGCGGCGGCTCGCCCTCCAGGAGGCGGTTGAGGATGTCGTTGTTGTCGACGTGCAGCCGGTCGCGGATCTGTCGTCGGCTGAGCCCTGCCCGCCGCAGGGCCACCGCCCGCTCCCGCAGGCTCTCGAAGTCGGCGTACCTGCCAGGTGAATGTGCCATGGGCATACCGTCCGGCCGGAATGATCCGTTCCGGGGTCGAACAGGAAGGGTTCGCCAGTTCGAGTGATTCCGGTGGGTTTCGACGTCGTTCGGTTACGGGGTGTGGTGTGTGGAGGTCGGTGAAAGTCACCGGAAAAGCCGCAGCCGACGCCCGTAGGCTGGAGGCATGACCACGACGGGGGAAGAGCACGCCACGGCCCTGACCGGGCCGTGGTGGTGGGCCAGGTGGCGCAGCGCGGTACTCGACGGGAGTCTCGCGCTGGTGTCCGCCGTGGAGTGCGGCGCGGAGGGTGTTGGCTTCGCCCGGGATGCCGGCATCCCGATGCTGGTGGGGATCGTTTTCGGGGTGATCGCCGGCTCCGTGTTGCTCGTGCGGCGTAAGTGGCCGATCGCCGTCGTGCTGGTCGCCATCGCGATCACGCCGGCGCAGATGGGGTTCCTGCTGGGGATCGTCGGCCTGTACACGCTCGCCGCGTGTGAGCTGCCGCGCCGGATCATCGGGGCGCTGGCGGGGATGTCGCTGGTGGGGACGGCGGTCGTGACGTTCGTGCGGGTGCGGCAGGACATGGCGCGGGGTGACCTGACGCTGGGTGACTGGTTCGTGCCGTTCGCGGCGGTGACGACGGCGTTGGGGCTGACGGCTCCGCCGGTGCTGCTGGGTTTGTATGTGGGGGCGCGGCGGCGGTTGATGGAGAGCCTGAGGGAGCGGGCGGACAGTCTGGAGCGGGAGCTTCAGTTGCTGGCCGAGCGGGCGGAGGAGCGGGCCGAGTGGGCGCGTAACGAGGAGCGGACGCGGATCGCGCGGGAGATGCATGACGTGGTCGCGCACCGGGTGAGTCTGATGGTGGTGCATGCCGCCGCGCTTCAGGCGGTGGCGCGGAAGGATCCCGAGAAGGCGGTGCGGAATGCGGCGCTGGTGGGGGACATGGGCCGGCAGGCGTTGACCGAGTTGCGGGAGATGCTGGGGGTGCTGCGGGCGGGGGAGGATCCGGTGCGGCGGGCTCCGGGGGTGCCGTTGGTGGCGGTGGGGGTGGCGGCTGCGGCTGCGGCTTCCCGGGTGGCCGAGGTGGACGGCGGGGTGGAGGGGCCGTGTCTGTCGGAGCTGGAGGAGCTGGTCGGGCAGTCGGCGGATGCGGGGATGGTCGTGGTGCTGTCGGTGGAGGGGGAGGTGCGGTCGTATGCGGCGGAGATCGAGCAGACGGCGTACCGGGTGGTGCAGGAGGCGTTGACGAACGTCCACAAGCATGCGGCGGGTGCGAAGACGCATGTGCGGCTGGCGCATCGGGTGTCGGAGATCGCGATGCAGGTGGAGAACGAGCCGCCGCCGGAGCCGGGGTCGGCGTCGGCGGCTCGGTTGCCGTCGGGTGGGAACGGCTTGCTCGGGATGCGGGAGCGGGTCGTGGCGCTGGGTGGTGTGTTTGTGTCGGGGCCGACGGATGCGGGGGGTTTCCGGGTGTCGGCGGTGATTCCGGCGGCGTAGGCGCGCGTCCTCTGCGGGGGGTCAGCCTGCGGTGAGGCGTACGGGTTCGATGCCGGTGATGAGGGTGGTGAGGGCGTGGTCGATGTCGGGGCCCGCGTACCAGTCGCCGGTGTGGTCGAGGGTGTAGACGCGGCCTTCGGTGTCGACGGCGAGGACGGCGGCGGTGTCGGTCTCTTCGCCGAGGGGGCAGAGTTCGGTGCCGAGGGCGCGGCCGAGGTCGCCGAGGGTGCGGGCGTGGTGGAGGCCGTGGAGGGGGTCGAGGTGGAGGGTGGCGGGGGCGATCTGGCGGCCGGGGCCGCCGGGGGTGATGGTGAGGCCGCCGAATTCGGCCCAGGCTTCGACGGCGGCGGGGAAGACGGTGTGCCGGTGTCCGGCGGGTGAGGTGTGTTCGCGCAGGGTGTCGGCCCAGATCTCTGCCTGCTTTATGTCCCAGCGTCCGGGTTGCCAGCCGGCGGCGCGCAGGGCGGCGTCGACGAGTACGGGGAAGCGCGTGGTGGAGGTGCGGTCGGGGTGCATCTGCCCTTCGTTCTCGTCGAGTCCGCTGGTGGTGCGGTGTCGCTGGTGTTGACGGGGGGTTGTCAGTCGTCGGTTGCCGTGGGGTCGACGATGCGGACGCCGAAATGGGCGCTGAGGGCGGTGCAGGCGCGGCAGGGGGTGGCGAAGCTGCCGTGGAGGGGGTCGCCGTCCTCGCGTATGCGGCGGGCGGTGAGTTTGGCGTGTTTGAGGGCTTTGCGGGCTTCGCCGTTGGTCATGGGTTTGCGGGCGGCGCGTTTGCTGCGTGCGGCGTCGGCGGCGGTGAGATGCCGGGAGATGAGGATGGTTTCGGCGCAGCGGCCGGTGAAGCGGTCGCGTTCGCCGCTGGTGAGGGTGTCGAGGAAGTCCTGGACGAGGGGGTGCAGGGGTGGGGGTTGGTCGCTGCGGGCGGCGGTGCCGGTGAGGGTGGTGCCGCGGACGGAGAGGGCGGCGGCGACGGTGGGCAGGATGCCGTCGCGGCGGTGGTGGAGGGTGGGGGCGGGGGGTGTGTCGGTGCCGCTCCAGCCGATGCGTGGGTCGCCGGACCGCACGTCGGTACCTCCGGTTCGCAAGGTGTTCATGATCGTTTTTCCCCTCCCCGGGCGTTCCCCGGCTTCCCCCGAAGGACACAGGGTGCCAAATGCCGTGGCCGGTGCGGAAGCTGGGGCGGTGCGACACGCCCGGGTCGGGGCTGGTCGTCACGGTGGGGTGACGGCTGGTCACGGAGGTGGAGGGTGGTGTCCGGGGTGAGCGGAGGGGTCTCTGCCCGGGGAGGTGGTGGGCCGGTGACCGGGGTTGGCGTACCGCATAGGCTGTCGGCATCCGCGATCGACACCGCCGATTTGAGGCCAGAGAGAACGCCGCAGGGGGCTACCGCCATGACGACAGGTCGGCTCGGGCAGCAAGCCGCGCCGCCGAACGCGGCCTACGCCGGGCAGGTCGTGCACTTTCCGGATCCGGTCCGGGCGGCGCGTCACCCGAGAGGGGTACGGGTCGATGAGCGTGGTTACCCGGATTTCTCCCCGTACGCGCGCGTGGCGGTGGAGATCGCCGAGCCGCCGGAGGGTTTCGGTGTCGACGAGTTGCGGCTGACGGACTATGTGTCGGCGAACGCGGCGTGGGCGGCGCAGCGGCACGAGTTGTGGGACACGGTGCCGGATGTGGCGACGCCGCACGGCTGGACGTGGCATCACGTGGCCGGGACGCGGCGGCTGGAGCTGGTTCCGGTCGAGGTGAAGGCGTTGCTGCGGCATCACGGTGGGGTGGCGACGGCGGCGGTGGACCACGCCAAGCGGGGGACGCGGCCGTTGCAGGAGACGCGGCCGGCGCATTTCGGGCTGCCGAAGTCGGGTGTGGCGGTGTCGGAGGCGCAGGTTCAGGGTGTCGAGGAGGATCTCGGTTACCGGCTTCCGGGCGCGTATCGCTCGTTCCTGAAGGCGGCGGGCGGGTGTGCGCCGGTGGGTACGGCGCTGGACGCCGAGTTGGGTCTGCTGCTGGACCAGCCGTTCTTCACGGTGCGTGAGGAGGCGGCGGTCAATGACCTGGTGTATGTGAACAAGTGTCTGCGCGACCATCTGACGAAGGATTACCTCGGGGTGGCGTTCGTGCAGGGCGGGTTGCTCGCGGTGAAGGTGAAGGGCGAGCGGCCGGGTTCGGTGTGGTTCTGCGCGTACGACGATGTGCGTGATGTGGATCCGTCGTGGTCGCCGGCGGAGCGGGTGGAGCGTCTGCTGCTGCCGTGCGGCGATGATTTCGACGCCTTTCTGTCGCGGCTGGCGGGCAGTCCGCCGGAGTTGGAGACGGTGGCGAATCTGATGGTGGACGGCGGCTTCGCGCGTGTCGTCCAGGTGTCTTCCGGTGCTTCCGGTGCGGCGTCTTCCGGCCCGGTGGGGGAGTGAGCTTCAGGCGATGGTGACCTACGCGCAGGCGCAGGAGCGCGCCGAGGAGTGGATCAACGGTGACGTGCCCGCGTACCAGCATCGTGAGGTGCGGGTGCGGGAGTTCGAGCTGGGTTTCGTCGTGTGGGGCGAGGACCGGGCGGAGGGTCCGCGTTCGGACGCGGGTGCGCAGCGGCTGGTGATCGCCCGGGACAGCGGGGAGGCGACGCTGTGGCCGGGGCTGCCGGTGGGTGAGGTGATCCGCCGGTACGAGGAGGAGTACGGCCGTGCGGAGGGGTCGCAGGACGCGGTTCCGGCGCCGGCTGCCGCCCGGATGGATCTGAATCAGACGTCGTTCCTGCTGACTCCTCCGGAGTGGTTGCAGGAGGCGGCGGACAAGCTGGGCATCGGGGACCGGCGGCCGGGGGGCGAGGACGGTGCGGGTGCGGGTGCCGGGTCGTCCGGTGCCGGCGCGGGCGGTGGTGCTGGTGCCGGTGCTGGTGTCGGCGCCGGTGGTGGGGCTTCGTCCGGTGGGGCGGGGCCGGTGGAGACGGAGGCCGGGGTGCCGGCGGGCGCGTCCGGGGCGGCTGCTCCTGTGGGTGCGCCTTCCGCGGAGGTGCCGGTGGGGGCCACGCCCTGGGCCGGTACGGACACGAACGCGGAGTCCGGTGAGGACGACCGTTCGGTGCCGTTGCCCGCGACGGTGTTCGCGCCGCCGTTGAGCGATCCCGAGGACGAGGCTCCGCGGCCGCCGGTGAGCGTGCCCGATGCGAAGACGGCGTTGATGTCGGGGGGCAGCCAGCTGCCGCCGACGGCGGTCGCGCCGGCGTTCGATACTCCGAACACGCCGGGCGCGCAGGGCTTCCCACCGGGCGCGCCGGGTGTCCCGTCCGCCCCTGGGAGTGCGCCGGGGGCGCCCGGCACTGCATATGCGCCGGGCGCGCCCGGTGTGCCCGGGGCACCCGCCGCTCCTGGTGCGCCGGGTGTTCCGCAGGGCAGCACGCCCCCGCCGCCCGGTACGCCGCCGTATGGCCACCCGCAGCCGCCGGCGGCCCCCGGTACGCCTCCGCCGGGCGGGCCCGCGTACCCGCCGGCTCCTGGTGCGCCGGGCGTTCCGCAGGGCAGCACGCCCCCGCCGCCGCCCCCGGGCGCGCCGACCTACGGCTATCCGCAGGGTCCAGGCGCTCCGCAGGGTGCTCCGGGTTACGGCTACCCCCAGGCGCCCGCGCCGGGTGTGCCGCAGCCTCCGGCCGACACGGGTGCCCCGGGGCGGCGGCTCGCGCCGAATGCCGGGGACATCGCGGATGCCGCGACGAGCAAGGCCGCGCCGCCGCCGAAGAAGGCGCGCGGTGGTGTGGGTGCGCCGCCTCCGCCGCCGGGTGCGCCTGGTACGCCGGGCGCGCGCCCGGGGAGCGCGGAGATGCCTCCCGCGCCGGCTGCGCCTGGTGGGTATGTGCCGACACAGCTGGTGTCGGCGCTCGGGCCGGAGGGGCCCGAGGGTCCGGGTGGTGCGGACGGGGCGCAGGCGCCGGGCGCGCCGAATGCGCCGGGTGCCCCCCATCCGCCTGCCGCGCCTTCGGGCAACGTGCACCACGCGGCCACGGTGCTGGCCGACCCCAGCCAGATGGGCGGCGGCGTACCGCAGCCTCCGGGCGCCCCCGGCATGCCGAATCCGCCCGGCATTCCCCCGGTTCCGGGCGCCCCGGGCATGCCTCCCGTGCCTGGCGCACCGCAGCCTCCGGGCGTGCCCGCGGCTCCCGGCTTCCCCGGCGCCCCGCAGCCGCCGAGCGCCGTTGCCGGTCCCGGCGCGCCCGGCGCGCCGGATGGCGGGCGCGGGGCCGTGCACCACGCGGAGACCGTGCTGGCCGCACCCCCGGTGACCGGTCCGGGCGCACCCCCGCCGCCGCCCGCCCCCGGCGCACTCGGTGCGCCGGGCGCCCCCGGTATGCCGCCGGGCGTGCCGGGTGCCCCGCAGCCGATGCCGCCGGGTGCGATGCCGCCGCCAGGCGCGACCGGGCAGCCGCCGGCGTACGGGTATCCGCAGCAGGGGCAGCCGACGGTGGGTCCCGGCTATCAGGCCGTGCTGCGCTATCGCGCGCAGGACGGTTCGGAGCAGCAGCTGATCCGGCGTTCGGCGCCGGGTACGCCGCACCCGGAGTGGCAGATCTTCCACGAGCTGCGGGCGATGAACGTGCCGCCGGACCAGGTGCTGGAGCTGCACACGGAGCTGGAGTCGTGCGAGCTGCCGGGTGCCTACTGCGCGCGGATGATCCGGGAGCAGTGGCCGCAGGCGCGGATCACGAGCATCGCGCCGTACGGCACGGACCACGCGAGCCGGCAGCAGGGCATGCGGCAACTGCTGGCCCACCAGGGCGAGTTGCACCAGGTGGCGGACGGGCCGGCGCGGCCTGCGCCGGTGCGGGCGCCGCTGCCGCCGGTGCAGGCCGCGCCGGCCGTCCCGCCGGAGGGCATCGCGCAGGAGCTGGCGGCGGCGTTCGGGCCGGGGGCCTTCCGGTTCGAGCAGCAGGCGGTGTCGCGGCAGGGTGTGCCGCCGATCGTGGCGCACACGCTGGTCGTGGCCGGTCTGCCGGTGGACATGGGCCCGTTCTTCTGGGCGCAGGCCCAGCCGGGCCGGCCGGTGCCGACGCTGGCGGAGCTGGCGGCCGAGCGCGGGGTGCAGCCGGCCTCGGACGCGGGCTCGTACCTCGTCATGGGCACCGACTTCGGCAAGGCGATCTGTGTGCAGTACGGCACGGCGAACATCGTGGCCGTGCCGGTGGAGGCGGGGCCGGGCGGGGCTCCGGTGCCGCCGCAGTTCGTGAACACCGGGCTGCCGGAGTTCGCGCGCTGTCTGGCGCTGCTGGGCCGGATGTGGCGCCTGCGGTACGGGCTGAACCAGGAGCAGGCGGGCCGCTGGACCGTCGACTTCCAGGCGCAGCTGGCCGCCCTGGACCCGGCGGCGCTCGGTTCGCCGGAGAGCTGGTGGTCGGTGCTGCTGGAGCAGATGTGGGACGGGCTGCTGTAGGCGACGCCGGCCCGGTGTGAGCGGATCGTGCCCTTCACGCGCGCGTGAAGGGCACGATGGGCCGGTGGACTTCGAGCCGTACCGGGGCGAGTTGGTGGCGTACTGCTACCGCATGCTGGGCTCGTTCCACGAGGCCGAGGATCTGACGCAGGAGACGATGCTGCGGGCCTGGAAGGCACGGGACCGCTACGACGCCACGCGCGCGTCCGTGCGGACGTGGCTGTACCGCATCGCGACCAACGCCTGTCTGAGCGCTCTGGAGAGCCGTTCGCGCCGCCCCCTGCCGTCCGGGCTGGGTGCGCCCTCCGGCGATCCCGGCGCGCCGCTGACGCCCGCGCCCCAGGTGCCGTGGCTGGAGCCGTGCCCCGAGGCGCGGTTCGACGTGGAGGCGCGTGCGGATCTGCGGCTGGCGCTGGTGGCGGCGCTGCAGCTGCTGCCGGCGCGGCAGCGGGCCGTGCTGGTGCTGCGCGAGGTGCTGGAGTTCTCCGCCGCCGAGGTCGCCGAGCAGCTGGAGACGTCGGTGGCGGCGGTCAACAGCGCGTTGCAGCGGGCGCGCGCCGACGAGTACCGGCTGCTGACCTTCCCGGTCGTGCTGGGGCAGGGCCGGCGGCTGTTCCCGGCCGGGAGTGAGCCGGCCGATCTGGAGTGCCTGTCGGCCGAACGGGTGGGCGCCGCCGTTCTCGCGCGCCATGGGAGGGCCGCCCGATGACGGTCCGTTTCCTCGCGCTGTACGAGACTCCTGCCGACCCCGAGGCATTCGACCGGCACTACCGCGAGGTGCACATCCCGCTCGGCCGACGGCTGCCCGGTCTGCGCCGCTACACGCTCGGCCGGGAGACGGCGCCGGTGCGCGGGGGTGTGCCGTACTACCTGGTCGCGTCGCTGGAGTGGGACTCGCTGGACGGGCTGCGCGCGGCGTTCGCCTCGCCCGAGGGGCGCGCGACGGCGGCGGACGCGGCGCGTCTGGCGGAACTGGCGCCCGTTCGCAGCGTGATCGTCACCCTTGAGGAGGACGTGCTGTAGCCGGTCCTGCCCGCCACACCGATCGCGTAGTGCGGGGTTTCGCGCGTGCTGTGACAGCGGAGTGTCGCGTTATGAACACTTACGCCCGATCCATCAAGATATGCGCGAAATCATCCTGTCGTGTACGTCCGGTGGAGAGGGGTTCCCAGGGTGAGCAGCGCATCGGTGTCGCCGCAGGGCTTCGTGACCGTCCGGGGGCGCGGCTACCGCCCCGAGCAGGTCGACGCCTGTATGGAGGAGCTGTCGCAGGACCGTGACGCCGCGTGGGAACGGGCCGCGCGGCTGACCGTGCTCGCCAAGGACATGGAGGCGGAGGCCGCGCGGATGCGCGAGGTCGTCGCCCGGCTCGCACCGCAGACGTACGAGTCGCTCGGGGAGGGCGCGCGGCGGGTGTACCAGCTCGTGCTGGAGATGGCGGCGGACCTGCGCGAGCGCGCGCGGTGTGAAGCGGAACAGCATCTCGCGCAGGCCGGAGCGCGCGCGGAGAGCGTACGCCGCACGGCGCAGGAAGCGGCGGACGCGCTCCGCGCGGAGGCCGACGAACGCGCCCGCCAGCGGCTCCTCGCCGCGCGCGCCGAGGCCGACGACATCCGTGTCGGCGCCCGGCGCGAGGTGAAGGAAGGGCGCTCGGAGGCGCTCGCCGCGTTGCGCGAGGTACGGCAGCGCACCACCGGCATGCTCGCCGAGCAGTCCCGGGAGCACGCCGAGCGGTGGGCCGAGGCCGAGCGCGAGGAGGCCGAGCGGACCGCCGAGCTGGACGCCCGGCACGCCGAGCGGGTGAGTCGGGCCGAGACCGCGCTGTCCGACGCCGAGCGCGCCCTCGGGGAGGCCGAGGAGTACGCGCGCCGCAGCCAGGAGGAGGCACGCGCGCGTGCCGTCGAGATCCTCGCCGACGCGCGCGTGCGCGAGGAACACATCGCCCGGGAGACGGAGCAGGTGCTGCGCGAGCACGGCGAGACCTGGGACCACGTGCGGGCCCACATGGACCAGGTCCGCAGCAGCCTGATCTCACTGACCGGCAGGGCGGCCCTGGAATAGCGTCCCTTACGGCCTCCGGCTCCCGAGCCCGGCTCCGGTCGGCTCACCCCCTTCCCGTACGGCCCCCGCCAGGATCCACCCCTCCACCGCCTCGTACTGGTGCCGCTGCTGTTCCGCCTTGGTGCGGCCCGAGGCGATCGTGCCGAGCCAGCCGAAGAGGAAGCCGGCCGGGATGGAGACGATGCCGGTGGTGGTGAACGGGAACCAGTTGAAGTCGGCGTGCGGGAACGCCGAGACGGGTGAGCCGGAGACCAGGTTGGTGCCCGGCATGAGCAGCAGCACGGTCAGCGTGCCCCCGATCAGCGTCGCCAGCAGCCCGCTGCGGGTGTAGCGGCGCCAGAACAGCCCGTACACCAGGGCCGGCGCTATGGCCGAGGCGCCCAGGCAGAAGGAGAGCGTCACCAGGGGCTGCAGGCTGTGGTGCTGCACCATGGTGGCGAGCAGGATCGTCGGCACGCCTATGGCGAGCGCCGAGACGCGGGCGAGGGCCATCTCGCGCGGGGCCGGCATCTCCTGCACGCGGGCGGCGAAGACGTCGTGGGCGAGGGAGTTGGCGCAGGCGAGGATCATCCCGGCGACCGAGGCGAGCAGGGTCAGGAAGATCGCCGTCGTCACCATGGTGAACAGGAAGGTCTCCGCCGTGGACACGTCCGCGCCGAAGACCGCCCGCGAGCCCAGCAGGTACGCGGTGTTGCCCTGCGGATCGGCCCCGGCGATCACGGCACGGCCGACCAGCGCGGTGGCGCCGAACCCGACCACGGTGATGACCAGCACGAACAGCGCGACGATCGACACCGCCCAGGACATCGAGCGGCGCACCTGGCGGGCGCTGGAGGCGGTGTACATGCGCATGGTGATGTGCGGCAGACAGGCGCCGCCGAGCACCACCGTCAGCTCCGAGGCGATCATGTCGAGGCGGGACCTGCCCGACGTGCCGAACTCCAGCCCGGAGCGCAGGAAGGCCGGCCCGGCGCCGCTCTGCCGCGAGGCCGCGGTGAACAGCGCGCCCGGATCCCAGTCGAAGCGGCGCAGGATCAGTACGGCGACCACGGCGCCCGACCCGACCAGCATCACGATCTTCAGGATCTGGATGAGGGCGGTGCCCTTCATGCCGCCGATCGCCGCATAGGCGATCATCAGGGCGCCCAGCCCGACGACGCACGCGGTCTTCAGCGACTCGTCGGTGAAGCCCAGGATGAACGCCATCAGCTGCCCGGTTCCGGCGAGTTGGACCAGCATCAGCGGCAGCAGCGCGGCGATCGTCACCGCGCAGGCCGTCATGCGCACGCTGCGTCCCGGCAGCCGCCGGGCCAGCGCGTCGCCCATGGTGAACCGGCCCGCGTTGCGCAGGGGTTCGGCCAGCAGGAACATCAGCAGCATCAGCGACAGCGCGGTGCTCAGGGCGAGGACGACTCCGTCGTAGCCGCACAGGGCGATCACTCCGCCGGTGCCGAGGACGGTGGCCGCGGAGATGTAGTCCCCGGCGATGGCGAGGCCGTTGCGCAGCGGGGACAGGGAGCCGTAGCCGGTGTAGAACTCGTCGAGGTCGTCGCGGTCGGGGCCGGTCATCACGCACAGCAGCAGGGTCACCGTGGCGACGGTGGAGAAGGCGACCAGGGACATGGACTGGGCCGTGCCGCTGAAACCGGCGAAGCCTCCCACGGCCGGAGTGCCGGCGGCGGCGGTCATCGGACCGCTCCTCGGCGGGCGTTCAGTTCGGCCTCCTTGCGGATGCGGTCCGCGAGCGGATCGACGTGCCGGCGCGCGGTGTGCTCGTAGAGGGCGATCGCGAGCCAGGTGACCGGGATCTGGATGACGGCGAGCAGCAGGCCGGCGGGGATGCCGTCGGCGACCGTGCGCGTCATCACGCCGGGCGCGGCCGCGGACAGCACGAGGAACAGCGTGAAGTAGCCCAGCGCGGTGAGTGTGGCCGTACGCCGCTGCCAGCGGTAGGCGCTGCGCAGCACCCGCAGGTCGCTGTGGTGGCCGAGGGGTTCACGGGGCGGCCGGCGGTCCGGGCGGGTCGGCCGCGGGGGTGGGGGTTGCCAGGGGTAGGTGAGGGAGGCGGAGGGGGGTGGGTCGTAGGGGGACGGTGCGCCGTAGGCGTGGTGGGGCGGTCGGTACGGCGGGCGGGGCGGCTCGTAGGGCGGATGGGACGGGGTGTATGACGGGCGCGGCGGGTCGTAGGACATCCCGGGGCTCCTTGCGCGGCTCGGGTCCGTGGCGGCGGACCGCAGGGAGGTGGGGGCGTGGAGCCACGCACGCTACTCGCGAGTTCCGGGCCGTGCGACGTTTTCACCAAACTGGCCAGTCGGTATGCGCTTACTACGGAAAACCCGCGCCGGGAGGGCGTGTTACCGGCGTTAACCTGCGCTCTCGTGGCACACGCCGGCGGGCGGGGTCACTCCTCGCGCACCGGGAACCGCCGCGGCGCCACCAGCAGCAGCACCAGGAAGGCCAGGGCCGCCGCGGCCGCCGCGCCGAGGTAGACCGCGTGCACCGCGTCGGCGATAGCGCGCCGGGTCGCCTCGGGGGCCGTACCGGCGTCCAACGCGCGCGTGACGGAGTCCAGGTCCCCGGCCCCGCCCAGCCGCGCGGCCAGCACCCCGTTGGCGACGGCGCCGAACAGCGAGGCGCCCAGGGTCTGTCCGGTCTGCCGGCAGAACAGTACGGACGCGGTCGTGGTGCCCCGCTCCGACCAGCCCACCGTCGACTGCACCCCGACGATCAGCGGCAGCTGGAACAGCCCGAGCGCCGCGCCCAGCAGGAGCATCAGCAGCGTCGGCTGCCACCACGAGCCGGGGTAGGGCAGGAACGGGAACGCGCACAGGATCAGCGCGGCCACACCGATGCCGAGCAGCGCGGTGTCCCGGAAGCCGATGCGGCGGTAGACGTGCTGGCTGAGCGCCGCCGACACCGGCCAGCTGAGCGTCCACACCGACAGCACGAAACCGGCGGCCACCGGCGCGAGTCCGAGCACCGACTGCGCGTACGTCGGCAGGAACACGCTCGGCGCCACCATCAGCAGGCCCAGCGCGGCGAGCGCCAGATTGACGGCCGCGATGGTCCGGCGCCGCCACACCCACCCGGGGATGATGGGCTGTGCGGCCCGCCGTTCCACCACGACCACCACCCCGGCCAGCGCCAGACCGGTGCCGAACAGCGTGAGCGAGGGCGCCGACGGCCACGGCCAGGCGACCCCGCCCTGCACCAGCGCGGTCAGCAGCACCCCGCCGCACGCGAACACCGCGAGCGCGCCGGCCCAGTCCACGCGCGCGTAGGTGCCGTCTTCCGGCTTCTCCCGCTCGGGCTCATGCAGATGACGGGCGATCAGCCACAGCGCGGCGGCGCCGATCGGCAGGTTGATCAGGAAGATCCAGCGCCAGTCGGCGTACGCGGCGAGCACCCCGCCGAGCCCCGGCCCGGCCACCGCCGACACCGCCCACACCGTGGACAGCTTGGACTGGATCTTCGGACGTTCGGCCAGCGGATACAGATCGGCCGCCAGGGTCTGCACGGTGCCCTGCAACGCCCCGCCGCCGAGCCCCTGCACGATCCGGAACGCGATCAGCGCCGCCATGTTCCAGGCGCCCGCGCACAGCAGCGAGCCCAGCAGGAACACGACCGCGCCCGTCACCAGCACCGGTTTGCGGCCGAAGGTGTCGGACAGCTTGCCGTAGACGGGGAGCGTGACGGTCACGGCGAGCAGATAGCCGGAGAAGAGCCAGGAGAAGACGGAGAACCCGCCGAGGTCGCCGACGATCTGCGGTACGGCGGTGGAGACGATGGTGGCGTCCAGCGCGGCCAGCGCCATCGCCAGCATCAGCGCGGCGACGACGGCGCCCCGGCGCCGGGTGTCCTGCCTGTGGACCTCGCCGCCGCGTATCGCGGGTGTCGTGCCCCCCACCGGATCCCCTCCCGTGCCCCTTGCACCTATGTCCGGTACGACAGCTTCCCACGGCAGCCGGAACTTGACCCTGACGCGACGGCAGGGTGGAGGCTTTCCGCACCGAAGGGTGGAGACGACCCCGAGGGGATCTCCGCCTAGGGGTGGACCACCCCTAGGGGTACCTCCGTACTACGGCTCGGGGAGGGTTCGTTCCGGCGGAGGACGAGAGGGGCGGGGCCCGGTCCTTAACCTGGCTTTACGCCGCTGGGGGGGCGGCCGACCGCACCGGCGGGGTGGGGTTTTCCCCCGGGAAAGAGGGGGCTTCGCACCAGCGCGCCACAGCCCGCCGGCCGCGAGACTCGACGACGTACTCAAGACGACGCCCTGGCAAGCCGGAGCACGCCGGGGCACAACTCACCGCTTTGCCAACCGATATAGGAGACATACCGTGACATCGGCTGTGACCATTCCCAGGCACGGGGGCACTGGAGGGCCTACGGCCGTTGCCGCGCGGGCGCGGCAGGTCGTCAAGGCGTACGGGTCCGGCGAGACCCGTGTCGTCGCCCTCGACCACGTGGACGTGGACATCGCGCGGGGCCAGTTCACCGCCATCATGGGCCCCTCGGGGTCCGGCAAGTCCACGCTCATGCACTGCCTCGCCGGGCTCGACACCGTCAGCAGCGGCAAGATCTACCTGGACGAGACCGAGATCACCGGCCTGAAGGACAAGAAGCTCACTCAACTGCGCCGGGACCGGATCGGCTTCATCTTCCAGGCGTTCAACCTGCTGCCGACGCTGAACGCCATCGAGAACATCACGCTGCCCATGGACATCGCCGGGCGCAAGCCGGACAAGGCCTGGCTGGACCGCGTCGTGGAGACCGTCGGGCTCGCCGGACGGCTCAAGCACCGGCCGGCCCAGCTCTCCGGCGGCCAGCAGCAGCGCGTCGCCGTGGCCCGCGCCCTCGCCGCCCGCCCGGAGATCATCTTCGGGGACGAGCCGACCGGAAACCTCGACTCGCGCGCCGGCGCCGAGGTCCTCGGCTTCCTGCGCCGCTCGGTGGACGAACTGGGCCAGACCATCGTGATGGTCACGCACGACCCCGTCGCCGCCTCCTACGCCGACCGCGTGCTCTACCTCGCCGACGGCCGGATCGTCGACGAGATGCACCAGCCGACGGCCGATCAGGTCCTGGACCGGATGAAGGACTTCGACGCCCGGGGGCGCACGTCATGACCGTCATGAAGACCTCGCTGCGCAACTTCTTCGCGCACAAGGGCCGGATGGCGCTCTCCGCGATCGCGGTCCTGCTGTCGGTGGCCTTCGTCAGCGGCACCCTTGTCTTCACCGACACGATGAACACCACCTTCGACAAGCTGTTCCAGGCCACGGCTTCGGACGTGACGGTCAGCGCGAAGGGCTCCTCCGACACCGGTGAGACCACCTCCCGCACCGGCAAGCCGCCGGTCATGCCGGCCTCCGTGGTCGGCGCGGTCCGCGGCGTCCAGGGCGTGCGGAAGGCCGAGGGCACGGTGTTCTCCACCTCGGTGACCGTCGTCGACGCCAAGAAGGACAAGCTCTCGCCGAGCAGCGGCGCGCCGACCATCGTCGGCAGCTGGAACGGCAACGACGCCCGTACCATGAAGATCACCTCCGGTACGGCGCCCAAGGGCCCGGACCAGGTCATGGTCGACGAGGACACCGCTGCCAAGCACCATCTGAAGCTCGGTGACGACATCGGCATGATCTCGGTCGTGGGCACGCACCACGCGCGCGTGTCCGGCATCGCCGCCTTCAAGGTCACCAACCCCGGCGCCGCGATCTTCTACCTGGACACGAAGACCGCCCAGCAGACCCTGATCGGTAAGACCGGCGTCTACACCAACGTCAACGTCACCGCCGCCCAGGGCGTCACGAACGACCAGCTGAAGAAGAACGTCACGGCCGCCCTCGGCCACGGCTACAAGGTGCAGACCGCCAAGGAGGTCGCCGACGCCAACCAGAAGAGCGTCGAGAGCTTCCTGAACGTCATGAAGTACGCGATGCTCGGCTTCGCCGGGATCGCCTTCCTCGTCGGCATCTTCCTGATCATCAACACCTTCTCCATGCTGGTCGCCCAGCGCACCCGCGAGATCGGCCTGATGCGCGCCATCGGCTCGTCCCGCAAGCAGGTCAACCGGTCCGTGCTGATCGAGGCGCTGCTGCTCGGCGTGATCGGCTCCGTGCTCGGCGTCGGCGCGGGCGTCGGCATCGCGGTCGGCCTGATGAAGCTCATGGGCAGGATGGGCATGCATCTGTCCACCGACGACCTGACCGTCGCCTGGACGACCCCCGCCGTGGGCCTGCTCCTCGGTGTCGTGGTCACCGTCCTGGCCGCCTACCTGCCCGCCCGGCGGGCCGGCAAGGTCTCCCCGATGGCCGCCCTGCGCGACGCCGGCGCTCCGGCCGACGCCAAGGCCGGCGCCGTCCGCGCCGTGATCGGGCTGCTCCTCACCGCCGCCGGCGGCTGGAGCCTGTACGTCGCCGCGACCGCCGACAAGGCCAAGGCCGGCTCGGGCTGGCTGGGCCTGGGCGTGGTCGCCACGCTGATTGGCTTCGTCGTCATCGGCCCGCTGCTCGCCGCCGGGCTGGTCCGGGTCCTCGGCGCGGTCATGCTGCGGATCTTCGGCCCGGTGGGCCGCATGGCCGAGCGCAACGCGCTGCGCAACCCGCGCCGCACCGGCGCCACCGGCGCGGCCCTGATGATCGGCCTGGCCCTGGTGGCCTGCCTGTCGGTGGTCGGCTCCTCCATGGTGGCCTCGGCCACCGACCAGCTCGACAAGACCGTCGGGACGGACTTCATCATCTCGCCCGACAACCAGCAGCTGATCAAGCCGCAGGAGGTTCAGGCCGTCAAGTCCGCCCCGGGCCTCGCGCGGGTCACCGAGTACCGGCCGACCCAGGCCGACTTCACCACCCCGGACGGCAGGACCCTCAAGGACACCGCCATCACGGGCGCGGACCCGACCTACGCGACCGACCTGCGCACCAAGACGGTCGCCGGTGACCTCAAGGACGCCTACCGGCCCGACTCGATGTCGGTGCACCAGAAGTTCGCCGAGGACCACGGCATCCACCTGGGCTCCAAGATCTCCGTGGCCTTCCGGGACGGCTCCACGGCCCACCTGACGGTGCGCGCGATCACCAGCGACGACACCGTCATCGACAAGGGCGCGATGTACACCTCCCTGGCCACCATGGCCAAGTACATCCCCGCCGACAGGATGCCGCTGGACGAGCTGGTCTTCGCCTCCGCCAAGGACGGACAGCAGGCCGCCGCCTACAAGGCGCTGAAGACCGCGCTGCACAGGTATCCGGAGCTGACCGTGCGCGACCAGACCGACTACAAGAAGGCGCTGAAGGACCAGATCGGCCAGCTGCTGAACATGATCTACGGCCTGCTCGCGCTCGCGATCATCGTCGCCGTCCTGGGTGTCGTGAACACCCTGGCCCTGTCGGTGGTCGAGCGGACCCGGGAGATCGGCCTCATGCGGGCCATCGGTCTCTCCCGCCGCCAGCTGCGCCGCATGATCCGCCTGGAGTCCGTGGTGATCGCCGTCTTCGGCGCCCTGCTCGGCCTCGGCCTGGGCATGGGCTGGGGCGCGACCGCCCAGAAGCTCCTGGCGCTGCAGGGCCTGAAGGTTCTCGACATCCCCTGGCCGACGATCATCACGGTCTTCATCGGCTCGGCCTTCGTCGGCCTGTTCGCCGCGCTGGTCCCGGCGTTCCGGGCGGGCCGGATGAATGTGCTGAACGCGATCGCGACGGACTAGCTGCGCGGGCTGGGCCGACGCCACGACCACCGCATACGGGGGTTGCGGGGGAAGACCCGGTGCCGGGGAGTCTCGGGGCTCTCCGGCACCGGGTTCTTTTTGCGGCAGAGAACCGGAATCCACGGGGGTCCAGGGAGCGGAGCCCCCTGGATGGCCCGCAGCAGCACCGGGCACAAGGACGCGGAGTTGTCCACAGCCTCCGACGCCACCCCCGACGGAGTCGTACGCTGGACACCCCCGGCTGCCACCCGCGCCGGGCTACTTGCGTTGCCCACCCCTGGACGGAAAAAGCCCCATGAGCCTGCACGGCCTGCTCGACGCCGTCGTCAAGGACCCCGCCCTCGCGGAAGCGATCACGGCGGCCGCGGACGGCAACCGCATGCACATCGACCTCGTCGGCCCCCCGGCGGCCCGCCCCTTCACGGTCGCCGCCCTGGCCCGCGAGGCCGGCCGCCCGGTGCTCGCGGTCACCGCGACCGGCCGCGAGGCCGAGGACCTGGCGGCGGCCCTGCGCTCCCTGCTGCCCGCCGAGGGCGTCGTGGAGTACCCCTCCTGGGAGACCCTCCCGCACGAGCGGCTCAGCCCGCGCAGCGACACCGTCGGCCGCCGTCTCGCCGTCCTGCGGCGCCTGGCCCACCCGAGCCCGGACGACCCCGAGACCGGCCCCGTCTCCGTCGTCGTCGCGCCCGTGCGTTCCGTGCTGCAGCCGCAGGTCAAGGGCCTCGGCGACCTGGAGCCGGTGTCCCTGAGGACCGGCCGGACCGCCGACCTGAACGACGTGGTGGAAGCCCTCGCGGCCGCCGCCTACGCGCGCGTGGAGCTCGTCGAGAAGCGCGGCGAGTTCGCCGTACGCGGCGGCATCCTGGACGTCTTCCCGCCCACCGAGGAACACCCCCTGCGCGTCGAGTTCTGGGGCGACGACGTCGAGGAGATCCGCTACTTCAAGGTCGCCGACCAGCGCTCCCTCGAAGTAGCCGAGCACGGCCTGTGGGCCCCGCCCTGCCGCGAGCTGCTGCTCACCGACGACGTCCGCGCACGCGCGCGTGCCCTCGCCGAGGAGCACCCGGAGCTGGGCGAGCTGCTGAACAAGATCGCCGAGGGCATCGCGGTCGAGGGCATGGAGTCCCTGGCCCCCGTCCTGGTCGACGACATGGAACTGCTCCTCGACGTCCTCCCCAAGGGTGCGATGGCCGTGGTCTGCGACCCGGAGCGGGTACGCACGCGTGCCGCCGACCTCGTGGCCACCTCCCAGGAGTTCCTGCAGGCCTCCTGGGCGGCCACCGCCGGCGGCGGCGAGGCCCCGATCGACGTCGGCGCCGCCTCCCTGTGGTCCATCGCCGACGTCCGCGACCGCGCGCGCGAGCTGGACATGATGTGGTGGTCGGTGTCGCCCTTCGCCGCCGACGAAGAGCTCGACGCGGACACCCTCAAGCTCGGCATGCACGCGCCCGAGACCTACCGCGGCGACACCGCGCGGGCCCTCGCCGACACCAAGGGCTGGCTCGCCGCCGGCTGGCGCGCGGTGTACGTCACCGAGGGCCACGGCCCGGCCGCCCGCACGGCCGAGGTGCTCGGCGGCGAGGGCATCGCCGCCCGCCTGGACGCCGACCTCGGCGAGCTGAGCCCGTCGGTCGTGCACGTCTCCTGCGGCTCGATCGAGTACGGCTTCGTGGACCCGGCGCTCAAGCTCGCCGTGCTCACCGAGACCGACCTGTCCGGCCAGCGCGCGACCGGCCGCGAGGGCGCCCGGATGCCGGCCCGCCGCCGCAAGACGATCGACCCGCTCACCCTGGAGGCGGGCGACTACATCGTCCACGAACAGCACGGCGTCGGCCGCTACATCGAGATGGTGCAGCGCACGGTACAGGGCGCCACCCGCGAGTACCTGGTCGTGGAGTACGCGCCCGCCAAGCGCGGCCAGCCCGGCGACCGTCTCTACATCCCGACCGACCAGCTGGAACAGATCACCAAGTACGTCGGCGGCGAGGCACCCACCCTGCACCGGCTCGGCGGCGCCGACTGGACGAAGACCAAGGCCCGCGCGAAGAAGGCGGTCAAGGAGATCGCCGCCGACCTGATCAAGCTCTACAGCGCGCGCATGGCCGCCCCCGGCCACTCCTTCGGCATCGACACGCCCTGGCAGCGCGAGCTGGAGGACGCCTTCCCCTACGCCGAGACCCCGGACCAGCTCACCACCATCGCCGAGGTCAAGGAGGACATGGAGAAGTCCGTCCCCATGGACCGCCTGATCTGCGGCGACGTCGGCTACGGCAAGACCGAGATCGCGGTGCGGGCCGCCTTCAAGGCCGTACAGGACGGAAAGCAGGTCGCCGTCCTCGTACCGACGACCCTGCTGGTGCAACAGCACTTCGGGACGTTCTCCGAGCGGTACGCGCAGTTCCCGGTGAGCGTGAAGGCGCTGTCCCGCTTCCAGACCGACACCGAGGCCAAGGCCGTCCTGGAGGGGCTGCAGGAGGGCGCGGTGGACGTCGTGATCGGCACCCACCGGCTGTTCTCCTCCGAGACCAGGTTCAAGGACCTGGGCCTGGTCATCGTCGACGAGGAGCAGCGCTTCGGCGTGGAGCACAAGGAGCAGCTGAAGAAGCTCCGCGCGAATGTCGACGTGCTGACGATGTCCGCGACCCCGATCCCCCGGACCCTCGAAATGGCCGTGACCGGCATCCGCGAGATGTCCACGATCACCACGCCCCCGGAGGAGCGGCACCCGGTGCTCACCTTCGTCGGGCCGTACGAGGAGAGGCAGATCGGCGCCGCCATCCGCCGTGAACTGCTGCGCGAGGGCCAGGTCTTCTACATCCACAACCGCGTCGAGTCCATCGACCGCGCGGCGGCGAGGCTGCGCGAGATCGTCCCCGAGGCACGCATCGCGACGGCCCACGGCCAGATGTCGGAGTCGGCACTGGAGCAGGTCGTCGTCGACTTCTGGGAGAAGAAGTTCGACGTCCTCGTCTCCACCACGATCGTCGAGTCCGGCATCGACATCTCCAACGCCAACACGCTCATCGTGGAGCGCGGCGACACCTTCGGCCTGTCCCAGCTGCACCAGCTGCGCGGCCGTGTCGGCCGGGGCAGAGAGCGCGGGTACGCGTACTTCCTGTACCCGCCGGAGAAGCCGCTGACCGAGACCGCGCACGAGCGGCTTGCGACCATCGCTCAGCACACGGAGATGGGCGCGGGCATGTACGTGGCGATGAAGGACCTGGAGATCCGTGGCGCGGGCAACCTGCTCGGCGGCGAGCAGTCCGGGCATATTGCGGGCGTCGGCTTCGACCTGTACGTCCGCATGGTCGGCGAGGCGGTCGCGGACTACCGGCGCCAGCTGGAGACCGGTGAGATCGAGGAGGAGCCGCCGCTCGAGGTCAAGATCGAGCTGCCCGTCGACGCGCACGTCCCGCACGACTACGCGCCCGGCGAGCGCCTGCGCCTCCAGGCCTACCGCGCCATCGCCTCCGCCAACAGCGAGGAGGACATCAAGGCCGTCCGCGAGGAACTCACCGACCGCTACGGCAAGCTGCCCGAACCGGTGGAGAACCTGCTGCTGGTGGCCGGCCTCAGGATGCTCGCGCGCGCGTGCGGCGTCGGCGAGATCGTGCTCCAGGGCACCAACATCCGCTTCGCGCCGGTGGAGTTGCGCGAGTCGCAGGAACTGCGGGTCAAGCGCCTCTACCCGGGCACGGTCATCAAGCCGGCCGTCCACCAGCTGCTGGTCCCGCGCCCGAAGACGGCGAAGGTCGGCGGCAAGCCGCTGGTCGGCCGCGAACTGCTGGGCTGGGTGGGCGAGTTCCTGGCCTCGATCCTGGGGTCGTAAGGGGTCGTAGGGCTCGTGGGGTGCAGGGGGGCGACGGGCCGCACCGGGGCCAAGCCCCCAGGAGAGGAGGCGAGGCAAGCCCCCCGGAGGTACAAGGTGAGCGGGCGCACGCGCTCGCTCGCCGCACTCACCCGTCGGGCGCCCTCTGCCCCAACCCGACGGCGGATTGCCTGGAACTGTCCCTTCAGCCGCCATCTGCCGTGAGCTGTAGGCCGGTTACCGTAAGGGGCGGAACGACTCCGCCCCGTCCGACGGGCGGACCCGGGTGAGTGAGGGGAGACGCACCATGGCGCGTCTGAGGGGTGGGGGCGGTCATCGCCGCGGCCGTGGCCGCCGTCGGCTCACTGACCGTCAAGGGTCCTGCGACACCCGGATCAACTCTATGCTGTGCAGCGTGAGCGCAGGGGTTTCGCAGCTCATTCAGGGGGCGGTGCGCCATGCGTACTGAGAGGCACATGAGGCACAGTGCCGGGAGCCGGCGCGTTGTTCTGGCATCCGCCGCGGTGGTGGCCACCGGAATCCTGATCGCCGGCTGCAAGGGCGTTGCTCCACCTGCGGACAGCGGACCCTCCGCTTCTGCCGTCTCGACCGCCGGCAACGGCCGGGCCGTGAACCCGCTGGACAATCCGGACGGAACGAGGCCGGGGCTGGCGGCGATCACGTCTACCGCGGGCATGGCGAAGGCGCGGTCGTTGATCGAAAAAGTGGCGACGAAGGGACGCGGGCCGAAGACGGGGTACGCGAGGGACGAGTTCGGCTACGCCTGGATGGACTCGGCTCCAGGCGGCATCCCCTTCGCTCACAACGGTTGCGACTCGCGAAACGATCTCTTGAAACGCGATGGCGAGAGTGTCCGCTTCCGGGCCGGCTCCGACTGCGTCGTCACCTCCATGACGCTGCACGATCCCTACACCGGTAAGACCATCGAGTGGATCAAGTCCCACGCCACGACGGTGCAGATAGACCACGTCATGCCGCTGTCGTACGACTGGCAGATGGGCGCGTCCCGCTGGACGAAGGGCAAGCGGGAGGACATCGCCAACGATCCGCTCAACCTGATTCCCGTGGACGGCCCCACCAACGGCGCCAAGAGCGACTCGGGGCCCGCGACGTGGCTGCCCCCGAACAAGCAGATCCGCTGCTCCTACGTGGTGCGCTTCGCCCAGGTGTCGCTGAAGTACGACCTTCCGGTGACGGTCGCGGACAAGCGGATGATGTTGAGGCAGTGCGGCGGCTGACAGAGACGGACGCGGTCGGCTTCAGCCGTCGGCAGAGGAACCGCGGTGCTCTTGGAGGGCCACTCCAGGAGGGTCAGCTCGGGCCATTGCTCGCGCCACCGTGCCGCCTTGGCCTCCTAGACCGACCGCGGCGCGAGCACCGGGTTCGGTCGGACGACGTGAACACGTCCGACAGCCCATGTGGCGCATACACGCGCCACGTGCCGTCCGCCTCCGTACGCACCCCTGGACAGCAGGTCGTCGCGGCGAAACTGTCGATCGCCGCCTCGGTGGACTCGTACGGCGGACACGCCCCTGCGAACTTGTCCTCGTACCAGAGATGCACCCGCGCCTCGTTCCGGATCTCAACCTCTGCGGGCAGGCCGGAGAAGACCTCCCGCCCGGCCTTGACCGCAAGGTCCTCCGCCTCCCAGGACAGATCGGCGGCGTCGAAGTAGAAGAGGTCATAGTCCTTGATGCCGCTGGTCGGCGGTCTGTCGGTGACCACATTCCACACGGTCTGGAACAGGCACCCGGCCGTCACGTACCACCCGGGCAGACCCGATGCCGCAGTGCTCAGAAGCGGGCCTGATGCCGGTTCCCGCCATTCGTCACTTCGAACCGGTCAGGCGGTCCCCGGCCTCTGACAGCTCACGCCTCAGCTCAGTGACTGTGCGCGGCTCGCTGGAGGAGTGGCGCCGCTGGACCGGGCTGCGGATACGCCGTCTACGTCGAGCCCGACGTGCGGATGCGGAACCGGCTGTGCGCCCCGCCTCCGGTGTTCGTCAGCTCCCGGTGACGCGGCTGCGTGGCGCGGGGGCGGGGCGGCCCGCCTTCTCCCAGGAGACGAAGGTGTTGGTACGGGCGAAGACGAAGGCCTTGACCGGGTTGCCGGAGTACGTCCACGGCACGCTGCCGACGTATCCGCCGACCGCGCGGAACTGCTCGACGGCGTCCGCGTACCGCTTCGTCTGGAACAGGGTGTCCGCCAGCAGGTGCCGGACCAGCGGAAGCCGGTGGTGCCCGGCCGGCGTCCGGTCCACGGCGTCCAGGGTGGCGTCCACGGCCGGCTGCACGAACGGCTGGTTGTACACGGGCGCCTTGGGGTCCCGGAACGCGTGCTCCATCAGCGCGTACAGGTAGATCACGGGCAACAGGCTGCCCCGCGGAGCGGAGGCCGCGGCCTGCTCGGCGAACGCGTACATCAGCTCGTGGGAACCGCGCCACTTGGCGCACCAGTACTGCAAGGCGCTGACATGCGCGCCGAAGTGGTGGGGGTCGCGTGCGGTGATCTCCGCCCACAGCGCACGGAAGTCGTCGTGCGGCCAGCCGAGCCCCAGGGCGATGGTGATCTGGGCGATCCAGGGGCACGGGTCCTCGGGCGCCATCCGGGCGGCCTCCCGGCAGGCGGGCAGCGCCTCGGCCAGCAGCCGGTGGAAGCCCTCGAACTGCTCGGCCGTGGTGTGCTTCGCCTGCTTCGCACCGCGGACCTTGCCCGCGAGGGAGACGAGCGCGTCGGCGTGCACGAGCGCGGCGGACGGATCGCCGGGGTACTCGGTTCTCCACGCCCTGAGCCAGGAGTCGTCCTCGGCGGCGGCGTGCGTGAGGATGCCCAGCCGGTACCACCGCAGGTCCCAGTCGCGGCCCGCCCCGGCCAGGTACACGGCGGCCTGCCGCCAGTCACCGGCGAGAGCGGCTGCCGCGACCGCGTCTGCCTCCGGATCGGGACCCGCGAAACGGGTGTCGAGCTGCGCGGCGGGCACCAGCCCGTACTTGGCGGGATCGATGTTGACCGGCGCCTTGGCCTTCGCCTCGGCCCGAGCGGCGCGCGCCTTGCGGGCATTGCGGGGGATGGTGACGGCCGCGTAGACGAGGGCGCCGGCGCCGGCTATGTCGATCAGGATGTTCATACCGGGTCTTTTCGGGTCGGGGCCGCATGAAGAGGCGACCGTTGAGGCTGTCGGAACAGGGCAGCGAAGGCCGTCAGGACGGGGCGTGGGGCGGGGGCCAGGCCGATGTGGGGGGCGGGGGTGCCATGCCGTCGAACGGGGAACCCGCGCCGCCGAACAGCAGAGCGCGCAGCGGCCCTGTGCGGGGTGGATCGGCGACCGCGTGGTCCAGCGCCTCCTCCAGTGCCTCAGCGAGCCCATCGGGTGCCACCTGGCGCGCCGGGGGGCCCGCCCAGCACAGCTCCCACCGGCACAGCCCCGCGTCCAGCGCGGTGAGCAGGGCCAGTTGGCGCAGGGCCGAGCGCAAAGCCGTCCGGGCGAACTCGCGCGACGCACGTCCACTGCTCCGGCCCGCCTCCTCCGACTTGGGCAGCCGGTCGGCGATGTCGTACAGCAGGCCGTGGTCGAGCAGGGCCAGGAGGTGTGCGAGGGGTGGGACTCCGGGTGGGGCGACGTCCCTCGCACCGGACACCTGGGCCATGGCCCCCAGCAACGGCTCTGCGCCGCGCGCCCAGCCCGCACGCCGGGTCTGCGAGGGCAGTTCGGCCCAGGGCACCCGCCGCCGGGCCAGCGCCTGTGGGCTCAGTACGACCCGCTCCAGCTCGGCGAGAAGGCTGTCGGGCGCCCGGAGCAGTGCGGAAGCGGGGCGGCGTACGAACGCCGGGGTGCGTCCGTCGTCGGGGAGTGCCTCCAGTGCCGCGATGCGGTCGGCCGTGGGCGGGTGGGTGTCGTAGGGAGACCTCTCCTGGGGCGCCTCCTCCGGGAGCGGCCCCTCGGCCAGCGTTCTCAGTTCCGCCCGGCGTGTGCCGTCCGCGATGAGGAGGGCGAGTCCACCGTAGAACTGCCCCTCCGGCGGCAGCAGCCCGGCCTCCCAGCCCAGCAGGGCGTAACCGTTCAAGTAGAGGTCGTCGGCGGCTTCCAGCACGGGGATGCGGCGCAGCGCGGCGGCCGTGGTGTCCCGTCCGGCGATCCGGGCGGCCACCAGATCGGCCGCGTACTCCTGTCGGCGGCTGACGGCCTCGGTCAGGCGCAGGCACAGCCTGGCGTACGCGGAGAAGACGATGGCCAGATAGTGGTCCGGGCCCCGTGTGGGGTCCCGCTTCACCGGTGGCGGCTCGCCGGCCGCCCGGCGCCGGGCGGCCCGTGCCGCGAACGTCGCCTTCTGCCCGGCCTCATCGAGGGCGGCCCGGTGCCGCAACGTGCGCACGGTGTTCAGCAACCTGCTGCGCAGTGCCCACAGCAGACCGCCCAGCCGGGTGTCGTCGTGCGCGTAGTGCCCCAGCTCGTGCGCGAGTACGGCGTCCAGCTCGTCCTCCGGCAGGCCGATCAGCAGCGCCACGCCCAGGAAGAGCCGGCGTTCGCCCGCCACGAGCCCGAGCCACCGGGCGTCCTCCTGAACCATGGCACCGGCCCCCGGGATCACCCGTATCTCCGCGGGCGGCCGAGTGCCCACCCGCTCGGCCAGGTCATGCACGCGCCGCCACAGCTCCGGCTGCTCCCGCGGCGTCAGCGGCAGACCGGAAGGCCCGTCCCGCCGATCCTCGCCGTCACGGCTGAGCAGCACGACGCGCACCACGCACCAGGCGATCGCGAGTGAGCCCAGATAGCCCTCCAGAGCCATGACCGTGAAGCCCGGGCCCCGGGCCAGGACGACGTCCAGGACCGCCAGTGCGACGAGGATGAGCACGGCCAGCAGATAGAACCCGATCAGCAGGCCGAGGGCGAGCGCGGCCCGCAGCGAGGTCGCGGGTACGCCGCGGCCCCGTACAGCGGCTTCATCGGCGGCCGCCCGGCCGACGAGGCGGGACGTCGGACGCATGTGCATCCTTCACAGGGACGGAACGGTCGTGGACTGGAAAGCCGGTGGTCAGGCCTGGCCGCCCGGCTTCACCCCTTCTTCAGCGCCGCGAGGACCGTCGTCGTCACCTTCTCCGCTGACGCGGCGCCGTTGTCGGTGCCCGCCGTGGACAGCACGGTGACCACGGAGTTGCCGGAGCGGGCCGCGATCAGCGTGGTGCCGTTCTGCCAGGCGCCGCTCGTCAGCGTCATCGTGTAGGCATCGTCCCCGAGCCCGGCCGTGGACTTCCCCGTGACCTTCACCGTGGCGTGCGTGTCGGTGTCCGTGAACGTGGCGCACTCGCCGGCGACGGTCTGCAACTGCTTCAGCACCGAGCTCGCGGTGGTGCCCTGGAACGCGTCTATCTCCTGGGCGACCTCCTGGGTCTTGTCGTGGCTCGCGTAGTCGTTCTGCGCGAACGACACGCCCCCCTTGTAGCCGGTCACCTGGATCCAGGACGTGCCCCCCAGCCTGGTGCAGTCCGGCTTCGCGGTGCTCCTGGCGGACGGCGAGAGGAACTGGCTGCCGGTGTCCGCGGAGCCGTCGGACTCCAGCTTGAGCCCGGCGGGGAAGGCCGACGCGGGCGCCAGCGCCCCCTTCAACCGCGTACCGGTGGGCAGACCGGCGTTCAGGTCCTTCGCCTTGGCCGGCTTGGCGCCCGCGCCGCCGGTGCTGGAGGAGGAGCCGGCGGAGCAGGCGGTGAGGGCCAGCGGGAGCGCCGCGACGGCGAGCAGTGTGGCGGCACGGGGGGAGAGACGCATGACAGTCCTTCAGCAGGTGGTGTTACGGGGGAAGTGTGTACGGCATGCCGTACGGGGTCCGGAACCGGGTCCGGCTGCGCGGGGCGGCGCCCGGGCAGCCGGACCCGGTGGGACAGGTGCGGTGTGCGATGTGTGGGTGAGCGGCGGTGGGAAGGGCCGGCTCAGGCCGCCTTCTTCCAGTCGCCGCAGCCCGTGGTCTTGAAGTAGGCGTCGCCCGGGCTGATGGTGACGACGGCCGTGCCGGTCACGTTGTCGTTGGCGATGAGCGAGTTCAGGCCGTGCTCGGCGTCCTTGGTGCGCTCCCAGTAGCAGTTGTCGTCGGCGGTGTTCCCGGTCGACCTGTAGGTGCCCGGCGCGATGTCCGTGCCGACCCTGTACATGCCGCCGTCGCCGTCCACCGAGGAGGCGGGCGTGCCCTTCGCCCTCGGGTCGACGGCCTCCCAGTCCTTGCAGCCGCTGGACTTGAAGATCTTGTCGGTGGGCTTGATGGTCACGTAACTCGTGCCGGTGACGTTGTCGTTGGCCAGCAGCGAGTCCGCTTCACCCTTGGCGTCCTTGGCGCGCTCCCAGTAGCACATGTCGTCGGAGTTGCCGGTCGTGCGGTAGGTGCCCGGCTTCACGTCCGAGCCGACCTGGTACTCGCCGTCGCCGGCGATGGCGGCCTTCTTCTTCCCGGCCGCCTGGCCGGCCCCCGAGTCCTTCTTGCCCTTCGTGCCGCCGGGGGTGTGCTCGGCGGAGGCGGACGAGCCCTTGTCGCTGCCGCCGGAACCGCCGTCCTTGCCCTTGCTGCCGGCGTTCGCCGACACGGCAGCGATGACGACGACCCCCACGACGGCGCCCAGCGAGACCTTGGCCTTGATGCCCATGGCGAATCCCTCCCCAAAGCGGCGGCCTCCCCCTCCGGTGGCCGCTCGTTCGCTGGGTCAATAAGAGCAGAGCCTGTGAACCGAGTCAACACGGTTCACGGGGCTGGATGCGTACACGCCGTGAATGAATAGATCTTGTGTACGCCGGTATGCTCGGCGTCACACACGGGACGAGGGGAGCGGGGCCGTGCAGGACAACGCGACAGAGGTGACCGCGGCCGGAATCGCCCGGCTCGCCGGAGTGGGCCGGGCCGCCGTCAGCAACTGGCGCCGCCGGCACGCCGATTTCCCCAAGCCGGTCGGGGGCACCGAGACCAGCCCCTCCTTCGCGCTCGCCGAGATCGAGGCCTGGCTGCGCAAGCAGGGCAAACTCGCCGAGGTCCCGCTGCGGGAACGCGTCTGGCAACAGCTCGTCGGACATCCCGAGGGCCCCCTGACCGCCCTGGTGCACACGGGCTGTGCCCTGCTGCTGATCCACGAGCGCCCCACCGTCTGGCTCGACGCGAGCGCCGGCTCCGACGCGCGCCTCGCCGCGATGCTGCCGGGCGCGCTGGAGCAGGTGCTCACAGCGCGTTTCGGCAGCGTGCCGGGGGGTGCGAACACCTCGTCCGCCACGGCTGATCCGAACTCGGGTGCTACGGCGGCTGCTGTCAACGAAGGCTTTGCGGCTCGCGATGTGAACGGAGGCCTCGGGGCGTTGGGTGTGAACGCGGGCTCCACGGCAGCCGGTGTGAACGCGGATCCGTCGGTGCGCGGTGTGAACCCGGCGCTCACGACATCCGATGTGAACTCCTCACCGCCCGGCCGGCCTGTGAACACCCCACCAGTCGTTCACAACCCCGCTGCCGTTGACGCCACCCCCACAACCACCGCGGGCACCCCCACCGCCACCCCAGGCACCCCCGCCCTCCGCACCCCCACCAGCCCCCAACTCCTGCCCTCCGCCCCGCTCCTGCGCGGCGCGGCCGAACTGGCCGTCGAGATCGGGGCGCGGCAGGCCTTCGAGTTCCTGCTCGGCCGGCACCTGGACGCCAACCCCCGCCAGTACACGCTCACCCCCGCCGAACTCGCCGGTCTCATGGCCGACCTCGCCGGCCCCGCCCGTACCGTCCTGGACCCCGCCTGCGGCACCGGCGCCCTGCTGCGGGCCGTCGACACCCGCCCCGGCCAGGAGCTCTACGCCCAGGACAGCGCACCCGACCTGGCCGCGCTCACCGCGCTGCGGCTCGCGCTGCACTCCCGGGCCGACGTGCGCGGTGCCGCCGGTGACACCCTGCGCGCCGACGCCCACCCCGAGTTGCGCGCCGACGCGGTGCTGTGCCATCCGCCGTTCAACGAGCGCAACTGGGGCCACGACGAACTCGCCTACGACCCCCGCTGGGAGTACGGCTTCCCGGCCCGCACCGAGTCCGAACTGGCCTGGGTGCAGCACGCGCTCGCCCGGCTGGCCGACGGCGGTACGGCGGTCCTGCTGATGCCGCCGGCCGCCGCCTCCCGTCGTTCCGGGCGTCGGATCCGCGCCGACCTGCTGCGCCGGGGCGCGCTTCGGGCCGTGGTCGCGCTGCCGGTCGGGGCGGCACCGCCGTACAACATCCCGCTGCACGTGTGGGTGCTGCGCCGGCCCGACCGGACTCCGGCGTCGCCCGAGGTGCTGCTCGTGGACACCGGGAGGTTCGCCGGGGAGGGACGCGGCGGCCCGGACTGGCCCGCGGTGCGCGAGACCGTCCTGGACGCCTGGCGCGCCTTCGAGCTCGGGGGGCGGCTGGCGGAGCGGCCGGGGCTCGCGCGTTCCGTGCCGGTCATCGAACTCCTCGACGACGACGTCGACCTCGCCCCCGCCCGCCATCTGCCGCCGGCGGCCGTGGCCGACGGCGCGGAGCAGCTCACGGCGGTCCGCGAGCGCCTCGGTGAGACCCTGCGCCTGACCGCCGAGCTCACTCCGCCGCCCGCCGCCCCCGCGCCGGGCGGGCGCTGGCCGCTCACCACCGTCGGTGAACTCGCGCGCGGGGGCGCGCTGATGATGCGCACCGGCGGAAACGGCGGCCACGCGCGCGTGCCCGTGCTCACCGACCACGACGTGCTCGCCGGCACGGCGCCCTCCGGGACGCTTCCGGAGAGCGAGGAGGAGGCGGTGCTGACCGAGCCGGGCGACGTCGTCGTACCGGTGATGGGCGGCGGCTCGATGGCCCGCGTGATCGACGACGTGACGGGGGGCGCCGCCCTGGGGCGCAACCTCGTGCTGCTGCGCCCCGATCGCACGGCGCTCGACCCGTGGTTCCTCGCCGGGTTCCTGCGCGGCACCGCGAACAACCGGCAGGCCAGCAGCTACGCCTCCACCGCGACCCGCCTGGACGTGCGCCGTCTGCAGCTGCCCCGCCTCCCGCTGGACGAACAGCGGCGCTACGGCGCGCGCTTCCGCGCACTCGACGAGTTCGAGCGGGCGCTGCGCCACGCGAGCCGGCTCGGGGAACAACTCGTGCGCGGGATGTACGACGGGCTGACGGACGGGACGGTGGCACCGGACTGAGGACCCGGAGCGCGGCAACGGTTCGGTACACCCGGGACCGGCTGTCCTTGGCGGCCTATACGCTCGGACTCAGCACACACGTCCGCACGCATCAGGCCTCCAGGAGCAGCCATGCAAGGCCACGGCTACGCGCCGCCTCCGCCGCAGCCACCCTCGACCGGGGTGCTGGTCGTGTTGCGCGTGATCTTCGTGGCGGTGGCGCTCCTCAGCATCGGATTCCTGGCGTGGGTGGCGCCGCTGCGCGCGGCCATCGTGACCCGCAGGCCCGCCGAGTGGTGGTTCTTCGGCGGCTCCGTGACCGTCCTCGGCATCTGCTTCGCGCTCTTCAGCACCGACCACACCGACGACTTCAGCTCGGCGAACGGCTCGCTGGGCATGAGCATGCTGCTGCTGAACGCCGTCGCCTGCGTCGCCTACTACCTCTACGCGGACATAGGCCACTTCCATCGGCTCCGCCAGGCCCACGCCGGGCAGGTGCCGTTGGGGCCGGGGTACGGGTACCCCCAGCCCGCCTCGCCGTTCACCGCGACGACCGCGCCGAGCAGGCCGAGCACGCCGCAACCCCCGTACGTCGCGGCCCCGATGCCCCACATACCCGCGCCCCAGCCGCAGGTCCCCGCACCGCCCCAGCGCCCGGCGCCCACCCACATCGAGCAGGTCCGCGCCGAACTGGACGAGCTGAGCGACTACCTGCGCCAGCACGACGGGCGGCACGACGGCCTGCACGACGGTCATGAGGGCGGAAGGTGACCGTGGCGACAGGACGTGTCGTCGCCGGCCGGTACGAACTGTCCACGCTCATCGGTCAGGGTGGCATGGGCCAGGTGTGGACGGCGTACGACCGGCGGCTCGACCGGCGCGTGGCGGTGAAGCTGCTGCGCCCCGACAAGGTGGCGGGCCAGGAGGCGGACGAGCTGCGCCGCCGGTTCATGCGCGAGTGCCGGGTGACCGCGCAGGTGGACCACCCAGGCCTGGTGACCGTGCACGACGCGGGCAGCGAGGGCGAGGAACTGTTCCTCGTCATGCAGTACGTCGACGGCGCCGACCTGTCCGACCATCTCGCCGAGCACGACCCGTACCCGTGGCAGTGGGCGGTCGCGGTCGCCGCGCAGCTGTGCGCCGTGCTGAGCGCCGTGCACGCGGTGCCGATCGTGCACCGTGACCTCAAGCCGCGCAACGTGATGGTGAAGCAGGACGGCACGGTCACCGTGCTCGACCTGGGCGTGGCCTCGGTGATGGACACGGACACCACCCGCCTGACCCACACCGGCTCCCCGATCGGCTCGCCCGCGTACATGGCGCCGGAGCAGGCGATGGGCGGCGCGGTCGGCCCGTACACCGACCTGTACGCGCTCGGTGTGCTGATGCACGAACTGCTCAGCGGCGACGTGCCGTTCGCGGGCTCCACGGCGCTCGGGGTGCTGCACCGGCACCTGTACGAGCCCCCGCAGCCCGTGCGGCGGATCCGCCCCGAGGTCCCCGAGGCGCTGGAGACGCTCGTGCTGCGGCTGCTCGCCAAGGACCCGCAGCACCGGCCGGCGTCCGCGCAGGAGGTGTACGAGGACCTGGCGGCGCTCCTGCCCGCGCGCGGGACGCCCACCGGGGCGCCCTTGGACCCGACGCGCCCCTTCCTGCGCCCACACGCCCCCTGGCCGGACCGCGCGCGGACCCCCGCGCCCCAGCCCGCCCCCGTCGCGCCGGCCCCGCAGGTGGCCGGGAAGCCCGATGTCGCCGCTGCCGTCGACGAGGTCAAGCGCCTGCTCGGGGAGGGGCGCATCACCCAGGCCGTGGACATCCTGGGCGCGATCCTGCCCGCCGCCGCCGAGCAGCACGGCGAGCACTCCCCGGTCGTGCGCACCCTGCGCAAGCAGTACGCGGCCACGCTCATGGACGACGGCCAGTACCGGCGCGCGCTGCCCGAACTGCGCCGCCTCGCCGACGAACGCGCCGCCGAGGCCGGTCAGGCTGACCCGCAGTCCCTGCGCTACCGCTACGAGGCCGCCCAGTGCCTGGAGCAGCTGGGCCAGCCGGCGGCGGCCCTCGCCGAGTACCGCGCGCTGCTGCCGTACTACGAGAACCAGTACGTCTCCGGCGACCCGCAGCTCGCCCACGACGTCCGCCGGCGCATCGGCCATCTCCTGCTCGCCCTCGGCGACCGGCCGTCCGCCCACGACACCCTCGCCCGGCTGCTGATGGACGTGGAGCGGCTGCACGGCCCCGGCTATCCGATGGCCATGGAGATCCGGCGCACCCTGCAGTGGCTCGGGCAGGTGCGCGGATAGTTCTTTGCCATTCCCTGGCAGAACTTTGTGATCGTCAGGGGATTGGGTTTCCCGAAGGCTTGATCGGCGCCGGATAGGTTGCGCTTCGCTTTGCCAGGCACGTACGACAGGGGTGGGTTCCATGGCCGGCCATCGGCAGTCGAAGAAGCGCAGATTCATCACGTGGGCGGTGGCCGGAGCCGCCGTGGTCGCCGGCGCCGGAATCGCCGCGCAGACCTCCATGGCCGCCACCACCTGGCCGGCGCAGAAGACGTTCACCGGCCACGCGTTCGACACCTGCGCCGCGCCCTCGCTGTCGGCGATGAAGGCCTGGCACACCGGCTTCTACGGGGCGGCGGCGGTCTACATCGGCGGCAGGAACCGAGGCTGCAGCCAGCCCAACCTCACCGCCTCCTGGGTGAAGTCGGTCAACTCCACCGGCTGGAAGCTCATCCCGATCTACGTCGGCGCCCAGCCGCCCTGCCAGTCCGGCTCCAACCCGGAGAAGCTCACCGCCACCACCGCGGCCTCCCTCGGCAAGACCGATGCGGACGACGCGGCGGCCAAGGCGTCCGGGCTCGGCATGAAGGCCGGCAGCCCGGTCTTCCTCGACATGGAGCCGTACGACGTCACCAACACGTCGTGCAACAACGCCGTGCTGACGTACGTGCGGGCCTTCGACAAGGAACTGCGCGCCAAGATCTACCGCACCGGCTTCTACGGCTTCACCAGCTCCAGCGCCAAGGCGATCGCCACCGCCGGCGACAAGACGGACCTGCCGGGCAACCTCTGGTACGCACTGTGGGACAAGCAGTACACCACCACCACCGACTGGCCGTGGGGCTCCACCCAGTTCACCGATCACAGCCGTGGTCACCAGTACATGGTGAACAGCAAGGAGACGCGTAACGGCTACACGATCACCGTGGACCGTGACGCGTGGGACGGGCCCGTCGCCATCGTCGGCTGAGGCCGGTCGCCGTTCTTCGTGGCCCTGCCCGTGGTCAGTCTCGGGCCACAACACGCGCGGACGTCGCGGGGACGGTGCGGGGACGTTCTGCCGGTGGGGCGGTGCCCGAAGTCGCGGTGAATCGTTGGTCGAATGGGTTGGCCTGAGCTGAGGCGCTGCCTACCATCGATCACCGCAAGACTTTGTGCACCGTCGCACAATCTCCTCGGGAGGTTTCCTTGCACCGCCGCCGTCGCACCGCGCTCGTCCTCACCGCCGCGATCGCCGCCGCGGCACCCCTGCTGACCGCCTGCGGAAACGATGCACACCCGGGCGCCGCCGCCGTCGTAGGAGGGCAGCGGATCACCGTCGCCCAGCTGGAGAGCCGGGTCAACGAGGTCCGCAGGGCGCAGCGGGCCGCGGTGCCGGACGAGACCCAGTACCAGCAGGTCCTCGCCTCCACCAGCAGCCTCACCCGGGACACCCTGCACAACATGGTCCTCGACCGGGTGCTGCACCGCGCCGCGCAGGACGCGGGCATCACGGTCAGCCGCGAGGAGGTCCAGCAGATGCGCACCGGGCTGGAGCAGCAGGCCGGCGGCGCCAAGGGGCTGCAGACCGCCTGGCTGCAGAAGTACGGCATCGCGCCCGCCCGCCTGAACGACAACCTCCGGCTCCAGCTGGAGGCGCAGAAGCTGGCCCGGCAGCTCGGCACCGACACCAGCCAGCCCGCCTTCTGGAAGGCGCTGTCGAAGGCGTCCGAGGAACTCCACATCGATCTCAACCCGCGCTACGGCACCTGGGACGTGCAGAAGAGCAGCCGCGTGGACGCCAAGACACCCTGGGTGCGGGAGGTCACGGCGTCGGGCGGGCAGCCGGTGACGGCGTAGCAAGGGGCCGGGCCGGACGCCGGAACGGTACGGCGGGCAGCCGGTGACGGCGTAGCAAGGGGCCGGGCCGGACGCCGGAACGGTACGGCGGGCAGCCGGGCCCGCTCGGGCAGCCGAGCAGGCCCGGTCATACGATCACATGTTCGTCCCCACCCTGTGGACAACCGAATCCGCTCCCCGCCGCCGTGGGTTACGTTCGGATCGTGAACGCATCCAGCCCTGATCTCGCCTCCGCCGCCGGCCCCGGTCGCATCGTCCTGCTCACCACCAGCCACCGCGTAGCGCCCGGCCTGCTGTCCTGGCCCGCCTGGCAGGCCCTGCGCACCGCGGACGCCGTGCTCTGCGCGGACGGAGCGCATCCGCAGCTGCCGTATCTGCGCGAGGCCGGCATAGCGGTCGAGGAGGCGTCGCCCACCGCGCAGGAGCTCGTCGACGCCTGCACGGGCGGGCGGACGGTGGTGGTCGTGGCCACCGGTGAGGGGGAGCCCACGCTCACCGACGGCCTGGCCCGGCTGGCAGGCTCCGGCCGCGTCACCATGCCCGAGCTGGAGCTCCTCCCGGCCTCCTACGACCTGCCCGGCGCCCGGCTGCTGGACCTCGTCCAGGTCATGGACCGCATCCGCGCCGAGTGCCCCTGGTCCTCCCAGCGGACCCATGAGGGCCTGGCCAAGTACGCCATCGAGGAGTCGTACGAACTGGTCGAGGCGATCGAGGCCGGCGACCGCGAGGAGCTGCGCGAGGAGCTGGGGGACGTCCTGCTCCAGGTCGTCTTCCACTCCCGGATCGCCGAGGAGCACCCGGAGGCGCCGTTCTCCGTCGACGACGTGGCCGGCGGCATCGTCGCCAAGCTCGTCCACCGGCACCCGCATGTCTTCGGCGACGAGAAGGCCGAGACACCGGAGGACGTCAAGGCGCACTGGCTGCGCACCAAGGCCGAGGAGAAGCGGCGCACCTCGGTCACCGAGGGCGTCCCGCTCGGCCAGCCCGGCCTGGCCCTCGCCGCCAAGCTCGCCTCCCGCGCGCGCACGGCGGGCCTGGACGTGCCGCTCCCGCAGGGCGAGGGCATCGGCTACCAGCTGCTGGCCCTGGCGGCCCGAGCCGAGGCGGAGGGCGTGGACCCGGAGGCGGCCCTGCGTGCGGCGGCGCGTGCGTACCGGGACGCCATCCGGGAGGCGGAGGGAGTCGCCTCCGAGGCGCTAGGCGCGGCCCCCGGCGACCACCGGGACGTGGAGGCCCACCGGGACGCGGAGGCCCACCCGGATCCGGATACCGTCGAAGAGTGACCGACCAGCCCCACCCCCAGTCCGCCCCCGGCCCGGCCCCGGACTCCGCCCCCGCCCTGTTCACCTGGGAGTTCGCCACCGACCCCTACCCCGCCTACGCCTGGCTGCGCGAGCATGCGCCGGTGCACCGGACGCGGTTGCCCAGCGGTGTCGAGGCCTGGCTGGTCACCCGGTACGCCGATGCCAAGCAGGCCCTCGCCGACCAGCGGCTGAGCAAGAACCCGGCGCATCACGACGAGCCCGCGCACGCCAAGGGCAAGACCGGCATCCCCGGCGAGCGCAAGGCCGAGCTGATGACCCATCTGCTGAACATCGACCCGCCGGACCACACCCGGCTGCGCCGGCTGGTCAGCAAGGCGTTCACCCCGCGCCGGGTCGCCGAGTTCGCGCCCCGGGTGCAGGAGCTGACCGACCGCCTCATCGACCGGTTTGCGGCCAAGGGCTCCGCCGACCTCATCCACGAGTTCGCCTTCCCGCTGCCCATCTACGCCATCTGCGACCTGCTCGGCGTCCCCCGCGAGGACCAGGACGACTTCCGGGACTGGGCCGGGATGATGATCCGCCACGGTGGTGGGCCGCGGGGCGGGGTCGCCCGGTCCGTGAAGAAGATGCGCGGCTACCTCGCCGAGCTGATCCACAAGAAGCGCGAGGCACTGCCCGCCGAGCCCGCGCCCGGCGAGGACCTCATCTCCGGCCTCATCCGCGCCTCGGACCACGGCGAGCACCTCACGGAGAACGAGGCCGCGGCGATGGCCTTCATCCTGCTGTTCGCCGGCTTCGAGACCACCGTCAACCTCATCGGCAACGGCACCTACGCCCTGCTCACCCACCCCGGGCAGCGCGAGCGCCTCCAGGACTCCCTGGTCCGGAAGGAAAGGGGTCTGCTGGAGACCGGAGTGGAGGAACTCCTGCGCTACGACGGCCCGGTGGAGCTGGCCACCTGGCGGTTCGCCACCGAGCCGCTCACCATCGGCGGACAGCACATCGCGCCGGGGGACCCGGTGCTCGTGGTGCTCGCGGCGGCGGACCGGGACCCGGAGCGGTTCGCCGACCCGGATGTGCTGGACCTCGCCCGCCGCGACAACCAGCACCTCGGATACGGCCACGGCATCCACTACTGCCTCGGCGCGCCGCTCGCCCGGCTGGAGGGCCAGACCGCGCTCGCCACCCTGCTCACCCGCCTGCCCGACCTGCGGCTCGCCGTCGATCCGGCCGACCTGCGGTGGCGCGGTGGGCTCATCATGCGGGGCCTGCGCACCCTGCCCGTGGAGTTCACGCCGGCCCCGGCAGGCACCGGCGATCAGTAGTCCAGGCCCGCGTACCAGTCGCCGCGGCCGCCCGGCGTCAGGTCGAGGAGGTGCCAGACGGGGTTGAGGAGGTCGATGCCGCGCTGGTCGATGTCCTCGGACATGCGCGGGTGGGCGGAGTAGAAGTGGTGGACCGTGCCGTCCGTGTCCCGGGTGAAGACGGAGACGGTGGAGTCCTGCACCCCGTCCTCGTCCTCGCTTCCCAGGTCGTACTTGAAGGTGCTGTCCCCGGCGCTCAGCAGCCGCAGCCGGGACCAGCCGCGGCCCCGGGCGTGCCGGCGCAGGGTGGGCGGGTCGGCCGCCGCGACGACGACGAGGTCGGCATTCCGGGCGACGTGGTGAGCGACGCCGTTGAAGCCGTCGATCCACAGGGTGCACATCGGACACGGGTCGGTCTGCCGTTTGCCGTACATGAAGTGGTAGACGATCAACGGCCGGTCGGGGCCGGTGAACAGCTCGCTCAGCCTGACCTCGCGGACGGGCGTGTCGCCCGCGTCGAGGTCGGCGGGGCCCTCGAGGAAGACGTAGTCGTCGACGGCGGAGCCCTGCGGAAGCGCCCTGCGCAGGGCCGCGACCTTCTCGCGGTGGCGCATGAGGTCGATCTCGGCGTCGCGGAGTTCCTCGCGTGCGGCGAGGTACTCCGCGGACTCGCCCGCCAGCCGGGTGTGCCGCGCCATCGTGTCCTCCTGGACGGAAGCCCCCCCCCGTGGGTCATGTCGGGGTCCATGGTCGCGGCCGCCCCGCGTGCCGGGCGTGAGGCGCCGCCGTTCCCGACGGGTGACAAGGACAGCGAGAACCGAGCGGGGCCGGCTGCCCGCGACGTGAATTGGGCTCAGGTGGCGCTGCCCGAGTTCGTTCCGGGTTTCGTGTGGAGGATCTCGCGAGCCTGGTCCGCGGCGCGGGCGATGCTCTCGGAGACGAAGTCGACGAAGCGGGCGATGTTCTCCAGCCGGGCGGCGGCCGCGGTGCCGGGGCCGAGGATGCCGACGCCCTGCCGGGCGATCTCGCCGAGCTGGGCGGTGGACCGGGCGGCGGCCATCGTGGATTGGTACATGACGTCGTCGTCGACGACATAGCGTTCGCGGCGGCGTTCGTCGCGTTCGCGGCGGATGAGGCCCTGGCTTTCGAGGAACGCGACCGCCTTGGAGACGGATGCCGGGCTGATCCGGAGGTGCCCGGCGAGTTCTGCGGCGGTGAGGCTGCCGGCGTCGGTGGTGTAGAGAGCGGCCAGCACCCGGGCCGTCATCCTGGGCAGGCCCGATTGCATGAAGACGGTGGTGAACGTCTCCTCGTACTCGCGTACGGCTTCGGCATCGCGCCCGTGGGCCTGCGGGGGCGTGTCGGTGTCCCGGGGCGCGGCCTTTCGGCGGCGGTGGGCGCGGCGTTCGGTGGCACGGTGGGCGAGGTCGGCGCGGTAGGCGGTGGGGCCGCCGTTGCGCATGACCTCGCGTGTGATGGTCGAGGTCGGGCGGCCGAGACGTCTGGCGATCTCCGCGTAGGCGAGGCTGTCGGCCAGTCCCAGCGCGATCTGCTGGCGTTCCTGCTGGGTGAGTCTGCCTCCCGGCATCGCGGTCTCCTTCGTGGTCCGTGGTGTCTCCACCGTAGCGTTCATTCCCAATCAAGTGCAACGAACGCGCTGGGCTTGTTGCATTGAATTCAAAGCCATTGCAATGAATTCATCACATCTACCTGCGACTATAGAGACAGTAGGCAACGAACTCGTTGCCAGACATTCGAATGCAACGTAGCGTTTCTGTTGTCGGAAACGGGCCGAAGGAGCCCGCGATACAGCAGAAGGAGCGCACGATGCAGAAGTTCGACACCCCCGCCCCGGTCTCGGTCGTCCTCGACGTCCCCGCCGGACACATCAGGTTCATCGCCGCCGACCGGACCGACACCACGGTCGAGGTTCTGCCCGCGGACGCCTCCAGGAGCCGCGACGTGAAGGCGGCGGAGCGGATCGAGGTCGCGTACGGCGACGGCGTCCTGCGGATCGAGGCCCCGGAGGCGAAGAACCGCATCCTCGGCAACTCCGGAGCCATCGAGCTGACCGTCCAGCTGCCCGCCGGCTCCCGCGTGGAGGGCAAGGCGGCCCTCGGCGAGTTCCGGGGCGTCGGACGGCTCGGCGACGTCACCTTCGAGGGCGCGCAGGGCACGGTCAAGCTCGACGAGACCGCGAGCGCCCACCTGACCCTCCAGTCCGGCGACATCGCGGTCGGCCGCCTGGGCGGCCCCGCACGGATCACCACCCAGAAGGGCGACCTCCGCATCGCCGAGGCCGTGCAAGGCACCGTCACCCTGCGCACCGAGCACGGCGCGATCTCGGTCGGCGCCGCCCGCGGAGTCTCCGCCTCGCTGGACGCCGGCACCTCCTACGGCCGGATCCACAACGCGCTCAGGAACACCGACGGCGCCGCCGTTCTGGACATCCACGCGACCACCGCCTACGGCGACATCAGCGCCCACAGCCTGTAAGAGGGGCGCCCCTCAGGCCAGGCGATCCCGTCCGTCCAGTTGACTTCCGCGACAGTTCCGAAGGAGCACATCCATGTCCCTCACTCTCACCGACCAGGACCGTCCGGAGCTGCGGAAGGCCATCGAGGAGATGGTCGAGTCCGGTTTCACCGGGGTGACGATGCGCGTGCACGACGAACGGGGCGAATGGGCCGGCAGCGCCGGGAGGCGCCAGCTGGGCGAGAGCGCGAAACCGCCGGCGGACGGGCATGTCCGGATAGGCAGCAACACCAAGACCTTCACCGCGACCGTGATGCTGCAACTGGCCGCAGAGGACACGATCGGGCTGGACGACCCGGTGGCCGACTGCCTGCCCGAGTTCGGGCTGGACCCGAGGGTCACGGTGCGGATGCTGCTGCAGCACACCAGCGGGCTGTTCAACTTCACCGGCGAGTACTACGACGACGGGACGTTCGCGCCGGGCATCCCCGCCACGACCGCGGGCCGGGAGTGGGTGGACAACCGGTTCAAGACCTACCAGCCGGAAGAACTGGCGCGGTTGGCGTCGTCCAGGCCGGCGCGGTTCGAGCCGGGGACGGACTGGAGCTACTCCAACACCAACTACGTGCTGGCCGGGCTGCTGGTCGAGAAGGTGACCGGCCACTCGCTCGCCGAGGAGATGCAGCGGCTGATCCTGGGGCCGCTCGGGCTGTCGGGCACCGTGCTGCCGGGCACCGGTCCGGAGATCCCCGAGCCGCACGCCCACGCCTACTACCGGTACGAGGAGGACGGTGAGCAGAAGACGGTCGACGTCACCCGCCAGAACCCCTCCTGGATCTCCACCGGCGGAGACATGATCTCGACGACCCGGGACCTCCACACGTTCATCTCCGCCCTGATGAGCGGCAGGCTCCTGCCGGCCCCGCTGCTGGCCGAGATGTGCAAGCCGCATCCCAAGGCCGGTTACGGCCTCGGGGTGTTCGTGCAGGACGCGGGCGACAACGGCGGCACCGTCATCACCCACAACGGCGGCATGGCGGGCCACGCGGCGCTGATGTACAGCACGCCCGACGGCAGCAAGACCCTGACCGCCGCGCTGAACTACGTCGACGACGCCGCCCTGTCCCTGGCGGTGGCGTTCCAGAAGGCGACGCAAAGGCTCGTCCAGGAGGTGTTCGGCGGCGGGCAGGACGGGCGGGCTCGGTAGCCAGGGCCGAGCGGCGTGGACCCGCGGGGGCCACGTACGGGCGGCGCACTCCGGCACCGCATCGGAGCGCGCCGCTCGTTCGTGTTCACCGGCCCCGGGGACAAAGCGGACGGGACGGGAGTGTCGGTGCCGCGCGAGGGCTAGATGACAAACATTCAACTCTGTGATCTTCACGTGATCTGCGCGGCATGAACTTGTGACAAGTGATCGTCTGCCGATACGTTCACCCATCAGCGTGGCGAGAGGCACGACTTCGCCGCGCCGGTTCCGCTGTCGCACGAAAGGCTTTCGCATGCTCTCCGGGAACGGTCGTCACCGTCGCCCCCGTCAGGCTCCGGCCCTCCTCGTCGCGGCCGGCGTGACCGGCTCCGCCATCGCCATCCCGCTGCTCGGCGCCGCCAGTGCCAACGCGGCCGACGGCACCACGTGGGACAAGGTCGCCGAGTGCGAGAGCGGCGGATCCTGGAGCGCGGACACCGGGAACGGCTACTACGGCGGTCTGCAGATCTCGCAGGACGACTGGGACAAGTACGGCGGCACGCGGTACGCGGAGAGCGCCGACCAGGCCAGCCGCTCCCAGCAGATAGCCGTCGCCGAGAAGATCCTCGCCGACCAGGGCACCAAGCCGTGGGCCATGTGCGCGCTGACCGCCGGGCTGACCTCCCACTCCGGTTCGGTCGACGTCGACCCCGGTGTCGGCGGCTCCGGCGACAGCGGCGCTTCGGGTGACGCGTCCGGCTCGGCCGACGGCTCCGACTCGTCCGGTCTGCCGGATTCATCCTCCCCGGACCCCGGTTCCGGTTCTGCCTCCGACTCCGCCTCGAACTCCTCCGGCTCGGACTCGACCGGCTCCTCCTCGGGCGAGAGCGCCACGCCGACCCCGGGCGGGCACACCGCCGGGATCCTGGACGGCACCGGCGGCTCCACCGGGACCAGCACCCCCAAGTCCGACAAGACTGACAAGTCCGGCTCGCCCGACGGTGGAAGTTCACAGGGAGGCGACAGCTCTCCCACGGCCACCCCGAGCGCCGGCAACCCGGACAAATACCAGCAGAGCGCCGGTTCCTGGAGTCTGGTCGACACCGGCGCGCTGAGCAGTGGCGGACGTCACCGTGGCGGGAGCGCGGACGAAAGCGTGACAAACGGTCAGAACGCCACATCTTCCGGCCGTCACGCCAGCCGTGAAACGGGCACCTACACCGTCCGCGAGGGCGACTCCCTCGCCTCCATCGCCGACTCCCTTGACGTCGACGGCGGATGGCGGGCGCTCTACGACAGCAACAAGGAGGCCATCGGCGCCGACCCGAACCACATCAGTGCCGGTCAGACCCTGAAAGTCGGGGGCGAAAACGGCGGCGAATAGCGGCAGTTGACGCCCCGTTTCGCGGCTGATGTCCGTTTTGGCGAAAGTGTGGGATGAGTCTCAGAAGCCCTGATCGTCTTTGAAAATCCGACGATCGCATGTCTACGGTCAGGACCGCTCGTCACCACGAGCCCCGGCCGTCGCAACGCCGAATCCTGCCAGCGACTGCCCGGGAACAGTCGTCGCGTCAAGCGCCGTAGGCAGGAGCGGGGGACCCAAGGTAAGCGCCGGGCCCAGCGGTTGACGCTGGACCGGCTTGGGGTGAAGCCACGCCTCGCATGAGCGAGTGCGCGGCCGGGCAACTCAACCGGCCCGAACCCGACAGCTCACCTCGCAGGCGTCGGTGAGGGGATCGATCCATGCTGTTCTCCGGCAAGGGCAAGCACCGTCGTCCGTCCAAGACCGTCCGCGCCATCACGCTCGCCGGTGTCACCGGCGCCGCCGTCGCCGCCCCGCTGATGGCGGCCGGCAACGCCTCCGCCGCCACCGCCTCCCAGTGGGACGCCGTCGCCCGGTGCGAGTCGGGCGGCAACTGGTCCATCAACACGGGCAACGGCTTCTACGGTGGCCTGCAGTTCACCAACTCCACCTGGGCCGCGTACGGCGGCACCGCCTACGCCGCGCGTGCCGACCTCGCCACCAAGGCGCAGCAGATCGCCATCGCCGAGAAGGTCCTCGCGGGCCAGGGCAAGGGCGCCTGGCCGGTCTGCGGCACGGGCCTGACCAGCGCCGCCTACAACGGTTCCGCCCCGACGACCACCAAGTCCAGCAGCACCACCACCCGCTCCACCGACCAGCAGGCCGCCACCCGCTCCACCACGCGGACGGCGCCGAAGGCGAGCAAGACCGTCACCGCGCCGACCGGCAAGAAGGTCAAGAAGGGCGACGGCGAGTACAAGGTCGTCAAGGGTGACACCCTCAGCGCCATCGCCGAGAAGCACGGTGTGAAGGGCGGCTGGCAGAAGCTCTTCCAGCTGAACAAGGACATCGTCCAGGACGCGAACCTCATCTACCCGGGCCAGCAGCTGCACCTGAAGTGACATCTGGCTCCGAACGGACCCACAGTGCCCTCACATCCCCGGCCCGCACGCTGAAGGCCTCGTGAGGGCCACCCCCGTCCCCACGGGCTCCCCGCCCCGGCGCGTGTTCCCCCGTACGCGCCGGGGCGGGGTCTTTCGTCTCCGCGCGCTGTTTCCCCACTCTTCAGCCGGGTCTCACCAGCAGGCCCCTTTGTTCCGTGGGTGAACAATGGGTACCGTCTGCGTGTCTCTCCTGTCCACGGGACGGTCGGTCGGTGGCCGGCGCCCCGGGGACGGTTAGGCTCTAGTCGCAAGGCACAGCCGTAAGGCAGAACGCCCCCGCACTTCCAGCGTCACATCCCAGAAGGAGATGCTCGTGCCGTCCATCGACGTCGTCGTAGCCCGGGAAATCCTGGACTCCCGAGGCAACCCCACGGTCGAGGTCGAGGTCGGCCTCGACGACGGCAGCACGGGTCGTGCCGCCGTCCCGTCCGGCGCCTCCACCGGTGCCTTCGAGGCCATCGAGCTCCGCGACGGCGACCCCAACCGCTACCAGGGCAAGGGCGTCGAGAAGGCCGTCCTCGCCGTGATCGAGCAGATCGGCCCGGAGCTGGTCGGCTACGACGCCACCGAGCAGCGCCTGATCGACCAGGCCATGTTCGACCTGGACGCCACCGACAACAAGGGCTCCCTCGGCGCCAACGCCATCCTCGGCGTCTCCCTCGCCGTTGCCCACGCCGCCTCCGAGGCGTCCGACCTCCCCCTGTTCCGCTACCTGGGCGGCCCCAACGCGCACCTGCTGCCGGTGCCGATGATGAACATCCTCAACGGCGGCTCGCACGCGGACTCCAACGTGGACATCCAGGAGTTCATGATCGCCCCGATCGGCGCGGAGTCCTTCTCCGAGGCCCTGCGCTGGGGCGCCGAGGTCTACCACACCCTCAAGTCCGTCCTGAAGTCCAAGGGCCTGTCCACCGGCCTCGGCGACGAGGGCGGCTTCGCCCCGAACCTGGGCTCCAACCGTGACGCCCTGGACCTGATCCTCGAAGCGATCAAGCAGGCCGGGTACGTCCCCGGTGAGCAGATCGCCCTCGCGCTCGACGTGGCCGCCTCCGAGTTCTACAAGGACGGCAAGTACCTCTTCGAGGGCAAGGAGCGCTCCGCCGCCGAGATGACGGAGTACTACGAGGAACTCGTCGCGGCCTACCCGCTCGTCTCCATCGAGGACCCGCTGTTCGAGGACGACTGGGCCGGCTGGAAGGTCATCACCGACCGCCTCGGCGACAAGGTCCAGCTGGTCGGCGACGACCTGTTCGTCACCAACCCCGAGCGCCTGGCCCGCGGCATCGAGGAGGGCACCGCCAACGCCCTGCTGGTCAAGGTCAACCAGATCGGCTCGCTGACCGAGACCCTGGACGCCGTCGAGCTGGCCCAGCGCAGCGGCTTCAAGTGCATGATGTCCCACCGCTCCGGCGAGACCGAGGACGTCACCATCGCCGACCTCGCCGTCGCCACCAACTGCGGCCAGATCAAGACCGGCGCCCCGGCCCGCTCCGAGCGCGTCGCCAAGTACAACCAGCTGCTGCGCATCGAGGAGATCCTCGACGATGCCGCGGTGTACGCCGGCCGCAGCGCCTTCCCGCGCTTCAAGGGGAACCACGAGATCTCCAAGGGCTGAGCCAACCCGGGCCAAGTCTTAGCCAGTCGTACGTACGTCCCCGTACCCGGTCCCGTACCGTGTCCGGGGACGTACGCACGTGTGAAGGACACCGGCAAGGGGAGGCGGGAGAAGCCAGATGGCCGTGAAGGACCGGGACCGTTTCTCCACCACGACCAGGCTGCGGCTGCTCGGCGAGCAGACTGCGGCCCGCGTGTACCGCTCCCAGACCAGGCGCCAGGCCCGCCGCTCCCGGCTCACCGGGCGGGCGGCGCTGCTCGCGCTGGTGCTGTGTTCGCTGATCGTCGCGCTCGCGTATCCGATGCGGCAGTACGTCTCCCAGCGCGCGCAGATCTCCGACCTCCAGCAACACCAGGAGCAGGCCCGCAAGCGGGTCGAGCAGCTGCGCGACCTCAAGGCGCGCTGGCAGGACGACTCCTACGCCGAGCAGCAGATCCGGCGCCGGCTGCACTATGTGATGCCCGGGGAGACCGGGTACGTGGTGATCGGCCCAGGGGGGGCCAAGCAGCCCCGCGCCGACCTCGGGGCCGCCCGCCGGCCCTGGTACGCGAACGTCTGGGACGGCGTCGACAAGTCCGACGCCTCCGACCAGTGAACCGACAGAAAGCCTGACGAAAAAGCAGTCATGGAAACGCCCCCGCCGCCCACTGAGCGCACCGAGCCCACCGACGCCGACGTCGAGGCCTTCAAGCAGCAACTCGGCCGCCCGCCGCGGGGCCTGCGGGCCATCGCACACCGCTGCCCGTGCGGTCAGCCGGACGTCGTGGAGACGGCACCCCGGCTGCCCGACGGCACGCCCTTCCCGACGACGTACTACCTGACGTGCCCGCGCGCCGCCTCGGCGATCGGGACGCTGGAGGCGGACGGCGTCATGAAGGAGATGACGGAGCGGCTGCAGACCGACCCGGAACTGGCCGCCGCCTACCGGGCCGCGCACGAGGACTACATCCGGCGCCGGGACGAGATCGAGGTCCTGGAGGGCTTCCCCAGCGCGGGCGGCATGCCGGACCGCGTGAAGTGCCTGCACGTGCTGGTGGCGCACTCGCTGGCCGCCGGTCCGGGCGTGAACCCGCTCGGTGACGAGGCGATCGCGATGCTGCCGGAGTGGTGGCGCAAGGGGCCGTGTGTGCAGCCGCTCCAGGCTCCCGATCCGGCGGACGAGCACCCTGGTGAGGAGGGTGCCGTGTTGGACCCCGCAGAGGTCCGCAGCGGCTTCTTCGCCTACCGGCCGATGGTTCCGGAGGGCTTCTCCCGGGTCGCCGCCGTCGACTGCGGCACGAACTCCATCCGGCTGCTGGTCGCCGACGTCAACCCGGCCACCGGCGAACTGCTGGAGCTGGACCGGCGCATGACGATCGTGCGGCTCGGCCAGGACGTGGACCGCACCGGCCGGCTGGCTCCGGAGGCGCTGGAGCGGACCTTCGCCGCGTGCCGGGAGTACGCCGGGGTCATCCGTGAACTCGGTGCCGCCGAGGTGCGGTTCGTCGCCACCTCCGCCTCCCGGGACGCCGAGAACCGGGACGACTTCGTACGGGGAGTCGTGGACATCCTCGGCGTCGAGCCCGAGGTGATCTCCGGCGACCAGGAGGCCGGGTTCTCCTTCACGGGGGCCACCAAGGAACTCGCGGGACGTGCCGACCTCGCCAAGCCGTACCTGGTGGTGGACATCGGCGGCGGCTCCACCGAGTTCGTCGTCGGCGACGAGCAGGTCCGGGCGGCGCGGTCCGTGGACGTCGGCTGTGTGCGGATGACCGAGCGGCACCTGGTGCACGACGGCAAGGTGAGCGACCCGCCCACCGAGGAGCAGATCGCCGCCATGAGGGCGGACATCGAGGCGGCTCTGGACCTCGCCGAGGAGACCGTCCCGCTGCGCGAGGCGCGCACGCTGGTGGGTCTCGCCGGGTCCGTCACCACCGTCTCGGCCATCGCGCAGGAACTGCCGGAGTACGACTCCGCGCGCATCCACCACTCCCGTATCTCCCGCGACCGGGTGCGCGAGATCACCGAGTGGCTGCTGCGCTCCACGCACGCCGAGCGCGCCGCGATCCCGTCGATGCATCCGGGCCGCGTCGACGTCATCGGCGCGGGCGCCCTCGTACTGCTCGCGATCATGGAGCGGACCGGTGCCGAGGAGGTCGTGGTGAGCGAGCACGACATCCTCGACGGCATCGCGTGGTCGGTGGCGTAGCTCTCTTTTGTTACCCGTGGGTAGCCATCTGCTGAGCAGGTCGGATAACGTTTGAGCGGCATGGGGGGCCCTTCGGGGCCCCTTCGTCGCGACCGCTCCGGAAAAGTTCGTGAAGTTCTTCACAAGGAATTCGGCCCGGTCGGGCCACGAAAGGGTGCCGGTTGACCCTTCCGGGGGCCCAAAGGTCGTTTGAACATGTTCAGATGGAGGGCGCGGGTCGCCGCGGAAAGGGTCGTTCCGGGGGTGTCACGGCACCCTCACCGCCGCCCCGCCGGCCCGGAGAGGCAGCTCACGCGGCATTGACAATGGCCCAAAGGGGGCTGCGGTTCCGCTCGCCCGCCATGATCTGGGTCACGTGGGTCGCGGAGTGTAGCACAGCCCCTGTCAGAGCTTGTGAAGGGGCGCACGAGCACCCCCTCCAAGGCGGGTGGATACTCGATGGCATGAGCACCACGGAGCGTCCCAGGATCCTCGTAGTAGGCGGTGGGTACGTAGGCCTGTACGCAGCTCGGCGCATTCTCAAGAAGATGCGCTACGGAGAGGCGACCGTCACGGTCGTCGACCCCCGGTCGTACATGACCTACCAGCCCTTCCTCCCCGAAGCCGCCGCCGGCAACATCTCCCCTCGCCACGTCGTCGTCCCGCTGCGACGCGTGCTGCCGAAGGCGGAGGTCCTCACCGGTCGGGTCACCACCATCGACCAGGACCGCAAGGTCGCCACGATCGCCCCGCTGGTGGGCGAGGCGTACGAGCTGCCCTTCGACTACCTCGTGATCGCGCTCGGCGCGGTCTCCCGCACCTTCCCGATCCCCGGCCTCGCCGAGCAGGGCATCGGTATGAAGGGCATCGAGGAGTCCATCGGTCTGCGCAACCACGTCCTCGAGCAGCTGGACAAGGCCGACTCCACGACCGACGAGGAGATCCGCCGCAAGGCGCTCACCTTCGTCTTCATCGGCGGTGGCTTCGCGGGTGCGGAGACCATCGGCGAGGTCGAGGACCTGGCGCGGGACGCGGCCAAGTACTACAAGAACGTGTCCCGTGAGGACATGCGCTTCATTCTCGTCGACGCCGCCGACAAGATCCTCCCCGAGGTCGGTCCCAAGCTCGGCCAGTACGGCAAGGAGCACCTGGAGAGCCGGGGCGTGGAGATCTACCTCTCCACCTCCATGGACTCCTGCGTCGACGGCCACGTGGTGCTGAAGAACGGCCTCGAGGTCGACGCCAACACGATCGTGTGGACGGCCGGCGTCAAGCCGAACCCGGCCCTCGCCCGCTTCGGTCTGCCCCTCGGCCCGCGCGGCCACGTGGACTGCGAGCCGACCCTCCAGGTCAAGGGCACGGACTACATCTGGGCCGCCGGTGACAACGCACAGGTCCCGGACCTCGTCGGCCGCAAGGCGGGCAACGAGAACGCCTGGTGCCCGCCGAACGCCCAGCACGCGCTGCGCCAGGCCAAGGTCCTCGGCGACAACGTGGTCTCCGGCATGCGGGGCTTCCCGCAGAAGGACTACGAGCACGCCAACAAGGGTGCGGTCGCCGGTCTCGGCCTGCACAAGGGCGTGGCGATGATCGTCATGGGCAAGATGAAGATCAAGCTCAAGGGCCGCCTCGCCTGGTACATGCACCGTGGTTACCACGGCATGGCGATGCCGACCTGGAACCGCAAGATCCGCGTCTTCGCCGACTGGACGCTCGGCATGTTCCTCAAGCGCGAGGTCGTCTCCCTGGGCGCCATGGAGAACCCGCGCGAGGAGTTCTACGAGGCCGCGAAGCCGGCGCCGGTCGCCGCCGCCAAGACCGAGGAGAAGGCCAAGGCCTCCTGACCCCGGTCGGGTGAATACACCGAAGGGGCCGCCTGCCATCCGTGGTGCGGGCGGCCCCTTCGGCGTGCCGACGCGCCTGCCGCCGAGCCGGTGACACACTCCGGTCAGGTGGACACGGCGGGTTCCGCGACCTGCCGGGGCGCGTGGTCCGGGGTCTTGATGCTGTCGAGCACCTGCCGGTAGTCCCGGTCGACGGCGGCCCGCTGCCTGCCGGTGCCGATGGTCATGACCACGATCGACTGCTTGCCGTGGTCGACGAGGCGGATGTGCCCCACCTTGCCGTCGGCTCCGACGAGCCTGGCCTCCAGATACCGGTCGCCGTCCTTGGTGCCGTCATGGACGTCGGTGCTGTGCAGCCGGGCGCTGGTGTCGCTGCTGTTGTAACCGTCCACCGCGGCCTTGAGACCCGTTCTGAGGTCCCACGGCTTGTCCGGGGCCTTGCCGGGCCCGTCGAAGACCGAGAAGCCCAGGGCGCCGTATCCGGTAGGCACCACGTAGTCGCGGCTGTTGACTCCGTGATCGCTGTACTTCTGCACCACGGGTTTTCCGGGGAGCCGGACGGTGATGCCGCTCGGGGAGTCGGTGATCTTCTGCCACTCAGTGGCGGCGAACGCGCTGCCCTGCGACAGCACACCTCCGGTGATCACAGCGGTCGAGGCGGTGAGCAGGGCGAGACGGTGGAACCTGGAAAGACGAACCATGGCAATGCACATCCGATGAGGAGAAGGGGAAGCCGGGTACGCCATCCATTACGGCCCGGCCTCCCGGTACGCGTCATGCCCCTGCAAGTCGTGGCTTGACCGACGGCGCGGCTTCGCGCACACTCCGCCCCCATCTGCGTGGCCGGTACAGCTGTTTTGCCCACTTGTAACTCCTTTGCGGGACTGCGCCGGAGGGCCAACGGTGTTTACGTGGTTACCGGCATCCGGGATCTCGTCTTGGAGGTGTGCGCCATGACTGACGCCGCGTCGCGGCTGAGGAGTCTTGCCGAGCAAGGGCTGGGAGTCCCGCTCCCGGTACGGATCCGTGCCTGGGACGGGTCGCAGGCCGGGCCGCCGGACGCGCCGGCGCTCGTCGTGCGCAACCGCCGGGCCCTGCGCCGCATGCTGTTCAAACCGGGCGAGCTGGGCCTCGTCCGCGCCTGGGTCGCGGGCGACCTGGACATCGAGGGCGACCTGTACACCGCGCTCGACGCCCTGGCCGGCCTCGTCTGGGAGCGCGGCGAGGACGCCCCCGGCCTGCTCCGGTCCCTGCGCGACCCCGCCGTCCGGGCCGCCGGCCGCGAACTGCTGAAGCTGGCCGGGCCGCCGCTCCCGCCCGCCCCGCCGCGCGAGGAGGTCCGCAGACCGCGCCGGCATCTGCACACCCGGCGCACCGACAAGCAGGCGATCAGCCACCACTACGACGTCGGCAACGACTTCTACGAGATCGTCCTCGGCCCCTCGATGGTGTACTCGTGCGCCTACTGGGAGGACGCCGGCACCCTGGAGACGGCCCAGCGGGACAAGCTCGAACTCGTCTGCGCCAAGCTCGGCCTGGCGCCCGGTCAACGGTTGCTGGACGTCGGCTGCGGCTGGGGCTCGATGGCGATCCACGCGGCCCGTGAGCACGGGGTGAGCGTCGTCGGGGTCACCCTGTCGCAGGAGCAGGCGGCGTACGCCCGAAAGCGCGTCGCCGACGAGGGGCTGACCGACCGGGTGGAGATCCGGGTGCAGGACTACCGGGACGTCAAGGACGCCCCCTTCGACGCCATCTCCTCCATCGGCATGGCCGAACACGTCGGCGCCGAGCGGTACCTGGAGTACGCCCGCCGGCTGCACGACCTGCTGAAGCCCGGCGGCCGGCTGCTCAACCACCAGATCGCCCGCCGCCCGCAGCGCGACGAGTCGGCGTACGCCGTCGACCCGTTCATCGACGCCTACGTCTTCCCCGACGGCGAACTCGCGCCCGTGGGCACCACCGTCACCCAGCTGGAGCGCGCCGGGTTCGAGGTGCGGGACGTGGAGTCGATCCGCGAGCACTACGCCCGCACCCTGCGCCGCTGGGTCGCCAACCTGCAGGGGGAGTGGGACCGCGCGGTCCGCCTCACCAGCCCCGGCCGCGCCCGCGTCTGGCTGCTGTACATGGCCGCCTCCGCGCTCGCCTTCGAACGCAACCGGATCGGCGTCAACCAGGTCCTGGCGGTCCGCACCCCGGAGTCGGGCGCGTCCGGGCTGCCGCTGCGCACCCGCACCTGGAACACCTGACCCGGGTACGGCAGAAGGGGGCCCCTTTGCTCGGGGCCCCCTTCACCGTCGTACCACCGCTACTCGGCCTTGATCGCCGCCAGCATGTTCAGCCTGGCCGCGCGCCGGGCCGGCCACAGCGCGGCGAGGACGCCGACCGTGCCCGCCAGCAGCAGGAAGACCATCATCCGGCCCCAGGGCAGGACCAGTTCGTACGTCGGCATCTTCGTGCCCAGCAGCTGACCGGCCGCCCAGCCGAAGAACACGCCGAGGCCGATGCCGAGCACCCCGCCGAACAGGGAGATCACCAGGGACTCCAGGCGGACCATCCGCTTGACCGCCTTGCGGTCCAGGCCGATCGCGCGGAGCATGCCGATCTCCTGGGCGCGTTCGAAGACGGACATGGCCAGGGTGTTGATGACGCCGAGGACCGCGACGATCACCGCCATGCCGAGCAGGCCGTAGAGCATGTTGAGCATCGTCGTGAAGATCTTCGCGATGGCGTTGGAGATGTCCTGCTTGTCCTGGACCCTGATGGCAGGGTTGGAGTCGAGAGCCTTGACGAGCTTGTCCTTGGTGGCGCTGGAGGCGCCGCCCGCGGTCTTGACCATGACGTCGCTGTCGGTCGGGTGGGGCAGGTGCGGAGTGAGGGCCTTGTTGTCGACCAGGATCTCCTTGAACATCTCGTTGCCCTTGTAGACACCGGCGACCGTCAGCTTCTGCCGCTTGCCGTCCTCGTAGCGCACGGTGAAGACCGACCCGGCCTTCCAGCCGTGCGACTTGGCGGTGTCCTCGTCCACGGTGACCCGGGAGCTGCCCACCTCGAAGGTGCCCTGCTCCATCTCCAGATGGGTCAGTGCGCCGATCGCGGAGCCGTTGACGCCGGTCAGCACCTCGTTGGAGCCGTCGATCCGGGAGACGGCACGGCGCAGGGGGCTGCTGTCGGTCACGCCGTCGGTCGCGGCGATCTTCTTCGCCACGTCAGGGGAGAGCGGGTCGCCGTTGGTCATCGAGACGACGTAGTCCGCACGCAGCGACGAACTGGCCATCTTGTCGATCGCGGTCTGCAGGCTGCCCGCCATCACCGTCATGCCGGTGATCAGGGTCAGGCCGATCATCAGCGCGGACGCGGTGGCCGCCGTACGGCGCGGGTTGCGCACCGAGTTCTGGCGGGCCAGCTTGCCCGAGACGCCGAAGGCGCGCAGCAGCGGGGCGGCGGCCGCGATCAGCGGGCGGGACAGCAGCGGGGTCAGGATGAACACGCCGATGATGAGCAGGACCGCGCCGATGCCCATGGGTCCCTGGGCGGAGTCGGTGTTCATCGTCGTGGCCGCGAGGACCACCGCGATGCCGGCCGCCGCGAACAGGGCGCCGAGCGTGTTGCGCAGCACCAGCGACTTGGTGGTGGCCTTGGCGTGCACGCTGCTCATCGCCGCAACCGGCGGGATCTTCGCGGCCCGGCGGCCGGGCAGCCAGGCGGCCAGCATGGTGATGAGGATGCCGACCGCGAGGGCGGCCACCACGGTGCCGGGGCTGATCACCAGCGGCCCGTCGGGCACGCTCGCGCCGAAGGAGCCCAGCAGCGAGCGCAGGCCCGCGCCGATGCCGATGCCGGCGGCGAGCCCCGCCACACCGGCGACCGCGCCGACCGCGAACGCCTCGATCAGCACCGAGCGGGTCACCTGGCGTCGGGAGGCACCGACCGCGCGCAGCAGGGCCAGTTCCCGGGTGCGCTGGGCGACCAGCATGGTGAAGGTGTTGGCGATGATGAACGTGCCGACGAACAGCGCGATACCCGCGAACACCAGCAGCGCCTGCTTCAGGCCGCTCATCGAGTCGGCGATCTGCTTCGCCTGGTCGTCGGCGAGCTGCTTGCCGGTGGTGGTCTCCACCAGATGCGCGGGCAGGGCCTTGTCCAGCTCGGCCTTCAGCGCGGTCTGGCTGGTGCCGGCCGCTGCCTTGACGTCGATCTCGTCGAAGGTGCCCTTCTTGCCGAACAGTTGCTGCGCGGTCGGCGTGTCGAACAGCGCGAGGCTGCCGCCCGCCGACACATTGCCGTCGTCGGTGGTGAAGATGCCGGCGAGGGTCGGGGTGAGGACCGGGCCGTTCACGGACAGGCGCACGGTGTCGCCGACCCGGTAGCCGGCCCGCTCGGCGGTCCTGGAGTCGAGCAGGACCTCGTCCGCGCCGCGCGGGGCATGGCCGCTGACCAGCGGGTACCGGGCGTCCTTGGTGCCCCAGTAGTTGCCGCCGTTGGACTGCCAGTCGCCGCCGACCAGTTTGCCGTCCTTGCCGGCGACGGCGGTGAAGCCGCTGACCACACCGGTCGCGGAGGCGGCGCCCGGGACCTTGGCGGCCTTGTCCAGCGTGGCCCGGGTCAGGTCGGACAGCTTGCCGACCTGGTCGCCCCTGGAGTCCTGGTACTTGGGCTGTACGGCGACGTCGACCCGGTCGAAGCCCTTGGCGGAGCTCTTCTGGTAGGCGTCGGAGATGGTGTTGGTGAAGACGAGCGTCCCGGAGACGAAGGCCACGCCGAGCATGACGGCGAGCACCGTCATCAGCAGCCGGGCCTTGTGCGCGAGGACGTTGCGCAGGGCGGTGCGGAACATCAGGAGGTACGGCCCTTCGCGTCGAACTGCTTCATCAGGTCGAGGACGGAGTCGGCCGTAGGCCCGTGGATCTCGTCGACGATCCGGCCGTCCGCCAGGAAGACCACGCGGTCCGCGTACGCCGCCGCCACCGGGTCGTGCGTCACCATGACGACGGTCTGGCCCAGCTCGCGCACGGAGTTGCGCAGGAAGCCGAGGACCTCGGCGCCGGAGCGCGAGTCGAGGTTTCCGGTCGGCTCGTCACCGAAGATGATCTCCGGCTTGGAGGCGAGGGCGCGGGCGACGGCGACCCGCTGCTGCTGGCCGCCGGAGAGCTGGGAGGGCCGGTGGCTGAGCCGCCCGGACAGGCCGACCATCGAGATCACCCGGTCCAGCCAGGCCTTGTCCGGCTTCCGCCCGGCGATGTCCATCGGCAGGGTGATGTTCTCCAGGGCGGTCAGCGTCGGCAGCAGGTTGAAGGCCTGGAAGATGAAGCCGATCTTGTCCCGGCGGAGCCTGGTGAGCTGCTTGTCCTTCAGGGAGCCCAGTTCGGTCTCGCCGATCCGCACCGAGCCGGAGGAGAAGGTGTCGAGGCCGGCCACGCAGTGCATCAGCGTGGACTTGCCGGAGCCGGACGGGCCCATGATCGCGGTGAACTCGGCCTGCCGGAAGTCGACGGAGACCCGGTCCAGGGCGACCACCCGGGTCTCACCCTGCCCGTAGATCTTCGACAGCTCCGTGGCGCGTGCGGCCACGGCGGTGGTCCGGCCGGCGGTGGGTGTGGTGGTCACGGGACGGTGCTCCTGTCGGGACGACGTGTGTTCCAAGGGGACCGCTCCATCGTCCCGGCACGCAGGGCGCGTGTAGTCAGTCGCTGTTCCGGTTCCGGAGGCCGACTCGGGTCGGACGGGAGAGCGCGGCGTCATACCTGGGGAGGACGGCGGACCCTGAGACCGGCACCGCCCCGGATCGCCGCCGACTTGCCCTCGACTCGCCGTCGACTCGACCTCGAACCGCTGTCCGACGATGTCGAGAACGGGTGGAACACCCTCGTTCGGACGGTGAAATTCCGTCATTCCACGTACGCGCGTACCCACGTCACGTCAGGCTGTTGGCAAGTGCGGATGGCCCGTTCCGCGGGCTGATGCACCCTCAGACGTCAATAAAATAAGACAACATCGGTCCGCTCTCCCGCTGTTCGGGGGATGCGTCCCGATAGGCTCAAACCTCGTAGCGGAGCCCATGGCCTGCCCGGATGGTGGAATGCAGACACGGCGAGCTTAAACCTCGCTGCCCCTTCGCGGGCGTGCCGGTTCAAGTCCGGCTCCGGGCACCACCTCGTCTGCTACGCAGGAGGCGGGCCGCCCTCGGGGTGACCCGGAAGTGGCCCGCTGGTTGCAGTTCTGGTTGCAATTACGGTTCCCGCAGCGCGCCGCCGAGCCGTTTCGCGGCATCCTTCGTCAGCTTGCGCCCTGCTGATTCGGTGACGCTTAGTGACCGACAGGGGTAGTCGCTCCTACGGGGTGCGCCGGGGGCGTACCGCGCGGCCACAGGTCCTGTCCGGGGTGATGGCGGCCTCGCCCTGGGCTACATGCCCCAGGGGGTGTCGACCGCTACGGGGTTCGCCATGATCTGCACCCACGGTCTCAATCGGGCCCGTCTCCGGGTGCGTGCGCCGGACCGGCCCCACAGGGCGTTGCCGACCCGGTTCGCGGCGTCCCGCGTCAGCTTGCGCGTCGCATGGGCGTAGCGCTTGGTGACGGACAGGGAAGAATGCCGCAGGATCTGCTGGCAGTAGAAGTTCGACGAGGCTGAGCTTGCGATGCTCCTGCTGATGCGGCTGAGCCTCTCGATACCGGAAGCCGACCTGACACTTCCGCCTCCTGGGTACACCTACGAGGAGGGCCAAGGTGGAGATGAAGGATCAGACGAGGAGCGCGTCCTCAGAAGCCCATGAGTTCGTGCGCTCATGGACGCACTCGTCGATACTCTGGGCCGTCTCTGGGCCGTCCGAAGCCGCTCAACAGCGGTCGACAACGACCAATGACGACCACTCACGCGACCGCCAGCAGGCCCCGGAGCTGCAAAAACACACGCCTCCAAGATCCCTGACAAGACCCAGCGCAAGAAGAAGTAACGCTCGTACGATTGGGTCTTCTACCTGCGATTTCATCGCAGGTAGAAGGCCTCGGGCTTGTTGCCGGCCATCTCATGCGAGTGACGTCCGGGAGGCTGTCGGAGATGGTCCGTGCCGCCGGGAAACGCTCGCGAACACGCTCGCTTTTAGGCGTGGACGTAGGTCTGCGGACCCTGGGCGTCCACGTGCGCGCTGTCCGGCGTGTACCAGACGACGACCCAGGTGCCGCCGGTGGTCGCCTTGCCGCTGATCCGGTAGGCGCCGCTGCCGTCGGTCTTCACCCGGCCCCGCGACAGCCAGGTCTTCTGGCCCGCCGGGCGGAAGAGCAGCGTCACGTAGCTGTGGGTCACGGGCTTCCAGGGGCCGGTGGTGCCCTGCTCGTAGACGTGGCCGCTGAAGCTGACGTAGCTGTTCCTGGAGACCGTGGTGTGGTTCGGTTTCCCGCCCGTCACCTTCGTCGCATAGACGGAAGTGTGCACGGTGTTGCTGTACGCGGCCGGGAAGTCGGTCGCGGCCGGCGAGAACAGTCGCCAATAGCCGTGTGGGTTGCTGACGGCCAAGGTGACCGCCCGGGCGACGGGAAGCGGATTCGCCGGGATGCGGTCCACCGTCGTCCAGCCGGTCTTCCCGTCGGCGGACTGCTGGAGGTACAGGACGTTGCCGGGCACCGCAGCGTTCGTGCTGTCCGCGCTCACGGACAGGGAGAGCCTGGAGTGGGCGTCGACCTTCGCCGAGGCCAGGTGGAGTGTGGCGTGCTGGACGATCGACGTGACGTCGAAACCGGCGGACGAGCCGGTCAGGTACTCGTCCCAGCCCCCGGTGTGGTCTCGCGCGTCCACGGTCCAGTGGCTCGGCGTGTTGTATACGTCCTGGGTAAAGGAGAACCGGCCGTCGCTGCCCGTGGTGCCGGCCTGCGTCGAGTGCGCCCCCTGGAGCGTGAGGGGTTGGCCGGCGGCGGGGTGCCAGGTGCCGTCCTGCGCCTGGTACTCCAGGATTCCGCTGATGCTGGTGGTCGCCCAGGCCGGCACCTCCGCGGCGGTCGCCTTGTCGAGCACGATCCGGGTCGGCTCGGTCACCGGGTCGACCTGTGTGGACGGCCCGCAGAAGCCCATGCGGTCGATGACAGCCTTTAGCGTGAGCTGCGGCTTGCCTGCCGACTCAGGTACCGACTTGTGGACCGTGAAGCTGCCGTCGGCGGCGACGGTCCCCACGGCCGCGTATAGACCTGCACTCCCGAGCGTCACGCTGAGGGTGTACGGGCCCGAGTAGGGAGCCAGGGTTCCGTCGGGCTGTTGGGCGAGTACCTTGCCGGTGGCGGTCAGGGCCTCGTTGCCGTAGGTGAGCAGCGTGGACGAGAACTGGGTGTCCACGAAGAACAGGGTGGTGCCGTCGGACGCCTTGCCTTCGCACCACGGTGCGGCGGTTGCGTCGGCCGGGGCCGGGTCGGCGTACGCGGTGGCGGCCGGCAGCGCCAGGGCGGCGGTCAGCAGCGTCGCAGTGGCCAAAGCGGGAAGGGGGATTCGGATTCTCACCGGGCTACAGCCTCCAAGGTGGTGAGTGCCAGTCAGGAGCCCTTCCCGGACTCCTGAGTGAGAAGTACGGACACTACGCCGACGGCACGGCTCCTGATTCGCGCTGTGTCCGAAATGCCGCTACACCACACGGGTGATCGTGGTCACATCGTTAGACCGGTGCCGCGGGGTGGGGGCGCAAACGGGCCGCAGGTGTCTGACTGCGCGACGGCGGAAGGCTGATGCGGGCGGACGACGTCGGACGTCTGGGCATGGGCCATGCTCGACTCCCTGGTGGCTGTTTCGGCCAGTTCTCCGACATCCAGGCGACCGGCTTCCGCGCGCTGTCGCCGTGACAGCACATGGACCTCACGTGGGAAGCCTCCGGTTTCAAACAAAACGGCTACGACTACCGCGCGGTTAGCATCGTGCCGCGGCCTGCCTGACATCCAAACCTGACATCAACGACAGCGCACGCCCACGGTCGCCCTGCCCTCGCACCCTCTATCGCGGCGTACGGCGAGGCGCCCCGTAGATCGAACTCCTAAAGCGGGTGTCGCAGATTCGAACCCTGCCGGGGGCACTAGCTCTGACCTGCATCAGAGCATCAAAAAGGCTTCTCGGAATGTCTAACGAGGGGCCTTTTGGGTAGGGCGTCGACCCTGGCTGGGGTCGGCGCCCTGTGACGCTTACGAGAGGGGTCAGGGGACGTTGTGCGTGGTGTTACTGGCCCACAGGGCGCCGCCCTTGCCGATGCCGCCAGTGCGTTTGTAAACGACGAGGTTTCCGTCGTCCTGCATCACCGCGTACGCCCCGGGATTGCCGTAGGTTCTGGTGGACCAGAGGACGCCGCCCTTACCGGGGCCGCCGCTGCTTTCGTAGACGACGATGTTCCCATCGGTCTGCATGATCGCGTACGCCCCCGGGTGTCCGGAGGTCTTGCTGGACCAGATGGCGGCGCCGTCGCGCTTGCGGTACATCACCAGGTTGCCGTCGGTCTGCATCACCAGCCGGGTGTATCGGCTCTGTGTCCACCATCCGGCCTTCATGGTCTGGCCGGAGGCGATGGTCTGGGAGCGTGCGTACGAGCCGCTGGACCACAGGGCACCGCCGGGGGCGGTGCTGGCCGCCCGGTAGACGACGAGGTTTCCGTCGTCCTGCAGGGCCGTGTACGCGCCGGGGTTGCCGTGGGTCTTGGTGGACCACAGGGCGCCGCCCTTACCGGGGCCGCCGGTGCTCGTGTAAATGACGAGGTTGCCGTCGGTCTGCATGATCGCGTACGCGCCGGGGTGTCCGGAGGTCCTGCTGGACCAGATGGCCTGGCCGGTGCCGCCGCCTGTCTTGAGGTAGGCGACGAGGTTGCCGTCTGTCTGCATCACCAGCGTCACGCTGCCGCTGCTCAGATGGTGTCCCGGCGGGAGCACCTGTCCGGTCAGCATGGCCGTGCCAGCGGCCGGCGCGGGGGCGGATGCGGGAATCTGCGGGTCGACGACGTGGATGTTCTCGTGCCCGTCGAGGTAGGCGATCCCGCCGTGGTACTTGTCCACCGCCCAGGTCATGCGGCGGTCGTCGGTAAGCGGCCCGGCCGGAAGATCGGCCAGGTCGCTGGTGACCGCGGTATCGGTGTGGACGTCGGTGAGCACCAGCTTTCCGGCAGCCTCGTCGTGTTCGACGAGATAGCCGTCGCCGAGCTGGGCGAGCCCTGCGGAAGGCAAGGGGATGTCCTTGCCCGTGGTCAGGTCCCACACACCGGCCGGTCCGTTGTTCCCGCAGGACCAGTAGACCCACCGGCTGGCCGCGGCCTGCAGTTCGCTTGGCACGCACGGGGCACCCGTGGCAAGGGTCTGCACAGTCTTCTGCGTGGTGAGGTCGACCTGGCTGATGGTGCCCGCAGTCGGGCCGGCCTCCCACAGCGTGGACCCCGACAGCGCCGCCCCGGTGACCGGGCGAGTGAACAGTACCCGGCCGGGGTTGGCCGAATCGGTGTCGCCGATGTACTGCTTGTGCGTGGAGCCGCCGTCGTAGACCACATAGCGACCGTCGGCGTCGATGAGTGTGCCACCGGTCGCGGAAGGTTCGATGAAGTAGCCGGTCTCGCCTTGCTGAACGGTGACCTTGTCGCCGTCGGAGCGCCACAGCTGCGAGATGCGGCCGTCACCGGTACCGATCGGCCGGCACGAGGCCGCTGCGTCGCAGTTGCTGGGTGCCCAGGTCTGGCCGAACCTCGTGTGGGCACCGTAGGAGGGCGTGGTGCCCAGCGTGATGGTGCGGGTGAAGCCGTTCACGGCGGGCATGCTGCCGCGTTCGTCGGTGAACAGGGTGCCGCCGGCGAGCGAGAGTCCGTCGATCGGTGATGGCGTCGCGGGATCGGAGTCCACTGCGGTCACGGTGGGGGTGCCATCGGAGCCAGGGGTCACCCTGCGTGCTGCCCAGTCGGTGACCGACGCCCCGCCGGTGACCAGAACGCCGCCCGATCCCGTGCGGATCTGGTCCGGGCTGGCGTGGGGGAGGAGGGTGAGCGTGTCGCCGCCGGTCAGGGGCGTGGCGGTCAGCGGTCCGCCTAGGCCGTAGGTTGGGGTGCTGGTGCCGGAGGGGCCGTGGATTGCTATGAGCCAGTCGCCCGCGATGCCGAATCCGGTGGCCACCATGCCGCCGACAGCGGGCACGGTGACGGTCCTCTGCGGGTCGCCGGGGGAGGACCGCGGTACCAGGTGGACGGCCGAGGTGTCCTGCTGGGAATACCAGGCGATGTATTTGTCCGTCAGGAGGACGGAGACGTTTGCCTCGGGCACGGTGCCGGATATCGGGGTTATCCGGCCGGTGTTGAGGTCTACCAGGGCGAGCCGTCCGCCCGTGGTGTCGGTGTAGCGCACGACCGTCGAGTCGGCGTCGCCCGCTCCCGTGCCGCCGGCGATGGTCGCGTCTGCGGGCCAACCCGTCATCTGGGTGTCGGTGACCTGGCCGCCGGCCGACGTGAGGATGTGCAGTGAGGCGAACCGCTGGCCCGAGGACCCCGGAACCATCGTCACAACGTGCGATCCGTACGTGCCCATGTAATGCTGGCCGGCCGGGATGGGGATGCTCGTCGTGGTACCGGCGTCCATGTCGTGGAGTTCGATGCCAGTCGTGTCCACGGTAGCCACGACATCCGCGCCCGCGCCGTCAGGGCGTCCGGCGAAAGCCCCCTTCACGGGGATGTCCGGGCCGCCCTGGTAAGCAGTCCACACCGCCCCGGGGTTGCTGCCGCTGTGCTGGTGCAGGAACCCGCCGGGACCAGCGAAGCTCAATACGTCCAAGCTCGGAAGGTAGTCCAGAGCAGCGGGAATGACGGTCTCGGTGGGGCTGGCCGCCTGGGCGGGCGGTGCGGCGATCGCGGCGAGGCCCGAGACCAGGGTGAATGATGCGGCTACGGCGATCGAGCCGCGTACGAGGGCGCGATGGGCCACCCGTTCCTCCTAATGAAGGTGAGAAGACATGGGTGGGACGCGGCAGACGGCACCTCGTCATCCCGGTGATGCTGTTGGAAGCCCTCGGCTCGCTGTACCTCCCATGCAAACGGCGAAACTAACGCAGTCTCACGAGGATGGGGAAGCTCCAGCAGGCCATACTTGCCGAGTTCACAACAGGACGGTACGAGGTTGTGCCGGGAACGGGGGACCGTGAGCAGGAGACGCTACGTCGCCCGGGGCGTGTCGGGTGGTTACCGGATCTGGGACAACCGGGGACGTCGATGGTGGGGCGATCTATACGAGTTGTGTCCTGACGATCTCGTGGCCGAGCTCAACGGCCAGGCAGACCACGCACGGATCACTGCGCTGATGAAGCGCTACAGGGCGCAGAAGCGGTAGGTGGCCCCGAGCGTGGATGACGAGTGCGCGCACCACAACCGCACCAGAACGGGCGGGAACAGCGGGGAATCACGGGGAAAGCAGCCGAACCCGACGGAGCCGCGCCCGGACCGTTCGCCCAGGTCAACGCCTGAACCGGCCACAAATGATCGCAGCTTCCCAAGCTGAGGTATCAGACCTACGGTCCCGAGATCCCTTGGACGATCACGCCGACGGCGATGAACACGCCAACAACCAGGAACCCCCAGGCCGCTACCTTCTGCATGACCCGGTTGACGCGGTCGTTGAAGTCGCGCGCTGCCCTCTACGGCCCTCGGACAGGCGCCGCAACCAAGGGCACACTCGCCTCAGCCCGTCGGCGGTGCCAGGTCGCGAACCCTCGATAGTCGAGAGCCAGGACCAAACCCACAGCCGTGAAGAACGCCCCCAGAAAAGACAGCGGCAGCAAGCCCCACCCATGGACAGGCGTGCCACGCCCGACCATCACCGCGACCGTGACCGTGAGGCCATCACGTGTCATCACTCGGGGATCATAGAAGTCCAAGCCCGCCAGAGTGCATCCTCATCGTCTGCCTCGTAGCAGGCCCGTCCCCATCCGTGCCCGATTCTGCGGAAAACCACGGGGAGCTACAGACACGAGCGGGGGTCACGTCCGCTGGAGTGGTGTATCGACGACCACTCGGTGATCTCGTTTTGAGGCTATGCGGTGAGTTCGGTCGGGAGGACGGTCTCGTCGGTTTCTGACTCGATCGGGTGGAGGCGGGCCTTGGCCAGCAGGTCGAGTCCCATGTAGCGGCGGGCCTCGGTCCACTCGTCGTTCTGCTCGGCCAGGACGGCGCCGACCAGGCGGATCAGAGCGGTACGGTCGGGGAAGATGCCGACCACGTCGGTGCGCCGGCGGATCTCCTTGTTGAGCCGTTCCTGCGGGTTGTTCGACCAGAGCAGATGCGGGACGCTCGGGGTGAACAGCCGCTTGGCGGCCGGTCGGCGTCGCGCGTTCTCGAGGGAGCGGCGGGGGACCACGATCGGCAGTCGTGCGTGACCGCTGGAGATCAGGTAGCCGTTGTCGCCACGATCTTCGAGCACCACCATATCAATCAAAACCTAGCAATTAGGCAATTGTGACACGCAGTTGCCCATATAGGCGCAGCCGCCGAACGTCAGCCGGCGGCCGTGCGGAGCCGGGGCGGACCTCGCAGTTCCTCACCCCTCGTACACGGTCAGGACCGCACCGTCCACCTCGATGCGCCGGCCCGCCCGGAGCCCGTCCGTGCGCAGGGTGCGCAGGCAGGCGTGGAACAGCTCCAGCTCGTCCGCGTCCAGGATCGCGGCAGCCAGGTCCAGCAGTTCGGTCACCGCGTCCTCGGTGAGCACCTCCGGCAGTTCGCCGGAGAGCAGGACGACCGATTCACCGGCGGGACCCCGGACCACCGCGGTGGCCGGCCCGCCATGCACGAACAACACGTTCCCCCCAAAGGGCCCGGGTAGCACGGCTCTCGCTTCCCGGGCAGAACGAGAGACTAGCGGGGGATGTGGGACTGTTCGGGCGAAGTTGCATGATTTTTCCGGCGCGCCCCGGAAGCGGGCGCTCCGGTCACTTCTCCGGCGTCGACGGCGCGGAGCGCCCCAGCAGGGACTCGACCAGGGCGGCGACATGCCGGCGGTCCTCGGCCGACAGCTGCTGCACGCTGGCGATGAGCAGTTCCACCTCGGGGTCGGTCGCCCGGGCGGCCGTACCGTCGGTGTCCGGGGCGGCCGGGCCGCCGTAGACGTGGATGCCGCAGGCCTCGGCGGCCGCCCGGCGCACGGTGTCCAGCGGCAGCTGAAGGCCCTTGGCCAGGCCCTCCAGGGTGGTGGCCTGGGGCATGCGGACGACCCGGTCGGCCGTGGCCAGGTGGTGGACGGTGGAGCGGGGTACAGCGCCGCGCCGCGCCACGTCGCCGTAGGACCAGCCCTTGGCATCGAGACGCTCACGGATCAACCGCTGCAGTGCGTTGGCCACTGAAGTCCACTTCCTGCTCGCCGCTCGACCTGACCGTGCCTGTCAGCGCCGATTCTACGGTCGGGTAGCGGGGCCGCCGAAAGGGTGATTCACCGGATCGGGGTTGCGGAGCGGTGGCGCGAGGCTCTAGTGTCCAATCTCGTTGGACAGCTCGTCCGACCAAGTTGGACAGAGTGTGGGGGGAACCTGACTCTCTCCGACCGGAACCGCCTGTTTCCCAAGGGGGAATCGACCATGTTGAACGCCCATGAGCTCGACGCCGAGTCCGCGGAGCTGCTGCCGGGCCGCGAGGCCCTCGGCCGGCTGAAGTTCAGCTTCGGCAAGACGGTGAACGTGACCAAGCACGTCGCGAACATCAGCGCCCACAACGAGTCCGCCGCCCTGAACGACCACTCCTCGTGGTCCGTGGCCGACTCCGGCGCCGGCCAGACCATCACCGTCAGCCAGTAGCCCGCGCGCACCCGACCCGACCACCACGAAAGGAACCACCACCATGAGCATGGACATGCGCGAGCTGGACGGCGAGTCCGCGGAGCTGCTGCCGGGCCGCGAGGCCCTGGGCCGGCTGAAGTTCAGCTTCGGCCGGACGGTGAACGTGACCAAGCACGTCGCGAACATCAACGCCCACAACGAGTCGGCGGCCATGAACGACCACTCCTCGTGGTCGGACGCCGAGTCGTCGGCCCAGCAGACGATCACCGTCACGCAGTAACGGCACCACGGCCGTGGGGACGGACCGCACCCGCCCGAAGGGGCGCGCCGAGCGCCCCGGAGGGCACCAGGCACAGGGCGTGCGGGTGGTCCGTCCCCGCGGTCTTTTCCGGGGGGAACGTGGGGGGAGACCACAGATGACGGTGCTCGACGACGGCACCAGCGCGCTGTACGACACCGGTCCGGTACCCGGGCCCGGTGGCTGGCCGGTGACGTACGAACAGGTGACGACCGGCAGCCTGCCGGCCGTCGGGACGCCGGTCCGGCCCGCCCCGCGGCTCAGCGCGGGACTGCGGCTGCACGGCGAGTACCAGGGTTCGGGCTTCACCGAACCGAAGTACATCGCCCGTCGGGGGGACGGGCAGGTCGTCCAGCTGTCGCGACTGCTGTACCTGGTGGCGTCGTCCGTCGACGGCGTCCGTGACGTCGAGACGATCGCCCACCGGGTCAGCGCCCGCTACGGCCGCGAGGTGAGCGGCGAGAACATCCGCTACCTGGTGGAGAACAAGCTCGAACCGCTCGGCGTGTGCGTGCCCGAGGGCCAGGAGGACGACGAGGTCGACGCCCCGCGCTCCGACCTGCTGCTCGCCCTCAAGGGCCATCGGGTGATCTTCGACGAACGCCGTACGGCGCGGATCGCGCGGGCCCTGGCCTGGCTGCACCGCCCGGCCGTGGTCGCCGCCGTGCTGCTCACGGCGCTCGCGATGGACGTCTGGCTGTTCGGCTTCTTCGGGGCGATCGAACCGGTGCTGGAGGTCCTGGACCAGCCGGTGCTGATCCTCATCGTCTTCGTCCTCACCGTGGCCTCGCTCGTGTTCCACGAGTTCGGCCACGCCTCCGCCTGCCGGTACGGCGGTGCCCGGCCGGGCTGCATCGGCTGCGGGCTGTTCCTCATCTGGCCGTCGATGTACACCGACGTCACCGACGTCTACCGGATCTCCCGGGCCGGCCGGCTCCGCACGGACCTCGGCGGGGTGTACTTCAACGTCGTCTTCATGCTGGCCATGGCCGGGGCCTACTTCGCCACCGGGGCGCAGTTCTTCCTGGCCGCCGTCTATCTCGGGCACTTCGAGATCCTGGAACAGCTGATGCCGGCCGTCCGCCTGGACGGCTACTACATCCTCGGCGACCTCGCCGGAGTTCCCGATCTCTACGGCAAGATCAGGCCGATCCTGCTCTCGCTCGTGCCGGGCGCGAAGGGCCGGGCGGCGCGTGCGGAGGTCGCCGGGCTGAAGAGGTCCGCGCGCACCATCGTGGCCGGCTGGGTGCTGACGATGGTGCCGCTGATCGTCGGCGAGATGGGCTACGCGCTGTGGAACCTGCCCCGGATCCTCACCACGATGGTCCGCTCGCTGACCGAGCAACTCCTCGGCACCGGCGGGGCGTTCGCACACGGGCAGATCGTCGCCGGGCTCGTCGGGGTGATCGGCAGCGTGATGCTGCTGTGCCCGATGGCCGGCGTCGTCTATCTGTCGGTGAAGATCGGCGGCCGGCTCTTCCGGGCCGCGAAGCGCTCCACCGCCGGACGGCCCGGGCTGCGCCTCGCGCTGTGCGTGCTCGCCCTCGCCGGACTGACCGGGCTCTCCTACGCCTGGGTGTCCGGGGTGACCCCGAAGCCGCTCCCGAAGCAGCCCCCGATCGCACCGATCCTGCAGCCCGGGGTGCCGACCGAGGAGCCTTCGCCGCGGGACGCCTCGACTCCGGGGCCGGGCGGGCGCGGCGGGTACGGCACCGGCGGCGCCTCCGTGTCGCCCTCGGCGGTGCCGGGAGCGTCCGCGTCGGCGTCGGGCGTCGGGTCGTCGCCGAACACCTCGATGAGCGCGTCCGCCTCCGCGCCGCAGTCCTCGGCGTCCGATCCGGCACCGGGCGCGCCGACCGGCTCGCAGTCCCATCAGCCGGAGACCTCCACCGGTGGCACCACCGCGAGTACGACCCCGCCCAGCAGCCCGGACCCCGGCCCCCCGACCTCCCCGACCCCGTCGGAGAGCGTCCCCGCGTCGCCGACCGGAAGCCCCACGCCCGCACCGTCCGGTGGCTCGCCCGCACCGGCGTCGTCCTGACGCCTCATCAGCCATGTCCGGCCCTCCCGGGCCGCCCGAACAACGTACGGAGACCCCAATGAGCAGCCATCGCAAGGCACGCTCCAGCAACCACCCCCTCGCCCGCCGCGCCCTGGGCCTCGGTCTGTTCGCGGCCGGAATCGCCGGTGCGGCCACCGCCGTACCGGCCCAGGCGGCGACCGGCGCCGCGCACGCGGCCTTCGCGTCCGACCACGTCTTCAGCCACGCCGACCGGGCCCATCACACGCGGGCCGAGGACTCCTTCACCATCCGTCAGTTCGGCACCGTCAACGCGGCGGGGGTGCGCAACCAGGCCAACGCGGTCTCCGCCGGCTGCTCGGCCGACGACCACTGCCGGTCGGTCGCGCTGTCCTTCCAGATCGTCACGATCGCCGGTGAGCACACGCACCTGAACGCCGTGAACCTCAGCGACGCGGCCAACAAGGAGTGCACCGGCTGCCAGACCCTCGCCGGTGCCTACCAGTTCGTCGTCTCCACGCCGGCACCGCTCACCCTCGACGACGGCGCCCGGCAGCAGCTCGCCGACATCCACCGCCGGCTGGACGCGCTGACCCACTCCACACTGCCCGCGGCCGAGCTGAGGACCCGGGTCGACGGCCTGGCGGGCGAGGTGACCGCGGTCCTGCGCGACGCGGTCGCCCACGCGCCGAAGGCGGAGGCGCAGCCGACCGTCACCCTGCACCGCCACCTGGACGGCTGGCCGGGTCACTGAACCCTTGTCGACAGGGTCCCGCGCCCCTACGGGGGCGCGATGGGCCCCATTGACATCGGTCGGCCCCCGGCGCAGACTCTGGCGCGAGAATGGTGAACAAAACTTCACCACGCGAACCCGTAGAGTCGACCCGAAGGGACGAACCGATGCGCACGACCGTCGGGATCATCGGAGCGGGGCCGGCCGGACTGCTGCTCGCGCGGCTGCTGCACCGCGCCGGCATCGATTCGGTCGTCCTGGAGAGTCGCGACCGCGCCTACGTGGAACATCGGCAGCGCGCCGGAATCCTGGAGCAGGGCACGGTCGACGTGCTGCGCGCGGCCGGCGCCGGGGAGCGGATGGACCAGGAGGGCCTGCGGCACGACGGCATCGAGCTGCGCTTCGACCGGCGCCGCCACCGCGTCGACTTCCCCGGCCTGACCGGCGGCCGGTCGGTGACGGTGTACGCCCAGACCGAGGTCTGCAAGGACCTGATCGCCCTTCAGCTGAAGGAGGGCGGGCCGCTGCTGTTCGAGGCGGAGGCGCTGGCGGTGGAGGGCGCGGACGGTGACCGGCCGCGCATCCGGTTCAGACACCAGGGCCGCGAGGACGTGCTGGAGTGCGACTACGCCGTCGGCTGCGACGGCTTCTGGGGCGTGGCCCGGGCGGCCTTCCCGGCCGCCCTGTCCCGCGTGTTCGAACGGACGTACCCCTACGCCTGGCTCGGCGTCCTCGCCGACGTCGCGCCCTCCCACGACGAACTCGTCTACGCCCGCCACGACCGCGGCTTCGCCCTGCTCTCCATGCGCTCTCCGTCCATCTCCCGTCTCTACCTCCAGGTACCCGCCGGCACGGACGCCGACGACTGGACCGACGACGAGATCTGGACGGAGCTGGAGCGCCGCTTCGAGACGGACGACGACTGGCGGCTGGAACGCGGCCCCATCACCCAGAAGTCGGTCACGCCCATGCGCTCCTTCGTGCACGAGCCGATGCGCCACGGCCGGCTCTTCCTCGCCGGTGACTCCGCTCACATCGTGCCGCCGACCGGAGCCAAAGGGCTGAACCTCGCCGTCGGTGACGTCGTCACCCTCGCCCGCGCCCTCGTCCATGAGAAGGAGACCGGCTCGGCGGACCTCCTCGACGCCTACTCCGCGACCTGCCTGCGCCGCGTCTGGCAGGCCGAACGGTTCTCCTACGACATGACGACGATGCTCCATCCGGCCCCGGACGCCACCCCCTTCGACGCCCGCCTCCAGCGGGCCCGGCTGGAGCGGATCGCCTCATCCCGCGCGGCCGAGACGGACCTGGCCGAGGCGTACACCGGATTCCCGCTGGGTTAGCGGCACGTCTCGGCGAGGTAGCAGGTTCGTCATGGAACCCGATCACCCATGGCCGGGAATCACCGGTACGCGTAGCGTGTTGGCGAGCACGGCAGGGGAAAGATCCTCCTCAGGTATCATGGTCGGTCCTTTGCCAATCCATTACTCTTGAGCCAAGGCTGCGCACGCCAGCCATGGAGGAGTGAAATGAGGAGCAGTAACCCGGTCTTCTCGCGACGGGGGTTCAGCCGCGACAACGGCTACGCCGGCTTCAACACCGCACCGCAGGCCGGGTACGCACAGGGCAACCCGTACGCGCAGAACCCCTACGCCCAGAACCCGTACGCGCAGCAGGGCGTCGGCGCCCCGCCGCAGGCCCCGGTCACCACCGACCGGATGACGATGGACGACGTCGTCGTCCGCTCGGCCATCACGCTCGGCACCGTCGCCGTCGGCGCCGTCCTCGCCTGGGCGCTGCTGCCGGTCACGGCGACCAGCTACGGCCTGGCGATCGGCTCCGCGATCGTCGCGTTCGTCCTGGCGATGGTCCAGAACTTCAAGCGGACCCCGTCGCCCGCGCTGATCCTCGGGTACGCCGCCTTCGAGGGCGTCTTCCTCGGCGTCATCAGCGAGATGTACAACAGCCGCTGGAGCGGCGCCCCCTTCCAGGCGGTGCTCGGCACCATGGCGGTCTCGGCCGCGACCCTGCTCGTCTACAAGGCCGGCTGGATCCGCGTCACCGCCCGCTACGCCCGCATCGGCATGGCCATCGCCATGGCGTTCCTGGTGGTCATGGCGGTCAACCTGCTGCTGGTCGTGTTCGGCGTCGCCGAGAACGGCGGCCTGCGCAGCTTCGGCCCGCTCGGTGCGCTCGTCAGCATCGTCGCCATCGTGCTCGGCGCGTTCTTCCTGACCCTCGACTTCAAGCAGATCGAGGACGGCATCGCCTACGGCGCCCCGCGCAACGAGTCCTGGCTCGCCGCGTTCGGTCTCACCGTGACCCTGGTGTGGATCTACCTGGAGATGCTGCGGCTGGTGGCGATCTTCACCAACAACGACTAGCGCCTGCGCCGGTCATGAGGAGGGCCCCGGGTTCCGACCCGGGGCCCTTCGCCGTCTTGAGCGGCGGCTAGAGCAGCTTCCGTGCTGCCCTCCTCAGGTCGTACTCGTGGACGATCGCCTTCGCGTGGCCGTACGCGAGGTCGTACTCGTGCCGGAGCCAGCTGACCTTCTCCTCGAAGCGGAACAGGGCGGGGCCTTCTTCAACGGTGCGCAGCCAGTCGGAGACTTCGCGACCGGTGCAGTGGGGGATGCGGGCGAGCAGATTGCGGTGGGTCTCCTCCGAGAAGAGCTGGGACATCGGCGCCTCCGAACGCAAAGGGGATGTAAGCCGGTCCTTCACGTCACCGTGCCTGAGCGTTCGCGTATTGGCAACAGTGCGGCACGTTACGCTCGGCGCGTGGTTGATACGACGCCCTTGACCCGAGCAGTGGATCACTTCGCCGACAGGTTGCGCGCGGCGCCGCAGAGCCGGCTGCAGCGGGGTGCCGCGGCCGAGGCTCTCGAACTGGCCAGGGAGTTGGCCCGGCGCGCCCAGGCCGTCGAGGAGCCCGGGAGCGAGCCTCGCCAGATGCCGGACGCCGGGATGTTCGCCGCGGCCGACCAGATTCTGGTGGCCGCGCACGACTTGGCGGTCGTGTTGCGGAGCGACGACGAAGTCGCCGAAGCGGTCCGGGTGGTCGAGGAGGCGCGTCAGCGGGCGGGGGTCTGAATGCCGTTCCCTACAGGGACGCGATGACCCTGTCCGCCAGGATGTAGACCATGTTCTGGTCGTCCTCGCCGTAGGCGAAGGTGAGGGTGTAGGCGCCCGAGATGCCGGAACCGCCGAGCAGATACGGGGCCTCGCCCGCGTCCACCGCTGCTGCCAGGCGTTCGGCGGTCTCGCGGTGGCCCGGGGTCATGCACAGGGTGGTGCCGTCGGCGAAGACGTAGACGTCGAGGGTGCCGAGGGGACCCGGGCGGACGTCGGAGAGTTCGACGCGGTCGGCGGCCAGCTGCTCCAGCGTGGTCACCGTGCGCTCGTGGTCGTTCACCGCCGACGTCTGCACCGGGACGAAGTCGGGGTGCGAGGGGTGACGGCGGCGGGCCGCGGTCAGTTCCGGGGACTCCCCGGCGAACTCGTCGGCGTCGGCGGTCGGCTCGGACACCGGCTCCAGGCCGGCGAAGTCGGTCTGCCGGGGCAGGAACAGCTCGGTGTCGGGCAGGCCGAGCAGGGTCGGGGTGTCGGAGGCGTCACGGGCCTCCTGCGCGGCCCAGAAGGCACGCGCCTCGGCCAGCTCCCGCTCCCGCTCCTCGGCGAGCGCCTCGGCCACGGCGGCGCGTATCTGGTCGGCGTCGGTGCCGCTGCGGGCGTTCGGCAGCAGTGCGCGCATGGCGGCCGACTGGTTCTCGGCGAGCTGGGTCTGCAGCTCCGCCAGCTGGCGGCGCAGCTTCAGAACGGTGCGCAGGACGGCGACGCCCACGGCGCCGGTGGCGGCCGTGGTGAGCAGCAGGGCGATCGGCATGGCGCTCACTGACGTACTCCCGGTTCAAAGTCGACCCCCGACTTCCTACATCAGCTTGAAGGGCGGACTAAGCAGCTGTCAGTGCGTAACGTCACGAAACGGACAGGACTTTGGCCTTGGGGTGTCGTCATGGACCGCGCTGACCTGCGCTGACCTGCACCGATGTGTCGGGTGAGCGAGATAGGTCACATCCTGGGGGAGATTGGATCACGAAAAGACCCGGAACCGTGGAGTTTCCTCGGTTCCGGGCCGTTTCCTGACGTAAGGTGCCCGCCTCGCTACGGACGGTGGATCAGCTGAGGCGCTCGATGACCATCGCCATGCCCTGGCCGCCGCCGACGCACATCGTCTCCAGGCCGAACTGCTTGTCGTGCCACTGCAGGGAGTTGATGAGCGTGCCGGTGATCCGCGCGCCGGTCATGCCGAAGGGGTGGCCGACGGCGATGGCGCCGCCGTTGACGTTCAGCCTGTCGATGTCGATGCCGAGCTCACGGTAGGAGGGGATCACCTGGGCGGCGAAGGCCTCGTTGATCTCGACCAGGTCGATGTCGTCGATGGTGAGGCCGGCGCGCCGCAGCGCCTGCTTGCTCGCCTCGACCGGGCCGAGGCCCATGATCTCGGGGGAGAGGCCGGAGACGCCGGTGGACACGATCCGGGCGAGCGGGGTCAGGCCCAGCTCGCGGGCCTTGGTGTCGCTCATGATGACGACGGCGGCGGCACCGTCGTTGAGCGGGCAGCAGTTGCCGGCGGTGACGAGTCCGTCCGGGCGGAAGACCGGCTTGAGGCCCGCGACGCCCTCCAGGGTGACGCCGGGGCGGGGGCCGTCGTCCTTGCTGACGACCGTGCCGTCGGGGAGGGTCACCGGGGTGATCTCGCGCTCCCAGAAGCCGTTCTTGATGGCCTGCTCGGCCAGGTTCTGCGAGCGGACGCCGAACTCGTCCATCTCCTGGCGGGTGATGCCCTTGGCGCGGGCCAGGTTCTCGGCGGTCTGGCCCATCGCGATGTACGGGTCGGGCAGCAGGCCGTCCTCGCGCGGGTCGTGCCAGGTCGTGCCCTCCTGCTGGGCGACCGCCTCGGTGCGGGCCTCGGCCTCGGCGAACAGCGGGTTGTGCGTGTCCGGCAGGCCGTCGGAGCTGCCCTTGACGAAGCGGGACACCGTCTCGACACCGGCCGAGATGAAGACGTCGCCCTCGCCGGCCTTGATGGCGTGCAGCGCCATGCGGGAGGTCTGCAGGGACGAGGAGCAGTACCGGGTGATCGTGCAGCCCGGCAGGTGGTCCATGCCCATCTGTACGGCGACGATCCGGCCGAGGTTGTGACCCTGCTCGCCGCCGGGGAGGCCGCAGCCGAGCATCAGGTCGTCGATGTCCTTGGGGTCCAGCTCGGGGATCTTGGCGAGCGCGGCCTGGATGATCGTGGCGGTCAGGTCGTCGGGGCGCAGGTCCTTCAGGGAGCCCTTGACGGCGCGGCCGATGGGGGAGCGGGCGGTCGAGACGATGACGGCTTCGGGCATCACGGCTCCAGTGAACGGGTTTTGTTGAGGCAGGGCCGGTTGGGAAGTTACCGCTACGTATGGGCAAGGTCACTGGTATTGCCGTGTGACACTGACCGCAATTTACTAAGCGCTTGCTTGGGCCTCCGGCTGCCTTGGCCGACATTGTGCGGGCGGGCCCGCTTACCGCCCCAGGGGCTCACGCCGACGGGCGGGCGGGCTCGGCCTCCGGCACCCGGCGCCGACGCCTCCGCTTCAGCAGCGCCCAAGGACCCCGCGGCCCCGTCGGCATGGCGGCCGTGACCTCCGTGCCGGCCTCGGACGCCGCCTCGGCGGCCGCGCGGGCGACCGGCAGGAAGCCCTCGCGCCGCGACACGTCCGGCCGCTCCTCCTCCGCAGGCCACAGGCCCAGGGCCGCGCAGACCGTCGGCAGCACGGCCATCGCCGCCGTTGCGTAGCCCTCCGCCGAGGGGTGGTAGTTGTCCGGACCGAACAGCTCCCGCGGGTTCGCCTCGAACTCGGGGCCCAGAAGGTCGCCCAGCGACACCGTCCGGCCGCCCTGCTCCACCGCCCCGATCGTCTGCGCCGCCGCCAGCTGCCGCGAAGCCCGCCTGGCCAGCCAGCGCAGCGGCTGCTGCACCGGCTCGATGGTGCCGAGGTCGGGGCAGGTGCCGACCACCACCTCCGCACCGGCCGTGCGCAGGCGTCGTACCGCCGCCGACAGATGCCGTACCGAACGGGTCGGCGGCATCCGGTGGGTCACGTCGTTCGCCCCGATCATGATCACGCAGACGTCCGGGACGGGCGCCGGCCCCGACAGCACCGATGCCACCTGGCGGTCCAGGTCGTCGGACTGGGCGCCGGGCAGCGCCACGTTCCGCAGCTCCACCGGGCGCTCCGCCACCGCCGCCAGGCCCGAGGCCAGCAGCGCGCCCGGGGTCTGGCCCGCCCGGTGCACGCCCTGCCCGGCCGCCGTGGAGTCGCCGAGCATGGTCAGGCGGAGAGGCGGTTCGCCGGGGACGTCGTACGCGTGGCCGTACACACCGTCCGCCACCGGGACGCGGCCGCCGCTGTGGTTGCCCACATGGCGCCGGGCCAGCCGTACCTCCGCGAGCAGCAGACCGACCGCGGCCGCCCCGACCAGCCCGACCCCGCCACCGCCGTACGCCGCTCCGGCCGCGATGCGCCGGGCCACCCTCGCCCTCGACATGCTCGTCATGCGTCGCCGCCACCTCCTCGTAGCCGTACACCCACTCCTTGCCCCGTACGGACCGTGCGTCAATCTCAACGGGGAGTGAACGGCCGCGGCAGCCACACAGCTGGCCTTAGGCTGGCGACACCACTAAGACCACACCTTTTGCAGCAACCGGAGACAACGGTGCAATTCCACGACTCGATGATCAGCCTCGTCGGCAACACCCCGCTGGTGCGGCTCAACAACGTGACCAAGGGCATCCAGGCCACCGTCCTTGCCAAGGTGGAGTACTTCAACCCGGGCGGCTCCGTGAAGGACCGCATCGCCCTGCGCATGATCGAGGCCGCCGAGCAGAGCGGTGAGCTCAAGCCGGGCGGGACGATCGTCGAGCCGACCAGCGGCAACACCGGTGTGGGGCTGGCCATCGTGGCTCAGCAGAAGGGGTACAAGTGCATCTTCGTGTGCCCCGACAAGGTCTCCACGGACAAGATCAACGTGCTCCGGGCCTACGGCGCCGAGGTGGTCGTGTGCCCGACCGCCGTCGCTCCTGAACACCCGGACTCCTACTACAACGTCTCCGACCGGCTCGTCCGCGAGACCCCGGGTGCCTGGAAGCCCGACCAGTACTCCAACCCCAACAACCCGCTCTCGCACTATCACTCGACCGGCCCCGAGCTGTGGGAGCAGACCGAGGGCAGGATCACCCACTTCGTGGCGGGCGTGGGCACGGGCGGCACCATCTCCGGCACCGGCCGCTACCTGAAGGACGTCAGCGACGGCAAGGTCAAGGTCGTCGGCGCCGACCCCGAGGGCTCCGTGTACTCCGGTGGCTCCGGGCGGCCGTACCTGGTCGAGGGCGTCGGCGAGGACTTCTGGCCGACCGCCTACGACCGCACCGTCGCGGACGAGATCGTCGCCGTGTCCGACAAGGACTCCTTCCAGATGACCCGCCGGCTGGCCAAGGAGGAGGGCCTGCTGGTGGGCGGCTCCTGCGGGATGGCCGTCGTCGCGGCGCTGCGGGTCGCCGAGCGGCTCGGGCCCGACGACGTCGTGGTCGTACTGCTCCCGGACAGCGGGCGCGGCTACCTCAGCAAGATCTTCAACGACGAGTGGATGGCCGACTACGGCTTCCTGGAGGACGAGGGCCCGAGCGCCCGCGTCGGCGACGTCCTGAACGACAAGGCGGGCGGCACCATCCCCTCCCTGGTGCACATGCACCCGGAGGAGACCGTCGGCCAGGCCATCGAGGTGCTGCGCGAGTACGGCGTCTCGCAGATGCCGGTCGTCAAGCCGGGCGCCGGTCACCCGGACGTGATGGCCGCCGAGGTGGTCGGGTCCGTGGTGGAACGGGAGCTGCTGGACGCCCTGTTCAACAAGCGCGCCTCCCTGGAGGACCCGCTGGAGAAGCACATGTCCGCCCCGCTGCCCCAGGTCGGCTCCGGCGAGCCGGTCGGCGACCTGATGTCGGTGCTCGGCTCGGCCGACGCCGCGATCGTCCTGGTCGAGGGCAAGCCCACCGGCGTGGTCAGCCGGCAGGATCTGCTGGCCTTCCTGGCCAAGGGCGGAAAGCAGTAGCGAACCCCCGGTGAACTGTGGGTTTACGGGCACGACTTGAGGTGAGGCGGGGTTCGCGGAAGTGGTACGAGCGTGTCACGTGCGCGCAGCACCCGCTTAACACGCGTCCGGCACATTGGTGGGTGTCGGCAGGGCGGGAGCGGCTCCCCGCCCCGGCCGGCGCCGAACGGCGCCAAGGACCTCCGGAGCGGCTCCCGGACCTCCATGGACGCCATGGACGCGAAAGCCCGGCCCTGACCCGGCCCGCGTCCCTCGCGGGGACCGCCGTCGTCCCGCCCCCCGGCAACGGGGGTGCGGCGGTCCCCGCGCATATCTTTTCCGGGGGGTTCAGCGAGCGGTGCTGGATTCCCAACTTCCCAGCAGCGCGGGCCGCGTGACGTGCGGCTGACGAACATCGAGCCGGGGCTGACGGAGACCGAGTCGGCGACCCATGTGAGCAGCGCGGAGCTGTCCGGGCAGCTGCACGAGATGTTCGGGGCGATCGGCGGGCTCACGGTGGCCGAGGTCGCGGACGTCGTCGCCTACGCCACCAGCCGGCAGGTCATGGTCCTGACGACCCGGCAGGCGTGAGGGTCAGTCGTCGTCGGAAGGACGGCGGCGGCCTCCGAACACGCCCGTGTTGGTGCGGGCGGCCTGGACGAGGTTGACGCCGACGACGCCGCCCCAGGAGATCAGCAGGCCGGACAGGCCGGCGTTGTAGGCGCCGATCGCCGACAGCGGGATCGCCAGCACCAGCGATACGACGGCGAGGCCGAACCGCTCGGCCCAGGAGTCCGCGCCGTCCCCGGGGCGGTTGCCGCGTGCCACCTGCATCCGCTGCTCGGCCAGTGTCCGGCGCAGCCGGCGCTCGACCGCACCGTCGATGCGCTGGTCGACCTTCTCCAGGAAGGAGTCGACCAGCGCCGACTCGTACTCCTCGCCCAGTTCCCTGCGGGTCTGCAGGGTGGCGTCGAGTTCTTTTCTGAGGTCGGTGTCCCGCCCGTCCGTTCCGGTCATGAGGGATACGTTAGAGAGCGCTCACGCCCTCCGCACGGGGGACAACCCCCCTCTTCGAACACCTGGCTACCTCACCAGCCCGTGCTGCTTCGCATAGGCGTTCGCCACGTCCTCGGGGTCCTTCTTGTCCTTGTCCACCTGCCGGTTGAGCTCGGTGAGCTGGGCCGTGGTCAGCAGGTTGCCGAGCCGGGCGAGCGCCTTGCGGACGGTGTCGTCGGCCTTGCGGTCGGCGATGAGCGGGACGATGTGCTGGCTGGGGATGAGGTGCGCGGGGTCGGTGAGCACCACCCAGTCGTTGGCCTTGATGTCGGTGTCGGTGGTGAACAGGTTCGCCACGTCCACATCGCCCTTCTTGAGCGCGCCCTTGACCAGCGGACCGTCGGAGTCCAGCGACTTGAACTCCTTGAACTCCACGCCGTACACGTCCTTCAGGCCGACCGCGCCGACCTGACGCTTCTTCACCTCGGGGGCGGCGCCGATGACCAGCTTGCCGTTCTGCTTCTTCAGATCGGCGAGGGACACCAGGCCGTACTTCCGCGCCGTCTCGCGGGTGACGACGAAGGCGTCCGAGTCCTCCGCCATGCCGTACGGCAGCACCTGGAGGCCGGCCGGGAGGGCCTGGGTGAGGGCGTTCTGCATCTCACCCGACTCGCTGGCCGTGACCTTCGGGGCGAGGTAGTTGAGCAGGGCGCCCTGGTACTCGGGCAGCAGGTCGATGTCGCCGCCCCTGAGAGCCGGGATGACGATCTCGCGGGTGCCGAGGTTGGGGCGGACGGTCGTCTTCACTCCGGCGCCCCGCAGGGCGGCCGCGTAGAGGTAGCCGAGGATCTGGTTCTCGGTGAAGTTGGCCGTGCCGATGGTGACTCCGCCCTTGCTGGAGCCGGCACCGCCGGCGGCGGAGCCCTGGCCGTTGAGGGAGGTGATGCCGCTCGCGCAGGCGGAGAGGGCGGGGACGGAGGCGACCGCGAACAGGCCGCCGAGGACAGTGCGTCGGTTCATGTCAGGTTTTCCCTACGCGGTGCGGTGGCGGAAGAGGAAGCGCTGGAGGCCGGCGAGGGCCACGTCCAGGACGACGGCGACGAGGGCGACCAGCACCGCGCCGCCGAGCACCTGGACCAGGTCGCGCTGGGCGAGGCCGTCGAAGACGTAGCGGCCCAGGCCGCCGAAGGAGACGTACGCGGCGATGGTCGCCGTGGCCACGACCTGGATCAGGGCGAGGCGCAGGCCCGTCATGATCAGCGGCAGCGCGAGCGGCAGCTCGACCTGGAGGAGGACCTGGTGGCCGCGCATGCCCTGGCCGCGCGCCGCGTCCCTCACGTCCGGGTCGACGGCGGTCATGCCGGCGTAGGTGTTGGTGACGATCGCCGGGACCGCGAGGGCGACCAGCGCGACGTACACCGGCAGCATCGACAGGCCGCCGGCCAGGAAGACCAGCACGACCAGGCCGACGGTCGGCAGGGCCCGGCCGAAGGAGGCGAGGTTGATCGCGAGGAACGCGCCCTTGCCGGTGTGGCCGATCAGCAGTCCGAGCGGCAGGCCGATGGCGGCGGCGATGAGCGTGGCCAGCAGGGAGTACTGGAGGTGCTCGGCGAGGCGGTGGGCGATACCGTCCGGGCCCGTCCACTGGGAGCCGCTGGTCAGCCAGGTGCCGAGGTTCTTGAGGAGTTCGTACATCAGGCTCGCCTCCTGGCCCAGGGGGTGAGGGCGTACTGGACGGCGACCAGCGCCGCGTCCGCGACGACCGCGAGGAGCAGGGTGAGGACCACTCCGGCGATCACCGGGGTGGGGAAGTTGCGCTGGAAGCCGTCGGTGAAGAGCTGGCCGAGGCCGCCGTCGCCGATGTAGGTCGCGACGGAGACCAGGGAGATCGACATGACGGTGGCGATCCGGACGCCCGCCATGATCACGGGGAGCGCGAGCGGGAACTCGACCGTGAGGAGCGTGCGCAGGGGGCGCGTGCCCATCGCCTTCGCCGCCTCCTTCACCTTCACGGGGACCGAGTCCAGGCCCTCGACGGTGTTCCGCAGCAGGACGACCAGGGTGTAGACGGTCAGGCCGGTCACGGTGGTGGTGCGGGTCAGGCCGCTGACCGGCAGGAGGAGTACGAAGATCGCGATCGACGGGATCGTGAACAGGACGTTGGACGCGCCGAGCAGGAAGCCGCGCAGCCGGGGGATCCGGTGGGCGACCACGGCCAGCGGGAGCGAGATCAGCAGGCCGAGGGCGACGGCCGTGAGCGCGGCCTGGAGGTGGGAGAGCGTGAGGGTGGTGAGGTCGTCGGTGTGGGCCGATATCCAGGACCAGTCGATCGTCATGCGGCCACCCTCACTTCGGCGTGGGCGCGCCCGGCGTGCTCGTGGATGTCGTCACGGGAGGAGACCCCGGTGAGCACGCCGTCGGCGTCGACCCGGGCGATCAGTCCGGTGGGGGAGGCGACCGACTCGTTGAGGGCGGAGAGAAGGGAGTCGGTGTCCCTGAGCGGGCGGACCGGGAGCTCGGCGTCCTTCGAGGCCCAGTGGAGCGGCTTGTTCCGCGCGTCGAGTACGAGGGTCCAGGCGCCGCCTTCGGGTGCCGGGCCCTGGGGGACGTCGGCGAGGGTCTTCAGGGAGAGCAGCTTCAGGCCGCGCTCGGCGCCGAGGAAGCCGGCCACGAAGTCGTCGGCCGGGCGGGCCAGGAGTTCGGCGGGCGGGGCGCACTGGACCAGATGGCCGCCCGTGCGGAACACGGCGATCCGGTCGCCGAGCCGCACCGCCTCGTCGATGTCGTGCGTGACGAAGACGATGGTCTTGCTCAACTCCGCCTGGAGCCGGAGCAGTTCGTCCTGGAGCTGGGTGCGGACGACCGGGTCGACCGCACCGAACGGCTCGTCCATGAGCAGCACCGGCGGGTCGGCGGCGAGGGCGCGGGCGACGCCGACGCGCTGCTGCTGGCCGCCGGAGAGCTGGTGCGGGTACCGCTTGCCGGCCTCGGGGGCGAGGCCGACGGTCTCCAGCAGTTCGGCGGCGCGGGCCCGGGCCTTCTTCCGGTTCCAGCCGAGCAGCAGCGGGACGGTGGCGATGTTGTCGAGCACCGTGCGGTGCGGGAAGAGGCCGGCCTGCTGGATGACATAGCCGATGGAGCGGCGCAGCTCCGCCGCGTCCTGCCGGGTGACGTCCTTGCCGCCGACGCGGATGGTGCCGGAGGTCGGCTCGACCATCCGGTTGATCATCCGCAGGGTCGTGGTCTTGCCGCAACCGGAGGATCCGACCAGGACGGTGATACCGCCTTCCGGCATCTCCAGGCTGAGGTCGTGGACTGCTGTCGTGCCGTTGGGGAAGCGCTTGTGGACCGCGTCGAACTGGATCATGAGATGTCCCTTGCCCGGCTGTATAACGTCATGCAGAGTTCTTGGTGTGTGAATAGCTTGTCAACGGTTCGGCGTTAATCCGCTGTAACGGTTGACCACAAAGCAAGAACGGGTGTCCTGGTTGAGGGGAGTTTGGGCGTGATGTCGTCTCGCATCGTGGACGCACCGGTGTCCGTGCCGTCCGCGCGGTCCGCGGCCGTGGTCCTGGACGGGTCCGGACTCGGCGTCGAGGACGTCGTGCGGCTCGCCGACGGCGCCGCGCATCCCGTCCCCGAGGCCGACGCGATGCGGCGCGCGGAGCGCTCCTGGAACGCCGCCCGGCAGATCGCCGCCACCGGACGCGTCTACGGCCGTTCCACCGGCGTGGGCGCCAACCGGAACGAGGACGTGCCCACCGAGGCCGCCGCCGGCCACGGTCTGCGCCTGCTGCGCAGCCACGCCGGCGCGATCGGCGAGGAGCTTCCCGCCCGCCAGGTGCGCGCCATGCTCGCCGTCCGCGCCAACCAGCTGCTGGCCGGCGGCGCGGGCCTGAGGCCCGGCGTGGTCACCGCCCTGTGCGAGGCCCTGGAGTCCGGGGCGCATCCGGTCGTCAACGAGTTCGGCTCCGTCGGCACCGGCGACATCGCGGCCCTGGCCCAGCTCGGGCTCGCGCTCGCCGGCGAACACCCCTGGCGCGGCACGGGCGCCCCCGCGCCACAGCCCCTCGACAACAACGACGCCCTCGCCCTGATCAGCAGCAACGCCCTCACCCTCGGTCAGTCCGCGCTCGCCCTGCACGAACTGCGCGGGCTCATCGGCGCCACCCAGGTCGTCGCGGCCCTGTCCCTGCTCGCCGTCGACGGCTCCCACGAGGCGTACGCCGCCCCCGTGCACGCCGCCCGCCCGCATCGGGGCAGCACCGAGGTGGCCCGGCGGATGCGGGAACTGATCGGCGCCGCGGACCGGCCGACCCCACCGCTCGGCCGGATCCAGGATCCCTACGGCTTCCGCTGCCTGCCCCAGATCCACGGCCCGGCGCACGACGCCGCCGACGCCCTGGAGCAGGTCCTCACCGTGGAGATCAACGCGGCCGCCGAGAACCCGCTGATCGCCCCCGAGGACCTGGCCGCCTACCACCACGGCGGCTTCTACCAGGCCCAACTCGCCCTCGCCCTGGACCACTTCAGGCTCGCGCTGACCCAGGTGGCCCGGCTGTCCACCTCCCGCCTGTCCACCCTCAACGAGCCCGCCTACACCCGGCTGCGCCCCTTCCTCGCCGACCACGAGCCGGCCTCCTCCGGCGTGATGATCCTGGAGTACGCGGCCGGGGCGGCCCTCGGCGATCTGCGGGCCTTCTCCGCGCCCGCCTCGCTGGGCCACGCTGTACTCTCCCGGGGCGTCGAGGAACAGGCGAGCTTCGCCTCGCTCGCCGCGCGGCAGACTCTGCGCGCGTGCGGTGCGTATCGTCTGGTGGTCGGCTGCGAGCTCGTCGCCGCCGTCCGCGCACTGCGCCAGCGCGACCTGCGGCCCGACCCCGGGCTGCCGGCCGGCCGGGCGTTCGCGCTCGCCGAGTCGGTCCTCGATCCCGACCCGGCCGACCGGCCACTCACGGACGACGTGACGGAGGCGGCCGCACTGCTCGACCGGTTCACGGACATCTGGAGGGGGAGCGCGTCATGAGCGTGGACAGGACTGTGGACAGAAGTCCCGAGGCGACGGGGGTGACGGACAGCCCCGCGGGCCGGCTGCAGGCCCTCTTCGAGGGGCACCGGCTCACGCCGACCCAGCGCCGGATCGCGCACAGCATGGTCCGGCGGGCCGCCGACGTGCCGTTCCTGTCCAGCGTGGAGCTGGCCGAACTGGCCGGGGTCAGCCAGCCGTCGGTGACCCGGTTCGCCGTGGCGCTCGGCTTCGATGGCTACCCCGCCCTGCGCAAGTACCTGCGCGAGGTCGTACCCGCCGAACCGGCCGCCGAGGCGGGCGCCTTCAACGAGTACCAGCAGGCCGTCGAGGCCGAGATCGAGAACCTCAGGCACCTCGCCGACCTGCTCGCCGACCCGCGCCCGGTGCAGAAGGCCGGCCGGATCCTGGCCGCCTCCCGCCCGCTGCCGGTGCTCGGCCTGCGCGCCGCCGCCTCCCAGGCGTACGGCTTCGCCTACTTCGCCGCCAAGGTCCATCCGGACGTCCGGCTGCTCAACGAGGGCGGCACCATGATCCAGGACCGGATCGACGCGGCCGTCCGCGCGGGCGCCTCCGCGCTGCTGTGCTTCGCCCTGCCCCGGCATCCGCGTGAGGTCGTCGACACCCTCGCCTACGCCAAGGACGTCGGCCTGACGACCGTCACGGTCGCCGACTCCGCGTTCGCGCCGGTCGCCAGGTACTCCGACCTGCTGCTGCCCGCCGCCGTCGGCACCGGGCTCGCCTTCGACACCGCGTGCGCGCCGATGCTGCTCGGACGGGTGCTGCTGGAGGCGGTCTGCGACGACCTGCCCCAGGCGCAGGCACGGCTGGAGGAGTTCGACGCCAAGGCCGCCGCGCGGGGCCTCTTCGTGGAGTGACGGCGCGGCGCTCTCATGTTCGTCTCACGTTCGGCCGCTAGCTTCCCCAGGAGACACAGGCGCTTTGCGGACACGTGACACGGGAGGCTGACGTGGCGCGCGGAGGACAGGGGCTGGCCCGGGTGGCCGTCGTCGTACGGGCTGGGGCCGCACCGCTGTGGTGGTTCGGGGTGTTCGCCGCGGGGATCGGGATGCTGCTGCCCGGGCTGACCGGGCGCCGGATCGGAGTGCTCGCCGGTGCCGCGCTGTTCCTCGTCGGCGCGGCGGTCGTGGCACTGGTGCGCCGGGGCCGGTACGCCGCACTTGCCCGCGGCGCGGTCCGCGCGGGCAAGTACGACGTGCTGCAGGACCGTGCGGTGACCGTGCGCAACTGGCGCCGGGGCCACCGCTGGTGGCTGCTGCTGGCCTTCGCCGTGGCGCTCGGCTCCGCCCTCGCGGTGCCCGCGGCCGGCGGCATGCTGCTGGCCGGGCTCGGCACCGGGCTGCGGCTGAAGGCCGCCTGGATCGGGCGCCGCGAACGCGCCGGGCAGACGCTGCTGTGGGTGCGCGTCGACTGGCTCGACCGGCGCGGTGGGTGCCCGGCGGGCAAGGCGGTGAAGGGCCTGCGCGGTACGGGCATCGCGGCCGGCGACGCGGCCCCTGGCGGGTCCCGCCGCCGTACCGCGGCGCTGGTCTAGCTCTCGCCGGGGCTCAGACCTCCAGTTCCTGCTCGATCTTCTTCAGCTGGTGCCGGGCCATCGCCAGGTTGGCCCGGGAGGCGTCGAGGACCAGATAGAGGAACAGGCCGTTGCCGCCCCGGCTCTTGAGCAGGCGGATCAGGTGGTACTGGTCGGTCAGCGTGATCAGGATGTCCTCGATCCCGCCCTTGAGGCCCAGCATCTCCATCGCGCGCATCTTGGCGCGGACCACGTCGGTGTTGCCCGCGGCGGCCACGTTCAGGTCGAAGCTCTTGCTGCCGCCCATCGTGCCCAGCGCCATCCCGCTGGTGTAGTCGACGAGCGCGACGCCGGTGGCGCCCTCGATGGAGGTGAGGGCTTCCTTCAGCGCGGTCTCGGTGTTGGCCATGGTGGATCCTCTCGGAAGGTTCAACTGTCGGTTGCGGTGTGCGCGTCGGTATTCGTGGCGCGGGGCGTGCGGGTCGTGCGGGTACGGGTCGGGGGTGCGGAGCTGACGGCGCCCAGGGGCCGCCCGGCCCGCCGGGCCTGCCGGGCCGCGGCGTCGGCGGCGTCGAGCAGCTCCCCGATGCGGGCGCCGGAGCGACGGCCCTCCAGATGCAGCCGGCCGACGTTCACCCGGTCCTGGGCGAGCAGGGTCAGTACGGCGGTGCGGCCGGCCGCGTAGGTGGCGACATAGCCGCGCTCACCGCGCACCAGCAGCTCCCGGAAGCCGCCGTTGCGGGTGGCGTCGGCGACCCGCACGGCGACGCCGAGCGCGGCGGCGGTGAGGGCCGCGAGGCCCTCGGGGTCGACCCCGGGAGTGTCGTGGGCGACGACGAGACCGTCGACCCCGGCCGCCAGGGCGCCGGTGAGCTGCGGTACTCGGTTGCGCAGCCGGTGCAGTTCGTCCAGGACGGCCCCCAGGTCCTCCTCGGACACCATCAGCTCTCTCCTCTCGGCGGGGCGGTGCCGTTCAAAGCGCCTCCAGCGCATCCCTGAGCCTCTTCAGCAGCGCGATGTCGGGGTCGGTGACCGGGGGTGGGAGCGGCGGTGCGAGCGCCGTGACGACGGGTGTGACGGGTGCCGCCGGTGCGACATGGCCGGCGGACACGAGCCGGCGTACGTCGACCAGCGTGTGGAAGGCCTGCCGGCCCAGGTTCCGGGCGATCCCGGCGGCCGTGCGGACGCCGTCCACGCGGTCCAGGACCGCCCGCTGCCGGGGCGTGACCGGCGCGGCAGCCCGTGCGGCGGCCGGGTCCGCGCGGATCAGCGGGGCGGTGTCGGCGGCCGGGTCGGGCCACAGCCGGTGCAGCAGCAGCCGGCGGCGCAGCGTCTCGCGTTCCAGGGCGACGACCGGCACCGAGGGCAGCGGGCCGAGGCGGGGCGCGCGGTCGTAGCGGAAGCGGCCCGGGGCGCTGCTCGGGGCCAGCGCGAAGTACCCGGCGTCGTAGAGCGCGTCCAGATGGCACAGTTCCAGCGCGCCCGCGGGCAACACACCTGAATCCAGCAGGAGTTCGGCGGCCTGCAGCGGGCCGGAGGTCTCGGCGGCGGCCCGCTGCCAGGCGGTGGCCGCGAGGGTGCCGTGGGCGGTGAGGAGCACGTCGAGACCGGGGGCGAACGGGCTCTCGGCGTGCACCACCCGGCCCTCGGCGAGATACAGGGTGCCGTGCTCGCGGACCAGGACGCCGGTGGCGCGCTCCTCGGCGAGCCGGGTCAGCATCGGCGACAGGGCCCGGCCGGCCGACTTGTCCCGCACCGGCAGCGGGGGCGGAGGTATCTGCACCAGGGTCATCCCAGCACCAGCCGGGCCGCCATCTCGCCGAGCCGGATCCGGGCGAGCGCGAGATTGCCCTCCTCGCGGCCGAGCCACAGGTGCAGGAAGACACTGCTGTCGAAGGTCGTGTCCACGAACCGCAGCAGGTGGTAGCTGTCGCGGTTGCTGACGATCACGTCCTCGACGGTCGGGTGCCCGTCGTCCGTCTGGGTCGCGAAGGCGCCGTGCTCGGCGGCCATCCGGGCCAGTTCGGCGGCCTCGGCGGCGGTCGTCTCGTGATCGCCGCCGGGCGCCTCCCCGACCGTGCCGAGGGCCAGTCCGCTCGTCCAGTCCACCAGCGCCGCTCCCCGGGCACCGGGCAATCGCATCGCTTCCAGCAGACACTCGTCGATTCCGGGCACCGGTGGTTCCCCTCCCGCCTGGTTCTCCGGTTGAGTGACAGCGACACTACGCACCGTGCGCGGGAAAGGGGGAGCCTTTGGCATTTTCCAGTGGAACGTGCTTCCGGCGTACTAGTGTGGGTCAACTAGCCTCTGGGTCCAGCGAGTTGATCCATTCGTTCGAGGGGTGCCGGGGGTGCGTCAACGGCTGCCCGGCGCGGGGAGGGTGGTGAGCGCGTCCGTGTGCGCCCCGCCGGACTCCGCCACCACCTCGGCGACGGTCTGCGGCTCCCGTACGGTCGCGAAGGCGACGCCCGACGAGCCGTCCGGCGCGAAGCCGTAGATACCCGGCCGGACAAGGGAGTTGTAGGCGTAGTGATGGGCGAAGTAGTACGCGCCCGTGTCCAGCGCCGCCGCGTAGTCGCCCTGCTCCAGCAGGGGCAGCGCCCGCCCCTCCGCCAGCAGGTCGCCCGAGAAGCAGGCCGGCCCGGCCACGTCCTGCACCACCTCGGGCCCCGGCTTCGGCCGCCCCTTGGCGTCGTACGCGGCGATCCGCAGCGGCCACGCCCCCGGCGCGTACACGGTCCGCGTCGCCACCTGCACGCCGGCGTGTGTCACCGCGATCCGCCGCCCGCCCGCGCTCTTGGCGTACTCCACCCGGGCCACCATCGTCCCCTGCTTGGCCAGCAGCGACCGCCCGAACTCGGTCACCAGCCCGTACCGCCCGTCGAACAGCCCCGGCACCTCCTCGGCCAGCAGCCGGGCGTACTGCGCGTACGAGGGTGCCGTCGCCTCGGCCGCGAAGTTCACCGGCAGTCCGCCGCCGATGTCGAGCGTGTCGATCTGCCGCCGCCCCGCCCGCTCGTTGATCTCCTCCGCGAGCGCGTACGTCTCCGCCACGCCCCGTGCCAGCAGCGCCAGCGGGATGCCCTGCGAGCCGGTGTGCGCGTGCAGCCGGGTCAGCCACGGCCGGTCCAGATAGGCCCGTACGACCCACTCGCGCGCCCCCTCGTCGCGCAGTGCCACCCCGAACTTGGAGGTCTCCGTCGCCGTCGAGGTGGCCCCGATCGTGCCGCCGCCGACCTGCGGGTTCACCCGGAGGCCGAGCGGGGACGCGGTCGGCGCGGACCGCACCAGGGCGTCCAGGCGGTCCAGCTCCTGCGGGTTGTCGGCGTTCACCGCGATCCCCAGGGCCAGCGCCTCGCGCAGCTCGGCCGGGGTCTTGGCGGGCGAGTCCAGCACGGTCCGGGCCGCCGGCACTCCGGCCGCGCGGGTCAGCGCCAGTTCGCCCGGGCTCGCCACCTCCGCGCCGATGCCCGCCTCGTGCAGCAGCCGCAGCACGGGCACCAGCGGGCTCGCCTTCACCGCGAAGGCGTGCAGCATCGGTGTCCCGGGCGGCACGACGGCGTCGAAGGCCGCGCGCAGCGCCGCCGCCGACTCCCGGATCCCGGTCACGTCCAGCAGCCCCACCACGGCCGCGTCCGGCCCCAGCAGCCCCTGCTCCACGGCGGCCCGCACCGCCTCGTCCCGCCGTGCGGCGCGCTCCTGCGCTTCCCTTTCGAGGTCCCGCTCCACGGTCTCTCCCCTCGTGTCCCCTCGTACCCGTCTCGCGTACATCAAGCCAAACACCGACGGCGCGCGGACGGGGTCGCCCCGATGTATTGACTAGTTCTATTCAGAACGCCAGGATGTGAATAGAGATTGCAACAGGAGGAGGCAGACGATGTCGGGACCCCGCCCCGTACGAGCACCGCGCGGCACGGAACTGAGCGCCCTGGGATGGCAGCAGGAAGCCGCGCTGCGCATGCTGCAGAACAATCTCGACCCGGAGGTCGCGGAGCACCCCGACAAGCTCGTCGTCTACGGCGGCACCGGCAAGGCAGCCCGTGACTGGCGCTCCTTCGACGCGATGGTCCGCACCCTGAGGACCCTCAAGCAGGACGAGACCATGCTGGTCCAGTCCGGCCGCCCGGTCGGCGTGATGCAGACCCATGAGTGGGCCCCGCGCGTCCTGATCGCGAACTCCAACCTGGTCGGCGACTGGGCCAACTGGGAGGAGTTCCGCCGTCTGGAGGCCCTCGGCCTGACCATGTACGGCCAGATGACCGCCGGTTCCTGGATCTACATCGGCACCCAGGGCATCCTCCAGGGCACCTACGAGACCTTCGCCGCCGTCGCCGCGAAGAAGTTCAACGGCACCCTCGCCGGGACCATCACCCTGACCGCCGGCCTCGGCGGCATGGGCGGCGCCCAGCCCCTCGCCGTGACCATGAACGACGGCGTCGCGATCTGCATCGACTGCGACCCGCGCGCCATCGAGCGCCGCATCGAGCACCGCTACCTCGATGTCAGGGCCGACTCCCTCGACCACGCGCTCCAGCTGGCCACCGAGGCGCGCGACGCCCGCCGCCCGCTGTCCATCGGCGTCCTCGGCAACGCGGCCGAGCTGGTCCCGCAGCTGCTCGCGATGAACGCCCCCATCGACATCGTCACCGACCAGACCTCCGCCCACGACCCGCTGTCCTACCTGCCGGTGGGCGTGGCCTTCGAGGACATGGCCGACGCCGCCGCGAAGGACCCGGCCGGCTTCACCACCCGTGCCCGCGAGTCCATGGCGAAGCACGTCGAGGCCATGGTCGGCTTCATGGACGCCGGCGCCGAGGTCTTCGACTACGGCAACTCCATCCGCGGCGAGGCCCAACTGGCAGGCTACGACCGGGCGTTCGCCTTCCCCGGCTTCGTCCCCGCCTACATCCGCCCGCTGTTCTGCGAGGGCAAGGGCCCGTTCCGCTGGGCGGCCCTGTCCGGCGACCCCGCCGACATCGCCAAGACCGACAAGGCGATCCTGGAACTCTTCCCGGAGAACGAGTCCCTGGCCCGCTGGATCAAGATGGCCGGCGAGCGCGTCCACTTCCAGGGGCTGCCCGCGCGCATCTGCTGGCTCGGCTACGGCGAGCGCGACAAGGCCGGCGAGCGCTTCAACGACATGGTGGCCTCCGGCGAGCTCGCCGCTCCGCTGGCGATCGGCCGCGACCACCTGGACTGCGGCTCGGTGGCCTCGCCGTACCGCGAGACCGAGGCCATGCTCGACGGGTCCGACGCGATCGCCGACTGGCCACTGCTGAACGCCATGGTGAACGTGGCCTCCGGTGCGTCGTGGGTCTCCATCCACCACGGTGGCGGCGTGGGCATGGGCCGGTCCATTCACGCCGGGCAGGTGACGGTGGCCGACGGCACGAAGCTGGGTGGCGAGAAGATCCGGCGCGTGCTCACCAATGACCCGGGCATGGGCGTCATCCGGCACGTGGACGCGGGATACGACATCGCGGAGTCGGTGGCCGGGGAGCGCGGTGTCCGGGTGCCCATGCGCGAGGGTGACGACGCGTGAGTTTCCACAGCATGTGGGCGGAGCTGCTGCCGATCGGCCGCAGCTCCGCCTCCGGCGGCTACCGGCGCTACGCCTGGACCGGCGCCGACGCCGACTGCCGGGCGTGGTTCAAGGAGCAGGCCGAGGCACGCGGATTGATCTACGAGGTCGACCGCAACGGCAACCAGTGGGCCTGGCTCGGTGACCCCGCCGCCGGGGACGCCGTCGTCACCGGGTCCCACCTGGACTCCGTGCCCGACGGTGGTGCCTTCGACGGACCCCTCGGTGTGGTGTCCTCCTTCGCGGCCCTCGACGAGCTGCGGAGCAGGAACGCGCGGTTCGCCAAGCCCCTGGCCATCGTCAACTTCGGGGACGAGGAGGGGGCCCGGTTCGGGCTCGCCTGTGTCGGGTCGCGGCTCACCGCCGGGCAGCTGGCCGTCGAGCAGGCCCACCGGCTCACCGACGCCGACGGGGTCAGCCTCCCGCAGGCCATGGAGGCCGCCGGATACGACCCCGAGGGCATCGGGGCCGACCCTGAGCGGCTGGCCCGGATCGGCGCCTTCGTCGAGCTGCACGTCGAGCAGGGACGGGCGCTGGACCTGTCCGGCGACCGGGTCGGCATCGCCAGTGCCATCTGGCCGCACGGCCGCTGGCGGTTCGACTTCCGGGGCGAGGCCAACCACGCCGGCACCACCCGGCTGGTCGACCGCCGCGACCCGATGCTGTCCTACGCCGAGACCGTGCTCGCCGCCCGCCGGGAGGCCGAACTCGCCGGTGCCGTCGCCACCTTCGGCAAGATCGCCGTGGAGCCCAACGGGGTCAACGCGATCCCCTCCCTCGTGCGCGGCTGGCTCGACTCCCGCGCCGCCGACCAGGACACCCTGGACACGGTGGTCGGGGGCATCGAGAAGGCCGCGCGGGAGTACGCCGACGCCCACGGCATCGAGCTCGACGTCGTCCGGGAGTCCTTCACGCCCGTCGTCGAGTTCGACCACGCCCTGCGCGACGAACTCGGCCGCATCCTGGGCAAGGACACCGGCCTGAAGGTGCCCGTCCTCGGGACCGGGGCCGGACACGACGCCGGAATCCTCTCCGGCAGCATTCCGACCGCCATGCTGTTCGTGCGCAACCCCACCGGTGTCTCGCACTCCCCGGCCGAGTTCGCCGCCGAGGACGACTGCGTGGCCGGGGTGTGCGCGCTCGCCGACGTACTGGAAGGGCTGGCCTGCAGGTGACCAAGCGGACCTACTGGCTGGAGCACGCCTGGCTCGGCCGATGCGTCGAGCCGGGGGTCGTGGTCGAGACCGAGGGTGGGCGGATCGGTGCCGTGCGCACCGGGGCGCCCACCCCGCCGCCCGGCGCCGAGGTGCTGCGCGGGCTCACCCTGCCGGGGCTCGCCAACGCCCACAGCCACGCCTTCCACCGGGCGCTGCGCGGCACCGTCCAGGTCGGCTCCGGCACCTTCTGGACCTGGCGCGAGGTGATGTACTCCGTCGCCGACCATCTGACCCCGGACACCTACCACGCCCTGGCGCGCGCGGTGTACGCCGAGATGGCCCTGGCCGGCGTCACCTGCGTCGGCGAGTTCCACTACGTGCACCACGCGCCCGGCGGCACTCCCTACGCCGACCCCAACGCCATGGGGGAGGCGCTGATCGACGCCGCCGCCGAGGCCGGCATCCGGATCACCCTCCTCGACACCTGTTACCTGTCCTCCGCCATCTTGAACAAGCACAGTGGCGAGCCGCCGAACACCCACCAGCTGCGGTTCTCCGACGGCAGCGCGGAGGCCTGGGCCGAACGCTGTTCAGTTCTCAAGGAGCGGGATCACGCGCGGATCGGGGCGGCGATTCACTCGGTACGGGCCGTGCCCGCCGGGCAGTTGGCGACCGTGGCGCGGTGGGCCGAGGAGCGGCGGGCCCCGCTGCATGTGCACCTGTCGGAGCAGACCGCCGAGAACGACGCCTGCCTCGCCGCGCACGGCTGCACCCCCACCCGGCTGCTCGCCGACCACGGCGTCCTCGGGCAGCGCACCACCGGTGTGCACAACACCCATCTCACCGACGAGGACATCGCCCTGCTCGGCGGCTCGGGCACCGGCACCTGCATGTGCCCGACGACCGAGCGGGACCTGGCCGACGGCATCGGTCCGGCCGTCGCCCTGCAGCGGGCCGGCTCCCCGCTCTCCCTCGGCTCCGACAGCCACGCCGTCATCGACCTGCTCGAAGAGGCGCGCGCGATGGAGCTGAACGAGCGGCTGCACACCCGCACCCGGGGCCACTGGACGGCCGCCGCCCTGCTGCGGGCCGCCACCGCCGACGGCCACGCGGCTCTCGGCTGGGGCGAGGCCGGCACCCTGGAGCCCGGCGCCCTCGCCGACTTCACGACGATCGCCCTGGACTCGGTCAGGACAGCGGGCCCGCTGCCCAGGCTGGGCGCCGAGACGGCCGTATTCGCCGCGACGGCAGCGGACGTACGGCATACGGTCGTCGGCGGACGGCATGTCGTACGGGACGGGGCGCATACGCTCGTACCCGACGTGCCGCAGGCCCTCGCGCGGGCAGTCGAAGCCCTTCGCTCCTGACCACCACCCACGAGGACACCATGAGCAGCAGCACCGTCATCACCAACATCGCCACGCTGGTCACCAATGATCCCTCCCTCGGTGACGGCTCCCCCCTGGGCCTGGTCCAGGACGCGGCCGTCGTCATCGAAGGCGACCGCGTCGCGTGGACCGGTGAATCCAGCAAAGCACCCGCCACTGACAATCGGGTCGACGCGGGCGGCCGGGCGGTGCTGCCGGGCTTCGTGGACTCCCACTCGCACCTGGTCTTCGCCGGAGACCGCACGCAGGAGTTCAACGCCCGCATGTCCGGCCGCTCCTACACGGCGGGCGGCATCCGCACCACGGTCGCGGCCACCCGGGCGGCGAGCGACGCGGACCTGGAGGCCAACCTCACCCGTTACCTCGACGAGGCCCTCCGCCAGGGCACCACGACGTTCGAGACCAAGTCGGGCTACGGCCTGACCGTCGAGGACGAGTACCGCGCGCTGCGCCTCGCGGCCCGGCACACCGACGAGGTGACGTACCTCGGCGCGCATGTCGTCCCGCCCGACTACGCCGACGACCCGGCCGCCTACGTCGCCCTGGTCACCGGCGAGATGCTGGACGCCTGCGCGCCGCACGCCCGCTGGATCGACGTGTTCTGCGAGAAGGGCGCCTTCGACGGCGACCAGGCCCGCGCGATCCTCACGGCGGGCAGGGCGAAGGGCCTGCACCCCCGTATCCACGCCAACCAGCTCTCGTACGGCCCCGGCGTCCAGCTGGCCGTCGAACTGGACGCGGCGAGCGCCGACCACTGCACCCACCTGACCGACGCGGACGTCGACGCCCTGGCGAACAGCGACACGGTCGCCACCCTGCTGCCGGGCGCCGAGTTCTCCACCCGCGCCGAGTGGCCGGACGCCCGCCGCCTGCTGGACGCCGGCGTCACGGTCGCTCTGTCCACGGACTGCAACCCGGGCTCGTCCTTCACCTCCTCGCTCCCCTTCTGCATCGCCCTGGCCGTCCGCGACATGCGGATGACCCCGGACGAGGCGGTCTGGTCGGCCACGGCGGGCGGTGCGGCGGCCCTGCGCCGCACCGACGTCGGCCACCTCACCCCCGGCGCCCGCGCCGACCTCACCCTCCTGGACGCCCCCAGCCACGTCCACCTCGCCTACCGCCCGGGCGTGCCCCTGGTCAGCGGGGTGTGGCGGCGCGGCGAACGCGTGGTCTGAGCGGGGACCGGCGGCGGAGCAAGGCCCGCCTCACCGCGCCCCCGCCCGCCACCGCTGCTCCCCGCCGTCGGACAGAGGCTGGAGGGACACGTCGTAGCGGCCGTCCGGGGTCACCGCTGTCTCGATGGCGATGTTCGGGCGGATCGTGCCGTCGGGGTCGATGGTGAAGCGGAGGTTCTCGCCGTTGCCGCCGTAGACCGAGTCGCAGGTCCAGATACCCACGCCGCGGTCGGTCGAGCCCCGGCTGTCCAGGCAGAAGTCGTCGTCGGCCGCCGACCGCAGCACGCCCAGGTAGGTGTCGAACCGCCAGCGCTGGGTGTCCGCGGAGGAGCAGGGGGCCGTGATGACGTCGTTGCCCTGGGACACATCGCCGTCGCGGATGTCCAGGCAGCGGCCCGTCGCCAGGTTCACCACCTGGGTGAAGGAGGCGCCGGGCGGTGCGAACGAGGGCGACGGCTTGGGAGTGGGCTTTTGGGTGTGCGGCGGGTGCGTGGCCGTGCGGGACGGGCTCGGCGTGGCGGACGACGGCCTGGGCGAGGGGGACCTCGTGGGGGACGGCGACGGGGACGGGGAGGGCGAGGCCGTCGGCGTCGCGGTCCTCGTCACCGGGGGCGGGGTGGGCGTCGCCGCGGTCGGCTGCTGTTCGTCGGTGTGTGCCGGGGTGAGGAGGAACACCAGGAGCGGGGTCAGGGCCACGCCCAGGGCCGCCGAGGCCAGCAGGACACGGCGCCGGGGCGGCCAGGACGGACGTACGGCGGCGAGGCGGGGGGCGGCCGGGGGTTCCGCGGCGCGTATGTACGCCGTTCCCTGCCACGGCAGCAGGCCCTCCGCCAGGGCCTGCCGGGGCGAGTCCCGCAGGGCCCGCAGATCCTCGAACGCGGCCGTGCAGTGCGGGCAGCGGGCCATGTGGGCGTCCAGGTCGGCGCTGTGGCGCGGGCCGTCCGGCCGTACCGCCTCCTCGATCAGCCGGCGGAAGTCGGCGCAGCGCGGGTCGTCGGAGGCGGCGAGACGGTGGCGCAGACAGGCCTGGGCCAGGGCCTTGAGGGCCTGCGGGGTGCCGTAGGCCACGTCGACGCCGCTCAGGCCGAGGAAGGCGGCGGTGCGGTCCTGCGGCTCCGCCTCCAGCACGCCGTACCAGATCAGGCCTTGGGTACGGGAGGGCAGCGAGCGGAACGCCGGGAGCAGCGGCGGGGTGGGGCCCTCGGGCAGGCCGGAGGCGTTCAGGACGAGCAGCAGTCCGGGGTCGAGGCCGGCGGAGCGCTCGTCGCGCGCCCAGCCGGCCGCCAGCCGTGCGGTGAGCAGCAGCAGCCGGTGGCGCAGCGGGACGGCGGGGTCGACGCCGCGGGCCGTCTCGCGGGCCGCCGTGGTGAAGACCTCGGCCGCCAGCCGGCGGGCGGCCGACTCTCCCGCGGCGCACAGCCGGGCGTAGACCAGGACCGCCGGGTCGTGCCGGCGGCGCAGTTCCTGCAGGGCGGGGTACGCCGTCGCCGTGGGGGAGCGGAGCAGTTCGGTCAGCCGGGTGTCCGGCGCGTTCTCGAGTTCCCCGGGCGTCCCGGTGTCGCCCGTCTCGGTTCCGCCCGTTCCGGCCCCGTCCCCCTGAGCCATGCGTCCAGCCTCCTCGCACCCCCGGGCACCGCGCCGTTGCGGCCCCGGTCTGACATACCGGCCAGTAGCCAGTTAGGGGGGCCATAGTGGTCGAGGGGGGCGGCCGGGAAAAGAGGTTTCCGCGGGTAACCACATAACGGTTGGGACCACGGGGCGAGTTGGCCGGAAGAGCGGCCCGGAACCGGGATTGGCATGCGCAGTCCGGGATACCCGTGCCACTCGGAGAGGTGGGTCCGGCGGCGGAACGCCGCAGCGGCCCGGCATCGGTGGCCGGGCCGCTGCGCAGGCGTCACAGCAGCGGACGCGGAGGTCACTCCTCGAGTGTCAGACCCTTGCGCAGCCGTACCAGCGTGCGCGACAGCAGCCGGGACACGTGCATCTGGGAGATGCCGAGTTCCTCGCCGATCTCCGACTGGGTCATGTTCGCCACGAACCGCAGGGAGAGGATCTTCCGGTCCCGTTGCGGGAGTTCGGCGATCAGCGGCTTGAGGGACTCGACGTACTCGATGCCCTCCAGCCCGTGGTCCTCGTACCCGATGCGGTCCGCGAGCGCGCCCTCCGTCTCGTCCTCCTCGGGCTGGGCGTCCAGCGAGGAGGCGGTGTACGCGTTCGAGGCGGCCATGCCCTCGACGACCTCGTCGTTGGAGATGCCGAGCCTCTCGGCCAGCTCCTGGACGGTCGGGGCCCGGTCCAGCCGCTGGGCCAGCTCGTCCCCGGCCTTGGCCAGGTCCAGGCGCAGCTCCTGCAGCCTGCGCGGAACGCGCACGGACCACGAGGTGTCGCGGAAGAAACGCTTGATCTCGCCGATGATGGTCGGCATCGCGAAGGTCGGGAACTCGACCCCGCGGGAGAGCTCGAAGCGGTCGATCGCCTTGATCAGGCCGATGGTGCCGACCTGGATGATGTCCTCCATCGGCTCGCTGCGGGAGCGGAAGCGGGAGGCGGCGAACTTGACGAGCGCGAGGTTGAGCTCGACGAGCGTGTTGCGGACGTACGAGTACTCGTGCGTCCCTTCCTCCAGCGACTGAAGGCGCTCGAAGAGGGTCTTGGACAGGGCCCGCGCGTCGACCGGGCCGATCTCGTCGTACGGGGGGATCTCCGGGAGTCCCTCGAAGGGCTCGAGGGCGTCGATGGGATGATCCAGTTGTTCCGGTGGGGGTGTCGACGTCGCGAGCGGGGTATGCGATGCGTCGAGCCGGGGTGACATGGTGTCCTCCATCGTTCTCGGCATACGGCTGCCGAAGCCATGCGTGCACTGCGGTGTGCGGCGCCTCCGAAGCCGGCGTGTAGGAGTAGGTGTCCTACTAGCCCTACCTGCTCGACCGAGCCGATCGCAAGTGCGTCCTGTTCGGGTATGTCCGGTTCTGTGAGGTTCTTCAGGTGCCGGAGTGTGCAGGGAGGGCGTAATGTTCGAGACCAGTCAGCGTCCGCGACCTCGGGAGAGACGGCATGGACCACGGGACGGTCGGCAGCGCACAGTCGGGCCGGCTTCTGGTGGAGGTGCGGGAAGAGGGCTCCAGCGCCGTTGTGACACCGGCGGGTGAGCTCGATCACCACACCGCCGATCTTCTGCGTGAGCCTCTCGACGACCTTCTGGCCAAGGGCTTCTCACGCCTCGTCGTGGACTGCACCCGCCTGGAGTTCTGCGACTCCACGGGGCTGAACGTCCTGCTCGGAGCCCGGTTGAAGGCCGAGGCCGCCGGGGGCGGGGTCCATCTGGCGGGGATGCAGCCGGTGGTCGCCCGTGTGTTCGAGATCACCGGAGCCGAGGCGGTCTTCACCGTGCACGACTCCGTGGAGGCGGCCCTGGCCGACGGCGCCGGCTGAGTCCGCCGTCCCCGCCCTCCCGCGCGCCACCGGCCCCGGGCGCCCGTTTCCGGCACGCCGAAAACGGGGGTGTTGTGCCGGATCGGCCGGGCAGGAGAGGGCAGGAGAAGGCGGGGAACCCCCTGACGACCGCCGGCCCGGACCGCCCCGGCACCGGCGAAACGACTGGACGGGACGTACGTGCGACGGACGGGCGAGCGGGACACCCCGCGCGGACAGCGGCCGGAGGGCCTGCGCACAGCGGGCGGACGACGTACGGACCGGCCGGCACGGAGCAGTGCCGGCCCTTTGAATCTGAACTGGTGAATCGGTGAGGTGAAGCGCTGATGAGCACCACCCGGCCTTGCTCGCCGGGCGACCGCGGCCCGGAGCCCAGCGGCGCTTCCGGGGCGTCCGAGGAGGGTGCGCCGACGACAGGCGCGCCCACGGGGGCAGCCGCGCCGTCCGTGCCGCCCGGCCCCGCCGACGGCACTCAGGGCACCGGCGGGCCGCAGGTCCGCAGGATCGGCCTCGCGGGCGAGAGCGGGGTCGTACCGCTCGCCCGCGACTTCGCCCGCCAGGCGCTGTACGCATGGGGCTGGCTGCCCGCCGCGGGCGCCGACCGGCGAGCCGCGGCCGAGGATGTGCTGCTCGTCGTCTCCGAACTGGTCACCAACGCCTGCCTGCACGCCGAGGGCCCCGACGAACTGCTCCTGGCCTGCGACAACAAGGTGATCCGGATCGAGGTCTCGGACCGCGGTGCCGGCCAGCCGGCCCCTCGCACCCCGCACCGCGCCGGCCGCCCCGGCGGCCACGGCATGTTCATCGTGCAGCGGCTGTGCCTGGACTGGGGTGTCGTACGCGCCGCGGGCCGGCCGGGCAAGACGGTGTGGGCGGAGCTGGGTGCCCCGGCGTGAGCGCCCCGCTTCGGAGCGCGCGGAAATTCGCTTTCCTGTGGGTACGAGCCTTCCTACCCTGGGTGCAACGCGCTGACGGAGACGAGTAGCCCGGGCCCAGCGAGCCGAGAGAGCCGCCACCCGCTGTGAAGGCGGCCTCGCACCCCGGTGTGAATCCCCTCCCGAGTGCGGGGAGGAACGGACCGCCGCGCCACGACGGCCCCCATGCCCCGCCGGCCGGCCCCCGTCATCGGGCCCGACGAGGCCGTCGTAGACGGCGAAGGCGTGGTGGCACCGCGAGCACCCTCTCGCCCACGCCCCGAGGGCACCGACCCGGGGCGGACCGTGCCGCCCCGCCGACCAGTTGGGCAGCACCATGCTTGACGTCACCCTCATCCGACAGCACCCCCGACGCGTCCGCGAAGGCCTCGCCAAGCGAGGCCTCGACGTGGACCTCGACGCCTTCCTCGACCTCGACGAACGGCTGCGCGAGGCCCGTACGGCCCTGGAGCGGCTGCGCGGCGAACGGCGCCGCGTCTCGGCGGACGTCGCGGCCCGCCGCCGGGCCGGCGAACCGGCGGACGAACTCCTCGGCAGGGCCGCGGAACTGGCCGGCCGGGTCGCGGAGGCGACCGCCGCGCACGGCAGGCTGGACGCCGAACACCGCGCGTTCCTCGACGGCCTGCCGAACCTCCCCGACCCGGACGTGCCCGCGGGCGGCAAGGAGCACAACGAGGTCGTCCGCACCGAGGGCACCCGTCCGGAGTTCGGCTTCCCGCCCCGGGACCACGTGCAGCTCACCGAGGACCTCGCACTGGTCGACCACCGGCGCGGCGCCGCGCTGGCCGGCAGCGGGAACTGGGTCTACCGGGGCGAGGGCGCCGCGCTGGAGTGGGCCCTGCTCAACCACTTCCTGGACGGCCACCGGCGGGCGGGCTACACCTTCGTGCTGCCGCCGCACCTGCTCACCTGGCAGGCCGGCTACACCGCGGGCCAGTTCCCGAAGTTCGCGGACGACGTCTTCGTCACCGACCGCTCGCCCGACGGCCGCCCCGAGCGGTTCCTGCTGCCGACCGCCGAGACCGCGCTGGCCGCCCTGCACCACGGCGAGACCCTCGACGAGGCCGAGCTGCCGCTCAAGTACGTCGCCTACACGCCCTGTTACCGCAAGGAGGCCGGCGGCTACCGCACTGCCGAGCGGGGCACCCTGCGCGGGCACCAGTTCAACAAGGTCGAACTGTTCCAGCTCACACGGCCCGCCGATTCGGACGCGGCTCAGCGGGAACTCCTCGGCCGCGCGGAGGAGTTGGTGGCCGGCCTCGGCCTGCACCACCGGGTCACCCGGCTCGCCGCCGGGGACACCAGCGCCGCGCAGGCCAGGACGTACGACGTGGAGGTCTGGCTGCCCAGCCTCGGCGCCTACGTCGAGGTCAGCTCGGTGTCGAACGCCCGCGACTACCAGGCCCGGCGCGGCGGCATCCGGTACCGCCCGGCGGGCGGCGGCAGGGCCGGGTACGTCCACACCCTCAACGCCTCGGGCCTGGCCACCAGCCGTCTGGTGCCGGCCCTCCTGGAACAGCACCAGCGGGCCGACGGCAGCGTCGCCGTGCCCGAGGTGCTGCGGCGCTGGGGCCTGCCGGAGGTGCTGCGCAGGCCCTGAGGCCCGGGCCGGCCCGGGCCCACCCTCCACTCCAGCCACGCGTCACACACGCCGGATCGCCACAACTCCGGCGTGTGCTGCGTCTTCCCTCCTCGCGGCGCCGGGCGTACCTTGACGGCCAAATCTGATACGTCGTCAGGAACTGCTCGTCCGAACGAATCCGGAACGAATGGGGTGGACCGACCGTGTCGTACCCGAAACGAACCGCCGCGCTCGCGTCCGCCGCGGCCCTGGCCGGCTCGGCGGTGCTGCTGGCCGCGCCGGCGGCCCACGCCGACGTCGTTGACGTCAACTACCGCTGTCAGACCCCGATCGGCGTCAAGAGCGCCGTCTCGCCCATCGACATGACGGGCGTCAAGAGCGGCAGTGGCTACAAGATCACCATGTCCTGGCAGAAGGGCGTCTCCTCCAGCCCGGTCGAGCTGGGCAAGGGCGCGATGACCCCGAGCGCGAGCATCGTGCTGGGCGGCGCCGACAGCGGCACACTGCCGGTCAGCGGGCCCGCCAACGCGGCCGCGATCCCCGCCAACACCCCGATCAAGATCAGCGACTTGACCGGCACGTACACGCCGAAGAAGACCGGCAAGGTCACCTTCACGCCGGGCACGCTGATCATCAAGGCGCTCGGTACTACGACTACCTGCACGCCGACCAACAGCCCCAAGCCGGGGCTCACGCTGGACGTGACGGCGGCCGGCGGATCGTCGTCCTCCTCGGCCTCGGGCGGCTCCTCCTCCGGCGGACAGCTCCCGCAGACCGGCCCCGAGGACAGCGCGATCGCCCTCGGCACACTCGGCGGCACGGTGCTCCTCGCCGGAGCGGCGGGCACGCTCTGGCTGACCCGCCGTGGCCAGCCGTCCCGGCGCTGACCCGGACCGACGACCACCGAAACCCGGGCCGCCCGGTGGAGCCCGGTAGCCGCACCAGCTCGGGCAACGGCTCAAGCCGGTAGCTGCCGAGGCTCGGGCGACTGCTGAAGCCGGGGGCAGTCGCCGAAGCCGAGGTCGTCGCCGAGGCCAGGTCGTCGGCGAAGCCCAGACCCATCGCCGAAGCCCAGGTCGATCGCCGAAGCCCGCGGGCCACCGCCGAAGTTCGGGCCAACCGCTGGAGCCGCCCATGCCGTCCGCCGTCCGCGCTCTGACCCACGCGCTGAGCCGTGCTCTGACCCGCGCGCTGAGCCGCGCTCTGCCGCGCCGCCGACGCCCGCCAGGGTCCCGCGCCCCGACCAGCCACCGGCGCCCGCTCCGGACCAAGGCGCTGCTCCCGGCCCGCGTCGTCCTGCCCGCGACCCTGTGCCTGTGCACCGTGCTGGGTGCCGCGCCCGGCGCCTCAGCCACACCCGCGCGGTGGTCCGTCGCGCCCGCGGGCGGTGGTCGTCCGTCCTTCTACGCCGAGGGTCCGCCGGGGTCGGTGCTGCAGGACACGGTGGCCGTCACCAATCCCGGGCGGGCGCCGGTCGTCGTGCGGCTGTCCGGAAGCGGCCTGCGGACCGTCTTCGCCGACAAGGCCGAGCACGGGATACGCGTTCCGGCCCGCACCCGCGCCGAGGTGCCCTTCACGGTGACCGTGCCGGCCGGGGCCGCGCCCGGCGACCGCTCGGGTGCCGTCGTCGCGCGGGACACGCGGGGGCGTACGGCCACCGTCCCGGTCCGGCTGCGCGTCGGTGGCCCGGCGCTCGCCGCGCTGACCGTCGAGCACGTCGCCGTGCACGCCGAGGGCATCACGTACGAGCTGGTCAACCGCGGTACGACCGTCCTGGTGCCGAGGCTCGCGGTGCGCGTGGACGGCGTCCTCGGCCGGGTCCTGGACCGCGCGCCCCGCACCCTGCCCGTCCACCTGCGCCCCGGCGCCCGCGTGAAGCTCACCGAGCCCTGGCCCGACCGGCCCGCGCTGGACGCGGTCGACGTACGGCTGACGGTCACGGCCCCGGGCGGAGCCCACGACACGGCGACCACGTCGGCCCGGTTCGTGCCGTGGCCGGCGGTGGCGGGCGGCGCGTTGCTCGCGGGAGCGATCGCGGTGCTCACAGTCCGCAGGCGGCGCCACCCCAGGCCCTCCCACCACCCGGCACCCGAGGACTCGGCCCCGGACATCCCGACGCCCGGTGCCCCAGCCTCCGACGCCCCGGCGGCCGGGAGTTCCTCCTCCGGTCCCTTGCCGACCGGCACTTCGGCCTCCATCGCGCCGCCCCTCGACGGTCAGGGCCTCGAGGACTCTGTGACGGGCTCGGTGACGGCGGGTGTTCCGATGCCTGGTGTGGCGGCCCCCGGTGGCCCGGCGGCTCGGGGCTTCTCCGCTGGTCCCTTGCCGACCGGCACTTCGGCCTCCACCCCGCAGCCCCTCGACGGCCGGGCCCTTGAAGGCTCTGTGACCGGCCCGGTGACGGCGGGTGTTCCGACGCCTGGTGTGGCGGCCCCCGACGGCCCGGCGGCTCGGGGCTTCTCCGCTGGTCCCTTGCCGGCCGGCACTTCGGCCTTCACCTCGCCGCACCGCGTCGGCCCGGCCCCCGAAGGCCGCACAACCCGCCCGCTGGTGCCGGGGGCCCCGGCACCCGGTCCGGCGTCGGGAGGCCCGAGGTGGCCCGGCTGGGTGGAAGCCGCCGGGGGGCCACCCACCGGTCCGGCACCCGGTGGTGGGCACGGCGGTGAGTTGACGGAAGGTGCGGTGCAGTGAGCGGGAAGGCAAGGATTCTGCTGCCGGTGACGGTGCTCGTGGCTGTGCTTGGGCTGCTTGTCGGTGGTCCGGTGTCCGCGGCGGACGGCCCCGTCGTGAAGCTGTCGGTGGCTCAGGCCGGTGCCGGTGGCTCGGTCACCGTCACGGGCAGTGGCTGGAGGGCGCGCACGTTGCTGATGGTGTTGGTGTGTGGGCGGGCCACACCGGCCCGGGGTGTCATCGGTGGCACCAACTCCTGCGCCAACGGCGACGGGCGGGCCGTGACCACCGACGCCCAGGGGGCCTTCAGCCGGAAGCTTCCGGTCGCCGAACCTCCCGTGCCCTGCCCCTGTGTGGTGCACGTGGCCACCGTCACCGGCGCCAAGGCCGAGGCGGACGCCGTCCTGCAGATCGCCGGGCATCCCGTCGCCCCGCTGCCCGCCGAACAGTCCGGAGGGCGGCTGGCCATTCTCTCGGACACGCGGCTGACCGGGTCGAGCGGACTGCTCACCTGGTTCGGGGCGCCGCCGAGCCGCACCCTCGTCCTCACCGTCGGCAACACCGGCACCGGCGCTATCAAGGACCCGGTGTTCCAAGTCGGCTCGGCGCACGGCGTCTTCGCGCCGCAGTGGGACGACCGGCAGTGGCACGGCACCCTGGCGCCCGGACGGAAGGCCGAGGTCAGACTGCCGGTCGAGCTGTCCGCCGGGGCGCACGGCGACTACACCGTCTCCCTGAAGTACGACGGCAGGGTCCTCGCCGAACAGCCCTGGGGCGTGGGCCGCCCCTGGGGCGTGACGCTGTTCTGGATCCTGCTCTGCCTGGTCGTCCCGGCCGCGCTGTTCCGCGTCGGCATGGCCGTGGTGGACCGGGTGCGCCCGCGCCACCCGGCTGCCGCCCGCCTCACCCGCACCCTGCGCCTGCCCCGGCTCCCCCGGCTGCCCCGCACCGGCGGCCGTACCACCGAACCGCCCCCCACGAACCCGACCCTGCCGTGGTTCGCCCCGGACTCCGTCCCGGGTGACCCGGTCGGCCGGCTCTCCGCACCGCACTCCGACAGCCCGACGAGTCCCACGACTCCCACCAGGAAAGGACCGACGTGAGCATCCGAAGGAGAGGTACGGCCGCGGGCGCCGCGCTGGCGCTGAGCGGTGCGGGCGTCCTGCTCGGCCTCGCCGCGAGCCCCGCGCAGGCGGCCGAGGTGTCGTACGCCACCCACTGTGTGCCACCCGCGGGCATCAGCCCGATCGACGGCACCACGAAGGTCGACATCACGGCCCCGGCCACGGCGAAGGTCGGCGACACGGTGGACGTCGTGTGGAAGTTCGTGCAGGCCGCGTCCAAGAATCCCGACATCATCGACCTGCCCGCGAACTCCGTCCAGCCGTCCGGCGTGCTGAAGGCGGCCGGTGCGCAGGTCGCCGACATCGCCATGCAGGGGACGCGCACGAACCCCGCGATCCCCAAGGGCGGCGCCATGGTGCTGTCCGACATGAAGGGCAGCATCAAGCTGACGACGGCCGGCGAGGTGACGCTGACACCGGACGCGTACACCGTCAACGCCATGTCGACGGACACCAAGTGCACACCGAAGGAGACCGTGCAGAAGGCGGCGACCATCCAGGTGACCGGGGGTGACGGCGGCGGCAGCACGTCCAGTGCGACACCGACGCAGTCCACGACCCCGACCCGGTCGGGCACCCCCACCCAGTCGGCCACCGCCACGGCGACCGGCGGCAGCGGGCAGACCGACTACACCGGCAAGGAGGTGCAGATCCCCTACGCCTGCAAGACCCCGATCGGCGACAAGAACGCGACCTCGCCGGTGCAGATCAACGCGAAGAGGAACGGCGGGAACTTCGATCTCACCGTGCAGTTCAAGAAGTCGGTCATGAACAGCCCCGCCGACATCCCGAAGGGGTCCGTGAAGCCGTCCATGGAGGTGGTGCTGGGCGGCGCCGACAAGGGCACGGTGCATGTGGAGGGGCCGACGAACGCGAAGGACATCAAGTCCGGCGACCCGATCGAGATCCCCGACCTCACCGGCACCTACAAGCCCGGCGCGAGCGGCACCTCGACGCTGTCCCCGGGCGTCCTGACGGTCAAGGCGCTCGGTACGACCACGACGTGCACGCCGACGAAGACGGAGGTCTCGCTCACCCTGGACACCAGCCGGCAGCCGGGCGGCGCGTCCGGAGGCACGTCCACCTCCGGCGGCTCGACGAGCGGCGGCGGCAGCACCTCCGGCTCCGGCGGGCTCGCCCAGACCGGCGCGAGCGACCACGGCGTGCTGAAGGCCCTCGGCCTGGTGGCGGGCACGGCGATCCTGCTGGGCGGCGCGGTGTTCACGTTCATGCCGAAACGAAGGGCACGCTGACCCCCCTGACCTCGCCGACCCTCCTGACATGAAAGAGGGCCGCCGCACCCACAGGGATGCGGCGGCCCTCTCCAAGCCAGGTCCGGACGACTAGTGCACGTCGCCCATCAGCTTGTTGACCTTCTTGCGGTAGATCCACACCGCCGCACCGGCGACGACGGCGAGCACGGCCTCCAGGGCGACGAAGCCCATCTTGTCGAGGTTGACGCCGCCGATGGCCGGGTTGGACACCAGCGCGGTGACCGAGTCGCCCGCGGTGACCGCGAGGAACCAGACGCCCATCATCTGCGAGGCGTACTTCTTCGGCGCCATCTTCGTCGTGACGGACAGACCCACCGGAGACAGCGTCAGCTCACCGACGGTCTGCACGAAGTAGATCGCGACCAGCCACATCGCCGCGGCCTTGTGACCGCCCTCGGCGATCGACAGCGGGGCGAGGAAGAGGAAGAAGGACGCACCGATCAGCACCAGACCGGAGGCGAACTTCACGATCGTGCTCGGCTCCTTGCCACGGCGGTTCAGCCACAGCCACAGCCAGGCGAAGACCGGCGCCAGCGCCATGATCATGACCGGGTTGACCGACTGGTACCAGGAGACCGGGAACGTCCAGCCGGCGATCGAGTTCTTGGCCGAGCTGTCCGCGAAGAGCGACAGGGTCGAGCCGCCCTGGTCGTAGATCATCCAGAAGACGGCGGCGGCGACGAAGAACCAGATGTACGCCGACACCTTCGACTTCTCGGCCGAGTCCAGGTCCTTGTCCCGGCGGATGCGGGCGATGACCAGGATCGGGACGATCAGGCCGATCAGGGTGAGCGGGATCAGCGCCCAGTTCAGGGTGAAGTGGCCGGTGCCGCCGACGAGGCCGTAGAAGACCGCGGCGATGACCAGCCAGATCAGGCCCTTGCGCAGGGTGGCGGACTTCTCCGCGGCGGTGAGCGGGGTCGGGACCTCGCTGCTCTTCGGGTTCAGGTGGCGGCCGCCGAGCAGGTACTGGGCCAGACCCAGCGCCATGCCGAGCGCGGCCAGCGCGAAGCCGAAGTGCCAGTTGACGTTCTCACCGACGGTGCCGATGACCAGCGGAGCGGCGAAGGCACCGAGGTTGATGCCGATGTAGAAGAGGGTGAAGCCACCGTCCCGGCGCGGGTCGTCCGGGCCCTTGTAGAGGTGGCCGACCATCGTGGAGATGTTGGCCTTCAGCAGACCCGAACCGATGGCGACGAGACCCAGGCCGACGAAGAAGCTGGCGGCCACGGGCAGTGCGAGGCACAGGTGGCCGAGCATGATGACGATGCCCGCGACGGCGACCGTCTTGCGGGGGCCGAGGAAGCGGTCCGCGACCCAGCCGCCGGGCAGGGCGAGCAGGTACACGAGCGACACGTACACCGAGTAGATCGCGGTGGCCGTGCCCGCGCTCAGGTGCAGGCCGCCCGGAGCCACCAGGTACAGCGGGAGCAGAGCCCTCATGCCGTAGTAGGAGAAACGCTCCCACATCTCGGTCATGAAGAGAGTGGCCAGGCCGCGGGGGTGGCCGAAGAAGGTCTTCTCGGACCCGGGGGTGCCCGGGCGGACCGAGTCCTTCGTCAGGCTGGACGCCATGGTCGTTCCTTGCTGGTCGGGACGCGCTTGTGGAGCGTTGCGCGCCCGGCGGGGGCCGGCACCGGCACGGTCGGTCGTCCGCCCCCAACGCCCGAGGGGATTCCGCATCCGGGTCTCGGAGGCGGTGGACGGCGACCACCGGGATCCACGCCCCGTCGCGCGGCGATGCGCTGCGGAGCCCGGCCAGAGGTCATTCCTTTCAGGGCTGATCTTGATCAGCCCGCACACAAAAGAGACCCCCAGCGTCATCTGCCCGCCGAAGGTCCCCTGGTGTACTACAGGCGTTCAGGTCACTTTAAGACAGGACACTGCCGGATATGGAAGGACTTGAGACGCGGATCACAGGTGTCGGGGGAACCGCGGGACCGGAATCGAAGGTCCTTCCTACGATCGCATCCCCAGAGCGATGGTTCGTACCAACGCCGTGCCGGCGGTGTACGAAGGTAAGAGTTCCTGGAAGCGATCACACCCCAGCACCGTGCGCGGGCGGTCTACCATCACTGCATGACCCGTGTACTGCTCGCCGAGGACGACGCGTCCATCTCGGAGCCGCTGGCCCGCGCCCTGCGCCGGGAAGGTTACGAGGTCGAGGTGCGCGAGGACGGACCCACCGCGCTCGACGCCGGGATGCAGGGCGGCGTCGACCTGGTCGTACTGGACCTGGGCCTGCCGGGCATGGACGGCCTGGAGGTCGCCCGCCGGCTGCGGGCCGACGGCCACACCGTGCCGATCCTCATCCTGACCGCGCGCGCCGACGAGGTGGACACCGTCGTCGGCCTGGACGCGGGCGCCGACGACTACGTCACCAAGCCCTTCCGGCTCGCCGAACTGCTCGCCCGGGTACGGGCCCTGCTCCGGCGCGGTGCCGCCGAGCCGCAGCAGCCGCCGGCCACGCACGGGGTGCGGATCGACGTCGAGTCGCACCGGGCGTGGATGGGCGACGAGGAACTCCAGCTCACCGCCAAGGAGTTCGACCTGCTCCGGGTCCTGGTGCGGGACGCCGGCCGGGTCGTCACGCGCGACCAGCTGATGCGCGAGGTCTGGGACACCACGTGGTGGTCGTCCACCAAGACCCTCGACATGCACATCTCCTGGCTGCGCAAGAAGCTCGGCGACGACGCGGCGAACCCCCGCTACATCGCCACGGTGCGTGGAGTGGGCTTCCGCTTCGAGAAGAGCTGAGCAGCCCCGCGCGGGGGACCAGCGATCACCTCAGGTAACGGAACATGCGCCGACGTCTCATCCAGTCCACCCTCGCCGTCGTCCTCGTGGTGATCGCCGTCTTCGGCATCTCCCTGGTGATCGTCGAGACGCGGACGATCAGCAACAGCGCCCAGGAGCGGGTGGACTCCGAGGCGATCCGGCTGGCCAGCATCGTGGACAGCCGGCTCCTCGCCGCGGAGAAGGTCAACGCGGACGTGCTGCGCAATCCGGTGAGCAAGGAGCAGTACGCGGTCATCCGCATGCCGGGGCAGCCGCCGATAGAGATCGGCTCCAAGCCGCGGGGCGATGTCATCCGCGCCACCCAGCAGGGCGAGGAGGGCGAGACCGTCACCGTGCAGGAGCCGCGCTCCGCGGTGACCCGCGAGGTCGGCCGTACCCTGCTGATCATCGGCCTGGTGGCGCTGCTCGCGGTGGTCGCGGCGGTGCTGCTCGCCGTACGCCAGGCCAACCGGCTCGCCTCCCCGCTGACCGACCTCGCGGAGACCGCCGAGCGGCTCGGCTCCGGCGACCCGCGCCCGCGGCACAAGCGGTACGGCGTCCCCGAGCTGGACCGGGTCGCCGATGTGCTGGACTCCTCCGCCGAGCGGATCGGGCGCATGCTGACCGCCGAGCGGCGGCTGGCCGCCGACGCCTCCCACCAGCTCCGCACCCCGCTGACCGCGCTGTCCATGCGCCTTGAGGAGATCACCCTCACGGACGACCCGGACATCGTGAAGGAGGAGGCGAACGTCGCGCTCACCCAGGTCGAGCGGCTCACGGACGTGGTCGAGCGGCTGCTGACGAACTCCCGCGACCCGCGTACCGGCTCCGCCGTCACCTTCGACCTGGACGAGGTCATCCAGCAGCAGCTCGCCGAGTGGCGGCCCGCCTACCGCAGCGCCGGCCGGGCCATCGTCAGCTCCGGCAAACGGCATCTGCAGGCCGTCGGCACGCCGGGGGCGGTCGCCCAGGTGCTGGCGGCGCTGATCGAGAACTCCCTCATGCACGGGGGCGGGACCGTCGCGCTGCGCACCCGGGTCACCGGCAACCAGGCCGTGGTCGAGGTGACCGACGAGGGGCCCGGGGTCCCGGCCGACCTCGGCGCGCGGATCTTCGAGCGGACGATCAGCGGGCGGAACTCCACGGGGATCGGCCTGGCCGTCGCCCGCGACCTCGCGGAGGCCGACGGCGGCCGCCTTGAGCTGCTGCAAGCTCAGCCGCCGGTGTTCGGTCTGTTCCTGTCACGCACGCCGCCGACTCGCAAGGCGGAGGAGGACCGGCCGACGGTGCGCTGAACCGGGTTACGGAACCCGCTGGGACTTCGGCTTCGGCTCGGCGTGCGGCCTCTTCGACTCGGCCACCAGGATCGACTCCGCCTCCTGCGACGGCTGCACCCGGAACACCCAGGTGCGGTACGACCAGAAGCGGAACAGGGTCGCGACGCCGATGCCGACGAACTTGAAGACGTTGCTCTGCAGCGGGCTGTCCCAGCCGAAGCCGTAGGTCGCCGCGTACAGCACGCCGTTCTCGATCACCAGGCCGATCGCGCTGAAGAAGAGGAAGAGCGTGAGTTCCTTGGTCCGGCCGCCCTTGTCGCGGTCCCGGTACGTCCAGTAACGGAAGCCCACGTAGTTGAAGGCGATGGCGACCACGGTCGCGATGATGCTCGCGCGCACCACCGGCAGGTCGGAGACGTGGCGGACCAGGTTGAACACGCCGAGGTTGACGAAGATGCCCGCAACGCCGACGGTGCCGAACTTGGCCACCTCGCGTACGAGCCGTTGCAGCCCCGAGGAACGAGGTTCCATGGCTGTGCAGCTCCTGTCCGTAGGTTTCGTCGGCCCAGCCATGCTATCCAGACGAACCGTCGCCTGCCTGTGCACAAGGCCAAGACCAGGAAACAGATCGGAAAGAGGGCGGAAAGTGGCTGGTAAGAGTTTGTGAGAGGGACGCGATCGGGCCGTCCCGGCGCGGCCGATACGCTAGGGGTGTGACGTTCCCGGTAGTCGGCATGGTCGGCGGGGGGCAGCTCGCGCGTATGACGCACGAGGCGGGCATCCCGTTGGGCATCAGGTTCAAGCTTCTCAGTGACACCCCTCAGGACTCGGCGGCCCAGGTCGTGAGCGATGTCGTCATCGGCGACTATCGCGATCTGGACACGCTGCGTGAGTTCGCGCGCGGCTGTGATGTGATCACCTTCGATCACGAACATGTACCCACCGAGCACCTCAGGGCCCTGGAGGCGGACGGCATCCCCGTGCGTCCGGGGCCCGACGCGCTGGTGCACGCCCAGGACAAGGGCGTGATGCGCGCAAAGCTCGACGCGATCGGCATCCCGTGCCCGCGGCACCGGATCGTCGCCGACCCGGAGGACGTGGTCCGGTTCGCGGCCGAGGGCGACGGCTTCCCGGTCGTCCTGAAGACCGTCCGCGGCGGCTATGACGGCAAGGGCGTGTGGGTCGTGGAGACCGCCGAGGAGGCCAGCGAGCCGTTCCGGGCCGGCGTCCCGGTCCTCGCCGAGGAGAAGGTCGACTACGTCCGCGAGCTCGCCGCCAACGTCGTACGCTCCCCGCACGGCCAGGCCGTGGCCTACCCGGTGGTGGAGTCCCGGCAGGTGAACGGCGTCTGCGACACGGTGATAGCCCCCGCGCCCGGCCTGGACGAATCCCTCGCCCTCGAGGCCGAGCGGATGGCCCTGACCATCGCCAAGGAGCTGGGCGTGGTCGGGCACCTCGCGGTCGAGCTGTTCCAGACCCGCGACGGCCGCGTCCTCGTCAACGAGCTGGCGATGCGCCCGCACAACTCCGGTCACTGGACCCAGGACGGCGCGATCACCTCGCAGTTCGCCAACCACGTCCGCGCGGTCCTCGACCTGCCGCTCGGCGACCCGCGCCCGCGCGCCCAGTGGACCGTGATGGTCAACGTCCTGGGCGGCGACTACCCGGACATGTACTCCGCGTACTTGCACTGCATGGCCCGCGACCCCAAGCTCAAGATCCACATGTACGGCAAGGACGTGAAGCCCGGCCGCAAGGTCGGCCACGTCAACACCTACGGCGACGACCTGGACGACGTGCTGGAGCGCGCCCGTCACGCTGCCGGCTACTTGAGAGGCACGATCACCGAATGAGCCCCGTTGTTGGCATCGTCATGGGGTCGGACTCCGACTGGCCCGTCATGGAGGCCGCCGCCAAGGCCCTGGACGAGTTCGAGATCGGCTACGAGGTCGACGTCGTCTCCGCGCACCGCATGCCCCGCGAGATGATCAACTACGGCGAGCAGGCCGCCGACCGCGGACTGAAGGTGATCATCGCCGGTGCGGGCGGTGCCGCCCATCTGCCGGGCATGCTCGCCTCCGTCACCCCGCTGCCGGTCATCGGCGTGCCGGTGCCGCTGAAGTACCTGGACGGCATGGACTCGCTGCTGTCCATCGTGCAGATGCCGGCCGGCGTGCCCGTCGCCACCGTCTCCGTCGCCGGTGCGCGCAACGCCGGTCTCCTCGCGGCCCGCATCCTCGCCGCGCACGACGAGGACCTGCTGCACAAGATGCGCGACTTCCAGCAGGACCTCAACGACCAGGCCACCGAGAAGGGCAAGCGGCTGCGCTCGAAAGTCGAGGGGTCGAGCGGGTTCGGCTTCGGGAAGTAACAGGCAATGACCTCACTGGACGAAGCACGGTCCCTGCTGCGCGAGTTCCCGGTCGTCGACGGCCACAACGACCTGCCGTGGGCGCTGCGCCAGCAGGTCCGCTACGACCTCGCCGCCCGTGACATCGCCGTACGCCAGGACGACCACCTGCACACCGACATCCCCCGGCTGCGCGCGGGCGGGGTCGGGGCGCAGTACTGGTCGGTGTATGTGCCCTCGGACCGGCCCGGGGCGGTGCCGGCGACCCTGGAGCAGATCGACTGCGTACGGCAGCTGATCGCCGGGCACCCCGCCGATCTGCGGGCCGCGCTGACCGCCGCCGACATGGAGGCGGCGCGCGCGGAGGGCCGTATCGCCTCCCTCATGGGCGCGGAGGGCGGGCACTCCATCGACAACTCCCTCGGCACCCTGCGCGGTCTGTACGAGCTGGGTGTGCGCTACATGACGCTCACCCACAACCACAACAACGACTGGGCGGACTCCGCCACGGACGAGCCGAAGGTGGGCGGTCTGTCCGCGTTCGGCCGCGAGGTGGTCCGCGAGATGAACCGTCTCGGCATGCTGGTCGACCTCTCCCACGTGGCCCCCGCGACCATGCGGGCCGCGCTGGACACCACGTCCGCGCCGGTGGTCTTCTCGCACTCCTCCGCGCGGGCCGTGTGCGATCATCCGCGCAACATCCCCGACGACGTGCTGGAGCGCCTGCCCGCCAACGGCGGGGTGGCGATGGTGACGTTCGTGCCGAAGTTCGTGCTGCAGGCGGCCGTCGACTGGACGGCCGCGGCCGACGACAACCTGCGCGCCCACGGTCTGCACCATCTCGACACCGGACCCGAGGCGATGAAGATCCACCGGGCCTTCGAGGAGCGCAACCCGCGCCCGATCGCCACGGTGTCCACGGTCGCGGACCACCTGGACCACATGCGTGAGGTCGCCGGCATCGACCACCTGGGCGTCGGCGGCGACTACGACGGCACCGCCTTCACCCCGGACGGCCTCGGCGACGTCTCCGGCTACCCGAACCTGCTCGCCGAACTGCTGGACCGCGGCTGGTCCAGGGCCGACCTGGCCAAGCTGACCTGGCGGAACGCGGTACGGGTGCTGGGCGCTGCGGAGGACGTGGCCCGTGACCTTCAGGCCACCCGCGCCCCGTCCAACGCCACCATCGAGTCGCTGGACGGCGGCTCCGCCTGACCCGCCAGGGCGGGGTGGTCGTTGTAGCCGGCGGCCCCGCCCACGTACATGAAGGACCGGTCCCGGACCGGGTTGAGCGGTGCGCCGAGGCGCAGCCGGGTGACCAGGTCCGGGTTGGCGAGGAACGGCCGGCCGAGCGCCACCAGATCGGCGCCGGCATCTGCCGCGACAGGCGAGGTCCAGCCCCTTCGGACGGAGACCCAGGGGCCGCTCACCGCCGAGCGCATCCCCGGCGGCCACCGCGACTGCCCGGAGACGGCCGTCGACCGCGTCATCCGGATCCAGGAGCTGCACGCGGCCGGGCTGCACAGCGGGAAGATCCGGCAGCTGCTGCCCTGCATGCGCGACCGGGACGGCGGACCTTCCGCGATCGCCACCCTGCGCCTGGTACGGGACCCGACCGCCGAGCGCGACCGGATCGACCGCATGATCGCCGATCTCGGGCTCCCCCACTCTCGACTGCGCTCGAGCGGGGGGACCCCCATCCGGGAGACCCTGGACGAGGTGATCCCCACGGCCCGGGACGCCTGACCGGCCGTACCCCCGAACGCCCCACTCACCAGGAAGCCATCCTCCCCTCCGTGCGACCGTGGCGATACGCCTCAGCCCGACGTAGCTCACGACCGCGTAGGCAACGACGACGTACGGAGCCCGCCATGGCCGACCTCCAGGACGACATCCCCTCCCCGACCGAGGTCGACGAGGGTGACGGCCTGCCGGACGACCCCTTCCCCTCGGAGTCCGCGTCCCTGGAGCGGGCCCACGCCCTGCTGGCGGCCCACCCGGTCGCCGACGGCTACAGCGGACTGCCGTGGGCCCTGCGTCATCTGTCCTGGTACGACCTGGAGCTGGGCGAGGCGGCCATCGACACCGACATACCCCGGATGCGTGAGGGCCACGTGAGCGCGCTGTTCTGGTCGCTGCACCTGCCCGAGGGCCCCGGCGGCGACCGTGCGACCTCCGCGACCCTGGAACAGCTGGACCAGGCGCGCGCGGTGATCGAGGCCCATCCGGAGGGACTGCGCCTGGTGGGCAATGCCGGGCAGATCATCGACGCCCGCAACTGCGGCCGGGTCGCCGTGGTGCTGGGCCCCGCCCACGCCACCGCGCTCGACGACTCCCTCGGCATCCTGCGCGTCCTGCACGCCCTCGGCCTGCGCGTGCTCACGCTCGCCGGCACCGCCTGGGCGGGGGAGGCGGGGCTGACCCGGTTCGGCGAGGAGGTCGTGCGCGAGATGAACCGGCTCGGGGTGCTCGCCGATGTCTCCGCCGCCTCCCGGGCCACCGCCGAACGCGCCTTCGCGCTGTCCAAGACGCCCGTGCTGTGCACCCGCTCTGCCGCAGGCGCCCTGCGCCCCCACCCGGCCAACCTGCCCGACGGACTGCTCGCGGCGCTGGGCGCGGCGAAGGGCCTGTGCATGGTGCCGCTGACCGCCGAGCAGACCGGGCCGACGGTCCAGGACGTCGCCGACCACCTCGACCACGTCCGCGACGTGGCCGGCGCCGAGTGCGTGGGCCTGTCCGGCACCTACGACTCCGGCGCCGCCCACCCCCGCGACCTCGCCGACACCTCCCGCTACCCCCACCTGATCGCCGAACTGCTCCGGCGCGGCTGGTCCGAGACCGAGCTGTCCCTGCTGACCTGGGGCAACGTCCAACGGGTGCTGCGCAGCGCGGACTTCACGGCCCGCGCCGCGCAGCACCGCCGGGAGTCGTCGAACGCGAGGATCGGCGAGCTGCACACCCCCTAGCTCACCCGGGTCACGGGTGGTCGATCCGGCACAGGCAGAACGGATGCCCGGCCGGGTCTGCGTACACCTGGAAGTCCTTCTTCTCCCGGTCCTCCAGATCCAGCGGCCGGGCGCCCAGCGCCAGCAACCGCTCATGGGCCACGTCGATCTCCGCCCAGGTCCGGCCCGCGTCGAAGTCGAGGTGGAACTGCTGGCCGTTGCGGTCCGCGCGCGGCCACTCCGGCGGGGCGTACCCCTCGGCCCGCTGAAAGGCCAGCCGCGGCCCGTCCGGCACCCGCAGGACGACCCAGTCGTCGTCCTCGGCGTCCGGGGTGCCCCCGGCCACCGCCGCGTAGAAGGCGGCCAGCGCATGCGGATCGGGGCAGTCGAGCACGACGGAGCGGAACCGGGCGACGGACGCCATGATGTCCTCCTTCGGACGCCTCAGCAGGCGCACAGACAGAACGGGTGCCCCGCCGGGTCGGCGTACACACGGAAGGTCCGCTCGCGGTCCTCCGCGTCCAGGGGCTTGGCGCCCAGCTCCAGCACCCCCTTCTCCGCCGCGTCCAGGTCCTCCACGACCAGGTCCAGATGGAACTGCTGCGAGTCGTCCGGCGCGGGCCACTTCGGCGGCACGTGCCCGGGCGCCTGCTGGAAGGCCAGTGCCGTCCCACCGGGCACCTTCAGGTCGACCCACTCGCCGTCCCCCTCCACCGTGCCGCCCAGCACCTCGGCGTAGAAGCCGGCCAGCGCACGGGGGTCGGGACAGTCCAGTACCACGACACCGAACTTGGCGAGAGCCATGACCACCTCCGTAAGTTGTCACGGACAGGGTTACCCATAGAGTCGGGCAACCGGTAACGGTTACTGCATGCTCCCGCATTGGGGGTAACGTCGCAACCATGAATGAGAGATCGGCCGCCCCCGGAGCCCTGGCGCTGGTCGAGTCCCTGGTCAACACGCTGGACATCGAGAGCGGCGCCGACACGCTGGACACCGAGGAGGGCCGGGCGCGCTTCGGGATCGCCGAGGACGGGCTGGCGGAGGCGCGGGAGCTGCGGGAGTCGCTGCGGGCCACGCTGCTCGCGCACGCCGGGCACGCGCCGCACCGCGAGGTGACCCCGCTGGGCACGCTGCTGTCCCGCGCTCCCCTGTACGTCGCCGTGGACGACCGCGACGGCTCCGCGGCCCTCGCCCCCGCCCCGGACGCCCCGCTGCTCTCCCGGGTCGCCGCCGCCGTCGCCGAGGGGCTGACACAAAGCACCTGGATGCGGCTGAAGGCCTGCGAGTCCGAGACCTGCCACTGGGCGTACTACGACCGCAGTCCGGCCGGACGCGGCCGCTGGTGTTCCATGCAGGTGTGCGGGGCGCGGGCAAAGATGCGCCGGTACCGGGCCAAGGAGGGGTAAGACACAGGCAGTTCACCGGCCATGTATGTGTCCGGTGGTGCAGAATGCGGAAAGACGCCGGTTCGGCCGACTGAGCCTCGGCCGAACCGGCGTCACCTGTCCCGTGGGTTATGCGGTCGGGCGGCCCATCGCCCGGTACGTCCAGCCAGCCCGGCGCCACAGCTCCGGGTCGAGCGCGTTGCGGCCGTCCAGGATCAGCCGGGCCGCCGCGACCTCGCCGAGCGCCGCCGGGTCCAGCTCGCGGAACTCCCGCCACTCGGTGAGGTGCAGGACGACATCGGCGCCCCGGACGGCGTCCCGCGCGGAGTCGGCGTACCCGAGGGTCGGGAACACGCGCCCGGCGTTGGCCATGCCCTTCGGGTCGTACACCGTGACCTGGCCGCCCTGCAGGTGGATCTGGCCGGCCACGTTCAGCGCGGGCGAGTCGCGCACGTCGTCCGAGTCGGGCTTGAACGTGGCGCCGAGCACCGCGACCCGCTTGCCGAGGAAGGAACCGCCGCCGAGCGCCTCCCGGGTCATCTCCACCATCTGCCCGCGCCGGCGCATGTTGATGGAGTCGATCTCGCGCAGGAAGGTCAGCGCCTGGTCCGCGCCCAGCTCGCCCGCCCGTGCCATGAACGCCCGGATGTCCTTCGGCAGACAGCCGCCGCCGAAGCCGATCCCGGCGCGCAGGAACTTCTTCCCGATCCGGTCGTCGTGCCCGATGGCCTCCGCCAGCTTCGCCACGTCACCGCCCGCGGCCTCGCACACCTCCGCCATCGCGTTGATGAAGGAGATCTTCGTCGCGAGGAAGGAGTTCGCGGCCGTCTTGACCAGTTCGGCCGTCGGGAAGTCGGTCACCACGAACGGCGTGCCCTCGCCGATCGGCGTCGCGTACACCTCCCGCAGCAGCTTCTCGGCGCGCTCGCTGCGCACGCCCACCACGATCCGGTCCGGGTGCAGGGTGTCCTGCACGGCGAAGCCCTCGCGCAGGAACTCCGGGTTCCAGGCCAGCTCGGCGTCGCCGCCCGCCGGGGCGTGCTCGGCGAGATAGCCGGCCAGCCGCTCGGCCGAGCCCACCGGCACGGTCGACTTGCCGACGACCAGGGCCGGGCCGTGCAGATGCGGAGCGAGAGAGGAGACGGCGGAGTCGACGTACGACATGTCGGCCGCGTACTCCCCGTGCCGCTGCGGGGTGTTCACGCACACGAAGTGGACGTCACCGAAGGCGCCGATCTCGGCCCAGTCGGTGGTGAAGCGGAGCCGCCCGGTGGAGCCCTCGATACCGGCCACGTGCCTGCGCAGCAGCTCCTCCAGCCCCGGCTCGTACATGGGGGTCTCGCCGCGCTCCAGCATGGCGATCTTCTCGGGTACGACGTCGAGTCCCAGTACCTCGTAGCCGAGCTCGGCCATGGCCGCGGCGTGTGTGGCGCCGAGGTAGCCGGTGCCGATCACGGTGATCTTCAGGCTCATGGATGCGCTCCAGCTCGGGTACGTCGGTGTTGCGGCCCCTGAGCATAGTCGGGTGCCTCGACGGGCAATTTCCCCGCTGTCGTGTAGCTCACGTAGGCGTGCTGCAGGCGGCCCTCTAAAATTTGAGTTACTTAACGGTAATTAGCGTCAGTATCACTGCGTCTTTGGAGCGTGAGAGACCGTGGCCGGATCGGCTGACTTCGACCTGTACCGCCCGTCCGAGGAGCACGACATGCTCCGCGACGCCGTCCGTTCCCTGGTCGAGGCGAAGATCGCGCCGTACGCCGCGGCGGTGGACGAGGAGGCCCGCTTCCCGCAGGAGGCCCTCGACGCCCTCGTCGTCAATGACCTGCACGCGGTGCACGTCCCCGAGGAGTACGGCGGCGCCGGCGCCGACGCGCTCGCCACGGTGATCGTGATCGAGGAGGTGGCCCGCGCCTGCGTGTCCTCCTCCCTCATCCCCGCCGTGAACAAGCTCGGCTCCCTCCCGGTGATCCTCTCCGGCGGCGAGGAGCTGAAGAAGAAGTACCTGACCCCGCTCGCCAAGGGCGACGCGATGTTCTCGTACTGCCTCTCCGAGCCGGAGGCGGGCTCGGACGCGGCCGGCATGAAGACCAAGGCCGTCCGCGACGGCGACCACTGGATCCTCAACGGCGTGAAGCGCTGGATCACCAACGCGGGCGTGAGCGAGTACTACACGGTGATGGCGGTCACGGACCCGGCCAAGCGCTCCAAGGGCATCTCCGCCTTCGTCGTCGAGAAGTCGGACGAGGGCGTCTCCTTCGGTGCTCCCGAGAAGAAGCTCGGCATCAAGGGCTCCCCGACCCGCGAGGTCTACTTCGACAACGTCCGCATCCCCGCCGACCGCATGATCGGCGAGGAGGGCACCGGCTTCATGACGGCCATGAAGACCCTGGACCACACCCGCATCACCATCGCCGCCCAGGCGCTCGGTGTCGCGCAGGGCGCCTTCGACTACGCCAAGGGCTATGTCCAGGAGCGCAAGCAGTTCGGCAAGCCGATCGCCGACTTCCAGGGCATCCAGTTCATGCTCGCCGACATGTCGATGAAGATCTCGGCGGCCCGCGCCCTCACCTACCAGGCCGCGGCCGCCTCCGAGCGCGGCGACGCCGACCTCACCTACCTGGGCGCCGCCGCCAAGTGCTTCGCCTCGGACGTCGCGATGGAGGTCACCACCGACGCCGTCCAGCTCCTCGGCGGCTACGGCTACACCCGCGACTACCCGGTGGAGCGCATGATGCGCGATGCCAAGATCACCCAGATATACGAAGGCACGAATCAGGTCCAGCGGATCGTCATGGCCCGCAACCTGCCGTAAACGGCAAGGACCTTCGGGTCTGTTCGGAAAGGCGCCCTCCGGGGCGCCTTTCTGCTGCTGCGGCGCACCTTACGACCGGTCGGTCACATGCACGCGGGGCCGGGGCGACGTAGGACGGAAGCACACGGGGTCCGCCCCGGGCCCCCGCCTCCGAGGAGGAGCCATGACCCAGTCCCAGATGATGCCGGCGCTCACCCAGCAGATGCAGGAGTGCATCGAGGCCTGCATGAACTGCCACAGCGTGTGCGAGGAGACCATGAGCTCCTGCATGCAGAAGGGCGGCCAGCAGCAGATGCAGGTCATGCGCGCCCTGATGGACTGCTCCGAGATGACCCGCATGTGCGCCGACATGATGATGCGCCGTTCGCCCATGTCCGCCGAGATGTGCACGCTCTGCGCCAAGGTGTGCGAGATGTGCGCCGAGGCGTGTATGTCCATGCGTGACGACCCGCAGATGATGCGCTGTGCGGAGGCGTGTCGCCGCTGTTCGGAGACCTGCCGTGCGATGGCGGGCGCCGGCATGTGAGCCTCGCCGCCGAGAGCCGGAAAGGGGCGAGGGCACCCGGACGGGTGCCCTCGGACGGTCACTGCCGCAGCGCCTCCAGCGGCTCGATACGGGCCGCCCGCAGCGCGGGGTAGAGGCCCGCCGGCAGGCCGACGACGGAGCCCACGAGCGGGGCGGGCAGCACGGTCATCGGGTCCACGATGGCGGTCCAGTGCTGCACCAGGGCGACGGTGACGACCGTGCACACCCCGATCGCCGTGCCGATCAGTCCGCCGAGTGTGCCGAGCGTGGTGGACTCGGTGAGGAACTGTGCCGCGATGTGCCGGGGGTGGGCGCCCAGCGAGCGGCGCAGACCGATCTCTCCGGTGCGTTCGAGGATCGCCACCAGCGTGGTGTTGGCGATGCAGAGCGCGCCGATCACCAGGCAGATGGCGGCCAGCAGGAGGAACAGTCCGGACAGCGATGTGTTCACGGCGTCCCGCAGGGCGTGCGGGTCCGGCGGCGGGCTGGCGTGCAGCAGCCGGGGGTGTGCGGGCAGCAGGGCAAGCGGGGCCTGGCGGGCGATGAGGTGGGCCGCGCCGATCCGGGTGTGGATGATCATCTCGGCCGGCTGGTCGGCCGGCGGCCCGAACGCCTTGAGCGCGGTGCTGGTGGGCAGCATCGCGCCCATGAGCGCCTTTGGCTTGCGCTGTTGGGACGGTGAGAACCGCTCCGGTCGTGGCCGCGGCCGTGATGGTCGTCCGTACGTTCTGTCCGTCGAGCCGGTTGTCCCAGTCCGGGTTGTGCGTCACCTGCACCGGGAGATAGGGGAGGTCACCGTTGGCGGTGGCGCCCGAGCCCTGGGCCGACGCGCCGTCGGGGATTCGCCGGCCGGCTGGGAGCCGGTCCTGTCGCATGTCAAATGGCGGCAACCCGAGTTGGCGCCGTAGTTGATCACGGTTGTTGATGTTCCGTCAATCTCCATATCCGTGCATGGCCGTTGCCCTTCCTGTGGACGGCTATAGCGTTTGCCATGGGCATGGCCATAGGTCATGATCTTCCGGTCGATTCTGTGATCGATCTGTGGAGACTGACGGGGGATACGCGATGACCGGGCGCAGGCTGCGCGACCACGGAAGCTGACCACCGCGGCTCTCAGCACCACAGCCTTCCCAACTGCGGCTGGCCGTCAGGCTTCTGACGATGCGCCGGTCGGCCTCCCGGCATGCGCAGGAGAAAGTCATGAACCTGAAGAAGCGAGCCCTAGCCCGCACCGCCGTCGTGTTCGGCGGCGTCGCCCTGTCGGTCATCGCCGCCACCGGTGGCGCGCAGGCGTACACCAACGACGGCACCAGCCCGGCGTCCACCGGCTGCGCCAACGACGGGACCACGGTCGAGTCCGCGCCGATGACGAACAGCGCCGGCACCCACGGCACCATCGAGCTGCGCTACAGCCTGACCTGTCACACGGCCTGGGCCCGGCTCACCCTCAACAACCCGCAGCGCGCGTGCGGAAACGCCTCCGCCGGGTACGCCTGCTCGGTCGCGACCGTCACCCGCAACAACGACGGACGCACCTACAGCTGCACCATCACGCAGGGCCAGACCCAGTGCTACACCCCGCAGGTGTACGACAAGGGCATGACGTCCCACGCCACGGGCTACATGGACAGCGTCAGCGGTGAGATGCAGATCCGTACCGCCGCGTACTGATCACCGCCGCGCACCACGCCCACGGGGCCGCAACTCCTCGCGGAGTCGCGGCCCCGTCGTCGTACGCGCGGCCTGTGCGGTGACCGGGGCTGCCCGGTCACCGCGCCTTCCTCACCAGGTGAAGCCCTGCTGGACGGTCATGCACGCGTCCTTCTTGTCGCCGGGGAGCACGGCCGCCGTGGACGGCGCCTTGGTCGGCTCGGTGGGCGCCTTGTACGCGGTGCCGGTGCGCCAGTCGGCGCCCACGACCAGCGTGACGCCGGAGACATCGGTCGACTTGCGCACCTGCTTGAGCGGGATCCCGAGCGCCTTGGCCACCGCCTCGGCGTCCCCTGCGAGGTCGGCGCTGGGATACAGCAGGGTGGTCCTGGCCTCCGAGGCCGGCGTGGTGTCCGCCTTGGCCTGGGTGAAGCCCTTGCCCTCCAGGATCTGGACGACCCCGCTCGCCCGCTGGGGCGTGGGCGCCTCGTCGTTCGATCCGGTGCCGTTGCGGACCTGCACCGCGATCTTGCCGTCCGGGTCCGTGGGAGTCTTCGGCTGCTCCTCGGTCTTGTGCTTCACTCCGCGTCCGTCCAGCGGGGTGTCGTCGCGGACCATGGAGATGAGCTGGTCGGCGTCCTCGGGCGCGGGCACGAGCCGGGCATGGTTCTGCGACCACTGCACGGTCGGCAGCGTCGTCATCGTGATGCGCTTGGTGGGGACCTTCTTGAACTCCTCGGACAGGTCGTACAGCTTCGCGATCGTCCCCAGGCCTTCGTCGACCTTGAGGGCCTTCGTCGCGGTCTCCGCCAGACTGCGCATCGCGCCGGGGTTGGTCAGCGTCGCGTTCTTGCGCAACTGGCGCACCATCGCGCTCATGTACATGTGCTGCGCGTGGGTACGGCCGAGGTCGCTGCCGTCCTCGAAGCCGTAGCGGGTGCGCAGCCACTGCAGGGCCTGCTCGCCCTTGACGTACGTCGTCCCCGCCTTCAGCTTCAGGCCGGAGCCGTGCCCGTCGGAGGTGTGCGACCAGACGTTCTGCTTGACACAGACCGGGACGCCGCCGATGGCGTCCGCCATGTCGACCACGCCGGAGAAGTCGACCATCATGAAGTGGTCGATGTGGATGTTGGTGAGGCTCTGCCAGGTGGCGACGGTGCAGCCGGGGCCGCCGCGGGCCAGCGACTCGTTCGCCATGGCCAGGGAGAGCGCCGGGTACTTGTGGCCGTCGTGCGGGTCGGTGCACCTGGGGATCGGGATCATCGTGTCGCGGGGCAGGCTGACCACGGACATGTTGGTGCGGTCGGCCGACACATGCACCAGCATCTGCACGTCCGCGAGGCCCGCGCGGCCCACATCCCCCTTGGACCCGCCGAGTTGGAGGTCCTTCGCGCTGTTCCGGCTGTCCGAGCCGATCAGCAGGACGTTCAGCGGCGTCTGGCCGGCCGCGTTCGGGGTCGCCTTGGGCACGTCCGAGTCGCCCAGGTTCAGCTTGTCCTTCTGGATGTTGGCGTTGAGGTGCTCGTAGTAGAGGTAACCCGCGCCGGCGGTGCCGAGTATGACCACCGCCAGGGTCAACGCCGACCAGCGCAGTATCCGGCGTTTGGGGCGCGGTGATCCGGGCTCCGTGCGAACTCTGTGGCCACGGTTGCGCCGACGGTCATGGCGCCCGCCCTCCGGCTCGCCCTCCACATCGGTTTCACCGGTGTGCCGAGCACGCGGTACCGCCCCCTCCTGGTCCACGCTGCTGCGTGTCATCTCCTGCCCTCCCGCCCTCGGCACCCTTACACCGCGGCTTCGTTGCGCGCCCACCGCCCTCCACGGAGGCGTACGGCGCCCTTGTCGTTTGTGTGTCGGTCGTGTGCCGCGGTGACCGGGCACAGTCCGAAGCGCGGGGCCGGCCCCGGCCCGTGCCGTGGCGCCGCCGCGCTCAGTTAGACGCAGAACCGGGCCCTTGCGTCACGAGGCGCGTGTGACTTCGGCGGCGGACGCCGAAAGGCCCGGGAGCGCGGCGAGTTCACGCACCTGTCCCATGGGGACGGGAGGGTGCGTCGCCCGGGCCGTGCCGGTCGCCACGGTGTTCCGCCGGGCCGACGCGGCGATGCCGTCACCCCGTCCACGGCCTTGTGTGTCCACGGTCGCTTCGTCCTCCGCCGGGCCGCGCGACGAGTCGCCCCCCAAGCCCCTCGATACAGTCGGTCGAACGGCGTACGACGGCGCGGTCGTTCCGCGCCGGATCGCACACACTATCCGCACAGTTCAGCGGCTGGACACTGCGTTGACAAACCCCGGGGCTCGCACAACCGGTCGATTCGTCCGGTATCTGGGGAATGGACAGCGCGCCTTGATCGATGCTTTACCCCGCCGTGGGCGAGGAGCTAGTTGCCGGAGACGGTGACCTTCTGGTCGTTGTTCAGCTCGTTCACCAGCGTCTTGACCTTGGCCTTGTCCCAGACGAGGTTGCCGCCGGCGGAGCCGGAGATCGGCATGTTCATGGACGTGCCGTCACCGCCCTGGACGCCCTTCATCGCCCAGAACATCGAGCCCAGGTCCCACAGAGACATGTCCTTGTCGACGATCAGGGAGTCCAGACCCGCGCCCATGGTCGGGTAGAACTTGAAGGGGTTCAGGACCGTTCCCGGCGTGGCCACCTGGTGGGCCAGGGCCGACAGGAACTTCTGCTGGTTCTTGGTGCGCTGCAGGTCGGAGGCGGCGAACGCGTGCCGGGTGCGGACGAAGGCGAGGGCCTGCTGGCCGTTCAGCGTCTGCTTGCCGGCCTTGAAGTCGGCGCCGGACCACTTGTCCTTGAAGCCCTTGTCGATGTTGATCTCGACACCGCCGACCGCGTCCACGATGTTGGCGAAGCCCTGGAAGCCGATCTCGACGTAGTGGTCGATGTGCAGACCGGTGTTGTACTCGATCGTGCGGACCAGCAGCGTCGGGCCGTCGTACGCGTACGCCGCGTTCAGCTTGTTCTGTCCCATGGCGGGGCGGATCTTGCCGGACGTGGAGCCCCGGAACGACGGGATCGTGACGTTCGAGTCGCGCGGCAGCGAGATCAGCGTGTCGCCGTTGTCGCCGACGTGCAGGATCATCATCGAGTCCGTGCGCTTGCCCTCGGCGGCGCCGGTGTGCAGCTTCTTCTCGTCCGCCTTGGACATGCCCTCACGGCTGTCCGAGCCGACGATCAGGTAGTTGGTGCCGGCGCCCGACGCCGGCCGGTCGATGACCTTGGACAGGTCGACCTCGCGGCGCAGCTTGGAGTCGGCCCAGAAGTAGGTCGCGACGGATGTGACGACCAGCACGGTCGCCAGCGTGATCACGGTCCACTTGATCCGGCGCCGCCAGTTCGGGCGCGGCCGGTAGCGGTCGAGTTCCGGGTCCGCGTCGTTGTCGTTGGGCACGAAGCCGCCGGGCCGCCCACCGCCGCCGTACACCTGCCCGGTGTTGTAGCCGCTGTCGTAACCGGCGCCGTCGTCGTACCCCTGGCCGTCGACGTACGACGGCTGCTGCGGGACTCCGGCCCCGTACGGCGGCGCCGCGGGGCCGGGGTCGCCGTAGGAGCGCTGCCCGGGCGGTACCGCCGGGCCGCGCCGCACCTGACGCATCACGCGGGCGTTCTCCGGCTGCGCGCCGGCACTGCCGCGTCCATAGCGCGGGCCGCGGTTGTCGTCGGACCATCCCTCGGGCCAGTCATTCATGCGCCCCAGTGTGCAGGGCCTCGGTGTGAGGCTTACAAGGGCTGTCGGAAAATAACAGCGCCGCTGTTGCGAAGCCGACACAAAATCCGCGATTGTCACTTCGGCATAAGGTGGAGGGCATGACAGACCAGGCCACGGACGCGGAACCGGACATCGAGCCGGATATCCCGGGCAAGCCGACATCCGCCTCGCGCACCACCCTCAGCCACATCATGACCCATAACGACACCAACCTGCTGGGGACGGTGCACGGCGGCGTGATCATGAAGCTGGTCGACGACGCGGCGGGCGCCGTGGCGGGCCGGCACTCCGGCGGTCCCGCCGTCACGGCCTCCATGGACGAGATGGCCTTCCTGGAGCCGGTCCGCGTCGGTGATCTGGTCCATGTGAAGGCACAGGTGAACTGGACCGGCCGCACCTCCATGGAGGTCGGCGTCCGGGTCCTCGCCGAGCGCTGGAACGAGTCGGCCCCGCCCACTCAGGTCGGCTCCGCCTATCTGGTCTTCGCGGCCGTCGACGCCGACGGCAAGCCGCGCCGGGTGCCGCCGGTGATCCCCGAGACCGACCGGGACCGCCGCCGCTACCAGGAGGCCCAGATCCGTCGCACCCACCGTCTGGCCCGCCGCCGGGCCATTCGCGAGCTGCGCGAGAAGCGTGCGGCCGAGGGCTTCGAGGACTAGCAACTCCCGTCCTCTTCAGGGGGGTTGTACGAGAGTGGGAAAGGTCACGGCCGTCCGCTGCCGGTGATCTGTGTGGATATTGTGATGGCGTGGACACATCAGGCCTGGATCACGGCGACGGCATCGACCCCGCGGACCAGTGGGTGCGCAACCCGCACACGGGCGAGTACGAGCTGCGGCCGGCCCCGTCCGCCGGCCGGCCGGACGTGCCCGGGCCCCGGTCGGCACCGGATGCCGCGGGCGAGTCCCGGGTGCCCGGCACTCGCCCCGCGGCGGGCCGAGCCGGCAGCCGTGCCGACGGCCGTGCCCGGCGCGGGACCGGAAAGAAGGCCGGCCGGAAGTCCACCGGAAAAAGGGTTCTGCTGTGGACCAGCGGCACGCTCGCCTTCGTCGTCGTCGCCGGTGCCGTCGGCGGCTATCTCTACCTCAAGCACCTCGACAGCAACATCACGACCACCGACACCGCAGGCGCCACCAGCGACTCCTTCAGCAAGGACAAGGCGTTCAACATCCTGGTGATCGGCACCGACAAACGGCAGGGCAAGGGTGACTCCGGCTACGGCGACGCCAACAGCGTCGGGCACGCGGACACCAACATCCTGCTGCACGTCTCCCAGGACCGGACGAACGCGACCGCGCTCAGCATCCCCCGGGACCTGATCACGGACGTACCGGACTGCCCGACCAGACAGCCGGACGGCTCGCTGCGGACCATCCCGGGCGCTCAGGGCGTCCGCTTCAACACCAGCCTCGGCCAGCTGAGCCGCGACCCCGGCTGCACGGTCCGCACCGTGGAGCAGCTCGCCGGGGGCATGAAGATCGACCACTTCATGATGGCCGACTTCAACGCCGTGAAGACGCTGACCACGGCCGTCGGCGGGGTCGACGTCTGCCTCGCGCACGCCGTCAAGGACAAGAAGTCCCACCTGGACCTGCCCGCCGGGCCGTCGAAGATCCAGGGCGAGCAGGCCCTGGCCTTCGTCCGCACCCGCTACAGCTGGGGCAACTTCGGCGACCTGGACCGCATCAAGGTCCAGCAGCAGTTCCTCGGAGCGCTGTTCCGCAAGATGAAGTCCGACTCCACGCTCACCAGCCCGGGCAGACTGCTCGACCTGGCCGAGACGGCGACCAAGGCGCTCACGGTGGACAAGGGCATCGGGCACATCACCACGCTCAAGGACGTGGCCCTGGAACTGAAGAAGGTGCCGCCGAAGAACATCACCTTCGTCACCCTGCCGGTCCGGGACAACCCCGCCGACGGCCCGGTCCACAAGACCGTCCTCGTACAGGAGGGGCCCGCCCGGCAGATCTTCGCCATGATCGGCGACGACGCCTCCTTCACCGAGGTGAAGAAGCAGCACAAGGCGCAGGAGGCCGGCCGGCTCGAGGGCCCGCGCTCGGCGCCCGGCGAGGTCCGGGTCGACCTCTACAACGCCGGCGCCCCCGGCGGCTCCGCCCAGGCGGCCCTGTCCTGGCTGCAGACCGAGAAGGGCGTGACCAAGTCCGCCCAGCTCGGCAACAGCGGCACGCACCAGCCGAGGACCACCTTGGAGTACGCCCCCGCCCAGGCCGCCCAGGCACGCGAGCTGGCCGACCTCATGGGGCTGCCGGCCACCGCGCTGAAACCGGGCCGGAGCGAGACCAACGACCAGGGACTCCCGGCGATCGTGCTGCGGCTCGGCGCCGACTTCCGGGGCGCGGGCACCCCCCTCACCGGTCCCGCCAAGCCCCCGTCCGTTCCGACCCACACGGCCGACCAGGTCAAGTGCGCCTCGTGAGCTAGACGCCCGAGCACACCACCTCGCTGCCGCGCACGGTTGTCTGCTGCGGCTGGGCGGGGTCCTCGAAGTGCACCCGGTGCACGTCCTTGAAGTCCGCCCCGGCGACCACCTTCAGCAGCGGGCCCTGGCCCGGTACGGCGCGCAGTCCGGCCCCCGGCAGGGCGGCAGCCAGGGCGCGGGCCGAGCGGTCCCAGCGGGGGTCGTAGGAGATGACGGTGTGCGGCACACGGGCGGCCGTCACCGGCTGGTGCGTCGCGGCGAAGCCGGTCGCCGCGAGCGCCGCGTCGAGGCGTTTGCCGAGGCCGGCGGTGCCCGTGCCGTTCGCCACCTGCACCCGGACCTGCCCGGGGTCCACGTCGATGGTGGCAGGAGGCGGCACGTGCGCCCGAGCGCGGTGCGGGGGCGGGGGCGGCGCCGGGGCCACGGTGAGCGGCTTGTCGTCGCGCAGGGCGGCGAACAGCTGGTCCGCCTTGGCCTGGTCCCACTTCAGGGTCGAGCCGATGCCCTTGACGCCGTAGTTGACCTGCCCGATGGGCACGGTGGTGAACTCGGAGGAGGAGGGGGAGAAGTTCCGCATGGCCCGGCCCAGGTCGAGCAGCTCGTCGGTGCCGAAGCCCTCGTCGGCGCGGACCGAGCCGAGCACCGCGCGGGTCACGTCCCGGAACCGCATCGGGTCCAGCAGCATCCCGGAGGAGGCGGCCCGCTCGATCAGCGCGGCCAGGAACCGCTGCTGCCGCTTCATCCGGCCCAGGTCGCTCGTCGCGTCGACGTGCCGGGCCCGCACGTACTGCAGCGCCTGCCCGCCGTTCAGGGTGTGCGTGCCGGGGCTGAGGTCGAGCCCGCTGTACGCGTCCTTCAGCGGGGTCGGCGTGCACACGGTCACCCCGCCGAGGACGTCCACCGTCTTCATGAAGCTGGTGAAGTCGACCTCCAGATAGTGGTCGATCTTCACATGGGTCATGCTCTCGACCGTGCGGACGGTCAGCTGTGGGCCGCCCTCGGAGTAGGCGGCGTTGAGCTTGATCGGATGCGCCGGGCGCTGCTTCCCGGTCGCCGGGTCGGCGCTCGCGGGCACCTCGGCGTAGGAGTCACGCGGCAGGCTCACCACGGTGGCCCGCTTCCGGTTCTCCGAGATGTGCACGATCATCATCGTGTCCGTGCAGTGGCAGGGCGCCCCGCCCAGCCGGTACGCCCGCCGCTCCCGCTCGGTGATCTTGTCGCGGCCATCGGTGCCGACCAGCAGGATGTTCATGCCGTGGCCCGCGAGCGGCCGGTTCTTCATGTCCTTGAAGGCGTCGACCCGGGAGATCCCCGCGTCCAGGCTGCTGATCACCGCATGCCCGATCCCGGCGGAGGCGAGCACGACGACGGACAGCGTGCTCACCGCCCGCATGGCCCAGCGAGGCCGCCGTGGCGGCCGTACCGACCGCACGGGCCGCTCCTGCGGTCGCGGCACACGGCGGGGCGGCTGCGGTCGGCGCTGCGGACGCGCGGGGGACCGGGGCGGGCTTGCCAAGGGGGACACCTCCGGACGACGCCGTACGTGGGATCCGTGAGCACGGTAGGCCGGTACGATCTCCAGCCCGGCCCCACGCCCCGGCGGCGCGCACCGGTGTCCCCCGTTCGCGGTAACGTGAGCCCCCTATGAACGCCAAGCCCGACGTGCGGCTCCCCGCTGTTTCCGTGATCATGCCGGTCCTCAACGAGGAGCGGCATCTGCGCGGGGCCGTCCAAGCGATCCTCGCGCAGGAGTACGCCGGCGAGATGGAGGTCGTGATCGCCCTCGGTCCGTCCACGGACCGCACGGACGAGATCGCGGCCCAGCTCGTGGCGGAGGACGCGCGTGTGCACACCGTCCCGAACCCGACCGGCCGCACCCCCGCGGCGCTGAACGCGGCGATCAAGGCCTCCCGGCACCCGATCGTGGTCCGCGTCGACGGCCACGGCATGCTCTCGCCGAACTACATCGCCACCGCGGTCCGGCTCCTGGAGGAGACCGGCGCGCAGAACGTCGGCGGCATCATGCACGCCGAGGGCGAGAACGACTGGGAGCACGCGGTCGCCGCCGCGATGACCTCGAAGATCGGGGTCGGCAACGCCGCCTTCCACACGGGCGGCGAGGCCGGGCCCGCCGAGACCGTCTACCTCGGTGTCTTCCGCCGCGAGGCCCTGGAGCAGCAGGGCGGCTACAACGAGGAGTTCATCCGCGCCCAGGACTGGGAGCTGAACTTCCGCATCCGTGAGGCGGGCGGCCTGATCTGGTTCTCGCCCGAGCTCAAGGTCTCGTACCGCCCGCGGCCCTCCGTCCGGGCCCTCGCCAAGCAGTACAAGGACTACGGCCGCTGGCGGCACGTCGTGGCCCGCTACCACTCCGGCTCCATCAACCTGCGCTACCTCGCCCCGCCGACGGCCCTCTGCGCGATCGCGGCCGGCGTCGTCGTCGGCGCGGTGCTCACCCCGTGGGCCCTCGTCGTCCCCGGCGGCTATCTGGCGGCGATCGTCGCGGGCTCGGTCCCGGCGGGCAAGGGGCTGTCCGCGAAGGCCCGGCTGCAGATCCCGGTGGCCCTGGCCACCATGCACATGTCGTGGGGCTGGGGCTTTCTGACGAGCCCGAAGTCGCTGGCGCGCAAGGTCATCGCGTCACGGCGGCCGGCGGTTCTCGCCGCCAACTGACCTTCGCACGAAACGGCCAGTGCCCTTCCCGCGGGAAGGGCACTGGCTCTTTCATGCCGCTCTTTCATGCCGTCGGCGTACCGCGCCGACGCACGGCCCGCCGGGGTGCCCGAGTGCCTAGCTGGCGCACTTGACCTCGTTCGCCGTCGACTTGTCGACCGTCGGCGCCTTGACCGGAGCGGTGAGGGACACGCCCGCGCCCTTGAAGTCCTTGCCCAGGGTGAGCGTCATCGCGGGCAGACCCTGCGAGTTGATCACGCTCTTGCCGGGCTTGAGCGCGGAGCCCGGCAGGCCCATGAGGTGGGCCAGCTCCCGTGCCTGCGCCGCCTGGTCCGGGGCGTACTCCAGCGTGGTCTTGCTCAGTTCGGCCGGTGCGTTGCCCGCGTTCTCGGACTTGAGCACGCCCTCCTTGGTCTGGAGCCAGTCGAGGGTCTCCTGCGCGCTGCCGCCGACCGCACCGCCGTTGAGGACCCGCACCCGCACGTCGGAGGGCGCGGACCTGCTGCCCTTCAGGAGCGCGGCCTGCGCGTCCTTCGCCTCCTTCTGCTTCTTCTTCACCTCGGTGAAGGAGACGTCGTTCTTGATCGCGTCGAAGACCTGCGGGGCGGCACTCGGGTTGACGATGACCGTCTTGTGGACCGTGCCGTCGGCCGGGTTGTCGAGCACGGGCACGGTCACGAAGGAGATGTTCTTCGTCGGCACCTTCTTCAGCTCCAGCGCCACGTCCTTGAGCGTGCTCACCGAACCGATGCCCTTGTCGACGGTCAGCGCCTTCGTGGCCGCCTCCGCCAGACTGATCAGCTTGGTCGGGCTGGAGAGGGTGTCGCTGGAGGACATCTTGCGCATCAGCGAGGACATGAACTGCTGCTGGACCTTGATGCGGTCCAGATCGCCGTGGTTGCCCCAGCTGTGCCGGGTGCGGACGAAGGCCAGCGCCTGCTCGCCCTGGATGTTGTGCTTGCCCGCGGGCAGCTTCAGATGCGAGTCCGAGTCGTTCACGGCGTGCGCCAGGCAGACGTCGACGCCGCCGACCGCGGTCGTCAGCGTCTTCACCGCGTTGAAGTCCACCATCATGAAGTGGTCGACCGTGATGCCGGTGAGCTGGTCGACCGTGCGCATGGTGCAGCCGGGGTCGCGGCCCTGCTGGCCGAGGCTGGTGTTGAAGCGGACGTTGTCGGAGCCGGGGATGACCTTGGTCGAGCCGTCGGCCTGCTTGGTCGGGCAGTCCGGCACGTTCACGATCAGGTCGCGCGGAATGCTCAGCGCGGTGGCGTTCGTCCGGTCCTTGGAGACGTGCAGCAGGATGTTGGTGTCCGCGTGCCCGACGCTGTTGGCGTCGCCGTAGCCCGTGTTGCCCTTCCCGGTCCGCTTGTCGGTGCCGATGATCAGTATGTTGAAGGCGTCGTCCTTGCTGAAGCCGCTCTTGCCCGCGCTGCCGACGTCCGTCGTGGTGACGTTGCCCTCGAGGTGCTTGAGGTAGAGATAGCCGGCGGTGCCGATGGCGACCAGCATGAAGGCCGTCCCGCCGGCGGTCCACGCCAGCACCTTCTTCACCCTCGACTTCTTCTTCACCGGACGCCGGGCGGCCCTGCGCCCCTGCGGAGGCTCCGGCTCACCGACCCGGCGCCGGGCCGACCGCGGCGGCGGTACGTCATTGCCGCGCACCTGGCGCGGCTCACGGGTCCCGCCGGGCGCCGATTCGTTACGGCGGCGCGGCGCGCCGGCGCCGTCCCGGGGGGCGGGTCTACGGGGACCGGGAACCGGTGACTGCGGTGCGGAAGTGCCCAGTCGCAGTTCGTATTCACCGGTGTTCGGATTGAGCACCCACTGGTCGGCGGGATCGATATTGTCCGCCCGCCCACGGCCTTGCGCGTCCACGGTTGTCTGAATCCTCCGTCGGGGCCACGCGGCGCCTTCCCCCTCAAAGACGCTCGGGTCTCGGTGAAACAGTGCACGACCCCAGGTCGGACCTCGCGGCCAGGTGCACCGGATCGCTCACACTATCCGCCCAGTTCAGCGTCAAGCGACGCCGCTGACAAATTCCCCGTGCCTACAACTGGGCAATCCGCCTCATTTCCCGGACGGAAGTTCGGCGTCTTGATGTGCGCATTACTCACAGGTGTGTTCGGCGGCGGTGTTCCCGCGGAACGTCGGCGCGGGGGACGGGTCGCTCTTGCTGTCGGGCTCGCCGTCCGTCCCCGTGGCCTCCTGCGGTGTCTCCTGGGCCACCGCCACGGGCTGATCGGCCCGCAGCCGCGCGAACAGCTTCTCGGCCGCCGGCTCCACGAGTTGATCACGGTTGCTGTCGTAGATGTACGACTCCCTCGGCACGGTCAGGAACTGCACCCGTTCGGCGGGGATGTCGCGCAGCCCGCGCACCAACTGGTACAAGCCACGCAGACTGGCCAGTTCCGGGTCCGTGGTCAGCGCGGAGGTCGCCGCGTCCAGCACCGGATACAGCTTCACCGGGTTCAGCAGAACGTCGTTGCTCTGCATCTTGTCCACCAGCGCGCCGAGGAACCGCTGCTGGCGTTCCATCCGTTCGGTGTCGCTTCCGTCGCCCAGCGACTTGCGGGCCCGCACGAACCCCAGCGCCTGCTCCCCGTTGAGCCTGACCTTGCCCGCGGGCAGCTTCAACAGGGCCGCCTTGTCGTCGATGGGCTCCTTCAGGCAGACCTGCACCCCGTCGACGGCGTCCACCATCTTCTTGAACCCGCTGAAGTCCACGACCACGTGATGGTCGATCCGAATGTTCGTCAGCTTCTCGACGGTCCGTATCGTGCACGCCGAACCGCCCACCTGGAAGGCATGGTTGAACATCGCGAACACCGGCTCGCTGCGGCTGCCGTCCTGCTGCCGGCAGCCGGGGATGTCCACCATCAGATCCCTCGGCAGGGACACGGCGGTGGCGCTGCGCCGGTCCGCGGCCAGATGCAGCAGGATCGTGGTGTCCGACCGCTCGCTGCCCAGATCCCGCCCGTACGCGGAGTTCCCTTCCCCGGCCCGCGTGTCCGACCCGATCAGCAGGATGTTCTGCGCGCCCCGCACCAGCTCCGTGGGCCGCTCCCGCTCGTACCGCTCCAGTTCGCGGGCGGCCGCGTCATCGGCGGTGATGTTGTTGCTGAGCTTGGCGTAGACGGCCCAGCCGGCCCCGACGCCCGCCACGGCGAGCGCGGCCACACCGAGCGCCGTCGCCTTCACCCACCGCCGCCGATGCCGCCGTAGGAGCCCTGTGCCGGTGGCGGAGGCCCCCAGACCGGGACCGAGGGGCTTGCCAACGGTGTCGGTCACGGGTGGGGCACCCTTTCACGGCGTACGAGCGTCACGTCCTGCTCTTACGACCATGGCGGGGGAGGGTGGGGGAAGCGCCCTTTACTAGGCCGATCGGGGGAACCGTGACTGCCCGGGGACGCGGGGAACAGCGCTTTTCAGCGGCGCACCGCCGTCACCCGCTCACTCTCGATGCGCTTGGCGAGAGCCTCTTCGTCCAGCCGGTCCAGATGCCGGCACAGCACCACGGACCCTCCGGCGGCCAGCGGCGCGTACAGCCCCGCGCTGACCCCTTCCCAGGTGTCGTACGACAGCCCGGACAACAACCTCGATCCAGGCCCCGTCAGATCGAAGGAAGGCGCATCCGCGAGCGCCCGCTCGACAACCTCGGCCCCGCTGAACTCCGCCCCCGCGACGATCAGCGCGGGATCCTCCGCATCCACCGGGGCGAACGGCACGAACCGGTCCCCCTGCCCCGGCACTTCCACGGCGTAGTCGGCGAACCCGGCCGGGGTCTGGGGAAAACGCCCGCCGAGCGGCCGTAGCGCGAGCGCCACGCGCTCCCCGCCGCACGCCCGCGCCGCGTCCAGCGCATCCGGCCCGCTGACGACGACGTCCGCCGCGGCCGGATCCCCGCCGAGATCCGCCACCACCCCCACCGAGGAACAGGCCAGCAGCCACACCGCCGTCTGCCAGTGCGCCGGCAACAGCAGGGCGACACGGTCGCCCGGCCCGGCGGCGAGGTCTCCCTGAAGCAGATTCGCGGTCTTGGCCACCCAATTGGCGAAGGTGGCCACGGACAGTTCGACGCGTTCGCCCGTGGCGTCGTCGTAGAAGGTCACCAGCGGGCGGCCGGGGTCCGCGGCGAGCGCGGAAGCCAGCAGGTCGGCAGGGGTGCGATCGGTGGCGTTCACCCGGGAAAGGGTACGCGCGGGCGGACGTGCGCAGCGTGCGGTGGGGCCACCGGTTCGGCGGAACGGTCTCCGACGGGCCGTCAGTTCACCGTCGCCCCATCGTTGGACAGATTTGTATGAGTATGCCCAAGATCATGGCCATGCGTGGATTCCTGGCTTCCTCCATCGGCGCCCGGTCGATCGCCGCCCCCTCGGTCGGCGTCGCCTGCGCCGCGGCCCTCGCGTTTCCGCTGCTGTCCCCGCCCGCGGCCGCCGCATCCGCCGCACCCGCACGACCGGCAGCGGCCGGTGTCCCGGGCAGCACCCGCTCGCTGCCCCTCGTCCCCCTCTCCCGCGAGCGGGTCCTCGGCACCGCCCCGGAGCAGGGCCTGTACCGGCCCGACGGCGAGCACTTCTCGCTGCTCGGGGTGGTCTGGGACGACCCGGACGCCGAGCTGCACGGCCGGGTCCAGGTGCGGACGCGGTCGGCGCGGACGCGGGAGTGGTCCGGCTGGCGGGACGTCGAGACACACAACGCCGGCCACGGCGCCGACCCGGGTACGGCGGAACGGGACGCGCGGCGGGTGCGCGGGGCGACCGCACCGCTGTGGGTGGGCGACTCCGACGGCGTGGACGTACGGGTCCGCGCCGCCGACGGGGGCGTGCGGCGCGGTCGTACGGTCGAACCGACGCCCCCGCTGCCTTCCGGTCTGCACCTGGAACTCGTCGACCCCGGCGAGGAGGCGCCGCCCGAGGACGCGCCGGCCGACCCGCCCCCCACCGGTCCGGACACGGACGCGGCAGGCGCGGCCTCGGCGGCCGACACCGACCTCGCCGACTTCGGCGCCCCGGAGATCCCGGCGCTGGGCAGGCGGGCCACCGAGCGGGAACTCGCCCGCCTGCAAGGCCCGGTGGGGGACAAGCCCTACATCGGGCCGCGCCCGCGGATCGTCACCCGGCGCGGCTGGGGCGTGGACGAGTCACTGCGCGAACCCGGTTTCGTCTACACGAACAAGGTCAAGGTGGCCTTCGTGCACCACACGGACTCGGGCAACACGTACACCTGCGCCCAGGCCCCCTCCGTCATCCGCAGTATCTACCGCTACCACGTCAGAAGCATGGGCTGGCGGGACATCGGCTACAACTTCCTCGTCGACAAGTGCGGAACCATCTACGAGGGCCGGGCCGGCGGCGTGGCGAAGGCGGTCCGCGGCGCACACATCCTCGGCTTCAACAGCGACAGCATGGGCATCGCCGTGATCGGCTCGTACGGTGTGGCGAAGCCGTCCGGGGCCGCGGTGTGGGCCGTCGCCCGGCTCACCGCGTGGAAGCTCGGTCTCTACGGGGCCGATCCGCGTGGCAAGACATATCTCACGTCGGGCGGTGGCAACCTCTACCCCAAAGGTAAGAAGGTACGACTGGACGTGATCTCCGGCCATCGGGACGGATTCGCCACCGAGTGCCCCGGCAAACGGCTTTACGCCGAGCTCGGTACGGCCCGTTCCAGCGCGGCGCGCTACCAGGGGCGCTGAGCCGGCCGGGGCGCGCGCTCGGCGCAGTCTTCGGGGGCGCGCCGCTCTCACACCGTTCTCTCACCGATCTCGTGGGAAACCGCGTGGTTGTCAAGGGCGCCGCCGCTACGGTCTGCATACACTGACCGGCCGAAACGAGTGAAACGAGTAGTTCGGCCGGTCCCGGCAGGAAGCAGAGACGACAGGTGACAGAAGCGATCCTCCTGGTCGGCGGCAAAGGCACCCGGCTGCGTCCCCTCACGGTGCACACGCCCAAGCCCATGGTCCCGGCCGCCGGGGTGCCGTTCCTCACGCATCAGCTGGCGCGCGCCAAGGCGGCGGGCGTGGACCACATCGTCCTCGCCACCAGCTATCTGGCCGAGGTCTTCGAGCCGTACTTCGGCGACGGCTCCTCTCTGGGGCTGCACATCGAGTACGTGACGGAGGAGGAGCCGCTCGGCACGGGCGGCGCCATCCGCAACGTCGCCTCGCGCCTGCACTCCGGCCCCGACGAGCCCGTGCTGATCTTCAACGGCGACATCCTGACGGGCCTGGACATCAGGGCCCTGGTCGACACCCACAGGTCGACCGGCGCGGACGTCTCCCTCCACCTGACGAAGGTGACGGACCCGAGGGCCTACGGCCTGGTCCCCACGGACGAGACCGGCCGCGTCCGCGCCTTCCTGGAGAAGCCGCAGACGCCGGAGGAGATCGTCACCGACCAGATCAACGCGGGGGCGTACGTCTTCCGCCGCTCGGTCATCGACACGATCCCGCTGGGCAGGCCGGTCTCGGTGGAACGCGAGACGTTCCCGGACCTCCTCGCGGCCGGCGCCCATCTGCAGGGCATGGTCGACTCCACGTACTGGCTGGACCTCGGCACCCCGGCGGCGTTCGTCCGCGGCTCGGCCGACCTGGTCCTGGGCCGCGCCCCGTCCCCGGCGGTCCCCGGCCGCTGCGGCGACCGCCTGATCCTTCCTACGGCGACGGTGGCGCCGGACGCCAAGCTGACGGACGGCACGGTGGTCGGCGAGGGCGCGTTCGTGGCCGAGGGCGCGCGGGTCTCCGGCTCGACCATCCTCCCGGGCGCCGTCATCGAACCCGGCGCGGTCATCACCGACTCCCTCATCGGCACGAGGGCCCGCGTCGGCGAACGCACGGTCCTCACCGGCACGGTCGTCGGCGACGGCGCGATCATCGGCGCCGACAACGAGCTCCGCGAGGGAGTACGCGTGTGGTGCGACGCCCGCATCCCGGCGGGCGCGGTGCGCTTCTCCTCCGACCAGTAACACCTGCCGCCCGGCCGCCTTCCACGGGACCTGCGCCCCCGGACCCCGAAGGGGGTCCGGGGGCGGTGAGGAAACGGTGAGGGCGGTAGGGGGCGCTGGGTGCGGGCGCGTGGCTGATCGTGCAGTTCCCCGCGCCCCTTCGGGGCGCTCCCAATACCCACGCAGCTGCGGGCAGTCGTGCCGCTGGGGCGGCACGGGTGGGCGCAGCGGCACCCCGTAAGCGCGGGCAAGCGAAACGCCCCGTTGTCCAGCGGCAGCACTGCGCACCGCGCAAGCGCGGGCAAGCGAAAGGCCCCGTTGTCCAGCGGCAGCACCGCGCACCCCCGTAAGCGCGGGCAAGCCAAACGCCCCGTCGCCCAGCGGCAGCACCGCGCAGCTCACAGCAACCCGATGTCCACCCGAGGCATCTTCGGCGCCCTACGCGCAGGCACGTTCCCGCTCAGCAGAATCAACCGCACCGCCCGATGCCGCTGCCCGGCATACGGCTCCAGCAAGCGCAGCATCACCGCGTCGTCGGCATGACGGTCCCCCGCCAACGCCCACCCCACGATCCCCGGCAGATGCAGATCCCCGACCGTCACCGCATCCGCCGCCCCGTGACTCCGCTGCACCACCTCCGCCGACGTCCACGGCCCGACCCCCGGCACGACCTCCAACCGCGCCTGAGCCTCGGCCACCGGCATCCCCACCGCCTGCTCCAGCCGCGCAGCGGCCCGTACGGCCCGCAGAATCGTCGACGCCCGCTTGTTGTCGACCCCGGCCCGATGCCACTCCCAGGACGGAATCAGCGCCCAGGTCCGCGGCGCCGGCATCACGAACATCGGCCGTTCCGCGGCCCCCGCCGGTCCGGGCGCGCGCTCCCCGAACTTCCGCACGAGCAACCGCCACGCCCGGTACGCCTCATCCGTCGTGACCTTCTGCTCCAGCACCGAGGGGATCAAGGACTCCAGCACCAGCCCGGTCCGCGTCAGCCGCAAGCCCGGCCGCCGATGCCGCGCCACGGCCACGACCCGGTGCCGGGGCACGAACGCGTCCGGCTCGTCTGCCGCGCCGAGCCACTCGGGCAGCCGGTCCAGCAGCCACTCCGCCCCCGGCCCCCACGCCTCGCCGAGCACCTCACCGCCCTGCGCCCGCACCCGCAGCGTGCCCGGCCCGGCGGGCGTACGGCTGGCCCGCCACACGGATCCGTCCGCGGTGGCCCGGAAGGTGGGGTCGGCCGGCCCGCGCCGCAGCGGTCCGAGCACCAGCCCGAGGTCGAGCGGCCCGTCCGGCACCCAACGCCGTACCCGCGCCGGAGCGGCAGCCTGCCGCGGTATCCCGGCGGCGCCCGCGGGCACGCCGGCATCGCCGCCGCGCACGGTCGTGCGCGTGGGGCGCTGAGCGAAACGTCCTGCCACGGATGAGGTCCTGTGAAGTCCTGGGGGAGCCGGTGCGTGCTTCGAGACTAGGCGGTCGTACGCGGGCCAGGGCCGCGTACGACCGAACTCACCGCACCTCTATGAACGCCCCCGCGTCCCGCTCCGGCCGCGGTCTCGGCTCCTCGGCCGGATGCCCGACGGCCACCGCGCCCATCGGCTCCCAGTCCGCGGGCAGGTCGAGCACCTCGCGCACCACGTCACGGCAGAACATCGTGGACGACACCCACGCCGAGCCCAGCCGCTCCCCGGCCAGTGCGACCAGCAGGTTCTGCACGCCCGCGCCCATCGCGACGACGAACATCTCCCGCTCGGCGCCGTCCCGCCGCGCGTCCCCGTAGTGGTGCGAGCCGTCCATGACGAGGCACGGCACCACCAGGCAGGGCGCGTTGCGCAGGACGTCCCCGCGCCGCACCCGCTTGGCGATGGACTCCTCGCTCTTGCCGTCCCGGCGCAGGTCGGCGATCCAGGCCTCCCGCATCGCGTCCAGCAGCCGTACCCGCGATTCCGCCGACTGCAGCAGCACGAACCGCCAGGGCGTGGTGTGGTGCGGGGCCGGCGCGGTCACCGCCGCCGCCACCGCGCGCCGTACCGCGCCGGGGTCCACGGGCTCGTCCGTGAACGCCCGGACCGTCCGCCGCTGGGTCACCGCCTCGCGGACCGCCTCGGACGTGCCGAGCCGGAACATGTCGTCCCGCGCGGGCCGCACCAGCGCCCGCGCGCCCTCGCCGTCCTCGGGGGCCAGCACATGCGGCAGGCCGCGCACCACCGCGACCGGCCGGCCCGCCGCCTTGCCCTTGACCAGGTCGCCGGCGGCGGCCAGTTCGTCCGCCGTGGCGACGATCGTGGCGCTGAGCGGATTGCCGTGCGCGTCCGTGCCGCCACGCAGATCGTCCAGCACGCGTACGCCGGCGGCGCCGATCGCCACGTCCGTCAGCCCCGAACGCCAGGGCCGCCCGAAGGTGTCGGTGACGACCACACCGACGTCGACGCCGAGGGCGGCGCGCAGGCCGTCGCGGATCGCGCGTGCGGACGCGTCCGGGTCCTCCGGCAGCAACAGCACGGTGCCGGCAGGGGTGTTGGAGGCATCGACCCCGGCGGCGGCCATCACCAGGCCCTGCCGGTTCTCCACGATCCTGAGGGCGCCGCGCCGGGCCACCACCCGGACCGTCTCGGCGTCGATGGCCGCCTCCCGGTCGGCCGCCCCGACGACGCGGCCCTCCGCCTTGGAGACGATCTTGGAGGTGACGAGCAGCACATCCCCGTCGGCCAGACCCGGCTCGGCCGCGGCGATCAGCTTGGCGAGGTCGTCGCCCGGCTGCACCTCGGGAATGCCCGACAGGGCCCGGACCGTGTACTCCGGGCGCGCCTCGCTCACGCTCCCCGCACCTCCTCGGCCAGCGCCAGCGCCTCCCGCGCCATCTGCGCGGCCGCGTCGACGTCGGTCATCATCAGCGGTACGGCCCGGCAGCGGATGCCATCCGCCTCGACCCGCTCGACCGCGGCCGCGTCCACGGTGTCGACCAGCCAGCCGTCCAGCAGTCCGGAGCCGTAGTGCTCGGCGACCGCGGCGGCCGTCGACTCCACGCCGACCGCGGCGAGCACCTTGTCGGCCATGCCGCGCACGGGAGCGTCCCCGACGATGGGGGACAGGCCGACCACGGGCACGCCCGCGTCCGCGATGGCCTCCCGGATGCCGGGCACGGCGAGGATGGTGCCGATGGACACGACCGGGTTGGACGGCGGGAAGAGGATGACGTCCGCCTCGGCGATGGCCTCCAGCACACCCGGGGCCGGCTTGGACTGCTCGGCGCCGACCGGGACCACGGCCTCGGCGGGGACGGAGGCCCGCAGCCGTACCCAGTACTCCTGGAAGTGGACCGCCTTGCGCTCGCCGTCCACCTCCACGGCCACGTGCGTCTCGACGCGGTCGTCGGTCATCGGGATCAGCTTCACGCCCGGCTTCCAGCGGTCGCACAGCGCCTCGGTGACGGCGCTGAGCGGATAGCCCGCGCCGAGCATCTGCGTGCGCACGATGTGCGTGGCGAAGTCCCGGTCGCCGAGGCCGAACCAGTCCGGCCCGACCCCGTAGGCCGCCAGTTCCTCCTTGAGGTGGAAGGTCTCGTCGGACCGCCCCCAGCCCTGCTCCTCGTTGATGCCGCCGCCCAGCGTGTACATCACCGTGTCCAGGTCCGGGCAGACCTTCAGCCCGAAGAGGTGGATGTCGTCGCCGGTGTTGCCGATGACCGTGACGTCCGCGTCCGGCACGGCCCGCTTCAGACCGCGCAGGAACCGGGCACCACCGATGCCGCCTGCCAGAACCACAATGCGCATGGGGCAAGTGTCGCAGGCGGGTACGACAACGCGTCAGGCAGTCACCGGACGAGCTTCGCAGTGCGGGGAGGTGTGCATCGGCATCTCGGTCAGGCCGGGGTGGTACATGTGCAGGCTGACCGCCGGCTCCAGGGTGTCGTTGACGACCTCGTGGACGTACCCCGGCGCGAACACCCGCTGTGCTCCCGCCGTCAACGCGCGCGTGGCGCGTTCGGTGCGCTCGGTGAGCGTGCCCTCCAGGACGGTCAGGACACCGGAGGAGCGGCCGTGGTCGTGCAGCCCGCTGCCCTGACCCGGCACCCAGGACAGCAGCCACACCTCGTAGCCGGGGCCGGTGCGCAGCCGGTGGTACCAGCGGGTCGTCGCGTCGTACCGCACGAGGTGTGCCCACTGGGAGCGGTCGGCGGCGATCCGGCGGGCGAGGCCCACGAACTCGGCAACGGTGGCCGGGTGCTCGCGCGGCGGCTGGAGCAGGTGCGGGACTTCGAGGATGTCGCCGGCGATCTGGAGGTCGTTGTCGCTGTTCATGGGTGCGGTGGTTCCTCGGTGGGAGAAGGCCGGAGGGAACGGAGAGCGGAGAAAGCGGAAGCCCGGTCGCTCAGGACACGGGCCTACAACTGGAGCAAGGTGTGGCTCAACAGCTGCAACAGCGACAACAGCTACAGCGGGACCGGGCAGCACCGAGGGACCCGGCGGTGCGGGTCGAGGTGAGTGCCAAGTTCGCGAGCATGCCCACTAGGACATCGGTTCACACCCGCGGTGTCAACTCGACGCCCGGCATGCGGGACAGATTTCACCCCATCTGGTGCATCTCGGAGATGAAAGGTTTGTTCACCAGGATGGCGGGACACATGGGGCACATCCGGGCGCTCAAGCCTCGCGGAACGCGATCGAACGTCATGGCGTCCTTCTCCGTATAGATGTCCGTACGGGTTCCGGACGCCCCTCCGGGCCTCGTCTGCATGCCACGGTTTATGGCGATTTGAACACTTTCCGCACGGCCTTGGTTCCGCAGAGTGAATAACGGGCTCAATAGCAGATCTCGGCTTGACTCGCCCGGAGCAGCACACTTGTAATTTCACTCGTGTCGTTCAGCCGAAATCGGTAACGGCAACGCACACGGGGACGCGAAAGACAGACGAGGGGCGCACATGACCGAGCTGGTGCAGCAACTGCTGGTCGACGACGCGGACGAGGAACTCGGCTGGCAGGAGCGCGCGCTGTGCGCCCAGACCGACCCCGAGTCCTTCTTCCCCGAGAAGGGCGGCTCCACCAGAGAGGCGAAGAAGGTCTGCCTCGCCTGCGAGGTCCGCTCCGAGTGCCTCGAGTACGCCCTCGCCAACGACGAGCGCTTCGGCATCTGGGGCGGCCTGTCCGAGCGGGAACGCCGCCGGCTCAAGAAGGCCGCCGTCTGACCACTCCACGCACCCGTATCCACAACAGAACGTCACGAACGGCCCGTCGCCGGTGGGTTATCCACAGGTGGCGGGCCGTCCTGATGGCCAGCCGATAGTGTGGTCGCTCGTCCGAGACGCCCCGCTGTCCCCTCGGCCCCCGAGAGGGCGCGGGCGTCCACCGCAGTCCATCGAACCGGGGCCCGTACCTCGATGTCCGTGCACAGCCACACGGCAGCCCAAGAGCAAGCTGCCACACCAGAGTTCCCGCGCCACGTGGTGACCGCGGTCCTCGTCTCCCACGACGGCGCCCGCTGGCTGCCCGACGCGCTCGCCGGGCTGCTCTCCCAGGAGCGCCCCGTGCAGTACGCGGTGGCCGCCGACACCGGCAGCGCGGACGACTCCGCCCGGCTGCTCACCGACGCCCTCGGCGACGCCAACGTGCTGCACCTCGCCCGCCGCACCGGCTTCGGCCAGGCCGTCGAGGAGGCGACCCGCACCGCCCCGGTCCTCACCCCGGAAGAGCTGCCGTACCTCAAGCGCCCCAGCGGCTGGGACCCCGTCACGCGCACCTGGCGCGACGACGCCTACGACCTGCCCGAACTGCCGTACGGCGAGCCCATCCAGTGGCTCTGGCTGCTGCACGACGACTGCGCCCCCGATCCCGACGCCCTCGCCGAGCTGCTGCGCGTCGTCGACAACGAACTCGAACTGGGCCGCGACGACGTGGCGGTCGTCGGCCCCAAGCTCCGCGGCTGGTACGACCGCCGGCAGCTGCTGGAGGTCGGCGTCTCCATCGCCAACTCCGGCCGCCGCTGGACCGGCCTGGACCGCCGTGAACAGGACCAGGGCCAGCACGACCACGTGCGCACCGTGCTGTCCGTCTCCAGCGCCGGCATGCTCGTCCGCCGCGACGTCTTCGAACGGCTCGGCGGCTTCGACCGCCGGCTGCCGCTGATGCGTGACGACGTCGACCTGTGCTGGCGCGCCCACACCGCCGGCCACCGCGTCCTGATCGCCCCCGACGCCGTCGTACGGCACGCCGAGGCCGCCTCCCGCGAGCGCCGCACCGTCGACTGCGTGGGCCGCACCGCCGCCTCCCCGCACAAGGTCGACAAGGCCGGCGCCGTCTACACCCTGCTCGTCAACACCCGCGGCGCCGCGCTGCCCTGGGCGCTGCTGCGGCTCGTTTTCGGCACCGTCCTGCGGACCGTCGCCTATCTCGTCGGCAAGGTCCCCGGCCAGGCAGTGGACGAGATCCGCGGGCTGCTGGGCGTCCTGCTGCGCCCCGAGCGGATCATCGCCGCCCGGCGCCGCCGCGGACCCTCGCAGATCGACAAGGGCGAACTGCGTCAGCTCTTCCCGCCGCCCGGCGCCACCGTCCGGGCCACCGTGGAACAGCTCGCCGCCAACTTCACCAGCGGCTCCGACGACACCTTCCGGGCCGGCCGGCACGGCGGCGCCGTGGAGTCCGGGCCCGGCGGCGACGACGCCGACTTCCTGGAGGTCGAGCAGTTCGCCCGGCTCAAGCGGATCGCCCGCAGGCCCGGCCCCGTGCTCTTCCTCGTGCTGCTGCTGATGTCCCTGGCCGCCTGCCGCGCCCTGCTCGGCAGCGGCGCGCTCGCGGGCGGCGCCCTGCTGCCCGCCCCGGCCGGCTCCGGCGAGCTGTGGTCCCGCTTCGCCGACTCCTGGCACCCGGTCGGCGCGGGCGGCACCCCCTCCGCCCCGCCCTACCTCGCGATCATCGCGACCCTCGCCACGATCCTGTTCGGCTCCACCGGACTCGCGATGACGGTCCTGCTGGTCGCCTCGGTACCGCTCGCCGGATTCACCGCCTACTTCGCCTCCCGGCCGCTGGTCACCTCCCGGCTGCTGCGTGCCTGGGTGGCCATCGCCTACGCCTTCCTGCCCGCCACCACCGGCGCCCTGGCCGGCGGCCGCATCGGCACCGCCGTGCTCGCCGTGCTGCTGCCGCTCATCGCGCGCGCCGGCATCGCCGCGAGCGGCCTCGCGAACCGCTCCGGCGCACGCGGCAGTTGGCGCGCCACCTGGGCGTACGCGCTGCTGCTGACCATCACCACCGCCTTCACGCCGATCGTCTGGCCCATCGCGCTGCTCCTCGGCATCGGCGTGCTCGTCCTGCGCCGCGGCGACCTCGTCGCCCATGCCCTGCGTTTCCTCGCCCAGCTCGGCACCCCGCTGCTGGTCCTCGCCCCCTGGTCGCTGACGCTGCTCCCGACCGGCTTCTTCAAGGAAGCCGGCCTGGCCTACGGCACCTCGGCCGCCTCCGCGCTCGACCTGCTCGGCGCCAGCCCGGGCGGCCCCGGCACCGTGCACGGCCTGATGCTCATCGGCATCGTGCTCGCCGCCCTCGGCGCACTCCTGCGCTCCGAGCGGCAGCTCGGCATCCGCACCGCCTGGGCCGTCGCCCTGGTCGGCCTCGTCTTCGCCGCCTTGTCCAACCGGTCCGCCTGGGCCGGACCGGCCACGCTCGTGTACGGCATCGCCCTGCTGGCCGCCGCCGCCCTCGGCGCCGACGGCGCACGCGCGCGTGTGGCCGAGCAGAGCTTCGGCTGGCGCCAGCCCGTCGCCGCCCTGATCGCCTTCGCCTCGGCCGCGGGCCCGCTGCTCGTCGCCGCCGGCTGGATGATCCGCGGCGCCGACGGCCCCCTGGAGCGCCGCGACCCGACCCAGGTGCCCGCGTTCGTCGCCGAGGACTCCACCACCGGCGACCGGGCCCGCACCCTGATCCTGGACAGCGACTCCACCGCGCGCGTGCGCTACACCCTGGTCCGCGGCTCCGGCGCCCGCATGGGCGACGCCGAGATCAGCGCCGCCGACGGCCAGAACACCCGGCTGGACAAGGTCGTCGCCAACCTCGTCGCCGGATCCGGCGCCGACCAGGCCGACGAACTCGGCGGCTTCGCCGTGCGGTACGTCCTCGTCCACAAGGGCGCGCCCCGCGACATCACCCGCGTCCTCGACACCACCCCGGGCCTGAGCCGGCTCAGCCAGCAGAACGGCGGCGCCCTGTACCGCGTCGACCAGGAGGTCTCGCGGGCCGCCATCGTCCCCGCCGGCGGCTCGGGCGCGGCCCAGCCGGTCAGCGCCGGACCGGTGGAGATCCACACGACCGTTCCCGCCGGCCCGGCCGGCCGCGTCCTGCGCCTCGCCGACACCGCCTCCGAGGGCTGGACGGCCACCCTGAACGGCCACGTGCTCACCCGCACCACGCTCGACGGTTGGGCCCAGGGCTTCCAACTGCCCGCCGACGGCGGCAGGCTGGACGTCACCTACACCGACCCGATCACCCACACCGCCTGGCTGTGGGCCCAGGGCGCGCTCGCCGTCGTCCTGGTCGTCCTCGCCCTGCCCGGCCGCCGCCGCGACGTCGACGACGACCTGCCCGAGGAGGAGCCGCTGCCCGCACAGGCCACCGCGGGCGAGGGCCGCCGCGCCCGCCGGCTGCGGGCCCAGGCCGAGGAGCAGGCCGGCGAGGAGCAGGCCGGCGAGGACCAGCCGGCGGCACCGCCTCTGCCGGAGGAGCCCTCGGCCGCCGTACCCCACCAGCAGTCCTACGCGGAGTGGGACCAGGGGACGTACGTGGACGCCGGATACCCGGGCTACGGAACCGACCCGTACCAGAACGGCGGCCAGTACCCGCCCTCCGGCTACGACCAGCAGGCGTACCCGGCCGCCGACCCGTACCAGACGGGCCAGGACCAGTACGACCCGTACGCCTACGGCGGTACGGCCGACCAGATGCCGTACGACCCCACGAGCTACCAGCAGGGCTACAACCCGGTCTACGACCCCGCCCAGCAGGGCTACGACCCGGCCCAGCACCCCCACGGCACCGGCAGCGAGCGCCCCGACGGGAGCCAGCAGTGAACCGCACCACCCTGTCCCTGATCGCCGCCGTCAGCGCGCTGGCCGCCGTCACCGCGTTCGCCGCGTTCGACGGCCCGTCCGCCTCCGGCGCCCCCGCCCCCGAGGCGGCCGCGAACCTCCCCGTGCAGCGCACGAGCCTGCTGTGCCCGGCGCCGAGCATCTCCGACATCGCCGACACGTCGTACACATCGTTCACGCCCGTCACCCAGGGCGCGGCGAGCGGCGGCAAGGCCCAACTCCAGGCAGCCGGCCAGAACTCGGCGGACGGCACGGCCAACTCCCGGACGGGCAAGGCCTCGAAGGGATCCAAGGGCGGGAAGAAGACGGCGGACCAGCCCGTCCTCACCCCGAAGGCGCCGGGCACCCCGGCCACCGGCGACACCTCCGGCGCCGACGCGCCCGCGCTGATCGGCACCGCCGACGGGAAGTTCGCGCCCGGCTGGACCGTCCAGGAGACCACCGAGGTCGCCGCCGGCACCGGCCGCGGCCTGCAGGGCGTCAACTGCGCCGCCGCGGACACCGACTTCTGGTTCCCGGGCGCCGGCACGGCCACCGGCAGCACCGACTACGTCCACCTGACCAACCCCGACGACTCCGCCGCGGTCGTCGACATCGAGCTGTACGGCAAGGACGGTGCGATCAAGTCCCCGCTCGGCGAGAACCAGACCATCCCGCCGCACGCGAGCAAGCCGATCCTGCTCTCCACCCTCACCGACGCACAGCAGGCCGACCTGACCGTGCACGTCAGCGTGCGCAGCGGCCGGGTCGGCGCGTCGGTGCAGGCCCTGGACGACAAGACGGGCGGCGACTGGCTCGCCGCGGCCGCCGACCCCGCCGGCAGCCTGGTCCTGCCCGGCATCCCGAAGGACGCCACCGACGTCCGGCTGATCGCCTTCACGCCCGGCGGCGACGACGCCGACCTGAAGATCCGCCTGGCCTCACCGGACGGCCTGATCACCCCGGCGGGCAATGAGACCCTGCACGTGAAGTCGGGCATGACCACCACGGCCGACCTCGGCGCGGTGACCCGCGGCGAGGCGGGCTCCCTGGTCCTGACCCCCACGGACCAGTCGGTCCCGGTGGTGGCGGCCCTCCGGGTGGTCCGCGGCAAGGGCGACAAACAGGAAACGGCCTACATCCCGGCCACGGCTCCCGTCGGCACCCGCGCGACCTCGGCCGACAACAGCGCCAAGGGCACGACTCTCGCGCTGTCCGCGCCCACCGCCACCGCCACCGTCAAGGTCACCGCGTCGGCGGGCAGCGAGGGCGGCACGGCGACGACGAAGACGTTCACGATCAAGTCCGGCACCACGCAGGACGTGCCCGTGCCCGTCCCCTCCGGCCTGCAGGGCACCTACGCCCTCACCGTCGAAACCGTCTCCGGCGGCCCGGTCTACGCCTCCCGCACCCTCTCCGCCACGGAATCCGGAATCCCCGGCTTCACCATCCAGACCCTCCCGAACGACCGGGGCATGGTGGCGGTACCGACGACGACGCAGGACCTGTCGGTCCTGCAGAAGTGAGGTGACGTTCCGTGGCGCCGTCGGCTGCGCGGCACCGCCGCCGCTGCGGGCCGTCGTGCCGGCTGGGGCGGCGCCCACCTTGCCGGCGCCGTAGCCCCGCAGGGCCCCGCGGGGACTAGTCCTCCCCGTACCGCGGATCCACAGTCTCCGGCGTCAGCCCGAGCAGCTCGGCGACCTGCTCCACGACCACCTCGTGCACCAGCGCGGCCCGCTCGTCCCGTCCCTTGGTCCGGATCTCCACCGGCCGCCGGTACACGACCACCCGCGCCCGCCGCCCGTCCCGCGCGGCGACGACCCCGCCCAACGGCACGGCCTCGTCACTCCACCCCTGCTCACCCCGCCCCTCCAGCCGGGGCACCTCCAGCACCAGGAAGTCGATGTCGGCAAGCTGCGGCCACCGCCGCTCGAGACGCTCCACGGAGTCCTGCACCAGGTCCGCGAACACATCGGCACGGCTGGCCGCCAGCGGCACCTGCGGCGGCGCGATCGGCCCTCGCATGCCCCTTCCGTGACGATCACGGCGACGGGGCCCGGGGCCGGCGGCACGGGGCGGTACACGGTTGTCCATCACTGGGGAAGCGTAGTCCCCGCACGCTCCCCCCGCCCGACCCCACACGGCAACCCACCCCCCACCCCACCCCGCCCGGGCACGTCCGACCAGCCACACCCGATCAGCCCCGCGGGCGAGCACATCCCCGGCCGATCGAGGCCCCTCGGCAGCCGATCACGTCCCCGCCGATCAGCCCGCCCCCGATCGGCCCCGTTCGGCTCCGACCGGCCCTCTCCACCCCGTGTCGCAGGTTGACCGTTCCAGCCAACGTCTGGCTCGTTTCCGTAACCCTCCAAGACCGCTGAACTCAAGGCAATTGACGGTGTTTGTGCCGAGTCATGACCGTATCGAGTCGCGCCCAAAACCCGCCGAGAACCCGTCCACGCAGGTCAACACGGCCTCCTCGAAGGGGTGTGTGGGGGGTTTCACAGCACGACACGGTGGAGTGACCTGGTGGAGAGTCGTCGCGGCCCGCTCAAGAGTGCGGTACCGTCCAACGTCGTGAGCCCTGTACGTCGCTGTTCGCGCACCGCTTGCGGCCGACCCGCCGTCGCGACGCTGACGTACGTCTACGCCGACTCGACCGCGGTCCTCGGCCCGCTCGCCACCTACGCCGAGCCGCACTGCTACGACCTGTGCGCCGAGCACTCCGAACGCCTCACCGCCCCCCGCGGCTGGGAGGTCGTCCGCCTCCTCGACGGCTCCGCCCCCGCGCGGCCCAGCGGAGACGACCTGGAAGCGCTCGCGAACGCCGTGCGCGAGGCGGCCCGCCCCCAGGAGCGCGCAGCCGAGGCGGGCGGCGGCGGAGGCCGTACGGCGGACCCCATGGAGGTCGCCCGCCGCGGCCACCTGCGAGTCCTGCGCTCCCCGGACAACTGAGCCCACCGCTCCTCAAGCCGGCGCACGGCACCCCACCCCTGGTTACGACTGGGCCTCCTCCTGGTGTCCGCACACCTCGCCCTTACCCCGGACGGGTAGTTTGTGGGCACACATAGGACTTTCAGGAGGGTTGGCCGTGGCTGCTGATCTGTCGCAGATCGTGAAGGCGTACGACGTACGTGGAGTGGTTCCGGATCAGTGGGACGAGTCACTGGCCGGGCTCTTCGGCGCCGCCTTCGCGGAGGTGACGGGTGCGGCGGCCATCGTCGTCGGCCACGACATGCGGCCCTCGTCCCCCGGCCTGACCCGTGCCTTCGCGCGCGGCGCGGCGGACCGCGGCGTGGACGTCACCGAGATCGGGCTGTGCTCCACCGACCAGCTCTACTACGCCTCCGGCGCCCTGAACCTGCCCGGCGCGATGTTCACGGCCTCCCACAACCCGGCCCAGTACAACGGCATCAAGATGTGCCGCGCGGGCGCCGCCCCGGTCGGCCAGGACACCGGCCTCACGCAGATCCGCGAACTGGTCGAGCGGTGGCTGGAGTCGGGCGCACCCGAGCCGGTCGCCCAGCCGGGAACCCTGACCACCCGTGAGACGTTGGACGACTACGCGGCGCACCTCCGCTCGCTCGTCGACCTGACCTCCATCCGCCCGCTGAAGGTCGTGGTCGACGCCGGCAATGGCATGGGCGGCCACACGGTCCCCTCGGTCTTCGTCGGCTTGCCCCTGACCCTCGTCCCGATGTATTTCGAACTGGACGGCACCTTTCCCAACCACGAGGCCAACCCGCTCGACCCGGCCAACCTGGTGGACCTGCAGAAGCGCGTCCCGGCGGAGGGCGCCGACCTCGGCATCGCCTTCGACGGCGACGCCGACCGCTGCTTCGTCGTGGACGAGCACGGCGACCCGGTCTCCCCGTCCGCGATCACCGCGCTGGTCGCCGCCCGCGAGCTCGCCCGCAACGGCGGCAAGGGCACGATCATCCACAACCTGATCACCTCCCGTACGGTCCCCGAGGTCGTGAAGGAGAACGGCGGCACCACGGTCCGCACCCGCGTCGGCCACTCCTTCATCAAGGCCGAGATGGCGCGCAGCGGTGCGATCTTCGGCGGCGAGCACTCCGCGCACTACTACTTCAAGGACTTCTGGAACGCCGACACGGGCATGCTGGCCGCCCTGCACGTCCTGGCGGCCCTCGGCGGCCAGGAGGGCCCGCTGTCCGCCCTCACCGCCCAGTACGACCGCTACGTCGGCTCCGGAGAGATCAACTCCACCGTCGCCGACCAGGCCGACCGCCTCGCCGCGATCCGCTCCGCGTACGAGAACCGCGCCGACGTCACCCTGGACGACCTCGACGGCCTCACCGTCGCCGCCGCCGACTGGTGGTTCAACGTCCGCCCCTCCAACACCGAGCCCCTCCTCCGCCTGAACGCCGAGGCGAAGGACGAGGCCACGATGACCAGGATCAGGGACGAGGCCCTGTCGATCATCAGGGGCTGAGCGGCCGGGCGAACGGCGTCCAGGGGGCGGTGCCCCCTGGACGGTACTGGCAGCCCGGCTCAGCCCGTCCACCAGCGGTACGCTGACCAGGCACATCCACAGACAGACACCCGCCCTCGAAGGGACACCCCATGCCGCTCGAAGCCGGCCTTCTGGAGATCCTCGCCTGCCCGGCCTGCCACGCCCCCCTCAAGGAGCAGGGCACCGAGCTGATCTGCACGGGCCAGGACTGCGGCCTCGCCTACCCCGTCCGCGACGACATCCCGGTCCTCCTCGTGGACGAGGCCCGCCGCCCCCAGTGACGACGCCCCTCACGGCGTAGACAACCCGCACAGGACCCCGGCGCTCGGAGGCACCGCCCATGCTGGACGAATCGCTGCTCGACACCCCGGAGGGCCTCGCCGAGGCCGACCGCCGAGGCCTGCTGCGCGGCGCCGCCGAGGCCGGCGCCCGCGTCCGCACCGCCGCCCGGCACGCCACCGAGGCCGGCGTCGGCGACCTCAAGCCCGACGGCCGCCCCCGCGCCGTCCTCATCGCCGGCCCCGGCGCCGCCGCCACGCACACCGCCGACCTGCTCGGCACCCTGGCCGGCGTCGGCAGCCCCGTGGTCCGCCTGGCCCCGACCGGCGTCGCCCCGGCCGCCGGCGCCCTGCGCTGGGAGCTCCCGGGCTGGGCCGGCTCCGTGGACCTCCTGCTGATCGCCACCCCGGACGGCACCGAACCGAGCCTGTCCCTCCTCACCGACCAGGCCTACCGCCGCGGCTGCTCGGTCGTCGCCGTCGCCCCGGCCGGTACCCCGCTCGCGGAGGCGGTCACCGGCGCCCACGGGCTGTTCGTACCGATGGCGACGGCGCCGTACGACCAGGAGGAACCGCTCGCCGCGTCCTCCCCGGGCGTCTTCTGGGCGCTGCTCACCCCGCTGCTGGCGCTGCTGGACCGGGTCGGACTGATCAGCGCCCCGCCGGACGCCCTGGAGAAGGTCGCCGACCGCCTGGACCACATCGCCGAACGCTGCGGCCCCGCCATCGCGACCTACAGCAACCCGGCCAAGACCCTCGCCGCCGAACTCGCCGACGCGCTCCCCGTGGTGTGGACGGAAGGGCCCTCGGCGGGCCCCGCGGGCCACCGTTTCGCCGCCGCCCTCGCCGAACTCGCCGGCCGCCCCGCGCTCGTCGCCGAACTCCCCGAGGCGCTTGCCGCGCACAGCGCCCTGCTGGCCGGCCCGCTGGCCGCCAGCGCCGACCCCGACGACTTCTTCCGCGACCGCGTCGAGGAGCCGCCCGCGCTGCACGCGCGCGTGGTGCTGCTCCGCGACCGCCCGATCAGCGGCCTCACGGCCGCCCCCGCCGCCCGTGACGTGGCCCTCAGCCATGACACGCCGATCAGCGAACTCGAACCTGAGGAGGGCGGCGAACTGGAGTCCCTCGCTGAACTGATCGCCGTCACGGATTTCGCCGCCGTTTACCTGGCGCTCGCTTCGAGGGCCTGATCTGGCTACGGGCCGGAAGACCCGCGCCCACCATCAGCACGGCAACCGGCGCCGTCACCGACGCCGGCCGGGCAGCCGTACGTACGGAGACAGAGAAGAATCATGGACCGCCTCGACAACACCATCCGCCCCTATGCCTGGGGTTCCCCCACCGCCATCCCGCACCTCCTCGGCGTCGAGTCGACCGGTGAACCGCAGGCGGAGATGTGGATGGGCGCACACCCCGGAGCCCCCTCGCGCACCGCTCGCGGGACGCTGGTCGAGGTCATCGACGCGAACCCGGAGGCAGAGCTGGGCAAGGCCGCCGTGGCGAAGTTCGGTCCGCGCCTGCCTTTCCTCCTCAAGATCCTCGCCGCCGGCGCGCCCCTCTCCCTCCAGGTGCACCCCAACCTGGAACAGGCCGGGGAGGGTTACGCCGACGAGGAGCGCCGCGGCATCCCGGTCGACGCCCCGCACCGCAACTACAAGGACGCCAACCACAAGCCCGAACTGATCTGCGCGCTCACCGAGTTCGATGGCCTGTGCGGCTTCCGCGACCCGGTCCGGGCCGCGGACCTGCTCGACGGGCTCGGCGTCGCCTCCCTCAAGCCGTACGTCGACCTGCTGCACGCCCGCCCCGAGGACGCGGCCCTGCGCGAGGTGCTCACCGCGATCCTCACCGCCGACCCGGAGGAGATGGCGCAGACGGTCGCTGAGACGAGCGCCGCCTGCGCCCGCCTCGGCGGCGACTACACCACCTACGCCGACCTCGCCCAGCACTATCCGGGCGACCCCGGCATCATCGCGGCCATGCTGCTGAACCACGTCCGCCTGCAGCCCGGCGAGGCCCTGTTCCTCGGCGCCGGCATCCCGCACGCCTACATCAGCGGCCTCGGCGTCGAGATCATGGCCAATTCCGACAACGTCCTGCGCTGCGGCCTGACCCCCAAGCACGTCGACGTCCCCGAACTCCTGCGCGTCGTCCGCTTCGAGGCCGGCGACCCGGGCGTACTGCGCCCCGAGGCCTCCCCGGCCGGCGAGGAGGTCTACGACACACCGATCGACGAGTTCCGGCTCTCCCGGTACGTCCTCCCCGAGGGCGGCGCCGCCCACGACCTCACCCTCGACACCCCGCAGATCCTGCTCTGCACGGCCGGCTCGGTCCGCGCCGGCGAGCACGAGCTGAGCCCGGGTCAGTCGGTCTTCGTCCCGGCCGGCGAGACGGCGGAGATCTCGGGCACTGGCACGCTCTTCCGTGCCACTGTGATCGTATGACCGGGGTTGTGGATACCTGACGCGGCGGAGCCCGGCCGGGCTGCAAGAATGGCCCACGGCAAAGGCCGGGCAAAGCCGGGGCACGCCCGGCGGCGTGGACGTACGGGGGCTCCGAGGGCCTCAGAGGCGAAGGGACAACGCGGACTCATGAGCGCGTCAGGCGGTACGAAGGCGATCGTGGCGGCACTCGGCGCCAACCTCGCGATCGCGGCATCCAAGTTCGTGGCGTTCGCGTTCAGCGGCTCCTCCTCGATGCTCGCCGAGGGCGTTCACTCGCTCGCCGACTCCGGCAACCAGTTCCTGCTGCTCATCGGCGGCAAGAAGGCCCAGCGCGAGGCGACCCCGCAGCACCCCTTCGGCTACGGCCGCGAGCGCTTCATCTACGCCTTCCTCGTCTCGATCGTCCTGTTCTCCATCGGCGGCATGTTCGCCATCTACGAGGGCTACGAGAAGATCAGCCACCCGCACGAACTGGAGCACTGGTACTGGCCGGTGGGCGTCCTGATCTTCGCGGTCATCGCCGAGGGCTTCTCCTTCCGCACGGCCATCAAGGAGTCCAACGAACTTCGCGGCAGACTGAGCTGGGCGCAGTTCATCCGCCGCGCCAAGGCCCCCGAGCTGCCCGTCGTCCTGCTGGAGGACTTCGGCGCGCTCATCGGTCTGGTCCTCGCCCTGCTCGGCGTCGGTCTCGCGGTCCTCACCGGCGACGGCGTCTGGGACGGCATCGGCACCGTCTGCATCGGTGTCCTGCTCGTCTGCATCGCCCTGGTCCTGGCCGCCGAGACCAAGTCGCTGCTGCTCGGCGAGGCGGCGGGCCTGGACGTGATCAAGAAGATCGAGGAGGCGACCGTCGACGGCGACACGGTCACCGGCGTCATCCATATGCGCACGCTCCACCTCGGCCCCGAGGAGCTGCTGATCGCCGCCAAGATCGCCGTGCAGCACGACGACACGGCCGCCGAGGTCGCCACCGCCATCAACGCCGCCGAGGCCCGCATCCGTGCCGCCGTCCCCATCGCCCGAGTCATCTACCTGGAACCGGACATCTACAGCGAGGCCGAGGCGGCCAAGGGCCCGGACCCGGAGGCCACCCCGGGCGGCCCGGCCCCGCACGCCGCCGGCCACTGAGCCGGGACCTCAGCTCCCGCTGGGCGACACCGGCCAGGGAATCTGGGGCAGCTCCGGCACCCTCCGCCGCCGTACGGCGAGGAAACCGATGCCCAGGCCGATGCCGGTGAGCAGCAGCACGCCGCCGAGCAGCAGGGCCGCCACCAGCAGGGCAGGGACCGTGCGGTCGTCCGTCACCCGGCCCAGCACCGCGTGCGCGGATACCGTCCCGCCCTGCTCGTCCAGGTGGAAACGCGAGTCCTGGGAGTCCGCCCGGTAGTCACCGAGGAGGAACAGCCGCCCCTCCGGGACCTTCACGTCATACGGCCGGTGCACGCCGTCGGCGTCGCCGCCGTACACATACGGCTCCTCGACCGGCTTCCCGTTCACGGTCACCCGCTCCCGTGAACCCGCGACCGTGCAGCACCGCACCCGGTCCCCACCCACGCCGACGACCCGCTTCATCAGGGGTCCGTCGAGCCCGTAGGACTCCGGCGGCGTGAACACCACCACGTCACCGCGCCGCACCTCGCTCCCGCCGACGCGCTCCCAGACGACCTGGTCACCCCGTCCGTACGTCGGCCTCATGCTGTTGCCACCCACGGTGGAGACCCCGTACGCGTCCCGCAGCCACCCGAAGCCCCCGACGGCCAGTACCAGCCCCAACACCCCCACCACAACCGCCGCCAGCCCCAGCCCCCGCCCCCGTCTTCCGCCCGCCATGCCTCTTCCTCCCCGAGCGACCCGTCCAAGGCCGCGGAGAATAGCGCCCCTTTGTGAATGCGCTGTGCGGCGGGGGGATTTGTGGCTGGGGTGGTGGCGGGGGTGTCCCTTCCCGCCCCCACCCGCTCCCTTCAGCCGCGTCGGCTCACCCGACCTCACCGAGCACGTCGAGCACCGCGCGCCCGTTCGGCGCCGCCAGCAGCCGCTCCCGGAAACCGGGATCCATCAGCTTGCGGGAGAGCAGCGCGAGGATCCGCAGATGCTCGTCGCCCGCAGCCGCCTCCGGTACAGCGATCATGAAGACCAGCCGGGCCTTCGTACCGTCCGGTGAGCCCCACTCGACCCCCTCGGCGGAGCGCGCGAAGCCGACGACCGGCGCGGTCACCGCGTCCGTCTTGGCGTGCGGGATCGCGATCTCCTCACCGAGCCCGGTCGTCCCCTGCTCCTCCCGCCGCAGCGCGGTCGCCACCAACTCGTCCACATCGGCGACCCGCCCGCTCCGCGCGAGCAACTCCGCCATCTCCCGGACAGCGGCCTCCTTCTCCACCGCCCGGAGCGCGCCCTTCACGGTCCGCTCACCGAGGTAGCCGTCCAGCACCAAGGACCCACCCCCCTCAGCCGCAGCATCTCCAGCCCGCCCGGCGCCCTGGGCGCCCTCCGCCTGCTCTGCTTCCTCGGAGTCCTCAACGGCGCCCACCCGGACCGAGCCCCCAGAGACCACGGCACCGGCACCGCCCCCCGAAGCCCCCGCCCCGGCCCGCCCAGCCACGACCACCCCCGCAGGCACATCCCCCGACCCGGAAGGCCCCTCACCGACGCCTTCGGCACCCGCCGACGGCGAGAACCCCCCACCGGCGCCACCCGTACCCGACGGCGATTGCCGCACGAGTGGTGCAGGCGGGAACCCGATCCCCACCACTCCTGAACCCGCGCCGACAGGCACAACCCGCCCCCGGCGCCCACTCACCCCAAGCCCACTCACCCCAACCAGACCCACGGTCACGAGCGCAGTCACCACAGAACCGATCACCACGGCGACGAAGAACATCGGCACCCCACTCACCGCGCCCAGCACCGCCACGATCGGCCCCCCGTGCGGCACCGCGTCCTTCACTCCAACCAGCCCGGCAACCGCACCGGCCACCGCCCCGCCCAGCATGTTCGCCGGAATCACCTGCGCCGGCCGCGCCGCCGCGAACGGAATCGCACCCTCCGAGATGCCGAAGCACCCCATGAACAGCGCCGCGAGCCCCGTCTCGCGCTCCGGCTCGCTGTACAGCCGCCGACGGATCAGCGTGGCCAGTCCCTGCCCGAGCGGCATCACCGGGATCGCGGCGGCGCACATACCCATCACCGTCTGGTTGCCGCTCGCGATGAGCCCGGCCCCGAACAGGAATGCCGTCTTGTTCACCGGCCCGCCCATGTCGAACGCGATCATCAGCCCGAGAATCGCGCCGAGCAGGATCGCGCTCGTCCCCGTCATCCCGCCGAGCCAGCTCGTCAGATGCTCGAACACCCAGGAGATCGGCTTGCCGATGACGTAGATGAAGAACAGACCGAGCACCGTCGTGGCGACGATCGGGATCACGATGATCGGCATGATCGGCTGCACGAACTTCGGCACCCGCACCTTCTTGATCCACAGCACCAGATACCCGGCGAGGAACCCGGTCACGATCGCCCCGATGAAGCCCGCGCCCGCCTTGGAGTCGTACAGCGTGCCCGTGTTCGCGATCCAGCCGCCGATCATGCCCGGCACCAGCGCGGGCCGGTCGGCGATCGCATAGGCGATGTAGCCGGACAGGACCGGGATCATCAACTGGAAGCCGATCCCGCCGATTGCGTTGACATGCGCCCAGAAGGTGCCGTCGGGGATCACATAACCCTTCGACGTGGCATGGCCGCCGAGCGCGAGCGACACCGCGATCAGCAGACCGCCCACGACCACGAACGGGATCATGTACGACACGCCGTTCATCAGCGCCTTGTACACCGGCCCCCGCTCCCGGCCGCCACCGGAGGTCACCGACGCCGAACCGCTCACGGTCCCGTCCGGCGCGTGCACGGGCGCCGACCGCACCCGCTCGATCAGCTGCTCGGGATGGTGGATGCCCTCGGCGACCCCGACCGTCAGCACCCGCTTGCCGGCGAAACGGCTCAGGTCGACGTCCTTGTCGGCGGCGACGATGATCCCGTCCGCGGTTCTGACATCGTTGTCATCGAGTACGTTCTCGGCCCCGATGGATCCCTGGGTCTCCACCTTCATCTCGATGCCACGGCTCGCCGCGGCCTGCGCAAGCTTCTCCGCCGCCATGTACGTGTGCGCGATGCCGGTCGGGCACGCGGTCACCGCCAGCAGCTTCACCTGCCGCCGCTCGTCATCGCGGCCACCCGTGGAGGGAGGGCCGGCCGGACTCGTCACGTCTGTCTCCTCACACCTTCGTCGCACGAGGCACCGTCGCGGACACCCCGCGAGCGGACCGGTCGGCCCCGGTCCCTCTGCATCCTGCACCACCCCACCCCGGACCCAAGGGTGCGAAAGTCCCCGTTCTTCACGGTCCTTGGACTCCCGCCCCGCGGTCGTTCGCACCTCCGCCGGCCCGGCTCCTGCCCCCTCCCCAGCCCTCGAAACCGCCTCCCGGACGGCTCGAACCGCACGGAGGCGGACTGGGGCCGAACGGGCCGTCCGGTGTAGCTTGGGACGGAGCCAGACGTCGCTGCTGATGGCGGTCGGGCGGTCCCTCGCGGACCGACCGAGGGAGAGAGGGCCTCCGACGGACTGCGCTGCGCGCACGTGGGCATGCCAGTGTCCTCATCTCGGGCACCCGTGTGTCCGCCGCCGCGCAGACCAGCCGTACCCCCACCTCGATCCGACACCGAGGAGCAGCTCGCAATGACGACTGTCGACAGCCGACAGGACTTCAAGGTCGCCGACCTCTCGCTGGCCGAGTTCGGCCGCAAGGAGATCACCCTCGCCGAGCACGAGATGCCCGGCCTGATGGCGATCCGCAAGGAGTACGCCGAGGCCCAGCCCCTCGCCGGCGCCCGCATCACCGGCTCCCTGCACATGACCGTGCAGACCGCCGTGCTCATCGAGACCCTGGTCGCCCTCGGCGCCCGCGTCCGCTGGGCCTCCTGCAACATCTTCTCCACCCAGGACCACGCGGCCGCCGCCATCGCCGTCGGCCCGAACGGCACGCCCGACAACCCGCAGGGCGTCCCGGTCTTCGCCTGGAAGGGCGAGACCCTGGAGGAGTACTGGTGGTGCACGGAGCAGGCGCTGACCTGGCCGGACACCGCCACCGGCGGCCCGAACATGATCCTGGACGACGGCGGCGACGCCACCCTCCTCGTCCACAAGGGCGTCGAGTACGAGAAGGCCGGCGAGGTCCCCGCCCTGGACACCGCCGAGTCCGACGAGCACCGCGTCATCCTCCAGCTGCTGCACCGCACCCTGGGCGAGAACCCCCAGAAGTGGACCCAGCTGGCCTCGGAGATCCGCGGCGTCACCGAGGAGACCACCACCGGTGTCCACCGCCTGTACGAGATGCAGCGCGAGGGCTCCCTCCTCTTCCCGGCGATCAACGTCAACGACTCCGTCACCAAGTCGAAGTTCGACAACAAGTACGGCTGCCGCCACTCCCTGGTCGACGGCATCAACCGCGCCACCGACGTCCTGATCGGCGGCAAGACCGCCGTCGTCTGCGGCTACGGCGACGTGGGCAAGGGCTGCGCCGAGTCGCTACGCGGCCAGGGCGCCCGTGTGATCATCACCGAGATCGACCCGATCTGCGCCCTGCAGGCGGCGATGGACGGCTACCAGGTCACCACCCTGGACGAGGTCGTGGAGACCGCCGACATCTTCATCACCACCACCGGCAACAAGGACATCATCCTTGCGTCGGACATGGCGAAGATGAAGCACCAGGCGATCGTCGGCAACATCGGTCACTTCGACAACGAGATCGACATGGCCGGCCTCGCCAAGGTCCCCGGCATCGTCAAGGACGAGGTCAAGCCGCAGGTCCACACCTGGAAGTTCCCGGACGGCAAGGTCATCATCGTGCTGTCCGAGGGCCGCCTGCTGAACCTGGGCAACGCCACCGGTCACCCGTCGTTCGTGATGTCCAACTCCTTCGCGGACCAGACCCTGGCCCAGATCGAGCTGTTCACCAAGCCCGACGAGTACCCGACCGGCGTCTACGTGCTGCCCAAGCACCTCGACGAGAAGGTCGCCCGCCTCCACCTGGACGCGCTCGGCGTCAAGCTCACCAAGCTGCGCCCGGAGCAGGCCGCGTACATCGGCGTGGAGGTCGACGGCCCGTTCAAGTCGGACCACTACCGCTACTGAGCCGGCGACTCCGTAGTCCCGCCCGCCGGGGAGCACACCGGTGCACCAGCGTGCTCCCCGGCAGCAGGTCCCCCGAGGCAGGCCCCCGCACCCCCGTGCCGGGGGCCTGCCCCTTTGGCCGGACCCGCCCGGGCAGCACCGGAGGAACCGGCGGTCCGGCCGGACCCGTCAGCCCGTCGAAGACTCAGGACCCCCATGCCCCGCGGCCGTTATTCGCTCCACGATCCGCACGATCACACCCCCCTCGGCGAAGAACACTTCCAGTGCGCCCCCGGTCCCTCCGGCTGGCGCTATGTCTCCCGGCTGACCAGCCCCGCCGGCGATCACCGCGGCTCGGTCGACCTCGCCCTGGACGACCTCGGCCGCCCCATCCGTCTCGAACTCCACGCGGGGGAGTGGCAGGTGCGCGGAGCCGCCCTCGACGGCGTCACCTGGGTCCGCACCGATCCCACCGGAACCCATGCCACCGAAGGCAATGTGCGCGCCCACGCCTTCACCGGCACGTCCCCCGCGTTCCTCGTCGCCACCGCCCGTCTCCTGCGCCTCACCCCCTCGTCCGCCGCGACCCGCGTACGCCTGGTCGCCTTCACGGACCCGGTCCTCGCCCCCCGCACCGTGGACCAGTCCTGGGCCCTGGTGAACAGCGAAGCACACGCCACTGACAATGGCCCCCTGGCCGTGGACGAATACCAGGTCACAGCGCTGGACACGGGTGAGCGGCACACCGTTCACATCGCCGGGGACGTCGTCCTGGCCGCACCCGGAATCGAGCTGGAGGACCTCCAGTCACCGCCGTCGAGGTTCGGCTGAACGCCGGGACCCGAGAGACCGCCGGGCAAGTCCCCGCCCGACAAGACGACTGGAAGGAGACTGAGCGGACCCGCCGCTTCCACGCCTCCTACGCCGGTGGTGCGAAACCGGTGGCCGGGCGGTCCGCAGACGGCTCGTCCCGCGGAGGTACGGCCGACGGCGGAAGCGGCGCCTGCGGCGGCTGAGCCCAGTCCTGCGGCCGGTCCGGCCGAGCGGGATTCCGCGACCCGGCCGCCACAGCGGGCGTCTGAGGTGAAACCGGCGGCTGAGCGGAAACCGATGGCTGATAAGCGGCCGGTGCGCCGGGCGCGGCCGCCTCTGGGGCGAATCCAATGGCGCCGAAAGCCTGCCGGGCCTCACGCGACTGCCGCTCGTGCACCACAGCGGCCAGGAAGGCAGCCGCCGGAAGATCCTGCGGCACAGCAGCCCCCGTCCGCGCCGCGAGGTCGGCGGCGAGCCGCTGGGCCATCCCTTCCGAGACCTGCGGATCGAGCTGCCCGAGCCGGGTCAGGTACTGCCGAACCGCCAGCCACAGCCCGTCCGGCACCGCCGACAGATCCAGCTCGGCGAACCGCCCGGCCAGCCACGGGGGCGGCGGCGGAACAAAGCCGGCCCGACCGGCCGGTATCCGCTCACGCACGACCAGAGTGCCCGCGAACACGTCACCGAGCCTCCGGCCGCGTGCCGACACCAGTGAGGCGATGCAGGCGATCACACCGAACGTCAGCAGGATCTCGACCACACCGATCGCACCCCGCACCAGCGCGTGCCGGAACCGGATCGGCCCACCGTCGTCCCGCACCACGCGGAGCCCGAACGCCAGCTTCCCCAGCGACCGCCCATGGCTGAGGGTCTCCACCGCGATCGGCCCGCCGACCAGCACCAGCAGAAACGTCGCGATCGACAGGGCCACCTGCGCGGCCTCGTCCAGCGACGCGGCCGACATCACCACCACGATGGTGACGACGACGTAGGCGACCACGGCCACCACGAGATCGAGCAACACGGCCAGCGCCCTGCTCGGCAGCTTTGCCGGCCGCAGTTCGAGCGCCACCGCCTCGCCCGTCACCAGCTCACTCACGCCCGCCGTCCTTCCCTGATCTGCCCCCGGAAGCGCAAGTCTGCCAAGCTGTGGGCACATCGCGCCCCAGTGCGACTATCTGACCGCGATCGAGAGCATCCCCGACGAACAGTCGACGACCAGCCAAGGAGCAGGCAGACCCGATGGACCTGGACGTCTTCGTCTCCGTACACCGAGCCGAATGGGACCGCCTCGACACCCTGCTCCGCCGCCGACGCCGCCTCACCGGCGCCGAGGCCGACGAACTCGTCGCCCTCTACCAGCGCACTGCCACTCATCTGTCCCTCATCCAGTCCAGCGCCCCGGACCCACAGCTGACAGGACGGCTCAGTCAACTGGTGGCACGCGCGCGTAGCGCCGTCACCGGCACCCGCCGCGCCTCATGGCGTGACGTCACCCGCTTCCTGGGCCAGGGCTTCCCGGCCGCGGTCTACCGCGCCCGCCACTGGTGGGTTCCCACGGCACTGGTCTCCACTGCCATCGCGATTCTCCTGGGCTGGTGGATCGGCACCCACCCGGACGTCCAGTCGTCGATCGCGGCGCCCGGGCGCCTGCGTGACCTGACCCGCCCCGGCGGCGAGTACGAGACGTACTACTCCAGCCATCCCGCGGCGGCCTTCGCCGCCCAGGTGTGGACGAACAACGCACAGGCAGCCGCGATGTGCCTGGTCCTGGGCGTCTTCCTGGGCCTGCCTGTCCTCTGGATCCTCTTCGAGAACATGCTCAACCTGGGCGTCGGCTTCGGCCTGATGTCCTCCGCCGGCCGACTCGACACATTCCTGGGACTGGTCCTTCCGCACGGCCTGCTCGAACTGACGGCAGTCTTTGTCGCCGCGGGTACGGGACTGCGCCTGGGCTGGACACTCATAGACCCCGGCCCCCGCAGCCGGCGCACCGCTCTCGCCGAAGAAGGCCGCGCGGCCGTAGGCATGGCGATCGGACTCGCTCTGGTCCTTTTCGTCTCCGGCGCCATCGAAGGCTTCGTCACGCCGTCCGGCCTGCCCACCTGGGCCCGTATCGGAATCGGCGTCCTGGCCGAGCTGGCCTTCCTGACGTACGTCTACGTCCTGGGCGGCCGAGCGGTACGCGCAGGTGAGACCGGCGATCTAGAAGCGACGGACCGCAGCGCCTCGGTGCCCACCGCGGCGTGATGTGTGTTCCACCCCTGTGAGCTGCTAGTCTCCTCCTCGCCCCGCAAGACCCGTTGACACGGGTGGCGTGGGGAGGTAGATTTAAACAGTTGCCTGGAACTGGACAAGTTCATCGGCGAAGGTTAGACTCTACGAGCTTCGAGAGAAGTCGCGAACGGCATCTCGCAGAAGCATCTCCCGATTACTCAGAAATGAGCGGCCGGTCAGACCGGCCAAGAACTTCTGATAAAGTCGGAACCGCCGGAAAGGAAACCGCGAGAAAAAGCGGAAAACCTGGAAAGCGCCGAGGAAATCGGATCGAGAAAAGATCTGATAGAGTCGGAAACACCGAAGGGAAGCGCCCGGAGGAAAGCCCGAGAGGGTGAGTACGAAGGAAGCGACCGTTCCTTGAGAACTCAACAGCGTGCCAAAAGTCAACGCCAGATATGTTGATACCCCGTCCGTCGGACATCAGTTCCGATGGTCGAGGTTCCTTTGAAAAACACAGCGAGGACGCTGTGAACCGCCGGACTATTCCTCCGGTGGTTCCGCTCTCGTGGTGTTTGCCCCGATCACGGGGAAGCATTCACGGAGAGTTTGATCCTGGCTCAGGACGAACGCTGGCGGCGTGCTTAACACATGCAAGTCGAACGATGAAGCCCTTCGGGGTGGATTAGTGGCGAACGGGTGAGTAACACGTGGGCAATCTGCCCTGCACTCTGGGACAAGCCCTGGAAACGGGGTCTAATACCGGATACGAGCCTCCTCCGCATGGTGGAGGTTGGAAAGCTCCGGCGGTGCAGGATGAGCCCGCGGCCTATCAGCTTGTTGGTGAGGTAACGGCTCACCAAGGCGACGACGGGTAGCCGGCCTGAGAGGGCGACCGGCCACACTGGGACTGAGACACGGCCCAGACTCCTACGGGAGGCAGCAGTGGGGAATATTGCACAATGGGCGAAAGCCTGATGCAGCGACGCCGCGTGAGGGATGACGGCCTTCGGGTTGTAAACCTCTTTCAGCAGGGAAGAAGCGCAAGTGACGGTACCTGCAGAAGAAGCGCCGGCTAACTACGTGCCAGCAGCCGCGGTAATACGTAGGGCGCAAGCGTTGTCCGGAATTATTGGGCGTAAAGAGCTCGTAGGCGGCTTGTCACGTCGGGTGTGAAAGCCCGGGGCTTAACCCCGGGTCTGCAGTCGATACGGGCAGGCTAGAGTTCGGTAGGGGAGATCGGAATTCCTGGTGTAGCGGTGAAATGCGCAGATATCAGGAGGAACACCGGTGGCGAAGGCGGATCTCTGGGCCGATACTGACGCTGAGGAGCGAAAGCGTGGGGAGCGAACAGGATTAGATACCCTGGTAGTCCACGCCGTAAACGGTGGGCACTAGGTGTGGGCAACATTCCACGTTGTCCGTGCCGCAGCTAACGCATTAAGTGCCCCGCCTGGGGAGTACGGCCGCAAGGCTAAAACTCAAAGGAATTGACGGGGGCCCGCACAAGCGGCGGAGCATGTGGCTTAATTCGACGCAACGCGAAGAACCTTACCAAGGCTTGACATACACCGGAAACGTCTGGAGACAGGCGCCCCCTTGTGGTCGGTGTACAGGTGGTGCATGGCTGTCGTCAGCTCGTGTCGTGAGATGTTGGGTTAAGTCCCGCAACGAGCGCAACCCTTGTCCCGTGTTGCCAGCAGGCCCTTCGTGGTGCTGGGGACTCACGGGAGACCGCCGGGGTCAACTCGGAGGAAGGTGGGGACGACGTCAAGTCATCATGCCCCTTATGTCTTGGGCTGCACACGTGCTACAATGGCCGGTACAAAGAGCTGCGAAACCGTGAGGTGGAGCGAATCTCAAAAAGCCGGTCTCAGTTCGGATTGGGGTCTGCAACTCGACCCCATGAAGTCGGAGTTGCTAGTAATCGCAGATCAGCATTGCTGCGGTGAATACGTTCCCGGGCCTTGTACACACCGCCCGTCACGTCACGAAAGTTGGTAACACCCGAAGCCGGTGGCCCAACCCCTTGTGGGAGGGAGCTGTCGAAGGTGGGACTGGCGATTGGGACGAAGTCGTAACAAGGTAGCCGTACCGGAAGGTGCGGCTGGATCACCTCCTTTCTAAGGAGCATCTAGCTGCCGCGAGGCAGCCAGAGCCACTACGTCGGCGAACGATCGACGGTGGTCAGCTCATGGGTGGAACGTTGACTACTCGGCACACTTGACCTGCTCTGGTCGCCAGTACTGCTTCGGCGTGGAACGCGAGATGGAGGGGCGAGGGTGTCGGGCACGCTGTTGGGTGTCTGAGGGAATGAACTTTCCTCGGTCGCCGGCCCCGGTGAACTCGAGCCTGTTGGTTCGGGGTGACGGGTGGCTGGTCGTTGTTTGAGAACTGCACAGTGGACGCGAGCATCTGTGGCCAAGTTTTTAAGGGCGCACGGTGGATGCCTTGGCACCA
>NZ_JBSFDI010000013.1:0-155763 GCF_053593835.1 Streptomyces sp. NPDC002076
GATCGAGCTGGTTGCCGAGGCTGTCCGCCTCCAGGGTGATCGGTACGACGGGCGTGAACGCCTGCTGGCGGCGGGCGCCCCCCTGCCGTATTCCGTGCCGGGTGACCGGCGATCCGTAGCCCGCGCTCGCCCTCCTCGGCCGCGAAGTCGCCGGCCCGGCTTCGCACTGGATGGCGCACGTGGGTCGGCTCGGGCCCGCCGGCGCGCCGTTGCCGCCGCTGATCGAGCAGCACCTGAAGGAGGCGGGCACGGTCGCCGGCCGGGCCGAGGAAACGGTGGATCCGCTCGCCCGGTGGCGGGTCGGCCACCGCTCCTGGAGCGGTTTCGGCCTGCCCGGTGCCCTGCCCGCGCTCCCCGCGATCGGCCTCCTCCCCCGGTTCGCCGTACGGGAACTGCCGGCGACCGCGACGGTGGTCGGCTGAACGGCCCTTGTCCGGATAGCGAGACGACCTTTCACGCAGGGGTCCTGTCCGGCGCCCGCGTCTGCTTCAATGGGCCCATGGCCAGCTTCCAGAAGTACACCGCGACGGGTCGCCATGACCTCGAGCCCTTCTGGCCTTCCCGTCAGCACCACGACTTCGACCGGGTGTGTTGCCGCGCGGTGAACGCGCGGGCCCTCTAAAGCCGTAACCCCCGGCCTTCGGCCAGCGCGAAACGACGTACGTCCTCCGGCGCGCCCGACCACGAATCGCGGCCGCCGCTCCCACCGACGAACCTCTCGCGCGAAAGAGCTGACCTCTCATGGCGACCACTCGTTCTCTCTCCCCCGCCTCCACCCTCCCCGCCCCCGCCCGGCACCGGCTGCGCGCCGTCGACCGGGACGAGGTGGTCGACGTCGCGGACCTCCTGCCGCCGGGCGCCACCTGGCTGCCCGCGCCGCAGCACACCCTGCCGACCCTGCCCGGACAGCCGCCGATGGTCGGCTACCTGGTGCTGGTCCCGGCCGACCAGCACCCGCCGTTCCTGCCGGTCGCGGTGCCGGACCAGCCGGAGACGCCCGCCGGGGCCGGCGCCGCCGAGCCGCTGGTGCGGATCGACCCCGTGCAGCGCACCGCCCGCGTCGACGGCCGCGAACTCGACCTCACCTACCTGGAGTTCGAGCTGCTCGCGCACCTGGTGGCCCATCCGCACCGAGTGCACACCCGCGACCAGCTGGTCACCACGGTGTGGGGCTACGGCCATGTCGGCGACGGCCGCACCGTCGACGTGCACATCGCCCGGCTGCGCCGCAAGCTGGGCGCCGAGCACCGTCAGACGATCCAGACGGTGCGCCGGGTCGGCTACAAGTACACTCCGCCGACCGGCCGCTGACCGGCAGCCGGAAGAGCGGCTCTGCCCTCGGCAGAGTCACCTGCCGCCGGGCGCCCGGAGCGGGCACGATCACCGGTATGAGACTTCTGGTGCTGGGCGGTACGGAGTTCGTGGGGCGGGCGGTGGCCGAGGCCGCGCTGGGGCGCGGCTGGGAGGTGACCGTCTTCCACCGGGGACGGCATCAACCCCCGCCGGGGGTGCGGTCGTTGCACGGCGACCGCACCGCACCGGACGGCCTCGCCGAGCTTGCCGAAGACGCCGGCTCCTGGGACGCCGTGATCGACACCTGGTCGGCCGAGCCGCGTGCCGTGCTCGCGGCGGCACGGCTGCTGCGGGGCCGTGCCGCACGGTACGTGTACGTCTCCAGCCGGTCGGTGTACGCCTGGCCCTGGCCCACGCTGGGCGGGACCGCCGAGGCCGGGGCGCCGGTCGAGGGCGCCGCCGCCGACGCGGGGCCGACCGACTACGCCCGCGACAAGCGGGGCGGCGAGCTGGCCGCTGTCGAGGCCTTCGGCGAGCGGGACTCGCTGCTGGTACGGGCCGGGCTGATCCTCGGGCCGTACGAGAACGTGGGCAGGCTGCCCTGGTGGCTGACCAGGATCGCCCGTGGTGGCCCGGTGCTGGCGCCGGGGCCGCGCGAGCTGCCGGTGCAGTTCATCGACGCCCGCGACCTGGCGGGCTGGCTCCTGGGAGCGGTGGAACAGTCGCTGAGCGGGCCGTACGACCTGATCGGCCCGCCGGGGCACAGCACCATGGGCGAGCTGCTCGACGAGTGTGTCCGGGTCACCGGTGCGGACGCCGAGCTGCGCTGGACCGACCCGGAGGCGATCCTGGCCGCCGGTATCGAACCGTGGACCGAGCTGCCGGTGTGGGCGCCGCCGGGCACCGAGCTGTACGACTGCGCCCACCGCACCGACGTGTCACGGGCCCTGGCCACCGGTCTGGAATGCCGCCCGGCCGCACAGACGGTCGCGGACACCTGGCGCTGGCTCACGGAACTCGGCGGCGTGGCACCGGTGCGGCCGGACCGGACGGCCCCGGGTGTCGATCCGGAGGTGGAGGCGAAGGTGCTGGCCGGCGGCGGGGGTGTACCTGGCATCACCCCCCAGGAGGGGACCTCGGGCCAGTGACCCCCGCCCCGGGGTCGGCCAGACTTGCCGCATGAGCAGCGAAGACAAGAGCGGCCGCAGCCGAGAGGCCCTGCTGGCCGCCGTGCGCGGGCTGGTGCTGGCAGTGACCGTGCTGCCTTTCGGCATAGTGTTCCTGGTGCTGATCCCGCTGTCCCTCGCCTTCATCCCCCTCGGCGTCGGACTGGTGACGACTCCGGCCGTGCTGACGGGCGTTCGCGCGTTGGCGGACGTGCGCCGCAGGCTGGCGGGCGAGTGGTGCGGGGTGCGGGTCCGGGCGGCGTACCGGCCGATCCCCCGCGGCACCAACCCGTGGACCCGCACCTTCACCATGCTGGGCGACCCCCAGACCTGGCGGGACGTGCGCTGGCTGCCGGTGGACGTCACGGCCGGTTTCGTCACCGCGCTGCTCCCGGCCGTGCTGCTGTTCTTCCCCGTCGAGGGTCTGATGCTGCCCTTCGGGCTGTGGCGGCCGTACACGCACGGCGGCACCTACTGGTACGCGTTCGTCCCGGTCACCGGAGAGGTGAGTGCCATCGGCGCGGCGGTCCTCGCCCTCGTCCTCCTCGGCGTCGCCCGGCGCTACACCCCGGCCCTGCTGACCGCGCACTTCCGGCTCACCCGGGCCGTCCTCGGCCCCGCCGACGGCGAACTCGCCGAGCGCGTGAGGGTGTTGACCGAGACCCGGCGGGACGCGGTGGACACCTCGGCCGCCGAGCTGCGGCGCATCGAGCGCGATCTGCACGACGGGGCGCAGGCCCGGCTGGTCGCGATGGGCATGGACCTCGGCACCATCGAGTTGCTCGTGGAGCGGGACCCGGCCCAGGCGAAGCGGCTGCTCGCCCAGGCCCGCCAGAACTCCGCCGAGGCCCTGGAGGAACTGCGCGACCTGGTGCGCGGCATCCACCCGCCGGTCCTCGCCGAACGCGGGCTCGGCGACGCCGTACGGGCGCTGGCGCTGCGGCTGCCGCTGCCGGCCGAGGTGACCGTGGAGCTGCCCGGCCGGGCGGACGCGCCGGTGGAGTCGGCGGCCTACTTCGCGGTGAGCGAGGTGCTCACCAACGCCGCCAAGCACTCCGGCGCCGACCGGGTCTGGGTCGACGTGCACCATGCCGCGGGCCGGCTGCGGATCACGGTCACCGACAACGGCAGGGGCGGCGCGGCGGTCGGCGCCGGGTCGGGGCTCGCCGGGGTCGAACGCCGGCTCGGTACATTCGACGGCGTCCTGGCCGTCAGCAGCCCCGTCGGCGGCCCCACCCTGGTGACCATGGAGATGCCGTGCGCGTTGTCCTAGCCGAAGACCTCTTCCTGCTGCGCGACGGGCTGGTGCGGATGCTGGAGGCCTTCGGCTTCGAGATCGTGGCCGCCGTCGAGTCCGGTCCCGAACTGAGCCGGGCGCTGGCCGAGCTGGAGCCGGACGTGGCCGTGGTGGACGTACGGCTGCCGCCCACGCACACCGACGAGGGCCTGCAGTGCGCGCTCGCGGCCCGGAAGGCGCGGCCCGGGCTGCCGGTGCTGGTCCTGTCCCAGCACGTGGAGCAGCTGTACGCGCGCGAGCTGCTCGCGGACGGCAACGGCGGGATCGGGTATCTGCTGAAGGACCGGGTGTTCGACGCCGAGCAGTTCGTGGACGCCGTACGACGGGTCGCGGCCGGCGGTACGGCGATGGACCCGCAGGTGATCCAGCAGCTGCTGTCCCGCCGGGCGGGCGACGGCCGACCGCTCTCGGGGCTCACCCCGCGCGAGCTGGAGGTGCTGGAGCTGATGGCGCAGGGCCGGTCGAACGCGGGCATCGCGGCCCAGCTGGTGGTGACCGAACGCGCCATCGCCAAGCACACCTCCAACATCTTCACCAAGCTGGGCCTGGAGGTGTCGGACGACGACAACCGGCGGGTGCTGGCGGTCCTCGCCTATCTGGACCGGGACCGCTGACCAGCCAACTCCCCTGTTTCTGCGAGGAATTTGTGAGACGGGTGAACACCTCTGGGGCGGCGTCCGTATGGAAGGGCGCCGCTTCACTCCTGTCGGGCGCCCCGATGCTGCCCCGCAAGGAAGTCAGAGGAGTTCCATGGGACGCAACACACGAAAACGCCGTACGCCGTTGGCCGCCAAGGCCATAGCCGCATCGGCGGCCCTAGCGCTCGGTGGGGGCGGGCTGATCTGGGCGAACTTCTACGCCTCTGCGCACGAGTCGAACAACCAGACGTGGGGAGGCAACCAGACGAAGGCCGCGACGGCGCAGGTCGCGACCATCTCCTGCCCGGACGTCCAGCAGAAGCTTACGAACGTGCCGTGGCGGGCCCGCCAGGGCGTGGCGACGGAGCTGGCCAACCTCGACAAGCAGATCACCGAGGCCTACACCCGGCTCGCCTCCACGCGGGACGCGCAGGCCAAGGATCCGAGCTTCGTACAGAACGCGATCACCGGTCCGCTCAAGGAGAAGCGGGCGGCGACGATCGACCGGATCCGGATCGACATCCAGCGGGTCGGCGGTTCCTTCGACAACGCGATCCAGCAGCTCGCCGCCTGTACGACGCAGACCGCCAACCAGACCACCGCCGGGGGGAACGGCGGTGGCCAGCAACAGAACGGTGGTGGCCAGCAACAGAACAACGGCGGCCAGCAGCAAGGCGGCCAGCAGGGTGGTCAGCAGCAGGCCAACAACGGTGGTCAGGGCGGTGACGGCCCCTCCGCGGCCGACTTCGTGGACATCACCAAGGTCGCGCCGAACGTCCTGTCCAAGCCGAACAAGACCCCCAACGCCTCGACGGGCACGTTCACCACGCGCTGCGGTGTGAACGCGAACCAGAACCACAACAGCGACAACGTGATCGTCGCGCCCGGCGTGACCAACGGCGCCCACCACGTCCACGACTACGTCGGCAACCAGAAGGTCAACGCCTTCGCCAGCAACAACACCTTCCTGCAGGGCGGCACCAGCTGCCAGAACCGGAACGACCTGTCGGCGTACTACTGGCCGGTCATCCGCGAGCAGGACGGCACCCAGGAGAAGGACGCCAACGCGGACGGCGGCGGCAAGGACCTCAACGTCGGCAAGATCCTGGTCGCCCAGCAGGCCCAGATCAAGTACGTGGGCAGCCCGGCGAGCAAGGTCGTCGCGATGCCGCAGTTCCTGCGGATCATCACGGGTGACGCCAAGGCCTTCGTCAACGGCCCGGCCAACGCCAACGCGCACTGGAGCTGCACCGGCTTCGAGAACAGGGTTCAGTTGACGGACAAGTACCCGATCTGCCCGGCGGGCAGCAAGGTGGTGCGCTCGTTCGCCTTCCAGAGCTGCTGGGACGGCCAGAACATCGACAGTGCCAACCACCGCACGCACGTGGCCTTCGCCGATCCCGGGAGCGGTGTCTGCCCGAACGGCTTCAAGGCGATCCCGCAGCTGACGATGCGCCTGGTGTACAACGTGCCGCAGCCCGTCATCCAGGCGGACGGCACGGTGAAGAACGCCTACGCGGTCGACGGCTTCCCGGAGGAGCTGCACAAGGCCATCACCGATCACGACGACTTCATCAGCGTCACGACCGGTGGCCTGGCGAACCGGATCGCCAACTGCATCAACAGCGGGCGGAACTGCGCCTGACCGCCTGACGCGGGCCACAGAGCGAGGCCGGTGACGGATCCCCCTCCCGTCACCGGCCTTCCCGTGTGCGTGCCCGCTTCGACGGAACGTCTCAGCCGCCGTGCCCGGCGTGGGCCGCATGGTTCGTGCCCATCTCCACGTCCCCGCCGAGGGTGCCGCGCAGCGCCTTGACGACCCCGTCGTCGCCGACGGCCACCCACTTGCGGCCGACGAGGTAGTAACCGCCGTAGTCCTTCGCGTCGTTGATCCACTCGCGCTGGCCGCGGTCGGTGGCGAAGGTGGCGAAGACGAACCTGCCGTCGTGGTTCTTGCAGATCGCCTGACGGACCTCGTCGGAGTCGATCTGCATGTTCGGTGTGCACTTCACCTCGGCGGCCAGGCTCTCCAGGCTGCCGGTCGCGGTGGGCGGGACCGCCTTGGTGTCCCCGCCCGAACCGCAGCCCGCCAGCGCCAGTACGGCCACGGCGGCCGGCAGCAGTCGTGTCACCTTCATCTGTTCCTCCGGTCCAGTGGGCCAAGCATGCCTCAGCTCCTTCGGATACGGCTCCGGGCCGCCGTGCGCTCAAATCCGGGGATCACCCATCCGGTGGTGACCAACCGACTGCCGGCTCGTTCTCCATGACGTGCAGTCACAGGATGTAGCCCCGCGTCACGCACTGACCTCCAAGAACTCCGGACCGGTCGATGTCGAGCAGGCCGAGGCCGCGCTCGTCGAGCACTATCCACGGCTGGTCCGGATCGCCTACCTGGTGCTGCCGTCGAGCCTCGGCCGCAGTCGCCGGGTGCTGACCGCGCACGCGCTCGTCCAGCGCGCCCTGCCCAGAGGCCGGGGGCAGCGGTCCGCGATCCCGGCCCAGGCCTCCGGGCACGCGGGCGACCCGGGGTACGCCTTCCTGCGCGAGCGCGTCCTGCGTACGGCCCTGGAGGCGGCCCGGCCCCGCAAGGGCCTGCCCAGGCTCTCCCAGCTGCCGCCACTGCTGCCCCAGGTGTGGGGCCTGAGGCTGTTCCCGCGCTCGGGCGGCGCCGACGAACTCGCCCTGGACCAGCGGCTGTCCGCCCTGTCCGGCCCGGGCCGCGCCGCGTATGTGCTGCGCGGCCTGGAGAAGCTGTCCGACGCCGAGATCCGGGGTCTGCTCACGGCGGCCGGGGTGGACGACGCGGGCGGCGCGCTGGCCTCGGCGAACGGCGTGCCCACGCAGCCCGTGCTGCTCTCCTCCGCCGAGTTCGACCCCTGTCTGCTCCAGGCCCGGCCCACCGATCTGATGCGCCGCCGCCAGCACACCAAGGCCGCCCTCGCCGCCGCCGCGGCGCTCGCGGTGTGCGGGGCGCTGCTCGCCCTGCCGGGCGACGGCTGGGGCCCGGACGGTGCCGCCGCGCCGGTCTACGCCGAGAACCCCTCCGCCGAGGCCGCCCTCGACCCCGCCCGGCTGATCCGGGTCTCCCCCGTCGACTGGGAGTCCGCCGCCCGCACCGACTTCTCGGTGTGGCCCGCGCGCGGCCCGCTCACCGGCGACACGGCCCTGCTGCGCCGAGCCCTCGCGGTATGGGCCCGCCCCGGCGCGACGGTCCGGGTCTCGGCGACCCCCGGCACCCAGACCGGCGGCCCGGCCGGCCCGCCCCAGCTGCTGTACGCGGGCCAGGTCGACAACGCGCGCGTGGTGCTGCTCTACGACGGTCTGCGCATCGCCCGCTACGCCGAGCCGGTCGACGGCACCCCGGGCGCGGCCCTCGACCTCGCCCGGGTCGACGGCGCGACCGGCGCCGAGGCGAACGCCCTGGTGCTGGGCCGCTCCGACGGCAACGTCCGCTATCTGACCGCGCCCTGGGTGAAGAAGGCGGCCTCGCGGGACCTGACGAAGCCGGACGCGGCCGCGACCCCGCTGACCCTCACCGACGGGATCACCGGGCCGCTGTCCAGCCCGGCGCTGCGGCCCGGCAGCTGCACCTCCTGGACCGTGCTCCAGCTGACCGACGCCTCGGGCACCGAACTCACCACCGACCTGGGCGAGTTGGTTCCGGCACGGCTGACCGCCGGGCGGCCGGGATCGGCGGGCGCGGCGTCCGGCCGGGCCGGGCTGAAGGCCTGGGCGCCGTTCGCCTGCTCGCTTCAGGCGGAGCGCTCCGCCGGGGTGCGCAGCGTCAACGCCTGGGCGTTCGCCGACCAGCCGCTGCCCGACGGCAGCGGGGCCGCCGGGTGGGTGTGCACCAGGGCCGAGACCTGGCGCGGCGACGGTACGGCCGCGCTGGCCCAGTTCCGCACGCCGGGCGCGGCGGTGGGGGCGGCGGTCGCCAAGGGCACGGACGCGCGGGCCTGCGGGCCGCGCGATCCCCATGTGCTGGCCGGGGTGCTGTGGAAGTCCGCGGCCGGGCACTGGTACCTGCTGGCGGCGGGCGACAAGGACACGGCGTCGATCCAGGCGGGCGGCGGAGTCACCGCGGCCGGGCAGGGGCAGTTCCTGGTCGCCCGGGCGGAGAAGGGGGCTCAGGCCTCGCTGAAGGGCACGCTGGTGGACGGGACCGAGGTCAGCGGGTTGCGGTAGAGCCTTTGCTGACAGCGGCGTAAATAAGGCTTGCCCCAGGGGTTCTCAGAGCGCCTACCCGTCAGTACATTGACGCCATGTCTAACACGCAGGCCCGGGTGCCGCTCAAGGCACGCAAGGTGTCCTTCTCCTGGGACGGCACGCCGTTGCACTGGGTGCCGGAGGATCCCTTCACCACGCACACCATCAACGTGCTGCACCTGCTGCTGCCCGCCGGTGAGCGCTGGTTCGTGCACGTGTACAAGCAGGTGCTGCCGTACATCCGCGACGAACGGCTCCGCGAGGACGTCATCGGGTTCATCGGCCAGGAGGCCATGCACTCCCAGGCCCACGACGAGGTGCTGCCGCATCTGCGCGAGCAGGGGCTCGACCCGACGCCGTACACCGCGCAGGTCGACTGGTTCTTCGAGAAGCTGCTCGGCGACCGGACGCTGCCGCCGGGCAGGGCGCGCCGGTGGTGGCTGATGGAGCGGGTCGCGCTCATCGCGGCCATCGAGCACTACACCGCGTTCCTCGGCAACTGGGTGCTCAACGCCGAGGAGCTGGACCGGCGTGGTGCCGACCCGACCATGCTGGACCTGCTGCGCTGGCACGGCGCGGAGGAGGTCGAGCACCGCTCCGTCGCCTTCGAGCTGTTCCTGCACGTCGACGGCAGCTACCGCCGACGCGTCCGCACCTGGGCGACGGCCTTCTCGGCGCTGGTGTTCCTGTGGCAGCGCGGGGCGCGGTTCTTCATGGAGAACGACCCGACCCTCATCGACGGCAAGGCCTCCTTCAAGGACTTCTACGTCCGGGGCAGGCGGGGCCTGCTGCCCGCGACCGGGGACATGCTCAGGTCCATCCCCCGCTATCTGAGCCGCGACTACCACCCCTCGCAGGAGGGCGACACCGAGCAGGCCGTTGCCTATCTGGCCGCCTCCCCGGCGGCCACTGCGGCGCAGAGGAGGGCCGCCTGATGCCGAAGCTGCGTACGGTCGTGCTCGTCGCGGGCGCCGCCCTGCTGGCCCGGGGGGCGCTGCGCCGCCGGATCCAGGTCTCGCCGCTGTGGCCGATGCCCGCGCTGGCGGAGCCCACCTCGGGCCGGCCGCGCTCGCGTGCGCTGCGGCTGCTGGTGGCCTCCCGCGAGACGGTGGCCGAAGGGGTTGTGCAACTCCGCCTGGAGGGGCGGGACTTGCCGCGCTGGGAGCCCGGAGCGCATCTCGACCTCGTCCTGCCGTCGGGTCTTGTCCGGCAGTACTCGTTGTGCGGGGACCCCGAGGACACCTCCTCGTACACGGTCGCGACCCGGCTGGTCGCGGACGGGCGGGGCGGCTCGCGGGAGGTGCACGAGCAGGTCACGGAGGGCATGGAACTGGAGGTGCGGGGGCCGCGGAACCGTTTTCCGCTGGTCGAGGCGGAGTCGTACGTCTTCGTCGCGGGCGGGATCGGCATCACCCCGTTGCTGCCGATGCTGCGGGCACTGCCGGAGCACGCCGACTGGCGGCTGCTCTACGCGGGGCGCGACCGGGCCTCGATGCCGTTCCTGGAGGAGGTCGAGAAGCTGGGCGGCACGGGGGTCCCCCCGGGCGAGCGAAACCGAGGCCGCGGGCGGGTGACCGTCGTGGAGGGGCGACCGGACCTCGACGTGCTGGAGGTGGGCGAGGGGGCCGCCGTCTACTGCTGCGGTCCCGAGGGACTCATGGCGGCCGTCGCGGCACGCTTCCCGGACGTCCGTCTCGAACGGTTCGCGCCCCGTACGTCGTCCGACGGCAACACCGGGTTCCAGGTCGAACTGCGGCGTACCGGGCGGACGTTGGACGTCTCCGCCGACTCCACCGTGCTCGCCGCCGTACGCGGCGAACTGCCGGACACCGCCTACTCGTGCGAGCAGGGCTTCTGCGGGACCTGCCAACAGCGGGTGCTGGAAGGGGAGATCGACCACCGGGACGAGCTGCTGACCGACGCGGAGCGCGCCGACTCGATGCTGATCTGCGTCTCGCGGGCCCGCAGCGATCGTTTGGTGCTCGACATGTGATCACCTGCGGCCGAATCCGATCGGTAAGGTGTTCGCATGCGTACCGGGGTTCGCCGCAGGATGGGTGTCGAGGAGCGGCGGCAGCAGTTGATCGGCGTCGCCCTCGACCTGTTCAGCCGACGCTCGCCCGACGAGGTCTCCATCGACGAGATAGCGTCGGCCGCGGGCATCTCACGCCCGCTCGTGTATCACTATTTCCCCGGCAAACTCAGCCTGTACGAGGCCGCGTTGAAGCGCGCCGCGGAGGATCTCGCGGGCCGCTTCGGCGAGCCGCACGAGGGCCCGCTCGGCGCCCGGCTGCTGCGCGTGATGCGCCGCTACTTCGACTTCGTGGACGAGCACGGGCCCGGTTTCTCGGCGTTGATGCGCGGCGGGCCGGCGGTCGGCTCGTCGGCGACCAACGCGCTCATCGACTCCGTACGGCAGGCCGCCTACGACCAGATCCTGTCGCACCTCCAGGTCTCGGAGGCGCCCCCGCGGCTGGAGCTGGTCGTCCGCTCCTGGATCTCGCTCGCCGAGTCGACCGCGCTGATCTGGCTGGACGGCCGGCGCATCCCGCGTGCCGAACTGGAGCTCCAGCTCGTGCACGACTTCGCCGCACTGGCCGCCGTCAGTGCCGCCTACGACGAGGAGATGGCGGCCCTGCTGAAGACCATGGTCAAGGACGAGCCGGCCGACGGCCCCTTCGCGGAGCTGGTCGGCCGGCTCATCGCCCTCGGTGCCTAGACCGTCACCGGTCGAACTTCCGGTAGGACGGGGCGAGGTCACGGACCTCGGCGGAGGCGTGCACGATGACCCCCTCCTCCGGCTGCACGTACGTCCGCAGCAGCTCCAGCGCGGCCTCGGTGAGCCTCGCCTTCGTCTCCTCGCTACGCCCGGCGAGGAGTCCGATGGTCACATGGAAGATGGCGTGCCCGCCGGCCCCGGGGTCCTCGTACCCGAACGCGCAGTGGTCGCTGTACCGGAACAGCGTCTTGCACGCCTCGGGCTTGGCCGCGGCGATCTCGACGGTCGCCTCGTGCATCGCCCGCGCGAAGCCCTCCAGGTCGAAGGTGTCTTCCACCGGGTGCGAGTAGTCGACGGTGATCTGCGGCATGGGCACTCCTGTTCTACGACGACGCCCAGACCCTACTTCCCCGCCCGGGTGAACACCGCCACCGTCCGCGCCGGGACGCTGAACGTGCCCGAGTCGGCCGCGTAGGCGGAGGTCTTCACCACCGGGTCGGCGCCGGAGGCCTGCACCGGGTGCAGTTGGTACCGCGTCCCGGCCAGGTCGCCGATCCGCTGCTCCTGCCGCTGCGGGGTGGCGTTGAAGACGACGACCAGGTCACCGAGCCTCATCGTGATCACACCCGGTGTCTCGTCCTTGCCGGACAGCGGGAAGGACAGCTGGTCCTGCACCTGTGCGGCCGTACCGAGCGAGAACGCCTTCTCGGTCGTGCGGATCCTCAGCAGGTCCTGGTAGGCGGCGGAGGCGCCGTCGATCTGCGGGCAGCCGACCTGCACGCTGGTCAGCAGCGGGCGGGCGTAGTCCCACTTGGACTGGTTGTCGGCCGCCATGGGCAGCCCGCGGCCGAAGCCGTTGCCGTCGGCGCAGTTCCAGTGGATGGCGTTGAACCAGTCCCCGCTGTCGAAGGAGTTGCGGTCCAGCGACTTCGAGCGCAGCAGGTCGGTGCCCGCCTGGGACAGGGCCGGCCCCTGCGACAGGACGGCCGTGGCCATCGCCAGGACCTGCATGCGGGCCCGGTCGGACGCGGAGGTGTCCTTCGGGAGCTTGTAGGTCAGGGCGTCGAAGAGGGACTCGTTGTCGTGCGCGTCCACATAGGCGAGGGCGTCGCCGGGTGCGTCCGCGTAGCCGGCGGGCGAGCCGTTGTAGTCGATCTCCGCTCCCGTGACCTCCTTGCCGTCGGTGTCCGTGAAGTGGTACTTCGCGAGGTTTCCGGACAGCCCGACCTTGATCAGGTCCTGGTAGTGCAGCAGGCGCGCCTTCTGCTCCTCCTTCGAGCCGTTGGCGGTGGAGGAGTTGGGGTCGGTGTACAGCCCGGACGCGAAGCCCTGGATGCCGGGGTCGGAGTCGAAGGGGCTGCCGCCGCGCACCGCGTCACGGGCGCGGTCGGAGAAGGTGGCGATGCCGGTGCCGGCCATGTTCGCCTGCGTGGCCTGCACAAAGCGGGCGTCGTTCGCGACCTCGCCGAAGTTCCAGCCCTCGCCGTACAGGATGATCTTCTTGCCGTCGACGCCGTCCTTCTCCAGGGTCAGGGCGTCGAGGGCCTTGCGGACCGCGAGGATGTTGGCCTTGGGGTGGTGGCCCATGAGGTCGAAGCGGAACCCGTCGACCTTGTACTCCTTGGCCCAGGTGACGATCGAGTCCACGACCAGCTTGCCCATCATCGCGTTCTCGGGTGCGGTGTTGGCGCAGCAGGTGCTGTTGGCCACCGACCCGTCGGCCAGGAGCCGCTGGTAGTAGCCCGGCACGATCTTGTCGAGGACGGAGGTGTCCGCCTGGCCGCTGGCCGCCGTGTGGTTGTAGACGACGTCCATGACGACCCGCAGGCCGTCCCGGTTGAGCGCCTGGACCATCCTGCGGAACTGGACCGTACGGGCGGTGCCGTCCGGGTCGGTGGCGTACGAGCCCTCGGGGACCGTGTAGTGGTACGGGTCGTAGCCCCAGTTGTAGGCGTCCTTCGCGGCGGTCTTCGCCACGCACGCCTGCTGCTGGTCGGAGTCGGCCGCGTAGGAGGCCAGATCGCAGCCGGGACTCGCCTGGTCGGCCTTCTTCTCGGGGACCGTGGCGAAGTCGAACGCGGGCAGCAGATGCACGTACGACGTGCCCGCCCTGGCCAGCTCCCTCAGGTGCCTGGAGCCGTCGCTGTTCTTGTCGGTGAAGGCCAGGTAGGTGCCCTGGTCCTGGGCCGGGACGGTCTTGTCGGCGACCGAGAAGTCCCGGATGTGCAGCTCCTGGATCTGCGCGTCCTTCAGCGGTACGGCCTTGGGCTTGTGCAGGGCCGACCAGCCGCTCGGGGCGAGGGCCTTGTCGTTCAGGTCGACGACGAGGCTGCGCTCGGAGTTCGCGGTGAGGGCGACCGAGTAGGGGTCGGTGACCTTGTTGGTGACCATCTTGCGGACGCTGGGCGCCCAGACCTTCACGACGTACCGGTAGGTCTTGCCCTTCCAGGACGCCGGGCCGGTGACGGACCAGACGCCGGTGGTGTCGTCGCGGTGCATGGCGTGGGTCGAGCCGTCCAGCTCCAGCGCGACGCTCTGTGCCGTCGGTGCCCAGACGGAGAGCGTGGGCCTGCCGTCATGGAAGACCGGCCCGAGCCGAGCCTTGGTCGCGCCGGGGTAGAGGTCGTCCAGCACCCCCGCGATCTGCACCCCGGTCGCGGCCAGGACGGCACCGTTGGCGGCCCGCTGCGAGGCGACGAGCCGGCCCTTCAGCGCCTGGCGCACCCGGTCCCGGTCACGGGGGTCGACGGACCAGGCGGCGTAGTCCTTCAGGTGCGGGAACTTCGCCTTCTGGGCGTCGGTCAGCGTGGTCTTCTCCAGCCGGATCCAGCGCTCGTCGTCGCTGGTCAGCGCCCCGTCCTTGACCGCGATCGAGCCGTCCAGGGAGTACAGCAGCTGGGTGGAGGCGGCGCCGTCCGCGCCGTTCCAGGCGACGGTGTCCCGGTCGATCCAGATCGCCTTGGAGGTGCTCAGGTCGAGGGCGGCCGAGCTGCCCGCCGGCTGCGGCAGCAGGTACTTCTCCTGGCCGTTCAACAGCCACACCTCGTGGCCGTTGGCTTTGAGATCGAGGGACTGGTCCGCAGCCAGGTCCTTCTCGTCGCCCTTGTGGATGATGTAGCTGAGGCTGGTGGCACCCGCGGTGAGCGGCACCTCGAAGACCGCGCCATAGGCGTCAGTCTTCACCGGCTTCAGCGGGTTCGACCAGTCGGTGGGGTTCGCGGCACCCGTCCAGACGTGCAGGCCCCAGCCGTCGTAGTTGCCGTCCGCCCGGTGGTAGTGGATGACCGCCTTGGTCGTGTCCTGCGCCGGATAGTCGGGCTTCTGCGTCAGTACGTCCGTCTTCCCCTGCTCGACCCAGACCTCACCCGTCCTGGTGACGTCGATGCTCCGGTCGGCGGAGACGTCCTTGTTGCCGTTCTTGTCGATGACCAGGAAGCCGACGTTGGAGGCGCCGGGCTTGAGCTTGACCCAGGCGAAGGCGCCATAGGCGTCCCGGCCGGTGAACGGGTGGCTGGCGGGCCAGTTGGTGGCCTCGCCGTCGGCGATGTCGCCCCAGGCGTACAGGCCCCAGTTGCCGTAGTCGCCGTCGGTGCGCTTGTAGTGGACGATCACGTAGTCGCGGGCGGAGGCCGTGGGGACCTCGGGCGCGGGCGGGGTGCCGGAGGTGCTGCTCGCCGTGGTGCTCGCGGTGTGCCCGGCCGAGTCGATCACGACGGCCTTGTAGCGCAGCGCGGTCCCGGCCGGCACGTCCTTGCCGAGGGTCTGGGTGACCTTGTAGGGGGCGTGGTCGGCGGAGCCCAGCACCTGCCACTTGGCGTTTCCGACCTGGGCGGCGAAGACGACCCGGTTGAGCTGACCGCCGTCGACATCGGCGCCGATCTCCACGGTGCCGGTGGCTCCGGCCGCCGGCGCCTTCAGGGTGATCGTCGGTGCGGCGGTGGGCTTGGCGAGGGTGCCGGTGGCCTTGTAGACGACGGCGGACTCGGCCGGGACGGAGATGGTGACCTTGCGGTCGCCGCCGGACGTCACGGAGTCGGTGGCGCCGTGGATGCCCCGGTACGCCATGCCGGCGGAGCCGGTCGCGAAGGTGGCCGTCCGCGCCGAGTCGGCGTTGTTGAGGGCGACGACGTACTCCTGCCCGGTCTTCGCGTCCGTACGGGTGAACGCGTAGACGCCGGCGCTGTCGGCCGCGTAGCGCTGGGTCTGGACCCCGTCGGTCAGGGCAGGGTTGGCCTCGCGGAGCTTCGAGAGGTCGGCGATCTGCCGGTACAGCGGCGCGCGGGTGTCGTACGAGTCGCTGGCGTGGGTGCGGTCGGTGCCGATCTCGTCGTCGTCGAGGTAGTCGGCGACCTTGGAGGCGAACATGGTCTGGCGGGCGTCCTTGTCGCCGCCGGAGCCGGTGAAGCCCTGCTCGTCGCCGTAGTAGACGACCGGGTTGCCGCGGCTGAGGAACATCAGCTCGTTGGCGAGCTCGTCCTTCTTCAGGATCTCGGCGTCGGTGGCCTTCGGGTTGTCCTGCTTGAGGAAGTACCCGATGCGGCCCATGTCGTGGTTGCCGAGGAAGGTGACCTGCTCGTACGCGTTGGCCTTGTCGGTCGTGTACTTGTAGTCGTCGCCGAAGACGCCCGCCAGCTTCTGGGCGCTCGCGCCCTGGGAGGCGTAGGCGCGGGCCGCGTCCTGGAACGGGAAGTCGAGGGTGGCGTCGAGGCGGCCCTGGGTGACGTACGGGGAGGTGATGGAGGTGTCGGCGGAGTAGACCTCGCCGAACATGAAGAAGTTCCTCCGCCCGTGCGCCGCGGCGTACTTGTCGAGCGCGGTCGCCCACTGGGTCCAGAACGGCATGTCGACGTGCTTGACGGTGTCGATCCGGAAGCCGTCGACGGCGAAGTCCTTCACCCACCGTTCGTAGATCTTCTCCATGCCGTGGACGACCTCGGGACGCTCGGTCCACAGGTCGTCCAGGCCGGAGAAGTCGCCGTAGGTGGTGGACTCGCCGGCGTACGTCGAGTCGCCCCGGTTGTGGTACATCGTCGGGTCGTTGAGCCAGGCAGGGACCTTGGACCGGCTGGTGACCTTCGGGGTGTACGGGAAGGAGGCGCTGGAGACGGCCGGGAACCTCCTGGTGCCGTCCGCGTAGTCGGCGTCGTCGAAGGGGCGGCCGTCCTTGGTGAGGTACGGGAAGGCGCCCTTGGAGAGGTAGTCGTAGGACTTCTCCTGGTAGTCCACGACGTCGGCGGTGTGGTTGGTGATGACGTCGAAGAAGACCTTCATGCCCTTGGCGTGCGCCTTGGAGATGAGGGTCTTGAGGTCCTTGTTGGTGCCGAAGTGCGGGTCGACCTGGGTGAAGTCGGTGATCCAGTAGCCGTGGTAGCCGGCGGAGGCGTTGCTGCCCGTGCCCTGCACGGGGCGGTTCTTGAAGATGGGGGCCATCCAGATGGCGGTGGTGCCGAGGCCCTTGATGTAGTCCAGCTTCTTGGTCAGGCCCTTGAGGTCGCCGCCCTGGTAGAAGCCCTTGTCGGTGGGGTCGTAGCCGGTGCTGAGGCGGGAGCCGGTCAGTCCGCCCCGGTCGTTGGACGTGTCGCCGTTGGCGAAACGGTCCGGCATGACGAAGTAGAACTGCTCACGGGTGTCGTCGTGCCGGGCGGGCTGGGCGGCCAGGGCCGCGTCCGAGGGGGGCTCGGGCGGGGTGGCCGCATGGGCGGCCAGTGGCTGGATCAGTGCGGCGGCGAGGGCTGCGGCGGTGACGGCCGCGGCCCGTCTCGCTCTCGGTATCACAGGCGGTAACTCCTAGCGAATGCGGCTCTCTTGGGTCCGACCCCGCGCGACCGTATCGCCGACGAAAGGTTTACAGCAAGAGTCTTGAAACTCATAGCAAGAAGTTTCAGCGTCAACCTTGACGCCCCTCTCTCAACTCCCTCACGTTCACGGGTTGTTGAACGCTGTCCCTTCTTTCGAAGCCGCACATGAGCAGACACTGACCCCCGGGTGTCCTCCGCCGGACCCCGACCGCCGCGGCCGCGGGCACCCTCGCACTGGCCGGAGTCGACGGGCATGGCGGACGGCACGTACAAGAACGTCGTCGACGGTGGCGCGACGACGGTGACCGTGTCGTGCGGCAGCGCGTCGATCACCGTCCCGGCGAAGAGCGCCGTCGCCTTCTACAACTCCTCCTACACCTGCACGGTGGGCTGCGGCGACGCGGGCGGCAGCTCCGGCGACACGGTCAGCGCGACCTTCAACGAGTACGCGTCCACGACGTCCGGCACCAACGTGTACGTCGTCGGGTCCATCTCGGCGCTGGGCGGCTGGGACACCTCGAAGGCGATCCAGCTGTCGTCCTCCGGGTATCCGGTCTGGTCGGGCGAGGTGAGCGTGCCGGTCAACACGTCCTTCGCCTACAAATTCATCAAGAAGGACAGCTCGGGCAATGTGACGTGGGAGTCGAACGCCAACAGGTCGGCGACCGCGACCACGTCGGCCCTCTCGCTCAACAACTCCTGGACCGTGGCGGACGCCGACGCCACCGACGTCACCTTCAACGAGAACGCGACGACCGACTGGGGCACCAACGTCTACGTCGTCGGCTCCATCCCGTCCCTCGGCTCCTGGAACACCAGCGACGCCGTCCCGCTGTCCTCCGCCTCCTACCCGAACTGGAGCAGGCTGGTCATCGTCCCCAAGAGCACGGCCTTCGAGTACAAGTACCTCAAGAAGGACGGCTCCGGGAACGTGACCTGGGAGTCCGGGACGAACCGCTCGTACACGACGGGCAGTTCGTCCGGCTACACGACGCGCGACGCCTGGAAGTAGTCGTCCGGGCTCAGCAGCTCGACTTCCCGGCGTAGAGCGCGAGCGCCGTGTTCGAGCCCAAGGTGGCGGTGAACTGCCCACTGGAGTTCACCGTCACCGTGGTGTTGTTCTGGACATTGCAGTACGTGCCCGCGGGCAGGGAGGTCTGGTACGTCCTGGTCAGGCTGCCCGACTCGTGGTTGATGGCCACATATCCCTTGCCGCCCCGCCCGAACGCGATCGCGTTGTTGCCGTCGTCCCACCAGTCGGAGACGGCCTGACCGCGGGTCGCGTTGCGGAAGGCGACCATGCGGATGATCTCCGGCCAGGCGTGCTGGCACTTCCAGCCGTCCTGCCAGCAGGCGTTGACCTGCCCGTTGTTGGGCGGGCCCGCGTCCGCGTCCGACCACTCGTAGCCGGAGTTGATGTCGGGGGCGCCGTACGGCCAGGCGAGCATGAAGACGTTGGCCAGGGTGTAGTTGGCGCCGTCCTTGTAGTTCAGGGTCGAGCCGTTGCGCTCGGTGTCGTGGTTGTCGACGAAGACGCCGGCCACCGAGCTGCTCAGATAGCCCCAGCCCTCGCCGAAGTTGTTGAGGTAGGCCAGCTTCTCGTTGTTGAAGACGCGCTTGAGGTCGTAGGCGTAGCGGAACTCCTGGACGTCTCCGTTGCCGGTGTACTCGGAGGGCTGGACGGCCTCGTTCGCGCCGTAGATGACCTCCTGCTTCCAGTACACGGACGGGTTCGTCAGGCGGCTCTTGATGTTGGCCAGGTCGTCCGCCGGGATGTGCTTGGCCGCGTCGATGCGGAAGCCGTCGGCGCCCAGGGAGAGCAGGTCGTTCATGTAGCCGGCGATGGTCTTGCGGACGTACTCCTCGCCGGTGTCCAGGTCGGCCAGGCCGACGAGTTCGCAGTGCTGGACGTTCCAGCGGTCCTGGTAGTTGGTGACCTGGGAGGTGCAGTCGTCGAAGTCCGGGTACGAGTACAGGCCCGGATAGTCGTACTTGCTGTACGTCGAGCCGCCGGTGCCGGTGCCGCTGCCCGCCGACATGTGGTTGACGACGGTGTCGACGACGACCTTCAGGCCGGCCGCGTGACAGGTGTCGATCATGTTCTTGAAGGCGGTCCGGTCACCGAGCCGGCCCGCGATCCTGTACGACACCGGCTGGTACGACGTCCACCACTGCGAGCCCTGTATGTGCTCGGCGGGCGGGGAGACCTGGACGTATCCGTAGCCGGCGGGGCCGAGGGTGGTGGTGCACTCGCGGGCCACCGAGGCGTAGTTCCACTCGAACATGACGGCGGTGACGTCCTTGGTGCCGGGCGGGGACGCGTCGGCGGTGGTCGGGTTCATGCCAATCAGAGCGGCGGCCGTGAGGGCGGCCACCGCGGAGAGGGTTCTGCGTGCCATGTGTCTGCGTGCCATGTGGGGGTCCTTCGTCCTTGAAGGCTGGGGAAAGACCGCTGAAGGCGCTTGCTGCAATGTTTCAGCAAACTTGCGGTGACGCAGATGTTAAAGGCCCGCTGCCTGAAAGACAGCGGGCCGTTGTGAAGTTGATGCAAGAACTTGTCGACGGACGTCAGGCAGCCCTGTGTCAGACGGTCGTGAACCACACCGTCGTGTCGGCGGGCACCTTGGTCTCGTCGTCGGCCTCGGTCACCTCACCGCTGGCGAGGAGCACACGGCCGTACGCCGGAATCGCCACCGACTCCCCCGTGGTGTTCGCGACGCACACGAACTCCCCGCGCCGGAAGGCCAGGACGCCCTCGGGTGCCCGCAGCCACTCCACCGCGTCGCCCGCGCCCAGGTCGGGCTGCGTCCGGCGCGCGGCCAGGGCCGCGCGGTACAGCTCCAGCGTCGAGCCGGGGACGCCCGTCTGGGCCTCCACGCTCAGCTCGCCCCAGCTCGCCGGCTGCGGGAGCCAGCTGCCGCCGGCGCCGAAGCCGTACGAGGAGCCCTCGCGGGTCCACGGGATCGGCACCCGGCAGCCGTCGCGGAAGCCGTCCTGGCCGGCGCCGCGGAAGTACGCCGGGTCCTGGCGCACCTCGTCGGGCAGGTCGACGACGTCCGGCAGGCCCAGTTCCTCGCCCTGGTAGACGTACGCCGAGCCGGGCAGCGCCAGCATGAGGAGGGTGGCGGCGCGGGCCCGGCGCAGGCCCAGTGCCCTGTCGCCCGCCGTGCGGATCTGGGTGCCGAGGCCGGGCGGGTTGGCGAAGCGGGTGGCGTGCCGGGTGACATCGTGGTTGGACAGCACCCAGGTGGCGGGCGCGCCGACCGGGCGCATGGCCTCCAGCGTGCGGTCGATGACCGTACGCAGCTCCTTCGCGTCCCACTCGGTGCTCAGGTACTGGAAGTTGAAGGCCTGGTGCAGCTCGTCCGGGCGGACGTAGTTCGCGGTGCGCTCGACGGTCGGGGTCCAGGCCTCGGCGACGAAGATGCGCTCGCCCGCGTACTCGTCCAGGATGCGGCGCCACTGGCGGTAGATCGCGTGGACGCCGTCCTGGTCGAAGAACGGCATGACATCGTTGCCCAGCAGCTTGAGCTGGTCGTGGGAGCCGAGGTCGGGCAGACCGTCGGCCTTGACCAGGCCGTGGGCCACGTCGATGCGGAAACCGTCCACGCCCATGTCCAGCCAGAAGCGCAGGATGGAGCGGAACTCGTCGCCGACGGCCGGGTGCTCCCAGTTGAAGTCGGGCTGCTCGGGCGCGAAGAGGTGCAGGTACCACTCGCCCGGGGTGCCGTCCGGCTCGGTCACGCGCGTCCAGGCGGGGCCGCCGAAGATGGACTCCCAGTCGTTCGGCGGGAGTTCGCCGTTCTTCCCCTTGCCGGGGCGGAAGTGGTAGCGCTCGCGCAGCGGGGAGCCGGGGCCCTCGGCGAGGGCGCGCTTGAACCACTCGTGCTGGTCGGAGGAATGGTTCGGCACGAGGTCGACGATGATCCTCAGTCCCAGCTCGTGGGCGTCGCGGATCAGCGCGTCGGCGTCGAGCAGGTTGCCGAACATCGGGTCGACGGCACGGTAGTCGGCGACGTCGTAGCCCGCGTCGGCCTGCGGGGAGGCGTAGAAGGGGCTGAGCCACACGGCGTCGACGCCGAGGTCACGCAGATAGGGCAGGCGGGAGCGTACGCCTTCCAGGTCGCCCATGCCGTCGCCGTTGCTGTCGGCGAAGCTGCGCGGATAGACCTGGTAGATGACCGCGTCCCGCCACCAGTCACGGCGGCGGTCGGCGACGGCTGCGACGGTGGAGTGGTGGGCCGGTGCGGCGGGGGGCTGCTGGCTCATGGCGTCCTTGTGTGTAACGGGGTTCGGGTCATGGGCGCGTGGGTGATACGGCGGCGGATGCGGTGGGCCGGGGTGCGTGTGCGAGGCGGCCGCGGTGACAGCGGGGTCGGATGGGCACCGCGGCCGCCTACCCGCGCGGTGAGGCGCGCGGGAGTCCCGGGGTGGGCGTCAGCCCTTCGTTCCGCCGGCGGTGAGACCGGTGACGAGGTTCTTCTGCACGAGGTAGAAGAACACCGACACGGGTATCGCGATCAGCACGGCGGTGGCGGCCATGTAGTTCCACTGGGCGTCGTGCTCGCTGACGAAGGTCTGCAGACCGACGGCGAAGGTGTACTTCGAGTCGTCCAGCATGAAGGTGGTCGCGAAGGCGACCTCGCCGACGGCGGTGATGAAGTTGTAGAACGCGGCGACGGCGAGGCCCGGGCGGGCCAGCGGCAGGATCAGCCGGAAGAAGGTGCCGAAGGGGCTCAGTCCGTCGACGCGTCCGGCCTCGTCGATCTCGAAGGGGATGGTGTCGAAGTACCCCTTGAGCAGCCAGGCGCTGTACGGCACGGCGGTGGTGCAGTTGATGACGATCAGCGCCCAGTAGGTGTCGATGAGATCGAGCTGGCTGAAGATCTCGTACATCGGCACGATCAGGATGGCGATCGGGAAGGCCTGGGTGAGCAGCAGGACCCACATCAGCTGCTTGTAGCCGGGAAAGCGCATCCGGGAGACCGCGTAGCCGGTGGTGGCGGCGACGAAGACGCCGATCAGGGTGGTGCCGCCGGCCACGATCATCGTCGACTTGAACCAGTCGAAGAAGCCGGTGTGCTGCAGCACGAAGCTGTAGTTGGAGAAGCTGAGCTTGCCCAGGATCTTGCCCGGGTGCAGATAGTCGTCCTTCTCGGGGCCGAGCGACAGGAAGATCAGCCAGGCCACCGGGGCGAGCGCGATCAGGCTCGCGAGGGCGAGGCCGCCGTGCAGGAGGGCGGCGCCGAGGGGGCCGCGTTCGCCGCGCCGGCGGGCGCGGCGCGCGGGCTGCGCGGCAGGGGTGGGCCCGGCCTCGGTCTTTTCCAGGGTCGTGGTGCTCATGGCGGCGGCTCCTGCGGCGTCAGACGGCGAGCTGGTCATTGCGCTTCAGCCAGCGGAAGTAGAAGGAGGTGAAGACGGTGATGATCGACAGCAGCAGTACGCCGTACGCGGCGGACTGGGCGAAGTCGCGCGGCTGCTGTCCGAAGCCCAGGAAGTACGCCCAGGTGACGAGGATCTGGGCGTCGGGGGCGCTGGTCGGGCCGAACAGCAGGAAGATGATGGCGAACTGGTTGAAGGTCCAGATGATGCCGAGGAGGACGACGGTGGAGCTGACGGACCTCAGGCCCGGCAGGGTGACGTGCCGGAAGCGCTGCCAGGCACTGGCGCCGTCCATCTCGGCGGCCTCGTAGAGCGAGGAGTCGATGGACTGCAGCCCGCCCAGCAGCGAGAGCATCATGAACGGCACACCGCACCAGGTGTTGACCATGATCGCGGCGAACCGCTGCCAGAAGGTGTCCTCCAGCCACTGCGGCTGGGGCAGGTGGACGGCCTGCAGTATCTGGTTGATCACGCCGGAGTCGGAGAGCATGATCCGCCAGGAGAAGACGGTGACGAAGGTCGGCACGGCCCAGGGCAGGACCAGCAGCACGCGGTAGAAGGTGCGGCCGCGCAGCTTCTCGTTGAGCATGAGCGCGAGGCCCAGGCCGATGGTGTAGTGCAGGGCCACACAGGCGGCCGTCCACACCACGGTCCACAGGAAGTGCGACCAGAACCGGTCGTAGGACAGCGGGCCGAACAGGATGTCCTTGTAGTTGCCGAACCCGATGAACTTGTAGGTGGCCGGGATGTGGTTGACGCCGATCGTGCGCGCCGAGTTCAGGCTGTTGGCGTCGGTGAGCGTCAGGTAGACGCCGCGGAGCAGCGGATATCCCACGATCACGGCGAGCACGACGACCACCGGGGCGATCATCGCGTAGGCGTACCAGTACCTCTGGTAGCCGTTCTTGATGCGCTGCCCCAGCCCGGGCCGAGGCGCGCGGTCACCGCGGCGCTTGCCGGTCGCGCGGTCGATGGCGACTGTCATGGTTCGACACCTTCAAAACGATCAGGGGTTGGGCCGGGCACAGGGCGGTGGCCGCCGGATCCTTCCCCTCCTGACGAGAGGATCCGGCGGCCACCCGGGCGTCACTTGCTGAAGTCGGGCACCAGCTTGGCGATGGCGACCTCGGCGTTGCTCAGGCCCTTATCCAGCGACTCCTTGCCGTCGGCGATCTTCGGCAGCTCGGTGTCGAGCGGACCCCACAGGCTGCTGTACTCCGGCAGCGCCGGGCGGGGCTGGGCGGCGGGCAGGACGGCCTGGTAGCCGGCGATGCCGGGGTCGGCCTTGACCTGGGCGGTGTAGGCGTCCTCACGCGTGGGCAGGGTGGAGTTCTTCAGCGCGATGGTCTCCTGGGAGGCCGCCGAGGTCATGAACTTCACGAACTTCAGCGCCGCGTCCTGGTGGGACTTGTCCGAGCCGGCGTAGACCGCGAGGTTGTGACCGCCGGTCGGGGCGCCCGCCTTGCCGCTGGAGCCGGCCGGGACGGTGGCGATGCCGAGGTTGGACTTGTCCTTGAAGGCGCTGCCCTTGTAGAAGTTCGTGATCTCCCAGGGGCCCTGGATGATTGCGGCGACCTTGCCGTTGACGAACGCGTCCTGGATGTGGGCGTAGGCGTCGGCGGTGGTGTCGGCCTTGTGCAGACCCTTGCCGGAGAACGTGCTCAGCCAGGTGCCGTACGCCTTCTTGGCGGCGGCCGAGTCCACGGTGATCTTCTTGGCGGTCGCGTCGACGGTGTCGGTGCCCTCGCCGTAGAGGAAGGACTGGGCGTAGTAGGCCTGGGTGGAGCCCCAGTAGCCGAACTGGCCGGTCTTGGCCTGGACCTTGGCGGCGTCGGACTTCAGCTCGTCCCAGGTCTTGGGGGCCTCGGTGATGCCGGCCTTCTTGAACAGGGCCTTGTTGTAGACGAGGGCCAGGGTGTCGGTGACCAGCGGCACGCCGTAGGTCTTGCCCTGGTACTGGGCCTGCTTGATCAGGCTGGGCTGGAACTTGGCCTGGTCGGCGAGGGCCTCGGTGCCGTCCAGCGGCAGGAAGTAGCCCTTCTTGGCGAAGGCCGGGGTCCAGCCGACCTCGGAGCGCAGCACGTCCGGGGCACCCTTGGAGCCGGCCGCGGTGTCGAACTTGTTCTGCGCCTGGTCGAAGGGGACGTTGACGTACTTGACCTTGATGTTCTTGTTGGCAGCCTCGAACTGCTTGATCAGGGCCTGGTACGTCGGCGCCTCGTTCGTGGCGTTGGAGGTGTCCCACCAGGTGATGGTCACCGGGCCGTCCGACTTACCGCTGTCGCTGCTGCTCCCGCCGCCGCAGGCCGTCGCCGCGAGGGCGAGGGACGCCACCAGCGCGGAGGCCGCTATGCCACGCCGCATGAGTTCTCCTTGAGGGTTTAGCCCGTGTGATGCCGACTGCGCCGTTGCGGCCGCCGAGCGACCAGGAACGTAACAGCGTTGTAAGCGTTGCGAAAGACCTTGCAGAAAAAAAGTGCAAGGGAACACGATGGTTACCCTGTCGTTACCGCTCAGCGGAGAGACGACACGTGTGCAAGACTCTGCAAGCTCTTGCCGCCACCAATTCGAGGGAGCCCGATGAGGCAGCAACCCAGGGCGGGCCGTCCGGCCGCTCGTGCACGGCGTCCCGTCGGTGTGCAAGGCGGCATACGACCGGTACAGTCCAGTGCCGTGACCACACGGCTTGCCGACATCGCTGCGCAGGCGGGGGTGAGCGAAGCGACCGTCAGCCGGGTCCTCAACGGGAAGCCGGGCGTCGCCGCCACCACTCGCCAGTCCGTGCTGGCCGCGCTGGACGTGCTGGGCTATGAGCGCCCGGTCCGGCTGCGGCAGCGCAGCGAGGGCCTGGTCGGGCTGATCACCCCGGAGCTGGAGAACCCGATATTCCCGGCCCTGGCCCAGGTCATCGGCCAGGCGCTGACCCGCCAGGGCTACACGCCGGTGCTCGCCACCCAGACCCCGGGCGGGTCGACCGAGGACGAGCTGACCGAGATGCTGGTGGACCGGGGGGTCGCGGGGATCATCTATGTCTCCGGGCTGCACGCCGACACCACCGCCGACATGCAGCGCTATGAGCGGCTGCGGGCGCAGGGCGTGCCGTTCGTGCTGGTGGACGGGTTCTCGCCGAAGGTGCAGGCGCCGTTCATCTCCCCTGACGACCGGGCCGCGATGACCCTCGCGGTGACCCATCTGGTGTCGCTCGGGCACACCCGGATCGGGCTCGCCCTCGGGCCGAAGCGGTTCGTGCCGGTGCAGCGCAAGATCGAGGGCTTCGTGCGGGCCATGCAGGACCAGTTGGGCCTGGACGCCTCGGTGATCGAGACGGAGCTGATCCAGCACTCGCTGTACACGCTGGAGGGCGGTCAGGCGGCCGCGACCGCGCTGATCGACCGGGACTGCACGGCCGTGGTGTGCGCCAGCGACATGATGGCGCTCGGCGCGATACGAGCCGCCCGGCAGCGGGGTCTGGAGGTGCCCCGGGACGTGTCGGTGGTGGGCTTCGACGACTCCCCGCTGATCGCCTTCACGGACCCGCCGCTGACCACGGTCCGCAAGCCGGTGCCGGCGATGGGGCAGGCCGCGGTGCGCACATTGCTGGAGGAGATCGGCGGGACGCCCGCGCCGCACAGCGAGTTCGTGTTCATGCCGGAGCTGGTGGTGCGCGGTTCGACCGCTTCGGCGCCGCATGTCGTCCGTATGTCGTAGAAGGTGCGTGGCGGACCCGACCTTGGGATGATCGGGCGAAGGACCCTTTTCTGGCAGACTTGATGCCTATGAGTGACTCGACCGTGACGCAGTCGGAAGGTCGCGAGGAGGTGGCCGTTCCTCGCACCGTCACGGGCGAGGACGGCAGGGGTCCGCTGCGGCGGCTGCGGCGACCGCGCCGGCCCCGGCTCTGGTTCGAGATCCTTCTGATCGCGGTGAGTTACTGGACGTACTCGCTGATCCGCAACGCCGTCCCGGAGCAGAAGGGCAAGGCGCTGCGCAACGCCGACTGGATCTTCCGGGTCGAGCACCATCTGGGCGTCGCCGTCGAACAGTCCGTCAACCATGCCGTGAACTCGGTCACTTGGCTGATCATCGGCATGAACTACTACTACGCCACGCTGCACTTCATCGTCACGATCGGTGTGCTGGTGTGGCTGTACCGATGGCATCCGGGGCGTTACGCGGCGGCGCGGCTGGCGCTGTTCTCGACCACCGGTGTGGCCCTGCTCGGTTACTATCTGTTTCCGCTCGCGCCGCCTCGGTTGATGCGCGGCGGGGACTTCGTGGACACCGTGATGGTGCACCACACATGGGGCTCGATGGCCTCCGGCGATCTGAAGCACATGTCGAACCAGTACGCGGCGATGCCGTCGATGCACATCGGCTGGTCACTGTGGTGCGGGCTGACGATCTTCGCGCTGTCGTCCGTGCCCTGGGTGCGGGTGCTGGGCCTGCTCTACCCGGCGGCCACCCTGCTGGTCATCGTTGCCACGGCCAACCATTTCTGGCTGGACGCCGTGGGCGGTGTGCTGTGCCTGTCCTTCGGCTTCACGGTGGTACGGCTGTGGTACGGCGCGCTGCCGTACACCCTGCCCAGGCTGGTCCCGGCCCGCCGCCCCGAGCCGGAGCGGGCGACGGCCCGGGCCTGAGCACCGTGGCTCCGGCCGGGCGCGGGTGGTACGGCAGTGTGCCCGGCGGCGCAGCCCGGGCAGCGGCGCGCTGCCGTCCACCCCCAGACCTGAGCGCCGTGGCCCCGGCAGGGTGTCACCCTCCGTTGCCGTAGAACAGCTCCTCCACCACCGCACGCGCCCGACGGGTGGTACGGCGGTAGGCGTCCAGCATGTCCCCGGCATGCCCGGCGCCGTAGCCCAGGTAGCGGCCCACGGCGGCCAGCTCGCGCGGCTCGGTGGGGAAGGTGTCCCCGGCCCGGCCGCGCACCAGCATCACCGCGTTGCGCACCCGCGTCGCCAGCACCCAGGCCTCGTCCAGGATCTCCGCCTCCTCGGCGGACAGCAGCCCGGCCTCGCGGGCGGCGGCCAGCGCCTGCCGGGTGCGGGTGGTGCGCAGACCGGGCTGCTCCCAGCCGTGCCGGAGCTGGAAGAGCTGGACGGTCCACTCGACGTCGGACAGCCCGCCCGGGCCGAGCTTGGTGTGCAGCTTGGGGTCGGCGCCGCGCGGCAGGCGCTCGGACTCCATCCGGGCCTTCAGCCGGCGGATCTCGCGGACCGCGTCCTCCGGCAGTCCGCGCCGCGGGTAGCGCAGCGGGTCGATCAGCTCGGTGAAGCGCCGGCCCAGCTCGTCGTCCCCGGCGACCGGCTCCGCCCGCAGCAGCGCCTGGGACTCCCAGACCAGGGACCAGCGGCGGTAGTACGCCTCATACGACTTCAGGGTGCGCACCATCGGGCCCGACTTGCCCTCCGGGCGCAGGTCGGCGTCGATGAGCAGCGGCGGGTCGGCGCTGGGCAGCTGGAGCAGGCGGCGCATCTCGGCGACGACCTTGTTCGCGGCGGCGGCCGCCTCGTGCTCGTCCACACCGTCCTGCGGCTCGTGCACGAAGACGACGTCCGCGTCGGAGCCGTAGCCCAGCTCGTGGCCGCCGAACCGGCCCATCCCGATGATCGCGAACCGGGTGGGCAGCGTGTCGCCCCAGCCGTCCCGGACCACCGCGCGCAGGGTGCCGGCGAGGGTGGCGGCGGTGAGGTCGGAGACCGCCGCGCCGACCCGGTCCACCAGGGCGCCCTGGTCGGCCTCGGCGGGGTTGGTCTCGGTGCCGTAGGAACCGACGATGTCGGCGGCGGCCGTACGGAACAGCTCCCGGCGGCGCACGCCGCGGGCGGCGGTGACGCCCTGCTCGGCGTTCTCCGCGCGGCCCACCGCGGCCAGGATCTCCTGCTCCAGGTGGGGGCGCCCGCGCGGGTCGAGGCCGCCGCCGTCCCCGTCGCCCAGCAGGGCAACCGCCTCGGGGGCGCGCATGAGCAGGTCGGGGGCCAGGCGGCCCGCCGACAGCACGCGGGCCAGGTTTTCCGCGGCCGCCCCTTCGTCCCGGAGCAGGCGCAGATACCAGGGGGTCTTGCCGAGCGCGTCGGAGACCTTGCGGAAGTTCAGCAGGCCCGCGTCCGGGTCCGCCGAGTCGGCGAACCAGCCGAGGAGGACGGGGAGCAGGGTGCGCTGGATCGCCGCCTTGCGGGTCACGCCGGAGGCCAGGGCCTCCAGGTGGCGCAGGGCGGCGGCGGGGTCGGCGTAGCCGAGGGCGACGAGGCGCTCGCGGGCCGCCTCGGGGCTCAGGCGGGCCTCGCCGGGGGCGAGCTGGGCGACCGCGTCGAGCAGCGGGCGGTAGAAGAGCTTCTCGTGGAGCCTGCGTACGACGCCGGTGTGCCGCTTCCACTCCCGGATCAGCTCGGCCACCGGGTTGGTGCGCAGGCCGAGGGAGCGGCCGAGGCGCCGCTGGTCCTCCTCGGCGACCGGGACCAGGTGGGTGCGGCGCAGGCGGTAGAGCTGGATGCGGTGCTCCATCGAGCGCAGGAAGCGGTACGCCTCGTCCAGGCGGGCGGCGTCCTCGCGGCCGACATAGCCTCCGGCGGCCAGGGCCTGCAGGGCGTCCAGGGTGGTGCCGCTGCGGAGGGCCTGGTCGGTGCGGCCGTGCACCAACTGCAGGAGCTGGACGGCGAATTCGACGTCGCGCAGGCCGCCCGGGCCGAGCTTGAGCTCGCGCTCGATCTCGGACGCGGGGATGTTCTCCACCACGCGCCGGCGCATCTTCTGGACGTCCGGCACGAAGTTCTCGCGCTCGGCCGCCTTCCAGACCAGGGGTTCGAGGGCGTCTATGTAGGCCTGACCGAGTTCTGCGTCCCCCGCCACCGGGCGGGCCTTGAGGAGGGCCTGGAACTCCCAGGTCTTGGCCCAGCGTTGGTAGTAGACGAGGTGGGAGGACAGGGTGCGGACCAGGGGGCCGTTGCGGCCCTCCGGGCGGAGGTTGGCGTCCACCGGCCAGATGGAGCCCTCCACGGTGGTCTCGGAGCAGATCCGCATGAGGTGGGAGGCGAGGCGGGTGGCGGCGGTGAGCGCCTTGGCCTCGGTGGTCCCCTCGGCCGCTTCGGCCACGAAGATCACGTCCACGTCGGAGACGTAGTTCAGTTCGTGGCCGCCGCACTTGCCCATCGCGATCACCGCGAGGCGGCAGGCGGCGGCGTCCTCGGGGGCGTGCGTCTTCGCTATGGCGAGCGCGGTGCGGAGGGTCGCGGTGGCGAGGTCGGCGAGTTCGGCGGCGGTTTCGGCGACGTCCGTGGTGCCGCAGACGTCGCGGGCGGCGATGGAGAGCAGACAGCGGCGGTAGGCGACGCGGAGCGAGACGGGGTCGGTGGCCTCGGCCAGGCCGCGCTCGAACTCCTCGACGCCGGGGTGCAGGTCGCGGGGCTCGTAGGTGACCAGGGCGTGCCAGTCGCTCGGGTGGCGGGCCAGGTGGTCGGTGAGGGCGGCGGAGGCGCCGAGCACGCCGAGGAGGCGGTCGCGCAGCGGCTTGGCCGCGATGAGGGTGTCCAGCAGTTCGCGGTGGGCCGTCGGGCCGTCCTGGGCTTCAAGGAGGCGGACCAGGCCGTGCAGGGCGAGGTCCGGGTCGGCGGTGGCGCCCAGGGCTTCCAGGAGGACGGGGTCGTCGCGGACGGGGGCGAGTTCCGGGCCGTCCAGGAGGCGCTCCGCTGCGGAGGGGTCGGTGAAGCCGTGCCGGAGCAGGCGGGTGAAGGTACTGCTTCTGCGCCCCGGCGTCATCTCCGTGCCTCCCCTTGGGTGCGGCTGCGTGCGTGTGCGTGCGTCTCGGATCGGAATCGTCCTGGCCAGAGCCTAACCGGAGGGGGGCGGAGGGGCTTCGCCGAGCGGAAGGGCTTCGCCGAGCGGGGGTGGCTCCTGCGGGGCGGGGTCGGATGCGGGGGCCTGCGGGGCGGGGCGGGGTTCGGGTGCCGGGGGGCTGTGCCGGTGTGCGGGGACTGAGGGCCGGTTCGGGTGCGGGGGGTGTCCGGGTGCGTGCGCCTTGCGGAGCCGGTTCGCGTGCGGGGCTGTGCCGATGCTCGCGCCCTGCCCGGCCGGTTCGCGCGCCACGACTGTACCGATACTCACGCCCTGCGCCGCCGGTTCCCGTGCGGGGACCGTACCGATACTCACGCCCTGCCCGGCCGGTTCCCGTGCGGGGACCGTACCGATACTCACGCCCTGCCCGGCCGGCTCGCCTGCGAGGACCGTACCGGTGTGTGGACGATGCAGGGGAAGCGGGGGCGCGGGTACGTGGGTCCTGTGGGTGGATTCGGGGTGCCTGGTGCCGTGCGGGTGCGGAGCCTGCGGGGGTCCGGGTGCGTGGTGCTCTGCCGGACTGCGGACCTGCAGGGCCGGTCCGGGTGCGTGGTGCTCTGCCGGACTGCGGACCTGCAGGGCCGGTCCGGATGCGTGGTGCTCTGCCGGACTGCGGACCTGCGGGGCCGGTCCGGATGCGTGGTGCTCTGCCGGACTGCGGACCTGCGGGGCCAGTCCGGGTGCGTGGTGCTCTGCCGGACTGCGGACCTGCAGGGCCGGTCCGAGTGCGTGGTGCTCTGCCGGACTGCGGACCTGCAGGGCCGGTCCGAGTGCGTGGTGCTCTGCCGGACTGCGGACCTGCAGGGCCGGTCCGGGTGCGTGGTGCTCTGCCGGACTGCGGACCTGCAGGGCCGGCTCGCGTGTGTGGTGCTCTGGCCGTGCGTGGGCCCTGTGGAGTCCGGGTGCGTGGTGTCGTGCGGGTGCGTCGTCACTGCCTGCGGCGGCCGGTGCGGGTGCGTCGTGGCTGGTGTCGCGCCTGGCGTTGTCCGTGAGTCGGTGCCGCGCCGGGTGGTGTCCGTCCTCGGGCCGACGGGCGGCTTGTCGGGTGTTGCAAGGAGTTTTCGCCGGCCGCTGCGGGCGGACACCACCCGACACGTCCCCTTCCCCCCGTGCGCGGCTGCGGCCCCGCGCATGGGGAGCCGGAGTAGTTCATCTGGTTTTCACCGTCCCGGTTGGGTGCCGTACGGCGAGGGAATATTGACGTGAGCATGCTCTGTCCGCACCGCCAACCCCGTCCCACCCCCCACACCGGAGGTTGATGTGTCCGGCAGTTCCGTGTACCGCCGCGCCCGTACCGTCGTGGCGTCCACAGCGGCCCTGGCCGCCGCCGCGTTCGGGCTGTGGACCGGGATCGGCGCAGAGTCCGCGCACGCCGCGGGCGCCGTGCCGAGCCCGGACCACGTGGTCGTCGTGGTCTTCGAGAACCACGCGTACAGCCAGGTCATCGGCTCCTCCCGCGCCCCGTACATCAACTCGCTGAAGTCGGGAGGTGCCAACCTGACGCAGTCGTACGCCGAGACCCACCCGAGCCAGCCGAACTACTACGCCATGTTCTCCGGCGACACCCAGGGCATCACGGACGACAGTTGTGTCACGCCCGGATTCTCCTCGGAGCCCAACCTGGCGTCCGAGGTGATCGACGCCGGCCGTACCTGGGCCAGCTACAACGAGGATCTGCCCAGCCAGGGTGACACCACGTGCAGCAGCGGCGACTACGCCCAGAAGCACAACCCGTGGTTCGGGTTCAGCAACGTGCCGACGGACAGCGCCATGACGTTCGACCAGTTCCCGACGGACTTCTCGACGCTGCCCCAGATGTCGTACGTGGTCCCCAACCTGTGCAGCGACATGCACGACTGCTCGGTGTCCACCGGTGACACCTGGCTGAAGAACAACCTGGGTGCCTACGCGACCTGGGCCAAGACCCACAACAGCCTGCTCGTCGTCACGTTCGACGAGGACAACCGGCTGAGCGGCAACCGGATTCCGACCGTGCTGTACGGGCAGCCGGTCACGGCCGGGTCGTCCAGTTCGACCACGTACAACCACTACGACCTGCTGCGCACCCTGGAGGACAGCCAGGGCCTGACCTCGCACGCGGGCAACGCGGCCTCCGCCAAGGACATCACCGGCATCTGGGCGTCCTGACGTGTACGTAGCGGACAGCCGCGCGAGTACGCCGGCGTCCGCGGACGGTGCCGTCCGGCCACTGGCCGGGCGGCGCCGCGCCGCGATCGCCCCGACCGTGCTCGCGCTCGGAACGGTCAGTCTGGTGACGGACGTGTCGTCCGAGATGGTCACGGCGGTGCTGCCGTTGTACCTGTTCAGCGGGCTGGGCCTGTCGCCGCTCGGCTTCGGGCTGCTGGACGGTGTGTACAACGGCTTCTCGGCGGTCGTACGGCTGGTGGGCGGGCACCTCGCCGACCGCGGTGGCGGGCGGCACAAATGGGTCGCCGGGTTCGGGTACGCGGTGTCGGCCGTGTGCAAGCCGTTGCTGCTGGTTGCCCATTCACTGACTCCGATCGGGCTGGTTCTCGCCGCCGACCGCACGGGGAAGGGGCTGCGGACGGCGCCCCGGGACGCCCTCATCTCGCTGTCCAGCACGGCGGAGTCTCGGGGGCGGGCCTTCGGGGTGCACCGGGCCATGGACACGGCCGGGGCGCTGCTCGGACCGCTGGTGGCCTTCCTGATCCTGCGGGCGACGGTGGACGGGTACGACGCGGTGTTCACCGTCAGCTTCTGCATTGCGGTGCTGGGCGTGCTGGTCCTGGTGCTGTTCGTGCCGGGCGGGCGCGGTGGCGCGGTCGCGGACGAACGGCCCACCCTGCGGGGTGCGGTGGGGCTGTTGCGGCGGCGGGGGCTGCGGCGGATCGCGGTGTGCGCGCTGCTGCTCGGTCTGGCCACGGTCAGTGACTCGTTCGTGTATCTGCTGCTGCAGCGCCGGCTCGGCGTCCCGGACCGGTGGTTCGCGCTGCTGCCGCTCGGTACGGCCGCCTCCTTCCTGCTGCTGGCGGTGCCGCTCGGGCGGCTCGCGGACCGGGTGGGCCGATGGGCGGTCTTCCTGGGCGGGCACGGTGCTCTGCTGGTCGCGTACGCGTTGCTGCTCACCGCGTGGCACGGCTCGGCCCTGCCGTACGTCGTCCTCGCCCTGCACGGCGCCTTCTACGCGGCCACCGACGGCGTGCTGATGGCGGCGGCCTCGGACGGAGTGCCGGAGGGGCTGCGCTCGTCGGGGCTGGCCCTGGTGCAGACGGGGCAGGCCGCGGCCCGGTTCGCCTGCAGTCTGCTGTTCGGCGCGGCCTGGACGGTGTGGGGCGATCGGGCGGCGCTGGCGGGCGCGGCGGTGGCGCTGGTCGTCGGTGTGGTCTTCTCCGTCGTCGTTCGCCCGAAGGGGGCGGTGCCCGCATGACCGTACGCAACCGCGTCCTGATCCTGGTCGCCGCCGTCGCCGTGCTCGCGGCGGTGGGGCTGGCTTCCGTGCTGCACGCCTCGGCCCGCGCCGACCGCCGTGACCAGTCGCAGGCGGGCGGTCCGCGGGTCACGGCGGGGGCGGTGACGCTGACCGGGCACGGGCGGATGGTGTTCCGGAACATGGCGTGGGGGCCGCACCGGGACGAGCTCGTCAGTGTTCCGGTCGGCGATCCGTCGGGGGCGCGGACGGCGTCCGGCGTCAAGTGCCTGCGTTTCTATGCCGCTTCGGGCACCGGTGTCTGCCTGCAGGCCGTGCACGGCCCGGTCTCGGACACCTATCGCGCGCTGATCCTGGACGCGCGGCTGCGGACCCTGCACCGGTACGACGTCCCGGGCATCCCCTCGCGTGCCCGGGTCTCGCCGACGGGTCACTTCGCCGCCTGGACGGCGTTCGTGGGCGGCGATTCCTACGCCGGTACGAACTTCTCCACGCGTGCGGCGATCGTGGACACGAGGAGCGGTGAGCTGATCCCGTCCCTGGAGGACTTCCGGATCGTCAAGGACGGGCACACGTACCACGCGGCGGACGCCAACTTCTGGGGCGTGACGTTCGCGGCGGACGACCGCACGTTCTACGCGACGCTGGCGACGAAGGGGCGCACGTATCTGATCCGGGGCGACCTGCGCGCCCGTACGGTCACGACCCTGCACGCGAACGTCGAGTGCCCGTCCCTGTCGCCCGACGGCACCCGGATCGCCTACAAGAAGCGGGTCGAGGGCCTGCCGAAGGACGCCCCTTGGCAGCTGTACGTCCTGGACCTGCGGACCATGCGGGAGACCCCGCTGGCCGAGCGGCGGAGTGTGGACGACCAGGTGGTGTGGAAGGACGCCCGTACGGTCGTGTATGCGCTGCCCGGTGACTACGGCGCCGATCTGTACGAGGTGCCGGCGGACGGCTCGGGGGCGGCGCGGCGGATCACCACGGCCGCGGTGTCACCGGCGTACGTCGGATAACCGCACCGTCAGCAGCCGCGTGACCTGGGCCGATTCGGTCTCGCTGACCAGGGCGTGAAGAAGATCATCGCTCTCGCAGCGCTCACCGCCGCCGGTCTCGCGCTCGTCGCCCCCGCCCACGCCGACAGCGACGGCACCCGCGGCCGCATCAACATCGCCGGCCGCGCCCTGTCCCCGGACAAACTCTGCGAGACGGCCCTCGGGATCGTCCCGCTCACCGCACCGAGGACGGGCAGCTCGGTACACGACGCCTGCACCAACCGCCCACACGTCCATCCCGAACGCTCCCAGCAGGCCCGCTCCGACTCCGCCCCGGACTCGAACTCGATCTCGGCCTGGCAGTGAGGCGTCGTCGACGAACGAACGACCATCGGCCCACCCCGAGGGGCGGGCCGACTGTTGCAGATGCGCAGCGAGTGCGGCGACTCGGGGGCGACCTGCTGAGATGACGCCCAGGCCGCCGCCCGAGGCCGAATCGCCTGCCTGACGCCCCGGCAGCAGAAGGGCACGGAGTGCTGGTTCAACGGCACAGGGGATTTTGCCTCAAACCTTGAGCGCTAAATCATTTCAGGACTGCGCCTCGAGATGCATGCAACCGGAGACAGGGAGAGAATTATTTAGAGCCATTTATGCGAATGGAGAACGAGGCGGAAGCTGCCATGGCGAGGATAGGTGACAGCTCTGGTCGGTTGATCGCCGGACGCTACCGGCTAGTCCGCCACCTCGGGGCCGGCGGCATGGGCCGTGTGTGGCTCGCCCACGACGAAGAGTTGGCGTGCGAGGTCGCGGTCAAGGAGATCGCCGTACCAGCGGAGGTTCCGGAGCCGGAGCTGAAGGCCCGTATCGCCAGAGCTCGAGCAGAGGCACGGCACTCAGCACTGCTGCGTGGAAACCCCCACGTGGTGACGGTGTATGACTGCGTCGTCGACGACGGCCTGCCCTGGATCGTCATGGAGTACGTGCCCGGAGCACGGGACCTCGAAGCGGTCGTCCGCCACAGCGGACCGCTTTCACCGACCGATACGGCCAGGCTCGGCGTGGCCGTCCTCGATGTCCTGAAGGCAGGTCACCAACTGGGCATTCTGCATCGGGACGTCAAGCCTTCCAACATCCTGCTCACCGTCCCCGACACGCATACCGCCGACGCTGACCGGCTCGGCAGGATCATGCTCAGCGACTACGGCATTTCGCTCCAACGAGACGTCGGCGAACCACGGCTCACCTCTGCTTCCGGCATCGTCGGAACCCCCGGCTACCTTGCGCCGGAACGCGCGCGCGGCGCAGAGCCGACACCGGAATCAGACCTGTTCTCCCTCGGTGCCACGCTTTACTACGCGGTCGAAGGACAGGGCCCCTTCGACCGCAGCTCTTATGTGGCCACGCTGACCGCGCTGCTCAGCGAGGAGCCCATCCCGCCCCGCCGTGCCGGCGACCTGGCACCGGTGCTGCAGAAACTCCTTGTCAAAGACCCCGCACACCGGCTGTCCGCCGACGACGCAGCACCGCTTCTGCGTGAGCTCACAACCGGGACCGCCCGAGCCCCGCAGGAGACGATCACGCAGATACCCGGACCCATCAGGCAACCGTCGACCCCCCAGCCCCCACCCCGCCGCCCTCCACAGCCGGCGCCCCCGCCACAAGCGCCTCCACCTCGTCCGTCGCGTATGACGCGCCGCAACATCGCTCTGGCTGCTGCCGCGGCGCTCGTCGTCGGCCTGGGATCGTGGGCACTGGTGGCCGGTCTCGGCGGCTCCCACAAGCCCGCCTCCAGCACGACTTCGACCGGCCCGGTACTGCCCTACGGAGAAACTGTCGGGCTTACCAAGGAACTACATCCGGGCAACTGCGTCAACGCCGCGTGGGTGAAGGGGAAATTTGTGGGGCCGCCGCCGAACCTGGGCCTGACGAGTTGCACAGGTTCCTCCCCCCATGACGGCCAAGTTCTGGATACCTATACTGCGAGCTCTTTTGGCGACGCGCAGAAGAACGGCGACAGCCGCTGCAAGGCGCTGCTGGCCGCCACCGTGAACACAATGGCCGACGCGCGGTCATACGCACTCCCGCCCAGCAAGCAGGGCTGGGACAGTGGTGTACACAGCACCGCATGCCTGATCTTCGACAAGACCGTCCTGCTTTCGGACAATGTTGGCCACTTCCGAAAAATTGGCGATCTCTCATACTATGACAATGAATCAATCGGCGACTGCTGGAGCACCAAGGGTTCGAGCGCCTACATTGCCAAATGCGATACGCCGCACGACGCCCAGGTCGTTGGATTCGTCAAACCACCTGCCGCTATGACATATCAGTCAGCCAAGGCCGAAGGTGCCACCTTGTGTGAGAACAAGTATGGCTCCACCTATACGCATGGAACAAATGACGTTGAGGCAGAATTGGGATCGGAGACGGACTACTGGAAGAATGGCTTCCGATACATTGAGTGCGACGTGTACCGAACTGACGGGAACAAACTCACGTCAAGCCTCGTCACCCAATCGCCGTCCACACGACCCACGTAGGGTTTTGCCATGGGAGAGCGGCCCGGAGCGCAACTGGCGCCCGAACTCGTTCTGGAGACCGACACGGGTTCCACGGTGATGTGCCCGAGCCGGCGCTACCGCGTCGGGCGGGATCCGTCCTGCGAGATCGCCATCAACGACCCCCGGGTCTCTTGGCATCACGCGGTGTTGTGCGCCGATGCCGACCACTGGATGGTCGCGGATGAGGACAGCAAGAACGGCACGTACGCCGACGGACGTCGTGTCCACGTATGCGCTGTTGGGCCTGGCAGCGTTCTCCGCTTCGGTCATCCGATGTCCGGGCCGCGCGCCGTTGTCACCGCCTGCGACCGGGGGTCCCTGGCGACGGGTTGGCTCGAGGGACCGCCTGCCGTGATGGAGCCCTCGTCGACGGGAACCTTCCGGATCCCTACGACGGTGCGGCGTCGGCCGAGGCGCACGGTGCGCATCGGCCGCGAGCGGGACAACGACCTCGTCATCCATGACGACCTGGGAGTCTCGCGTCATCACGCCGAACTGCGCGCGCACGCCGACGGGACGTACGAGATCGTCGATCTGGACAGCCACAACGGCACCTTCCTCAACGGTCGCCCGGTCGACCACGCCCTCGTCTCCGAGGGGGACATCGTCGGCATCGGCCGCTCCGCGTTCTGCCTGATCGGCGACGAGCTGCGCGAGTACGTCGACTCCGGTGAGGTGTCCCTCGATGTCCATGACCTGACGGTCACGGTCGACGGTGGCCGCAAAACGCTGATCGCCGGGATCTCCTTTCCCGTCGGTGCGAAGTGCCTGCTCGCTGTGGTCGGCCCGAGCGGCTCGGGCAAGTCCACCCTTCTGAACGCCCTGACCGGGCTGCGCCCCGCCGACCAGGGGACTGTCCTGTATGACGGCCGCGACCTGTACCGCGACTACGCGGAGCTGCGCCAGCGCATCGGTCTCGTTCCCCAGGACGACATCCTGCACACCCAGCTGACCGTGCGCCGAGCCCTCGTCTACGCGGCCGAACTGCGCTTTCCCCAGGACACCGCCCCGGCCGAACGGGAGGCGCGGGTCGATGAGGTCATCCGGGAGCTCGGTCTGCAGGAACGCGCCGAACAACCCATCCACCGCCTCTCAGGCGGCCAGCGCAAGCGGGTGAGCGTGGCTCTGGAACTGCTGACCAAGCCTTCACTGCTCTTCCTCGACGAGCCGACCTCCGGGCTCGACCCTGGCATGGACCGGTCCGTCATGGCCATGCTGCGGGGCCTGGCCGACGACGGGCGGACCGTCATCGTGGTCACCCACAGTGTGCTCAGTCTTCAGGTCTGTGACCGGCTGCTCGTCCTCGCCCCTGGCGGCAGGACCGCCTACTACGGACCGCCTGAAGATGCCCTGGGTTTCTTCAACTTCTCTGATTGGCCGGAGGCATTCGAGGCGTTCGAGGCCGACCGCGGCCGGGACTGGGCCGGTGAGTTCCTGCGCTCGCACCAGCACCGGCAGTACATCGAGGCCGCCGGTGCATGGCAGCCCGCTCAGCAGGCCGCAGTAGCTGCGAGCGGACCGCTTCCACGACGTCAGACCTGGACAGCGCAGCTGATGACACTGGTGCGGCGCTACGCGGCCGCGCTCGGTGCCGACCGGACCTTCGTCGGCATCATGATCGCGCTGCCGTTCGTGATGGGTCTACTGGCCCGCGCACTCGCCGGGAGCCGACTGACTCAGGAGACCGCACCAACTGCGCTGCTCATCCTCTGCGTCGGCGCCGTCCTGACCGGCGCCGCCAACGCCGTGCGCGAACTGATCAAGGAGCGCGCCATCTACCAGCGAGAACGAGCCGTCGGGCTGTCCAGATCCGCCTACGTGGTGTCCAAAGTCATCGTCCTCGGCACCGTCACGGTGCTGCAGGCCGTGGTGCTCACCCTGGTGGCCCTGGTCGGCGTCGACGTGAACGCTCCGAACGGCCACGGTGTGTTCACGGCGCCGCTCGCGGAGATCACGTTCGCTGTGGCCCTGCTGGCCTTCACCTCCATGATGCTCGGGCTCCTGGTCTCCGCCCTTGTGGCCAAGGAAGAGGTGACCATGCCGCTGTTGGTGCTCCTGGCCATCGCGCAGGTCGTGTTCTGCGGCGCCCTGCTGAAACTGCACGGCGTTCCCGTGCTCGACGAGCTGACCTGGCTGGTGCCTGCCCGGTGGGCGGTAGCCGCCATGGCGTCCACCATCGACTTCGCCCGGCTCGCACCCGGCAAGGCCGACCCGTTCTTCCACCACACCGTCGATGCCTGGCTACGGAACATGGGGATACTCATCGTCTTCTCCGCCGTCCTCGGCTACGCCGTCACACGACATCTGCGCCGCCATGAACCGGCAATCATGCGAAAGTAGGGTGACCTGGGAAAGGGGGCACGCCGAAGCCGTAAGGTGTGTGCCTACTCCATCACCGGGCGTTCCTACGGGCACGGGACTACGCGTTGCTCTGCATCAGGGCGGCGCCCACGACTTGCCGTCGAAGAACACGTTGGAACACCCCTGCGGCGGCCTGCCGCTACGTGTCGAGGGCCGCCGCCCGTGCGAGGGCCATGCGCCTGTGCCAGCACGTCTGAGCCAGCCCAGGGCCGCGCGTACGGGCACGCAGTCGCACCGTGCTCGAGAGCTTGCTCCACTGAACATGAGGGTGCAAAGGGACGGGCGGTAAGGCGGCAAGTAATGACGAGCCCCATGAAGTCCACGGCATCATCCGCGGCCATGTGCATGCGGGTCGGCGCTGTGGCCTTCTCCGTCGTCCTGGTGGCCGGTGCCGCCGGCGCAGGCACGGCGGGCGCCAAGGAGACAGCGCCCAGGACACGATCTCCCGCCGCTTCCGCAACCGCGAGCCCGGGCCCGCCCCTGCCCGGCTCACTCACCGGCCAGAAGCTGAGCTGGAAGAGCTGCCCGGCCCCCACGCCCCTGCAGGGCGCGGATGCCGGAGCGCCGGGAGGACTGTCCGACGGCACACCCTGGGAGTGCGCTTCTCTCAAGGTCCCCCTCGACTACGCCGATCCGGGCGGCGACACCATCCACCTGGCGCTGATCCGCGCCCAGGCCCGCCCGCAACACGGACAGAAGCGCATCGGCTCCCTCGTCTTCAACTTCGGCGGACCCGGCGCGTCCGGCGTTTTCTACCTCCCCCAGTTCGCGAACGACTACCGTGATCTGCACGCACGTTACGACCTGGTGAGCTTCGACCCACGCGGCGTCGGCGCCAGCGCACCCGTGCGCTGCCTGAACGACAAAGACACCGACGCCGCGAACGAGGTCGACGGCACCCCCGACAACGACAAAGAGCTCAAAGAGCTGAAAGCCGGCCTCGGGCCGGGGGACACGTACGTGGCGGCCTGCAAAAGGAACTCGGGCAAGATCCTTCCGCACGTCAGCACGACCAACGCGGCCCGCGACATGGATCTGCTGCGCCACGTCCTGGGCGACGACAAACTGCACTACTTCGGCACCTCGTACGGCACACAACTCGGCGGAACCTACACCCATCTGTTCCCCGGGCACGTGGGCCGGGCCGTCTTCGACGCCGTCGTCGACCCCACCCAGGACCCGGTGCAGCAGTCCCTCGCCCAAACCAAGGGCTTCCAAGTGGCCCTGGACAACTACTTGGAGGACTGCGCACGGCAGCCGGACTGCCCGGCCGGCAACAGCGTCACAGAGGGTCGCAAGAAGATCATCGATCTGCTGAAGCGGCTCGACGCGCAGCCGCTGCCCACCAACGACGGCCGCAAGGTGACCCAGGACCTGGCGGAGCTCGGCATCGCATCGGCGCTCTACTCCAAGGACAGCTGGCCCGATCTGACGCAGGCCCTGCAGGAAGCCGAGCAGGAGGGAACCGGAAACACGCTACTGCAGCTCGCCGATGCGTCCAACGGTCGCGACTCCAAAGGCCACTACGACAATTCGGGGCCCGCACAAATCGCGATCAACTGCGCCGACTTCCAGCAGCGCTACACGGTCGACGATGTGGAGGCGAAGCTGCCCGAGTTCCGCAAGGCCTCCCTGATCTTCGGTGAGTCCGGGGCCTGGTCCCTGCTGGAGTGCACCGACTGGCCGGTGAAGGGCGAGGCCAAGCACCCGCAGGTCGCCGCAAAGGGGTCGGCTCCGATCCTCCTTGCCGGCACCACCGGTGACCCGGCCACCCCGTTCGCCGGGACCCGGCGGATGGCCGACGAGCTCGGTAAGGGCATCGGCGTCGAGCTCACCTACAAGGGACAGGGACACGGAGCGTACGGCACCGACAACTGTGTGACGAAGACGGTGAACGCCTATCTGCTCGACGGCAAGGTGCCGAAGGACGGCACGGTCTGCACGTAGCAGCGGAGGCGCTCAAGGCCGCGACGGAGCCGGCGCCGGCTGTGGTCATGCGTGCTGCACGCCGCGGATACCCTCGGGGTTCTCTGTGAGGGCACCACTCCAGCGCCGGACGGCCCAGAGACGGCCCAGAGGCTGTGAGACACAGCGGGGCCGACGTTCCACGACCGTCGGCCCCAAGGGATCGTCTCGGCGGAAACTCGCCCTGACCTGCCCCTACAGCACCGGCAGGTTCTTCCGCAGCTCGAAGGCCGTGACCTCGCTGCGGTATTCCTCCCACTCCTGGCGCTTGTTGCGCAGGAAGAAGTCGAAGACGTGTTCGCCGAGGGTCTCGGCGACCAGGTCGCTGCGTTCCATGAGGGTCAGGGACTCGCCGAGGTTCTGCGGGAGGGGTTCGATGCCCATCGCGCGGCGCTCGGCGTCGGAGAGGGCCCAGACGTCGTCCTCGGCGCCCGGCGGGAGCTCGTAGCCCTCCTCGATGCCCTTCAGGCCGGCCGCCAGGAGCACGGCGTAGGCCAGGTAGGGGTTGGCGCCCGAGTCCAGGGAGCGGACCTCGACGCGGGCCGAGCCGGTCTTGCCGGGCTTGTACATCGGGACGCGGACCAGGGCGCTGCGGTTGTTGTGGCCCCAGCAGATGTACGACGGGGCCTCACCGCCGGCGCCGGCCGTGCGCTCGGAGCCGCCCCAGATGCGCTTGTAGGAGTTCACCCACTGGTTGGTGACCGCGGAGATCTCCGCCGCGTGCTTGAGCAGGCCCGCGATGAAGGAGCGGCCGACCTTGGAGAGCTGGTACTCGGCGCCGGACTCGTAGAACGCGTTGCGGTCGCCCTCGAAGAGGGACAGGTGGGTGTGCATGCCGGAGCCCGGGTGCTCGGAGAAGGGCTTCGGCATGAAGGTCGCCTGCACCCCCTGCTCCAGCGCCACCTGCTTCATGACCAGGCGGAACGTCATGATGTTGTCCGCCGTGGAGAGCGCGTCGGCGTAGCGCAGGTCGATCTCCTGCTGGCCCGGCGCGCCCTCGTGGTGGGAGAACTCCACCGAGATGCCCATCGACTCCAGCATGGTGATCGCCTGGCGGCGGAAGTCCATGCCGACGTTGGTGGGCGTGTGGTCGAAGTAGCCCGAGTTGTCGGCCGGGGTGGGGCGGGAGCCGTCCAGCGGGCGGTCCTTCAACAGGAAGAACTCGATCTCGGGGTGGGTGTAGAAGGTGAAGCCCAGGTCGGAGGTGCGGGCCAGGGCGCGCTTGAGCACATAGCGGGGGTCCGCGAAGGACGGGGAGCCGTCCGGCATGAGGATGTCGCAGAACATGCGGGCGGTGCCGGGGGTCTCCGCGCGCCACGGCAGGACCTGGAAGGTGGAGGGGTCCGGCTTGGCGATCATGTCGGACTCGTAGACGCGGGCGAAGCCCTCGATGGCCGAGCCGTCGAAGCCGATGCCCTCGTCGAAGGCCTGCTCCAGCTCGGCGGGGGCCACGGCGACGGACTTGAGGAAGCCCAGCACGTCCGTGAACCACAGGCGTACGAACCGGATGTCGCGCTCCTCCAACGTACGGAGCACGAACTCCTGCTGCTTGTCCATCTTCCGCTACCCCATCCTTGCTGGTCAGGCCGCCTGTCCCCCGTCCCGCGGGAGGCGGTCGGGCACCTGAGCATCCCACCACAACACCATTTCATGCGCGTTGCGGACCTTGATCGCGGATACGTCCTCGGCCTGAACGCCTCTCGTACGGCAGATGTACTGCCGTCTTGCCCATCTTGCCTGCTCGGACCGACATGTGTAATGGCCGATCCGCTTCGGACGTGAGGCAAAGCACGTCTCGATAATTTGCATCTCAGATGCAACTTTTCATAGCGTTCTGATCAGTCGAGATGTGAAGAGATCCGGCGAGATCCGAGGAGATCCGATGCTGACCGAACAGTCCGCAGTCACCGTCCGCGCCACGCTTCCCACCGTCGGCGCGGCCATCGGCGAGATCACCGAGCGTTTCTACGCCCGCCTCTTCGCCGCCCGCCCCGAACTCCTGCGGAACCTGTTCAACCGCGGCAACCAGGCCTCCGGCGCCCAGAAGCAGGCCCTCGCCGGATCCATCGCCGCCTTCGCCACGCACCTGGTCGACAACTCGGACCAGCGGCCGGACGCGATGCTCAGCCGCATCGCGCACAAGCACGCCTCCCTGGGCGTGGCCCCCGAGCACTACCCGATCGTGCACGAGCACCTCTTCGCCGCCATCGCCGAGGTCCTCGGCGAGGCCGTCACCCCCGAGGTCGCCGCCGCCTGGACCGAGGTCTACTGGCTGATGGCCAACGCGCTCATCGCCATCGAGAAGCGGCTGTACGAGGAGAGCGGCAGCACCGAGCGCCGGCCCTGGGAGGTCGTGGAGCGCGTCGAGGAGACGGCGGACGTCATCACCTTCCGGCTGCGCCCGGCCGACGGCGGCCCGGTGCGCGACTTCCGCGCCGGCCAGTACGTGTCCGTCCAGGTCGAGCTGCCCGACGGCGCCCGGCAGATACGGCAGTACAGCCTCTCCGGCGCGCCCGGCGAGACGCTCCGCCAGTTCAGCGTCAAGCGGGTGACCGGCGACGACGCCCCCGACGGCGAGGTCTCGAACCACCTCCACGCGCGCGTGCGCGTCGGTGACGTCCTGGACCTGTCCGAGCCGTACGGCGACCTCGTCCTGGACGCCGGCGCCGACACCCCCGTGCTGCTCGCCTCCGCCGGCATCGGCGTGACCCCGATGATCGCGATGCTGGCCGACCTCGCGGCGGGCGGCCACGGCGGCCCGGTCACCGTCGTCCACGGCGACCGCTCCCCCGCCGACCACGCCCTGCGCACCGACCACGAGACGTACGCCGGGAAGCTCGCGGACGCGTCCGTGCACTTCTTCTACGAGCGGGACGCCGAGCCGGGCACCCGCACCGGCCTGGTCGACCTCGCCGAGATCGCCGTACCGGCCGGCACGCGCGCGTACCTGTGCGGCCCGCTGCCCTTCATGCGCGCGGTGCGCACCCAGCTGATCGAGAAGGGCGTGGCCCCGGCCGACATCCACTACGAGGTGTTCGGCCCGGACCTGTGGCTGGCCCAGGGCTGAGCAGCGGCAGTTCCAGCGGAGCGCCTTCGGCCCTACGGCCTCCGGATCACCGGGGCAGGGGCGCGGGCGCGAGATCAGGGCCCGAGAGGTGCCCATGCCCGAGGTGGGGCGACGCAGTGACGGCGTCGCCCCACCAGCACGACCCGGCCCTCGGACCAGTGGTCGAGGTGGGCCAGGCAGACCGGACACAGCGGACCGCATCCGCCGTACGCGCGTGCGGGATGCGGGTCAACTCGCGCTTCGGCACTTCCAGTTCACCGGCGATATCCCCAGGTCTTCCAGCGCGTCGGCTTTCGGCCGCCGGCGTCAACCGCCCAGCGGCCCCCGGGAGATGCCCAGCAGCAGCGGGCCCGTCGGGTCGGTGACGAGTTCGTCGACCGTGACCGGGTCCAGCGCCGCGTAGAACGCCTCCTGGGCCCGGCGCAGCGCGCCGCGCAGGCGGCAGGCGGAGTTCAGCGGGCACGGGGCCGTACCCGCCGTACCCTCGCAGTCGACCACGTCGCCCTCACCCTCGAAGGTGCGCACCACCGCGCCGACCGAGGCCGAACGGCCCTTGGCGGTGAGGCTGAGGCCACCGCGCCGGCCGCGCCGGGCGTCGACGAGGCCCAGGTGCTGGAGTTCGGCGACGACCTTCGCGGCGTGGGTGTAGGGCACGTCCATGTCCGCCGCGACCTGGCGGGTGGTGGGCGTGGCGTCGGCGGCCACGGCCAGTCGCATCAGGACGCGCAGGGCCAGGTCGGTGGAGCGCAGAAGCCGCATATCACAAGCCTAGGTAATGCGCATCCACGGTTCAAATTATTGCTCGGCCACCTCCTTGCCGCGCCCTGCCTACGGAAGCCGCCCCCTTCCCCACTACGATCAGCGGGCCCCACCCTTCCCGTTGCCGGCCCTTTCCCCCAGAAGGACACCTCATGGGTTCCGCCAAGTACAGCAGCGCGGCGCGCAAGGCGCGCATCGAGGAGATGCGCCGTGCCGAGCGTGCGCGCGAGCGCCGCAACCGCGTGCTGACCATCGCCGCGAGCGTGGTGGTCGTCGCCGGCCTCGTGGTCGGCGGTGTCGTCCTCGTGAACTCCCAGTCCGGGAAGAAGAAGGACACGGCGAGCGACTCCAAGGCCGCCCGGAGTTCCGGCGACTTTGGGCAGTGGACCACCGACAAGGACGGCGTGAAGGTCTGGTCCGGCAAACTGGCCCGGACGCACGTGCAGACCAAGGTGTCGTACCCGATGCACCCCCCGGTCGGCGGCAACCACAACCCGGTCTGGGCGACCTGTGACGGCACCGTCTACACCAAGCCGCTGCAGGACGAGAACGCCGTGCACTCGCTGGAGCACGGCGCGGTCTGGGTGACGTACACCAGCAAGGCGAGCAAGGCCGACGTCGACGCGCTGGCGGCGAAGGTGAAGAAGACGCCGTACTCGCTGATGAGCCCGTACGAGAACCAGGCGGCGCCACTGATCCTGTCGGCCTGGGGCCACCAGGTGACCGTCAAGAGCGCCGGTGACCCGGAGGTGGACAAGTTCTTCGCCACCTACGTCCAGGGCAAGCAGACCCCCGAGCCGGGCGCCGCCTGCACCAGCGGGGCGATGTAGTGCAGCGCCGGCACGTCGGCTGGATCGCCGGGTCCGCGGCGGCGGTGCTCGTCGCGGCCGGCGCGATCACGTACGCGGTCGCCGAGGACACGAGCGGCCGTTCGGCCGTGCGGACACCGTCCGCCGAATCGGCGGACGCCGGTTTCGCCCGGGACATGGCGGTCCACCACCAGCAGGCCGTCGAGATGTCGTACATCGTCCGGGACCGCACGAAGAACGCCGAAGTGCGGCGGCTCGCCTACGACATCGCGCAGACGCAGGCCAACCAGCGCGGCATGCTGCTCGGCTGGCTGGACCTGTGGGAGCTGCCGAAGGTGTCGGCGAAGCCGCCCATGGCCTGGATGGGCATGGGCGACATGCCCGAGCGCGGGGACGGCTCGCTGATGCCGGGCATGGCGACGAACACGGAGCTGAGGAAGCTCCAGTCGCTGAACGGCAAGCAGGCCGAGATCCTCTACCTCCAGCTGATGACGGACCACCACAAGGGCGGGATCCACATGGCCGAGGGCTGTGTCGCCAAGTGCACCGTCGGCGTGGAGAAGCGGCTCGCGCAGGGCATGGTCGACGCGCAGCAGTCCGAGCTCCAGGTGATGGCCCAGATGCTCAAGGAGCGGGCGCGAAACCGCGTTCGTGAACGAAACGGAAGCGCGCTCGTGAACAGCGGGCAAGCCCTTTCGTAATGCACCCGTAAGGATAAAAGCCTCAAATCGCCCCACCTGACGGTTACTTGAGCTTCTCTTGACCTTTTCGTTCCCCTGGCATGAACGGTTCATCGAAAGAGTGACCCCCATCGTGTGATCCATACGGTCGGCCGAACCGCCGCGGGCCGGCACGCGGATGCATGACGTATCGACCACTACATGCATGCGAACCGCATCGCAGGGGGTTCTATGAGATCCAACCGCGCCAAGCTGCGCGCCATGAGCATGGCAGCGACACTGCCCATGGTCGCCGGCGCGCTGGCGCTGGGCATACCCGCGGCACACGCTGCGGACAGCCCCGCTCGTGAGGCACTGAAGGGCACCAAGCCGCTGTGGGCCACGGCCAAGGCGGACAAGGGCGCGACCTCGAACAGCGCCCAGGTGAACGCCCGGGTCTACCTGGCCGGCAAGAACGCGGCGGGCCTCGCCGCCTACGCCAAGGCCGTGTCCGACCCCAGCTCGACGCTCTACGGCAAGTACCTGAGCGCCAAGAAGGCGCAGGCCGCCTTCGGGGCCACCAAGGCCCAGGTGGCCGCCGTCAAGTCCTGGCTGACGTCGGCCGGCCTGAAGGTCACCGAGGTCACCCAGCACTACGTCGCCGTCTCCGGCGACGTGGCCGCCGCCGAGAAGGCGTTCGGCACCCAGCTGCACAACTACGCCAAGGGCTCGGCGACTTACCGCGCCCCGGCGCAGACGGCCACCGTGCCGGAGGGCCTGAAGGGCTCCGTCCTGACCGTCACCGGCCTGGACAACGCCCCGCACAAGGCCAACCACGACGACCAGCTCCCGCCGCCGGACGCCGTGTTCAAGAACTCCGGGCCGTTCTCCTCGTACTTCGGCTCGAACATCGCGACGACCCTCCCGGACGCGTACGGCGGCAAGATCCCGTACGCGATCAAGGGCTACACCGGCAAGCAGCTGCGCGCCGCCTACGGCGCGGGCGACTACACCGGCAAGGGCGTCCGCGTCGCGATCACGGACGCCTACGCGTCCCCGACGATCGCCTACGACGCGGGCACGTACGCGGTCAAGCACGGTGACGCGGCCTGGAAGACCAGCCAGCTGCACCAGGCGCTGCCGAAGAACTACACCAAGACCAAGGAGTGCGGCGCGGCCGGCTGGTACGGCGAGGAGACCCTCGACGTCGAGGCCGTGCACGCGGTGGCTCCGGACGCCGACGTCACGTACGTCGGTGCGGCCTCCTGCTACGACGACGACCTGCTCGACTCGCTCAGCAAGGTCGTGGACAACCACCTGGCCGACATCGTCTCCAACTCCTGGGGCGACATCGAGGCCAACCAGACCCCGGACCTCGCGGCCGCCTACGACCAGGTCTTCCAGCTGGGCGCGGTGCAGGGCATCGGCTTCTACTTCTCCTCCGGTGACAACGGCGACGAGGTCGCCCACACCGGCACGAAGCAGGTCGACACCCCCGCCAACTCCGCCTGGGTGACGGCGGTCGGCGGTACGTCCCTGGCCGTGGGCAAGGGTGACACGTACGAGTGGGAGACCGGCTGGGGCACCGAGAAGGCGACCCTGTCGGCCGACGGCAAGAGCTGGACCAACTTCCCCGGCGCCTTCACCTCGGGCGCGGGCGGCGGCACCAGCAAGACGGTCGCCGAGCCGTACTACCAGAAGGGCGTCGTCCCGGACGCGCTGGCGCAGGCGAACAACGCCGCCGGCAACCGCGTCGTCCCGGACATCGCGGCCATCGCCGACCCGAACACCGGCTTCCTGGTCGGCCAGACCCAGACCTTCCCGGACGGATCGCAGCAGTACAGTGAGTACCGCATCGGCGGCACCTCGCTCGCCGCTCCGGTCATCGCGGCGGTCCAGGCGCTGGCCCAGGAGGCGCGCGGCGGCAAGGCGATCGGCTTCGCCAACCCGACGATCTACGCCAAGTACAACAAGGGTGTCTTCCACGACGTCACGGACAACCCGACCGGCTCCGGCCTGGCGGTCGCCCGCGTGGACTTCGCCAACGGCTTCGACGCGTCGGGCGGCCAGCTGTACTCGGCCCGCAGCCTCGGCAAGGACAGCTCCCTGTCGGCGGTCAAGGGCTACGACGACGTGACGGGCGTCGGCTCGCCGGCGAACGGTTACGTCCAGTCGTACCGCAAGCACTGACGCGCTGACGCTCCGCTGAGGGGCGGGGGGCGTGGGGTCCTGAGGACCTCACGCCCCCCTTGCTTTGCGTTGGTTTACGCGGACTTCGACTTCAGTGCGGTGATGAAGGGGGTCCAGGCGGTAGGGGTGAGGAGGAGGATGGGGCCGTCGGGGAACTTTGAGTCGCGGACGGGGACGAGGGCGGGGACGTTGGGGGCTACTTCGACGCAGTCGCCGCCGTCACCGTTGCTGTAGCTGCTCTTGAACCAGAGAGCGTCACTCAAGTCGATCCCGTTGCTTGCCATTTCGGTAATCCTCTGCCGCTGCCTTGATCATGGCGAGGGACGTGTCTGGTGACAGCGCGACGGCCCTGAGCCGATCGTATGCCTTGCGGTATTGCTTCACGAGGGCCGGATCGTCGATGGTGTCCCCGCTGTACGACGCCTCGACGTAGAGCAGCGGCGGCGCGTCCTGAAACGTCATGACCTTGATGGAGGCGGCCATCAGGGGATACGCACCGCACGTCCGCAGAACGATCTGTGGTGTGATCCGGCGCCGCTCGGCCAATGCCACGACCCGGTCCAACTGCTCGGCCATCTCCAGCGGTGGCAGGATCGGGTCTGTGATCAGCGACTCGTGCAGGATCGCCCAGTACTCCGGGGTGGAGTGGCCCTCCTCGAAGAGGCGGGCACGAGCGAGCCGGGCGGTCACCTTCTCCTCGACCCACTCGTCGGAGGTCGCCGGGTGGGCCGAACGGACCAGCGCTCCTGCATACGGCGCCGTCTGGAGCAGCCCAGGAAAGGTGATGGGGCACCATTCCTCAATGGACTCCGCGGACTTCTCGGCCTCCAGGACCTTCTCGAAGTACGCGGCATGGGGCCCTCGCCGCGCCTTCCGCACATCCTCGCAATGCCGCTCGAAGAAGCCGTCGGTCTTCAGGACCCGGTCCGCGTGCCGGGCCAGATCGAGCGGCATCCTCCGCTCGCCGCGCTCGATGTCGCTGAGGTACGTCTTGCCGTAGAAGCTGCCTTCGAGGAACGCCTCCAGCGACAGCCCCGCCGCTTCCCTCTTCCAGCGCAACTCCGCGCCGTAGAAGGTCGGGACGCTCATCGAGCCGTCGATGTCCTTGCGCCGTGCCATCGCTCACCTTTCGCTGCCCCGGTCGCGAACGCGAAACCACTTTTACGGTAGCCAGCAGAGGGACAGTCTGTGAGGAGTTCGTCACACACCGCACAGAAGGGTGCAGGAGTCCATGCCCGACCACCGCTCCCCCACCGCCTACGACGTCACCCTCTGCGTGGAGGAACTCCGCTCGGCCCTAGCCCTGCACGGCATCACTCTCCCGTCCCTCCGCGTGGATCTGCCGAGTTTCGCGGGCACGTACGCCCGGCCCGCCGGACTCGTCACGCTCGGGAACTGCAACACGGCCACGGCACGGGCGCTGGCCGCTGCCCTCAGGAAGACGGCGGGCCGGTGAGGACGATGCTCGAACTCCGCCTGCTCGCCACGCCGAAGGCCGCGCCGGAGCTGCGGCACCGGCTCCGTGAGCACAGCTACGACGTCCGGCTGTGCGCGACGGAGTTGCTGACGAACGTCATCGACCACCTGGGCGAGGGCACACCGGTGACCGTACGCGTCATCGGTACGGCGGCGACCCACGGCCGTACCCGCATCGAGGTGACCGACCCCGCGCCGGGTGCGCTGCCCGTGCTGCTGTCCGCTACGGAAGCGGAGGAGTCGGGGCGCGGCTTGGCACTGCTCGCGGCGCTCGCCGAGCGGTGGGGCGTGGAACAGTGGGCGGACAGGAAGACGGTCTGGTGCGAGCTCTGAAGTTGCCGTGGGACCGCCCGCTTCTTGGCCAGTGTCGTGCTTCCGCGAGGTGCGTCAAGGGCGCTACGCGTCGGCTTCGCCGATGGCCCTCCGGGCCACCCTTGACCCACCTCACTCCAGCACGGGGAAGAAGCGAGCGGGCAGCCCGGGAAAGTGGCCGCCTTACCGGTACCGGCCCCTTGGGTCGGCTGAGCAGGCGCCCTGGGTTACGGGGTCGCGCTCGCGCCTCGCCTGCACGCCGGGTGGGCTGGGCGGCTTACGGCCAGTAGGTGGCGCGCCCCCGGCGGACGGCGGCAGCCGGGCAGGCTCAGCGACGCACGGCCAGCAGGTGACCCGCCCCCGACGGATGGCGGCACACCGAGTCGGCTCAGCGGCTTGCGGTTGGTGGTGGGGGTGGCGGCGGTGGGGAGTCACATCCGTCCCATGGGTCACGCGCAGGCAGTGATTGGCAGATCTGTTCCACCCCTGACCGCCTCTCGACCGCCTGACCTGGGGCTTTCGGAGCGCCCCTTGGCTCAAATCTTCCAATCACCGCCGGAGCCACCCCGATTGGGCCTCCGTCGCAACTCGGGAGAGCCGCCGATCGCCACCGATCCCACCCGCCGGTCGCCGCCGAACCCACCCGGCGTGCATGCGAGGCGCGACCGCGCACCCCACCCATGAACCCGCAAGCCGCCAAGCCCGCCCGGCGTGCATGTGAGGTGCGAACGCGGCCCCGCCGACGGGGTCCGGTCAGCGCCCTCGGGGCCGGTGCCGGTCGGGGCCACCGCTCTTCCGGGCCGCTCGCTCGCTTCTTTCGCGGGCTGGAGTGAGGTGTGTCAAGGGTGGCCCGGAGGGCCATCGCCGAAGGCGACGCGAATGCGCCCTTGATTCACCTCACGGAAGCCCGACACTGGCCGAGAAGCGAGCGGCCAAACGGCAACTGGCAAGCTCGGGCCCACAGCAGCGGACTTCGCCCCCCTCCCGGCCGACCGAGTCGGGTGGGCGGGTGGGCAAACGAAGTCAGTGGTGCAGCGCAGCCGACCCCTCGGGTACGTGGGACGTAACGACCCGCCCCACCGACGGAGTCCCCCCGCGGCGGTCCACCGCGTACGCCACGCTCGCCACGCCCAGCCCCAGCACCGCCAGCATCGCGCCGGCCAGCGCCGGGGACGTCGTACCGAAGCCCGCCGCGAGCGCCAGGCCGCCGATCCAGGCGCCGCCGGCGTTGGCCAGGTTGAAGGCCGCCTGGTTGGCGGAGGAGGCCAGGGACGGGGCCGCCGAAGCCTTCTCCATCACCATCAGCTGCAGCGGCGAACCCGTGACGAACGCCGCCATACCCAGCAGCGTCACCGCCAGCGCCGCGCTCCACTCCGCTCGCATCAGCACCGGGAACAGCAGCAGCACGACACCCAGTGACGCCAGCCCGCCGAACAGCGTGCCCCGCAGCGAGTGGTCCGCCAGGCGGCCGCCCAGCAGGTTGCCCGCCGTGGCGCCCACCCCGAACAGGGCCAGGAGCAGCGTCACGCTGCCCTCCGCGAACCCGGCCGACTGCGTCAGCATCGGGGTCACGTAGCTGTACGCCGCGAAGAGCGCGCCGAAGCCCGCCACCGTCGTACCCAGTGCCAGCCAGACCGGCACGGACCTCAGCGCGGCCAACTCGCCGCGCAGGCCCGTCGACGAGGCGGCCTGCCCCTGGTCGTGGGGGATCAGCAGCGCCAGCGACGCGATCGCCGCCAGGCCGATCGCGCTCACGCCCAGGAAGGTGGCCCGCCAGCCCAGGTGCTGGCCCATCAGCGTGGCCACCGGCACGCCCGCGATGTTGGCGACGGTCAGGCCGAGGAACATCAGGGAGACCGAGCGGGCCTTGCGCTCCGGCGGGACCATGGTCGTGGCGACGACCGCCCCTACGCCGAAGAAGGCACCGTGCGGCAGGCCGCTGAGGAAGCGGGCGGCCAGCAGCGAGTCGTTGCCGGGGGCGAACGCGGAGAGCGCGTTGCCCGCGACGAACAGCGCCATCAGGGCGATCAGCACCGTGCGGCGGGACATGCGGGCCGTGAGCGCGGCCAGCAGCGGGGCGCCGATCACCACGCCCAGCGCGTACGCCGAGACCAGGTGCCCGGCGGTGGGGATCGAGATGTGCAGGTCGTCCGCGACGTCGGGCAGCAGGCCCATCATCACGAACTCGGTGGTACCTATACCGAAAGCGCCGACGGCCAGAGCGAGCAGGGCCAGGGGCATGAAGGGCCTGTGCCTTTCAACGTGAGAGTCGACTCGACGTGAGAGTCAACGAGAGCGGAGTTCCGTCACAGCATATGTTCAGCCACGGAACAAAGCCTCTCAGGCCCAGTATTCCAGCGGGTTACGACGACGTGTCCAGCTTCACACGCGCAGCCACCGGCAGATGGTCGCTGCCGGTGCGCGGCAGGGTCCAGGAGCTCTCCGGTTCGACCCCCTTGACCATGATCTGGTCGATCCGCGCCATCGGGAACGACGCCGGCCAACTGAACCCGAAGCCGCTGCCCGCCGCGCCCTGCGTGGAGCGCATCTGGGAGGTGACGGCGTTGAGCGAACGGTCGTTCATCGTGCCGTTCAGGTCACCGAGCAGCACCACCCGCTTCAGCGGCTCGTCGGCGATGGCCTCGCCGAGCGCGTCGGCGCTCTTGTCGCGCTCCCGGGCGGTGAACCCGGCCTTCACCTTCACCCGCACCGAGGGCATGTGGGCGACGTACACCGCGACGGGGCCCTGCGGGGTGGCGACGGTGGCCCGCATCGCGCGCTTCCAGCCGAGCTTGATGTCCACCGCCCGCACATCGCTCATCGGGTACTTGCTCCACAGGCCGACCGTGCCCTCGACCCCGTGGTACTTGTAGGTCGGCGCGAGCGCCTTCTCGTAGGTGGACACGGCCGTCCCCGGGACCTCTTCCAGGGCCAGGACCTCGGCGCCGGAGGCGGCCACCTCGCGGGCGGTCCCGGCGGGGTCGGGGTTCTCGGCGTTGACGTTGTGGGTCGCCACCATCAGGTCGCCGCCCGAACCGGTCTTGTCGGTGAGCAGCCCGCCGAAGAGGTTCAGCCACACGATCGCCGGAAGGAGTACGGCGATCAGCGCGGTCGCCGACCTCCGCAGCAGCCCGAGGAGCAGCAGCACCGGGATGGCGAGGCCCAGCCACGGCAGAAACGTCTCGGTGAGGCTGCCGAGGTTGCCCACCCGGTTCGGGATGCGCGAGTGCAGCAGCATCACCAGGGCGAGCAGGAGGGCGAGGAGCGCGAGGATGATGCCCCGGCGCCAGATGCGTGGGTCGCCGTGCCAGCCGGCGAGCAGGCGGTGCAGCAGGCGCCGAAGCCGGGATCCGGGTCGCTCGGGCCCCGAGCCGCCGTTGTCCGTCTCCGTCATGTACGCCTGCTGCGCCATACCGTCTGCCTCACTGCCTGCCGTGCACACCGTCGTTCCCCCGTGTTCTTCCGACCCTAGGGGATGATCGGCTCTGCTCCCGCCGTCCCATGACGGCCGTACGGAAGACGAGGACGAAGGAAGCGGGACAGGGAGTTCCGTTAGCCCTGGGGCACTCGGGGTTTGTGACGAAACGCGCACATAAGTGCTACGAGGCTGTCGAGCTGACGGGCCGTAGGCCTTCCAGGACCGTGTCGACGATCTGTTCCGCCAGGCCCTCGGGCAGGTCGCCCTCGGGGCGCAGGACGGTGCGTACGAGCATGGGGCCGACGAACAGGTCGTTGGCCAGGTCCAGGTCGACGTCCGGCCGCAGTTCGCCGTTCTCCCGGCCCCGGCGCAGCACCTCCATCCCGAGTTCGCGGCGGGGCGCGATGACGCTGGCGTGGTACGCCGACCAGATCTTCGGGCTGTGCTTCATCTGCGCGTAGACGTTGTGCAGGATCGCCGAGGAGCGGTGCACGAGTCCGCGCTGGCGCATGGACTCCAGCAGCACGACGAGGTCTTCGCGCAGGGAGGTGCCGGGGAGTTCGGGGTCGGGGGGTTCGGCGGCGCGTACGACGTCGACGAACAGTTCCTCCTTGCCGCTCCAGCGGCGGTAGATGGTGGCCTTGCCGACCCCGGCCGTGCGCGCGACGCGTTCCATGGAGAGTTCGGCGAGCGGTACGCCGTCCTCCAGGAGCTTCATCACGCTTTCCAGAATGGCCCGTTCCAGTGCCTCGCTGCGGGGGCGTCCCCGCACGGGCCCGTCCGGTCGCGGCCGGCTCTCGGCAAGGCTCACGTCGTCCGTCCTCTCAGTCTGCTGCGGGAATTGTCCCGCAGCCACCTCCCTCCCCCGTGGAGCCTCGGTCTGAACCGTGGCCGCTCGGTCCGCGTCAGTCCGCTGCCGCGACCAACTCCGCCTCCCGTTCGCCCGCTTGAGCGGCGGGCGGCTTGCCGGGCAGGAACAGGGCCGTCACCACGGCGCCGATCAGCGCGACACCCACTCCGCAGAGGGCGGTGACGTGCATGGCGTGCAGGAACGCGTCGTCGGCGGGGGTGACCACGGCCTTGCCCTGCGGGCCGAGCTTGCCGGCGATGCCGAGGGTGGCCTCGATGGACTCGGCCGCCTTGTCGCGCAGGGCGGGCGGCAGCATGCCGAGCTTGCCCTCGATGCCGTTCCGGTAGGACGTGGCGAGCACCGAGCCGAGTACGGCGATGCCGAGCGCGCCGCCGACCTGGCGGAAGGTGTTGCTGAGCGCGGAGGCGGAGCCGGCCTTCTCGCGCGGCAGCGCCTGCATGATGACGACCGAGGTCGGCGTCATGATGTGCGCCATGCCGGTGCCCATGAGGAAGAAGACGACCTCCAGGATCCAGATCGGGGTGTCGGCCTCGAACGTGGCGAACGCGGCCAGCGTGGCGGCGATCAGCACCAGGCCGGCGGTGGTGGTGGCCTTGTTGCCGAACCGGTCGACCAGCAGGCGGGCGCGCGGCGCGAAGATGAGCTGGGCGCAGGCGAGCGGCAGCATCAGCACACCGGACTCCAGCGGCGAGTAGCCGCGCACGCTCTGGGTGTAGAAGACACCGAAGAACGTGACGCCCATCAGCGCGAAGAAGACCAGTGCGATGGCGCTCATGGCGGCCGAGAAGACCTTGTTCTTGAAGTAGGTGACGTCGAGCGACGGGTGGTCGCTGCGCTTCTCGAAGATGACGAACCCGGTCAGGACGGCGAGACCGGCGACGATGGTCGCCAGCACCTTGGCGTCGGTGAAGTCGGCGAGTTCCCCGCCCTTGATGATGCCGTAGACCAGCAGGACCAGGCCGACGACGGACAGGATGACGCCGACGGGGTCGAGGCGGCCGGGCTTGGGGTCGCGGGAGTCGGGCACCAGCCAGGTCATCAGGACCAGCGCGACGATCACGATCGGCACGTTGACGAAGAAGACCGAGCCCCACCAGAAGTGGTCGAGGAGCGCGCCGCCGGTGATCGGCCCGATGGCGATGGCGAGGCCGACGCCGCCGGCCCAGATGCCGATGGCCTTGGGCTGCTCCTCGCGCTCGAAGACGTTCATCAGGACGGCGAGGGTGGCGGGCATGACGAAGGCGGCACCGAGGGCCATCAGGGCGCGGAAGGCGATCAGCTGGCCCGGCGAGCCGGACTCGGCGGCCAGGGCGGAGCCGATGCCGAACACGGCGATGCCGCCGAGCAGCACCTTCTTGCGGCCGAGGCGGTCGCCGATGAGGCCCGCGGTGAACAGCAGGCCGGCGAAGACGAGGGTGTAGGCGTTGATCGCCCACTCGATCTGCCCCTGGGAGGCGCCGAGGCCGGTCGGCGCGGGGCTGGAGATGGTCTTGATGGCGACGTTCAGGATCGAGTTGTCGAGCACCACGATCAGCAGGCTCAGCATCAGCACGCCGAGGATCGCCCAGCGGCGCCGGTGCACCGCTTCCGGTATCCGGGAGGCAGGGACGGGACTTGTCATGTGTTCGAGCCTACGACCATTTCGATACGGAACGGTCTCGTATCTTGCTTCTTTACGAAGGACTTACACAGCTCGGTCTCAGCCACGGTTGTGGATCACAGGCGGTCCCTCTGGCCGTGACTGGCACGAGGTGCCACCATGGAGGCGATCCGGGGACGCCGTCAGGGCGCCTCGAGATGACTGAAGGAGCCGTTGCCATGACGCAGCTTTCGGCTGCCCAGAACAAGCCCTCCGACGGCAGCAAGACGCTGTACGGGGGGAAGGGCACTCGCCGCATCACCGTCCGCGACATCGCCCTCGCCAAGGAGCGGGGCGAGAAGTGGCCCATGCTCACCGCCTACGACGCGATGACCGCGTCCGTCTTCGACGAGGCCGGGATCCCGGTGCTCCTGGTCGGCGACTCGGCGGGCAACTGCCACCTCGGGTACGAGACGACCGTGCCCGTCACCCTCGACGAGATGACCATGCTGTCGGCGGCCGTGGTACGCGGCACGCAGCGCGCCCTGATCGTGGGCGACCTCCCCTTCGGCTCCTACCAGGAGGGCCCGGTGCAGGCGCTGCGCTCGGCGACCCGGCTGGTGAAGGAGGCCGGGGTCGGCGCGGTCAAGCTGGAGGGCGGCGAGCGGTCGCACGAGCAGATCCGGCTGCTGGTCGAGTCCGGCATCCCGGTCATGGCACACATCGGCCTGACCCCGCAGTCCGTCAACGCGATGGGCTACCGCGTGCAGGGGCGGGGCGAGGAGGCGGCACAGCAGCTGCTGCGCGACGCGAAGGCGGTGCAGGACGCCGGCGCCTTCGCCGTCGTCCTCGAACTGGTCCCGGCGGAGCTGGCGGCCGAGGTGACGCGCGTGCTGCACATCCCGACGGTCGGGATCGGCGCCGGGCCCGAGACGGACGCGCAGGTCCTGGTCTGGACGGACATGCTGGGCCTGACCTCCGGTCGGGTGCCGAAGTTCGTGAAGAAGTACGCCGACCTGCGTGAGGTCATGGGCGACGCGGTGAAGTCGTTCGCCGAGGAGGTCGTCTCCGGGGCGTTCCCGCTGGAGGAGCACTCCGTCCACTGAGCCATCGCGGCAACACCCCGGCAGCCCCGCTGATCTTCCCCCGTCAGCGGGGCTGCCCCTTTGCGGGGTGGCTGACGTCCCTGGGGGCTCCGCCCCCAGACCCCCGGCCTATGCCCACCCACCACCCGTCTCGGTCGGCTGGAAGGGCGCCGTCACGGCGTCGAACCCGCGCGGCGCCGCATCGGTCCCCCCGTCCGGCCGACCGAGACGGGTGGGCGGTGGGCAAAGCCGTGGGCCGCGAAGGCGCCGCCGCGGGCTCGGCTCGGGAGGCCGAAAACTCCCCTGGACGGCACCCTCTCGGCCGACCGAGACGGGTGGGTGGTCGGTGAAAACCCCCTGTCGGCAAGCTGTAGGCAACTTGTCGGCGATTTGTCGGCAGACGCTGGCACCGTCTTCCCCATGACGCGAATCCATGAAAACCCCGTCGGCGCGAGCCACGCAGTGACGGTACGGGGACTGGTCAAGCACTACGGCGAGACCAAGGCGCTGGACGGTGTCGACCTGGACGTGCGCGAGGGCACCGTGATGGGCGTGCTCGGTCCGAACGGCGCCGGCAAGACCACCCTCGTACGGATCCTGTCCACCCTGATCACCCCGGACGCCGGCCAGGCCACCGTGGCCGGCTACGACGTCGTACGGCAGCCCCGCCAGTTGCGCCGGGCCATAGGGCTCACCGGCCAGTACGCCTCCGTCGACGAGAAGCTCCCCGGCTGGGAGAACCTGTACATGATCGGCCGGCTGCTGGACCTGTCCCGCAAGGACGCCCGCGCCCGCGCCGACGAGCTGCTGGAGCGGTTCTCCCTCACGGAGGCGGCCAGGCGGCCGGCGAGCACGTACTCCGGCGGTATGCGGCGGCGACTCGATCTCGCCGCCTCGATGATCGGGCGCCCGGCCGTCCTCTACCTCGACGAGCCGACCACCGGACTCGACCCCCGCACCCGCAACGAGGTGTGGGACGAGGTGAAGGCCATGGTCGGCGACGGCGTCACCGTGCTGCTGACCACCCAGTACATGGAGGAGGCCGAGCAGCTCGCCTCCGAGCTGACCGTGGTCGACCGCGGCAAGGTCATCGCCACGGGCGGGATCGAGGAGCTGAAGGCCCGCGTCGGCGGCCGTACCCTCCGCGTCCGGCCTGTCGACCCGCTGCAGCTGCGCCCGCTCGCCGAGATGCTGGACGAACTGGGCATCACCGGGCTCGCGACCACCACCGTGGACACCGAGTCCGGGACCCTGCTGGTGCCGATCCTCAGCGACGAGCAGCTGACCGCCGTGGTCGGCGCCGTCACCGCGCGCGGCATCACGATCTCCGCCATCACCACCGAACTGCCCAGCCTGGACGAGGTGTTCCTGTCCCTCACCGGCCACCGTGCCAGTGCCCCGCAGGACACCACGCCCGCCGACTCCCGCGAGGAGGTCGCCGTATGAGCTCCCACCCGTCGCCCACCACCACCCTGAACGAGGCGCTTCGCGCCGCCCCTACGATCACCACCATCACCACCCCCGCCGCCACCGATGTACGTATCCCGCTGCGCGGGCATCTGCGGCACACCGGCGCCCTCATCCGCCGCAATCTGCTCTGGATCCGCCAGGACCCGGAGTCGATGTTCGACGCGCTGCTGATGCCGGTCGTCTTCACCCTGCTGTTCGTGTACGTCTTCGGCGGGTCCATCGGGCAGGCGCTCGGCGGCGGCCAGGGCCAGTACGTGCAGTACGTCATTCCGGGCATGATCGCGATGATGAGCATGACGCTCTCCCAGGGCGTGGGCACCGGGTTCAGCCAGGACTTCAACAGCGGGGTCATGGACCGGTTCCGGTCGCTGCCGATCGGGCGCGGGTCGGTGCTGTTCGCGAAGATCGCCGTCGAGCTGGCCCGGATGCTGTTCGCCACGGCCGTGCTGATGGTCGTCGCCGTGCTGGTCGGCTTCCACATCCACCACTGGGCCGGCCTGATGGCTGCCGTCGGACTGTCCGCGCTGTTCGCCTCCTCGATCATGTGGGTGTTCCTCACCCTCGGCGTGATCCTGAAGAACGCGCAGTCCGTGCAGGCGATGGGCTTCCTGGTGCTGTTCCCGCTGCAGTTCGGCTCGTCGATCTTCGCGCCGACCAAGTCGATGCCGGGCTGGCTGCAGCACTTCACCGACTACAACCCGCTGTCCACGCTCGCGGACGCGGCCCGCGGTCTGATGATCGGCGGCCCGGTGGCGCACGACCTGTGGGTGACCGTGGCCTGGTCGGTGGCGATCACGGCGGTCATGGCACCGGTCGCGATCCACAAGTTCCGCACCAAGACCTGAGCCGGCCTGCGCCGTGCGTCAGACCAGGGCGGTGGCCTCCGCGAGGGAGAGGCCACCGCCCTCGGCGTACGCGGCCCGGTAGGCGGGTTCGTCCAGGGTGTCCCGGATCCGGCCCTCGGCCATGTCGCGGCACCGGCGCTCGACCCCGGAGAGGATGTGCCCGGACGGCAGCAGGGCGTGCGCGGCGCCCAGGCAGCGGGCGGCGTCGACGGCGCGGCTGCCGCCGTCGAGGCGGGCGAGGGCCAGCGAGGCGGTGTAGAGGCAGACGGAGTCCAGGTGTGGGGCGACGGTCCTGGACAGCGGGTCCTGAGCGAGCCGCAGCGCCCGCCTGACCCGGTCCAGGGCGTCCTCGGGACGGCCGTCGATGGCGTCCAGCCAGGCCTCCTGGGTGAGGATCATGGAGTCGAAGACGACGAAGTGCGCGATCTTGAACTCCTCGCGCAGCCGGCGCAGTTGCTCCCGGGCCTCGGCGGTGCGGCCGGTCAGGCCGAGCCAGCAGGCGAGGAACAGCCGGGCGGCGGGCATCGCCTCGTTGTGGGAGCCGTCCTGGCTCGCGATGACGTCCCGGAGCAGTTGCTCGCCGCGCTCGAGGTCGCCCGTCTCCATGAGCACGCTGCCGAGGCGGGCGCGGAGGACGGCCACCTGGCCGCGGGCGCCGAGGCGTTCGGCGTGCTCGATGGCCGCCCGGTAGTCGGCGGCGGCCGCACCGTAGGCGCCCTGGCGTTCATGGGCCTCGCCACGGGCGGACAACGCCTCGGCGGTGCCCCAGGCGTCGCCGAGGCGGCGGAAGATCTCCAGCGATTCCTCGGCGTCACGGGTGGCGTTGCCGGCCCAGTCGGCGCGGTTGGCGAGGAGGTTGGCGCGCAGCTGCAGGGTATTGGCCAGGTCCCACTCGAAACCGGGGGTGTCACGGCAGGTCTGGACGCAGGCGTCGATGACGATCCACATCCGCTCGGCGCCGCCGGTCAGCATGACGGCGAAGAACCAGAGCAGGCCGGGCACCCGGCAGGTCTGCGGCAGCCCGGGCTCGTAAGCTTCCACGATGGCGCGCAGCTTGGCCTGTGCCTCGGGCGTCTGCCACGACTCCAGGTCGTGGTCCATGCCGGCGAGGTGGGCGAGGTGGACGCCGCGCCGGGCCTCGGCGAGGACCTCGCCGGCGTACGGGGGCGGGGCGTCGGTGCAGCGCTGCCACTGGGGCAGGGCCGGCCGTACGGGTGCGGCGAAGGGGTCGGGGCCGAGCGCCATGACCTCCTCGCACCAGGTGCGGGTCTCGATGCGCTGGTCCCGCATCTGCCAGAAGACCACCAGAGACAGCACCAGGCACAGTCCCTCCTGCTCGTCGCGCGCGGCGACGGCGTGCCGCAGCGCGGTGCGCAGGTTCTCGTACTCCAGCTGGAACCGGTCGATGGCGGTGCGCTGTTCGGGGCCGCGCAGCAACGGGTCGGTGGTGCGGGCGAGTTCGCGGTAGTACGTCAGATGGGCGCGCTCGGCCTCGCTGCGGCGCCCGGTCTCGTCGAGCCGTTCGCCGGCGTACTCGGCGACGGTCTCCAGGAGCCGGTAGCGCATCCCGCCGTCGGCCGAAGGGGCGGCAACCACCAGGGACTTGTCGACCAGGGAGCCGAGCGCGTCCAGCGCGACGGGCCCGCACACGGCCTCGGCGGCGGCCAGGTCGCAGCCGCCCGCGAAGACCGACAGCCGGGCGAGGACGTCCCGCTCGTCCGCGTCCAGCAGCTCCCAGGACCAGTCCACGACGGCCCGCAGGGTCTGCTGGCGGGGCAGGACGGTGCGGCTGCCGGAGGTGAGCAGCCGGAACCGGTCGTCGAGGCGGTCCGCTATCTGGCGTGGGCTCAGCATCCGCAGCCGGGCCGCCGCCAGCTCGATCGCGAGCGGGAGTCCGTCGAGCCGCCGGCAGATCTCCGCACAGGCCTCGGGGTCGTCCTCGACGCGGAATCCGGGGCGGGCCGCCGCGCCCCGGTCGGCGAGCAGCCGCAGCGCGACCGGCTCCGGCAGCGGCTCCACCGGGCGCACCAGCTCCCCCGGCACGCCGAGCGGTTCGCGGCTGGTGGCGAGGACGGTCAGCCCGGGGCAGCGGGCCAGCAGCCGCTCGGTGAGGTGGGCGGCGGCCTCGATCACATGCTCGCAGTTGTCCAGGACGATCAGCATCCGGCGCCGGGCGCAGTGCTCCACGATCCGTTCGAGGGGGTCGTCGTGCCGGTCGGTGACCGCGCGGATGCTCTCGGCGCCGGCGCCGTGCAGCACGGTGTCACGGGCACCGATGGCGGTGAGCACGGCCTGCGGTACGGCCTCTGGGTCGTCCACGGGAGCGAGTTCGGCCAGCCACACCCCGTCCCGGACGGTGTGCCGTACCGCCTCGGCGGCCTCCTGGGACAGCCGGGTCTTCCCGGCGCCGCCCGGACCGAGCAGGGTGACCAGGCGGGCGGCGGCCAGATCGGCGCCGATGGCCTCGATGTCGGTCTCCCGGCCGACGAAGGAGGTGAGCCGGGCGGGCAGATTGCCCACGGCCGCCGGCCCGGGCCGCGGCGCCGGGGGTTCCTCGGCGGCCAGCAGCTCGGCGTGCAGGGCGCGCAGTTCGGGCCCTGGGTCGGAGCCGAGCCGGTCCGCGAGCAGCCGTCGTACGTCCTCGTAGGCGGCGAGCGCCTGGGCCGGGCGGCCGGCGTCGCGCAGGGCACGCAGCAGCAGCGCCTGGAGCGGCTCGTCCAGCGGATGGTCGTCGCACAGGGCGGTCAGCTCGGGCAGCACCTGCTCGGCGTGCCCGAGGGCGAGGGCGGCGGTGTGCCGGGCGCGCAGCGCGTCCAGCCGGCGGGTCTCCCAGCGGGCCGCCTCGGCGTGGTGGTCGGGCAGGTCGGCGAGGGCGGGGCCGCGCCACAGGCCGAGCGCGTCGTCCAGGACGGTGGCGGCCTTGGCCGGGTCGCCGTCGGCGAGGGCCCGCAGGCCGTCGCCGGTCAGCCGCTCGAAGCGGGTGAGGTCGATGTCGTCGGGCGCGGCGGTGAGCCGGTAGCCGCCCTCGGCGGAGGCGACGGCGTCCGCGCCGAGGGTACGGCGCAGCCGGCCGACCAGCGCCTGGAGCGCCCCGGCGGCGTCGGCGGGCGGGTCCGCGCCCCAGACCTCGTCGACCAGCACGCCCACGGGCACGGTCCGCCCGGCCCGGAGCGCGAGCACGCCCAGCAGGGCACGCAGCCGCGCTCCGCCGACCGGGACGGCCGTGCCGTCGGGGCGGATTACCTGGGTGGTGCCGAGCAGCGAAAAGCGCACGGGGTCCATTCTCGCCGGTGCGGTCACCGTTGGTCACCGGGTTGCGGCGGCGTGCCGTCCGCGACCTCCAGGGCCGTGCCGTCCGGGACCTCCAGGGTGACGCGGACGCCGCAGGTGCGGCGGACCCGCCCCATGCCGTCCACCGTGCCGCGGTCCACCTCCCCGAACCACTTCGGGCAGCTGTCGACGGGCTCCAGCGTGACGGTCCCCGGTACTGGTTCCAGGCAGCGCCCCATGCCCCGGATGACGACCCCGCCCTCCGGCGCCACGGCTTCGAACCCGGGGTCGGGCAGGAGGTAGCCGTACTCCTGGTGAACGAGGTCGACGGCGTGCACCCGGCCGGTGGTCGGACGGTCCGGGCCGCCGTGGTTCTCCACCCACGCCCCGGCGCCGTATCCGTGGCCCTCCCGGACGCCTGCGGCGTCGTAGGCGACCAGCTTCCACGCCACCTCGTCACCCACCGCGAACGGCGTGCCGCAGCAGCCCATCTGCCAGTCCTCGTAGAACACCCTCATCCGTGGCATCCCCCCAGGGTCCAGGAACCGGACGGCGAGCGCGAGACGTTTCCCCCGCGAGGGCGCGGCCGGTACGGTCGCACTCCGCACCGTCCCCACCGCACAGGAGCCCGCCGATGACCACCGCCACCACTCGCCACGGCGACCGCCGGGTCAGTCCCGTGTTCGTCGGGATCCTGGCCGTGACGGTGGTGACGGGCTGGGCCACCTGGACGGGGTATGCGGCACAGCCGGGCATCGCGGTGTTCCTGTTCGTGACGGCCGCCTGGATCGTCTCCCTGTGCCTGCACGAGTACGCGCACGCGCGCACGGCCCTGCACAGCGGCGACATCACGGTCGGTGCGAAGGGCTACCTGACCCTGAACCCGCTGAAGTACACGCACGCGCTGCTGAGCATCGTGCTCCCGGTGCTCTTCGTGATCATGGGCGGGATCGGTCTGCCCGGCGGCGCGGTGTTCATCGAGCGCGGCCGGATCCGGGGCCGCTGGCGGCACAGTCTGATCTCGGCGGCGGGCCCGCTGACGAACGTGCTGTTCGCGGCCGTGTGCACGGCACCCTTCTGGCTGCACGCGCTGGACGGCGTGCCCGCCGGCTTCCAGTACGCGCTGGCGTTCCTGGCCCTGCTCCAGGTGACGGCGGCGATCCTGAACTTCCTGCCGGTGCCGGGCCTGGACGGCTACGGCGTCATCGAGCCCTGGCTGTCGTACAAGGTGAAGCGGCAGGTGGAGCCGTTCGCGCAGTTCGGCCTGCTGTTCGTGTTCGCGCTGCTGTGGGTGCCGTCGGTCAACACGGTGTTCTTCGACCTGATCGACGCCGTCCTGCGCCATCTGGGCGTGGGCGACTTCCCGCGCTACTGCGGCCAGGAGCTGTACCGCTTCTGGCAGGGCACGCCCGAGATCTGCCAGGTCAGCCCGTGACGGACCCGCCCGGCCCGGCGCCGGCCCGGTCGCGCTTGATGTAGTACCAGGTCATGTTGGACGTCAGGCCCGCCAGCAGCACCCAGACGATCCCCAGCCAGCTGCCCTGGACGAACGAGACGACGGCGGCGGCCACCGCGAGCACGCAGACGACGAGGGTGTAGAGGGCGAGTCGCCGGGTCCGGGTGGGCGGGGGCAGAAGGGGCATGGGGGTCGGCTCCTTGCGGGGGGACACTGCTACGCCGAACAGTGTCCCCCATCCGCTCAGACGTCGGTGACGCGGAGCCCGGCGTGTGCCTTGTAGCGGCGGTTGACGGAGATCAGGTTCGCGACCAGCGACTCGACCTGGTGGGCGTTGCGCAGCCGCCCGGCGAACACGCCGCGCATGCCGGGGATGCGCCCGGCGAGGGCCTGCACGATCTCGACGTCGGCCCGCTCCTCGCCCAGCACCATCACATCGGTGTCGATCTGCTCGATCTCCGGGTCCTGGAGCAGCACGGCGGACAGGTGGTGGAAGGCGGCGGCGACCCGGGAGTCCGGCAGCAGGGCGGCGGCCTGCTCGGCGGCGCTGCCCTCCTCGGGCCTGAGCGCGTAGGCGCCCTTCTTGTCGAAGCCGAGCGGGTTGACGCAGTCCACGACGAGCTTGCCGGCCAGTTCGTCGCGCAGTGCCTTCAGCGTGTCGCCGTGGCCGTCCCACGGTACGGCGACGATCACGATGTCGCTGCGGCGCGCGGCCTCGGCGTTGTCGGCGCCCTCGACGCCGTGGCCGCACTCCTGGGCGGCGGCCTCGGCGCGGTCGGCGGACCGGGAGCCGATGATCACCTTCTGGCCGGCCCGGGCGAGCCGGTAGGCGAGGCCCTTGCCCTGCGGTCCGGTGCCGCCGAGCACGCCGACGACGTATCCGGAGACGTCGGGCAGGTCCCAGGGGTCCTTGGCGGGGGCCTTGGCCGGGGTCTGTGCACTGTCGGTAGAGGTCATGGGGCGAGCCTACGTCCGTGGCGCTTGCGGCACCCTCAAGTGAGGCGGCGCACGGGCACCCGGCGGAAGGTGATGGTCTCGTAGGCGCTGAAGTCGCCGGTCTCGTAGAGGAGTCCCACCGTGTCCCGGTCGACGCGGACCAGGTCGGAGTAGGCGGCGGGCAGACCGTCGACGGTGAACGCCGTGCGCCAGGTGGTGCCGCCGTCGGCGGACGCGCGGATCGTCATCAGGGCGCGGAAGGCGGGGTCGGCCGGGCCGGAGTACAGGAGCAGGTCCGGGTCACGGAGCTGGAGGACGGCGGCCTCGCAGACGGGCGCGGCCAGCCCGGCCTGCGGCCGGAACGGCTTGACCAGGGTCTTCCCGCCGTCCGTCGAGTGGGCGTCGGCGCGGTTGCCGGGGGACGGGCCGTCGTTGCGGGTGTTGAAGTAGACGCGGCCGTCGGGGAGTTCGGCGGCGGTGGTCTCGTTGACGTTGATGTACCCGTCGGTGTTCTCGTCGAGATACCCGAGGCACCAGGACTCCCCCCGGTCGTCGCTGAGCAGGCAGTGGCCGCTGTTGTACCGCGGCTCGGCGCCGGTGTCGGTGCCGGTGGGCGGCAGGGTGTGGTTGCCGGGGACGAGGACGCGGCCGGTGCTCAGCTGGAGGGCGTGGCCGGGGGTGGTGGCGTACCAGCGCCAGCCGGGCTTCTTCACCTGCGCGGTGATCTCCCTGGGCGCGGACCAGGTCACGCCGTCGTCGTCGCTGTGCTGCACCCAGATCCGCCGCCCGTCGGCGTCCGGCACCTGCCCGCGCAGGATGGCGGCCTCGGTGGCGGTGGCGGCGGCCCGGACGTGCACGAGCAGGACGCGGCCGGTGTCGAGGACCACGGGGGCGGGGTTCCCGGCGAGGTCGTCGCCGTTGCTCGCGGCGACCTGGAGCGGACGCCAGGTGCGGCCGCCGTCCGTGGACCGCTTGAGCACGATGTCGATGTGCCCGTGGTCGGCGGCGGAGCCGGCGCGGCCCTCGCAGAAGGCGAGGAGGGTACGGGCGCCGGTGGCCACGACCGCCGGGATCCGGAAACTGGCGTAACCCTCGTGTCCGGCGCGGAAGGGAACAGTGACCTCGGTCATCGGGCGGCTCCTCGGGAGGGGACGGGGACCGGTCCGTGCGGGGATCTGTTCGCATGGGGACCTGTTCTCACGGGGACCTGTTCGCACGGTGACCGGTGAAGGTCCCCGTTGTGGGCGAATTCCGGGTGAACTCCGCGTCACGAGTGACCGGTTGCGGCAGGATGCGGGCGCATGGACGCCGTACGGGTCGCGCTGCTGCGGGAAGTGCTCGCCGGGACCGAGTGGCTGGGGGCCACCCGGAGATTCGCGGGGGTGCTGCGCGGGTCGGTGGTGGCGCACGGGGGCGGGCTGCTGCTGGTGGGCACGCCGGAGTACGAGCCGTGGCATCTGGCGGCGCATCTGGTGGACGAGGCCGCGTGGTCGGGGACGCCCGAGCTGGCGCCGATCCTGGTACGGCATCACGCGCGCCCCTGCGACCCGGCCCATCTGGCCGTGGGGCCGGGCCGGATCGAGGCGGCGCGGCGGGGTGAGACCCTGCTGGTCGTGGCTCCCTCGGAGCCCGCGCCGCTCCTTGAGCGGGTGCACGACGCCCGCCGGGCCGGGGTGACCGTGCTGGCCCTCGGGCCTTGCGCCGGCGACCTCGCGGCGCTGGCCCATGACACGCTGGCCGTACCGGAGGGGGCGGAGCTGGACCTGGACACCGTCCAGCACCTGGTCAGCGCGGCGGCCGGCGAGAACGGGGGCGGGGTCTCTCCGAGGGTTCGGCGGAGCTTCCGGGACCATCTGTCGAGGCTGGCGGAGATCCTGACGGCCCCGCCACCTGCCCCCTGGTGACCTTGCTCGGCCGACCGTGCCGTCGGGGAAAAACAGTTGCCCGGTGATCCCGGCCCGCAGAACATGCCTCAGTGACCCGCGCCCTCCTCCCCGACCTCTCCCCCTGGAAGGCCTCCGCGGACTTCCGCCGCCTCTGGAAGTCGGGCCTGATCAGCAACTTCGGCAGCTTCCTGACCTTCGTCGCGCTGCCGGTCCAGCTGAAGGACCTGACGGAGTCGACCGCAGCGGTGGGCGCGATCGGGGCCGTGGAGCTGCTGCCGCTCATCATCTGCGGACTGTACGGCGGTGCCCTCGCCGACGCGCTCGACAAGCGGAAGCTCATCGTGTGGACGGAGGCCGGGCAGGGCCTGCTCAGCGCCGCCCTGCTGGTCAACGCACTGCTCCCGCACCCGGCGGTCTGGCCGCTGTACGCCGTCGCCGCCCTCTCCTCCGCCCTGGTCTCCGTCCAGCGCCCGGCCCTCGACTCCCTGTGGCCCCGGATCGTCGCCCACGCCGACATGCCCGCCGCGGCCTCGCTGAACTCCCTGCGCTGGACCGTCGGCGGAGTCGCCGGACCGGCCCTCGCGGGCGTGGTCGTCGCCTACGCGGGCCTCGGCTGGGCGTACGCCGCCGACCTGCTGACCTTCGCCGTGTCGCTGGCGTACATCGTCCGGATCGCCCCCTCCCCCGCCTCCCACGAGGCGTCGAAGCCCTCGCTGCACGCCGTCCTGGAAGGCGCCCGGTACGCCTGGAGCCGCAAGGAGCTCCTCGGCACCTACGTCGTCGACCTCGCGGCGATGTTCCTGGCCATGCCGCTCGCGGTGCTGCCGTTCCTCGCCGACGAGCTGCACGCCGACTGGGCGCTCGGCCTGATGTACGCCGCCGTCCCGGCCGGCGCGATGCTGGTGAGCCTGACCAGCGGCTGGGCCTCCCGGGTCCACCGGCACGGCCTGCTGGTGCTGCTGTCGGCCACCGGCTGGGGTCTCGCCGTCGCGGCGGCCGGCCTGTGCGGGCACGTGTGGCTGGTCCTGCTCTTCCTGACCGTCGGCGGTGGCTTCGACATGGTCAGCGGGATCTTCCGGTCGGCCATGTGGAACCAGACGATCCCGGACGAGCTGCGGGGCCGGCTCGCCGGGATCGAGCTGCTGTCCTACTCGGTCGGTCCGCAGCTCGGCCAGGTACGGGCGGGCGGCCTGGCCGCCTGGGCGGGCGTGCGGACCTCCGTCGTCTCCGGCGGGCTGGCGTGCGCGGGCGTGATGGGACTGCTCGCGCTGTGCCTGCCGGGACTCATGACGTACGACGCCCGCACCAACGAGCACGCGGTACGGATGCGCGAGCGCCGTGCCGCCGCCGTACCCACTCAGGTGTGATCACTCCTCGTCGGTGCTCCCGCCGGCCGGCGCGTCGTGCCAGCGCGGGTCGTTCTCCCACTGGAGGTTGCGCTCGGCGGCGGTCTCCATCGCGTGCCGGGCCTCCTCCGGGGAGGCGTACGGCCCGAAGCGGTCCTTGCCCGGGCACTCCGGGCCCTCCTCGACCTTCTTGTGCTCCAGGCAGTAGAACCACTCGCCCGGCTTGCCGACGGTGCGCTTCTTGAACAGGGGCATGGACAGCTCCTCTCGCCAACGACATGATCCCCCAACTCCGCTCGATAGACTCGCTGCATGTCTGGCCAGTCGCTGCTCGTACCGGGGGAGCTGTCCCCCACCCGCTCGGTCCCCGGAAACATCCGCCGCCCCGAGTACGTCGGCAAGCCCGCGCCGGCGCCGTACACCGGCCCGGAGGTGCAGAGCCCGGAGACCATCGAGGCGATGCGGACCGCCGGCCGTATCGCCGCGCAGGCGATGGAGGAGGCCGCGAAGATCATCGCGCCGGGGGTCACCACGGACCAGCTGGACAAGGTCGCCCACGAGTACATGTGCGACCACGGCGCCTACCCGTCCACGCTCGGCTACCGCGGCTTCCCGAAGTCCCTGTGCACGTCGGTCAACGAGGTCATCTGCCACGGCATCCCGGACTCGACGGTCCTCAGGGACGGGGACATCGTCAACCTGGACGTGACGGCGTACATCGGCGGGGTGCACGGCGACAACAACGCCACCTACCTGGTCGGGGACGTGGACGAGGAGTCCCGGCTGCTGGTGGAGCGGACCCGGGAGTCCCTGAACCGCGCGATCAAGGCGGTGCGGCCGGGCCGGCAGATCAATGTCATCGGCCGGGTCATCGAGTCCTACGCCAAGCGTTTCGGCTACGGAGTCGTCCGTGACTTCACCGGCCACGGCATCAGCACGTCCTTCCACTCCGGGCTGATCATCCCGCACTACGACAGCCCGCACGCGACGACGGTGATGCAGCCGGGCATGACGTTCACGATCGAGCCGATGCTGACGCTGGGCACCCATGAGTACGACATGTGGGACGACGGCTGGACGGTCGTGACGAAGGACCGCCGGCGGACGGCCCAGTTCGAGCACACGCTGGTGGTGACGGAGACCGGCGCGGACATCCTGACCTTGCCGTAACGCCGGCTCGCTGCTGCCACGACCGCACGGCCCGCCCTCTGCGAGGGCGGGCTTTCTCTTGTACGCTTTTACCGACAGGATGTCGGCAAGATGGGACGGCCTGATGGACTCCTCCTTCTCGACCCTCATCCGCACCGCGTCCCATGAGGCGCACGTGGAGGCGGAGACATCGTCGTTCATGAGCGACCTGCTGGGCGGCCGGCTGGGCGTGAGCGCCTACGCGCGCTACACCGAGCAGCTGTGGTTCGTGTACGAGGCACTGGAGAGCGGCGCCGGACTGCTGGCGGCGGACCCGGTGGCGGGGCCGTTCGTCCGGCCCGAGCTGTTCCGGCTGGCGGCGCTGGAGCGGGACCTGGCGCATCTGCGGGGGCCGGAGTGGCGGGCGACCCTGAGCGCCCTGCCCGCCACGCGGGAGTACGCGGCCCGGGTCCGCGAGTGCGCCGAGCGCTGGCCCGGCGGCTATGTCGCCCACCACTACACCCGCTATCTGGGCGACCTGTCCGGCGGCCAGATCATCCGCGACCGGGCGGAGAAGACCTGGGGCTTCGCGAAGAAGGGCGACGGCGTCCGCTTCTACGTCTTCGAGGCCGTCTCCAACCCGGCCGCGTTCAAGCGGAGTTACCGCGAGCTGCTGGACGCCGTGGACGTGGACGAGCTGGAGAAGCAGCGGGTCGTCGGGGAGTGCAAGCGGGCTTTCGCCCTGAACACGGCGGTGTTCCGGGCGCTCGGGGACGAGTTCCCGCTGAGCGCCTAGCGTTCGGGGGCGGCTAACGCTCCAGGAACACCCGGCCCCCGACCTCCACCCACCCCTCCGGCTGGGGCGCGGTCAGGATCTGGGAGCCCTTGCCCTGGGTGATGTTCAGGGCGCGGCCCAGCCGGTCGGTGAGGAGGAGGGCGGCGGCGCCGGTGGCCTCGTCCTCGGCGATGCCGTCGTTCCGGCCGGGGAAGGCGCGGGCGCGGATCCGGCCGGCCGCCTCGTCCTCCCAGGCCCAGGCATAGATCCACTCGCCGGGGGCCGGGATCTCCAGGGCGTCGACCTCGGCGGCGCTCGCGTACTGCCGCAGGGTGCGCGGCGGCGCCCACTCCGGGCGGGCCTCGATCCAGCTGAACTCTCCGTCCAGCCGGGCGCCGACGATCCCGGCGGGCGTGACCAGTTCGGGCACGTCGAGCAGCCAGGCGGTGCCGACGCAGGGGTGACCGGCGAAGGGCAGCCGCAGGGTGGGCGTGTAGATGTCGATCACGCCGCGCTCGGGGTCGTCCACGAACACGGTCTCACTGAAGCCGAGTTTGGCCGCCAGCTCCTGCCGGTCGCTCCGCTCGGGCAGCACCGAGCCGTCACGGACGACACCGAGCTCGTTGCCGTAGCCGCCGTTCGGTCCGCAGAAGACGCGGAGTACGTCGTAGTCAGTCACGGGGGAATTGAAGCACCGCGGCGTCGGCGAGCGCCTTCCAGGCGGGGGCGCCGCCGGGCAGGGGACGTGCTCAACTTCCAGCCCGACCCGACCGTCCTCCAGGTCACGGTGTGGCTGCTGTACCTGATCCCGACGCTCGCGATCTTCCTCGCCCCGGTAGGGTTCGCCTCCGGAAAGGCGAAGGTGAAGGGACCCGATGAGCAGGGATCGCAGCCCGCGCAGGCTCCGCAGGCGTGACCGGAACGCACTCATAGCGGCCTCGCTGACCGCTTTGTCGCTGACGGCGAGCGGATGCGTGGTGGTGCACGGGGAGCGCGAGGTGCTCCCCGCCGCCACCCGCGCCGAGGCCGCCAAGGCGCTCACCGCGTTCACGGCCGCGTACAACGAGGCGGACAAGGCCTACGACAACTCCCTGGACGCGCCCTACGTCACCGGCCCGTTCGGCGACATCACCGCCGCGCGGCTGAAGGCCGGGCACGCCAACAGCCCCTCCGGCAACCCGAACCACGTGCCGCTGAAGCTGTCGGACGTGAAGATCACGATCCCCAAGAAGGCGGGCTGGCCGCGCTGGTTCGTCGCCGACGCCCAGGGCAACAAGACCGGCACGGCGCGCTGGCTGATGGTGTTCACCCGGGGCGACCTGGGCGAGCGCTGGCGGGTGGCGTACATCACCCTCGTGGCGCCCGCCGCCGTACCGCAGTTCAAGACGGACCAGGACGGCTGGGCCGAGGCGGTGCCGGCCGGGTCCGCTCAACTCGCCGTCGCGCCCGGAAAGCTGAGCCAGGAGTACACGACGTATCTGAAGACGGGCGGCCAGACTTTCGCCGCCGGCAGGTACACCAGCGTCGAGCGCGCCGACCGGGCCAAGCGGGCCCGTAAGCCGGGCCTGGTCACCCAGTTCATCGACGCGCCGCTGACGAACGGCGGCTACGCACCGGTGGCGCTGCGCACGGCGGACGGCGGGGCGCTGGTGTTCTTCACCACCCACCACTACGAGAAGCAGACCGCCGCCACCGGCACGCAGGTGCCCCCTCAGGGCAAGGACGTCCAGGCCCTGACCAAGGGCGAGGTGAAGCAGTCCCTGACGCTGGAGTTCATGTCGGCGGAGGTGGCCTTGGACCCGGCGGGCGGCGGCAGGGTGTCGGTGCTGGGGCGGGTGCCGGGTCTTACATCGGCACAGGGCGAGTAATCAGCGCCGGGTAGGGACACGCCCCAAGGGGCGCGGGGAACTGCGCGACAAGCCACAACGGACCTGCAGCCGCCCGACGCCCCTTCCCGGCACCCCGTAGCGCGCTCAGTGCCGAAGAGGCCAGGCCGCACCCTGATGGCCGGCGCCCGTGGCAGCGAACCGCGCACACGCATCGGTGAGCGCTTCCAACAGGCTCAAGGGATCCGGCAGCGCATGCTCCGGCCCCCGCACCCACCGCACCTGCTGATCGTCACCGGGCAGCCGAGCGGGCGGCACCAGGACGTACGACCCCCGGCAGTGCCAGCGCAGCCCCGGGTGCTCGTCCATGGTCTCCGGGCGGCAGTCCAGCTCGCACGGCCACCACTCGTCCTCGTCCTCGGGGGTGCCGCGGGTGAGGGTGAAGAACAGCATGCGGCCGTCGTCGCTCTCGGCGACGGGTCCCACCTCGACGCCGGAGGAGAGCAGTCGCTCCAGGGCCTCCCGCCCGGCTGCCAAGGGGACGTCGAGGACGTCGTGGACCATTCCGGTCGCGGTGATGAAGTTGGCCTGCGGCTGGTGCCGGGACCAGCGCTCGATCTGCGCGCGGTCGGTGGTGGACTGCGTCTGCCAGGCGAACGACACCGGGTGCCGGGCCGGGGTGGGACAGCCGACGCGGTCGCAGGAACAGCGGTAGCCGGGGGCGGGGTGCGCGGCGGGGGCGAGCGGCAGGCCCGCAGCGGCGGCGGCCAGCAGCAGGGCCTCACGGCCCCCGTCGTCGGCGGCCTCCTTCGGGCGGCGTCCGAGCAGCCACTGGGAGAGTTTGCCCTGCCGGCCGGACCGGCCGCCGAACGTCGCGCTCATCTATCCCCTCAGTCTGGTCGTCGCCTCGCTGGTGTGCGGACAGTGTGCCTTATCGTCCCATCTTCGTGTGCTTGGGGGTGTCTGGGGTCCCGATTCCGTGCAGCGCGTAGTCGACCAGCGTGTCCGTGTAGTCGTAGGAGATCGGCCCGGTCCGGTGCAGCCAGCGTTGCGCGAGCGGCGAGACGAACAGTTCCAGGGCGATCCGTGGATCGACGTCGGCCCGTACCGCCCCCGCGTCCTGCGCGGCGCGCAGCCGGTCGACGTACAGCTGGAGCTGGGGTTCCAGGAGTCCCGCGACGACCTGGCGGCCGAGCGGCTCGTTGACCAGGCCCTCGGCGGCCAGGGCGCGGGCCGGTACCTTCGAAGCGCGGGTCGGGCAACTGGTCCACCGTGATCCACAGCACCGCCTTGAGGTCGGCGGCGAGGTCGACGGTGTCAGGGATGGTGTACGGCACCTGTCCCGCGTCCCGGGCCGCCTGCGTGGAGAGGTCGAGGAACGCCTCCAGCAGGACGTCCGCCTTGGAGGACCACCAGCGGTAGATCGTCTGCTTGCCGACCCCGGCCCGCGCGGCGATCCCCTCGACGGTGGTCCTCGGGTACCCGACCTCGCCGACCAGGGCGAGGGCGGCGGCGTAGATCGCTCTGCGGGACTTCTCGCTGCGGCGGGTGGCGTCGGGGGCGGGCTTGTTGACCATGGGGCGACGCCAACAAGCCGCGGCGCCTACGCGGACGGCTCCTGGGGGGAGCCCTCCGGCGGCCACGGGTCTCCCCACTCGGCGTCCCGGGCGGCCTTGTACAGCGGGCCGTGGCGTTTGGTGACCGTCGTCCGGGCCAGCCGTTCGCCGGCCTCGCACAGGTCCAGGAGCACCTGGCCCTTGCGGATCTGCGGTCGCCGGATCACGCGGGAGGGGGCGGGCGTGGCGGGCAGGCGGGTGGCGGCGACGTACGAGAACTTCTCGTCCTCGTACGGCAGGGTGCCGCCCTTGACCTGACGGTGCAGCGAGGAGCGGCTGACCCGGGCGGAGAAGTGGCACCAGTCCCGGCCGGGCTCTATGGGGCAGGCGGCGCTGTGCGGGCAGGGGGCGACGACGTGCAGTCCGGCGCGGATCATACGGTCGCGGGCCTCGATGACGCGGGCGTAGCCGGCCGGGGTGCCGGCCTCCACGATCACCACGGCCTGCGCGGCGGCCGCGGCGGCGTCGACGAGGGCGGCGCGGTCGGGCTCGGCGAGTTCGTTGAGGACGTACGACACCGTGACGAGGTCGGTGTCGTCCAGGGTGAGGTCGGCGCCGATCCGGGCGCGCTGCCAGCGGGCGCCGCGCAGGGCCGGGTTGGCGGCGGCGATCTCCCGGCCGAGGGCGAGGGCGGGCTCGGCCCAGTCCAGCACGGTGACGCTGCGCTCGCCGGGCCAGGTCGCGGTGACGGCCCAGGTCGCCGCGCCGGTGCCGCCGCCCACGTCGACATGGCTGCCGGGTGTCCAGTCGGGGACGGCCTGTGCGAACTCCTCCAGCGCCGAGTGGACCGCTTCGAAGGTGGCGGGCATGCGGTAGGCGGCGTAGGCGGCCACGTCGGCGCGGTCGCGGAGGATCGGGGCGTGGGTGGGGGTGTCGCCCCGGTAGTGGGCGATCAGCCGTTCCACCGCTCCGGCGGCCTGGGTGGGCGGGAGTCCGTCGAGAAGCTCCGCGAGGGTGCTACGGAGGGTGTCGTTCACCTGCCGATTGTATGGCTGGGCGGTGGGGGCCGGGCCTGCTCCGCCCCCGGCCCCCCGGCCGTCGGCTGGAAGGCCGGACTCAGATCACCGCCCTCGCCAGCCGTGTCGCCAGTCTCGCCCTCGGCCCGCTGTCCGCGGGCCTGCGCCGCGGATGCACCGTGTTGGCCAGCAGGATCAGGAACGTGTCCGTCCTCGGGTCGAGGACGAGCGACGTACCCGTGAAACCCGTGTGCCCCGCCGCCCCGCTGCCCGCGAGTTCGCCCATGAACCACGGCTGGTCGACGGCGAAGCCCAGCCCGGGCGGGGTGAGCAGGAGCTCGACGAAGTCGGGGCCGAGGATGCGGGCGGGGCCGTAGGAGCCGCCGGCGAGCAGGGTGCGGCAGAACACGGCCAGGTCGCGGGCGGTGGAGAAGAGCCCGGCGTGCCCGGCCACGCCGCCCAGCGCCCAGGCGTTCTCGTCGTGCACCACGCCCCGCAGCATCCCCCGGTCCGCCTTGGCCCAGGGCCGCCGCTGGTACTCGGTGGCGGCCGCGCCGGGGCAGGGTCCGAAGCCGGTCGCCGTCATGCCGAGCGGTCGGGTGATGCCGTCCTGGACGAGGACGTCGAGGCTGCGCCCGGTGATGCGCTCCAGCACGGACTGGAGGACGAGCATGTTCAGGTCCGAGTACAGATGGCGGCCCGGCTCCCCCGTCGGCGCCTCGGCGCGCAGCAGGGCCAGTCGGCTCGCGTCGTCGGGGCAGTCGTACAGCGGCAGCTCGGGGCGCAGCCCGGAGGTGTGGGTGAGCAGTTGCCGCACGGTGATGCCGTGCGCGGCGGCGGCGTGGAAGTCGGGCAGGTAGTCGCCGACCCGGGCGTCCATGCCGAGGGTGCCGCGCTCGATCTGCTGCACGGCGGCGACGGACGTGAACAGCTTGGTGAGGGAGGCCAGGTCGAAGGGCGTGTCGACGGTGGCCGGGACACGGGCGGCGGGCGGCAGTTCGACACCGTTGTCGGTCTCGGGGTCGTAGCCGGAGTAGCGGACGGCCCAGCCCGCGGCCTCGGCCACGGCGATCACGGGTCCGCGGGCGGCCAGCACGACGGCGCCGGCCGCCCAGGGGCGGTCTCCGGCGGTGAGTGCGTGCACCTCGCCGACCAGGTGCCCGAGTTCGGCGGGGTCGAGCCCGGCCCGTTCCGGTGTGTCGGCGCGCAGTCTCGGTGCGCTCAGTTCTCGTCTCCCTCCGACCCCGCACGTGTGTTCCCACGTGTGCTCCAGGGACGGCACATTCCCATGAAGCAGGCCGCCGCGACCAGTGCGCCCGCCAGTTGGACCACCGCCATGGGTACGGCGGTGTGCTCTCCGGCGACGCCGACGAGCGGTGAGGCGACCGCTCCGACGAGGAAGGAGGAGGTGCCGAGCAGGGCGGAGGCGGAGCCGGCGGCGTGCCGGGTGCGCAGCAGGGCGAGGGACTGGGCGTTGGGGAGGGTGATGCCCATGGCGGACATGAGGACGAAGAGCGCGGCGGCGACCGGCGGCAGACCGACCTCGCCGAGGGCGCCGGTGGACATCAGCAGCAGGGCGGCCGCGGCGAGCACGATCACCGCGAGGCCGCAGGCCAGCACCTTCTCCAGGGCGACCCGGCCGACCAGCAGCTTGCCGTTGACCTGCCCGGCGATCACCAGGCCGACCGAGTTGAGGCCGAAGAGCAGGCTGAAGGTCTGCGGGGAGGCGCCATAGATCTCCTGGATGACGTAGGGGGAGGCGGATATGTACGCGAACAGCGCGGCGAAGGCGAAGCCGCCGGTCAGCATGTAGCCGGTGAAGGGCGGGTCGGCGAGCAGGCCGCGCATCGCGCGCAGGGCCGCCCCCACTCCCCCGTCGTACCGTTCCTCCGGCGGCAGGGTCTCCGGCAGCCGCAGCCGGACGAGCACGGCCAGCAGGACGCCGACCACCGTCAGGACGACGAACACGCCCCGCCAGTCGGTCACCCGCAGGATCTGCCCGCCGATCAGCGGCGCCACGATCGGCGCCACCCCGGAGACCAGCATCAGGGTGGAGAAGAAGCGGGCCATGGCGTCGCCGTCGTACAGGTCGCGTACGACGGCCCGGGCGATCACGATGCCGGCGGCGCCCGCGAGGCCCTGGGCCAGCCGGAGGGCGACCAGCGTCTCGACGTCGGGGGCGAGGGCGCACAGGGCGGTGGCGAGGAGGTAGACGGCGAGACCGGCGAGCAGCGGGCGGCGACGGCCCCAGCGGTCGCTCATCGGGCCGACGACCAGCTGCCCGAGGGCCATGCCCAGCAGACAGGCGGTGAGGGTGAGCTGGACGGTGGCGGCGGGCGCGTGCAGGGACCCGGTGACCTCCGGCAGGGCCGGGAGGTACATGTCCATCGCGAGCGGGGGTGTCGCGGTGAGGCCGCCGAGGACGAGCGTGACGAGCAGGCCGGTGCGGCGGGTGGCGGCGGACGGCCGGGCGGGAAGGGGCGTGGGCCGTGCCTCAGGTGTCGATGCCGCCGCGGGCTCGCGCATCCGTCCCCTCCCTCTGGTGAAGCGGCCGCCTGACGAGAGCGACCGGCACCTATGCTCTCAGCTCGTACACACTGCCGGGGCACACATGACCGATGGGTGGGGCGATGGTGGAGCGGAAGGTGCGCTGGGGGATCCTGGCGACGGGCGGGATCGCGGCGGCGTTCGCGGCGGACCTGGTGGATCTGGCGGATGCGGAGATCGCGGCGGTGGCCTCGCGGCGCCGGGAGTCGGCGGAGGCGTTCGCGGAGCGGTTCGGGGCGGCGCGGGCGTACGGCGACTGGGAGTCGCTGGCGGCGGACCCGGACATCGATGTCGTGTACGTCGCCACTCCGCACTCGGCGCACCGCGCGGCGGCCGGGCTGTGCCTGGAGGCGGGCCGCAACGTGCTGTGCGAGAAGCCGTTCACGCTGAACCTGCGCGAGACGGAGGAACTCGTCGCGCTGGCGCGGGAGCACGACCGCTTCCTGATGGAGGCGATGTGGATGTACTGCAACCCGCTGGTCCGGCGGCTGAAGGCGCTGGTGGACGACGGGGCGATCGGTGAGGTCCGCACGGTGCAGGCCGACTTCGGTCTCGCCGGTCCCTTCCCGCCGGCGCACCGGCTGCGGGATCCGGCGCTGGGCGGCGGGGCACTGCTGGACCTGGGTGTGTACCCGGTGTCGTTCGCACAGTTGCTGCTCGGTGAGCCGGACGCGGTCGCGGGCAGCGCGCTGCTCTCGCCGGAGGGCGTCGACCTGCAGACGGGCGCGGTGCTGTCCTGGGAGAGCGGGGCGATGGCCGCGCTGCACTGCTCGATCGTCGGCGGTACGGGCGGCACGGCGTCGGTGACCGGTTCACGCGGCCGGATCGATGTGCCGTCCGGCTTCTTCCACCCGGAGCGGTTCGTGCTGCGCCGCGACGGCCGCGATCCGGAGGAGTTCGCCGCCGACCCGGCCGACGGCCCGCGCACCACCCTGCGGCACGAGGCGATCGAGGTCATGCGGGCGCTGCGGGCGGGCGAGAAGGCGTCGCCGCTGGTGCCGCTGGAGGGTTCGCTGGCGGTGATGCGGACGCTGGACGCGGTGCGGGAGCGGATCGGTGTGCGGTATCCGGGAGACGCGGTAGCGGTGACGATGTGAACCGGTATCCCGGAACGGCGGTGGCCGTCGCCGCCGGATAACCGTATGGCGGACATGGCATTCCGCATGACGGACCTGCCACCTACGCTGCGGTGCCATGACCGACAGGCAATCGAAGATCGCGGTGGTGACCGGCGCCGGCTCCGGCATCGGGCGGGCCGTCGCCCTGGAACTGCTGGGGGCCGGCTGGTCGGTGGCGCTGGCCGGCCGGCGCACCGAGACGCTGGAGGCGACGGCGGCACTGGTGCCGCAGGGCGCCTCCCTCGCCGTACGCACCGACGTGTCGCGGCCCGAGGATGTGGACGCGCTGTTCGCGGCGACGGTGGACCGGTTCGGCCGGGTGGACCTGCTGTTCAACAACGCGGGGACGTTCGGGCCGGGCGGGGTGCCGGTCGAGGAGCTGTCGTACGACGCCTGGCGGCGCGTGGTGGACACCAATCTCAACGGGGCGTTCCTGTGCGCCCAGGCGGCCTACCGGCGGATGAAGGAGCAGGAGCCGCAGGGCGGCCGGATCATCAACAACGGCTCCATCTCGGCCCACACGCCCCGCCCGCTCTCGGTGGCCTACACCGCGACCAAGCACGCCCTGACCGGCCTCACCAAGTCGCTGTCGCTGGACGGGCGGCCGTACCGCATCGCCGTCGGACAGATCGACATCGGCAACGCGGCGACCGACATGACGGCCCGGATGCAGATCGGTGCATTGCAGGCGAACGGCGAGGTGGTCCCGGAGCCGGTGATGGACGTGGCCGACGTGGCTCGGACCGTGCGGCACATGGCCGAGCTGCCGCTGGAGGCGAACGTGCAGTTCGCGACGGTGCTGGCGACGGCGATGCCGTACATCGGGCGGGGTTGACCCCATTACCACAACCGGAATTCGAACATCCGCGGTATTGCGGCCCGTCGGGCCTATATGCTCAACTTTCCTTCACGAGAACTTCACAGTTGAAGTACGACGGTTCCGCAGCCACCACCGAGGGGGGAGGCGGCGGCCGTTCCACCCGACCGGAGTTGGGGGTGGACCTCGCCACGGGACGCGAGGTGCACGCCGGTCGGTGGAACGGCCGCCGCACCGTTCAGCGCCGGTGCCGGCCGCCGGGCTCCGCGCCCCCCTCGGCCTCCTCGGCCTCCTCTGACCTCTGCGCTGCCTCGGCCATCGCCGCCGCCGCGACCGCCCTGCGCCGCCGCTTGACCACCAGCGCCCCCGCCGCCGCCAGCAGTAGCGCCGTACCTCCCGCGCCCTCCACCAGCCGGCCGGTGGAGGGGCCACCGGAGCCCGAGTCCGGCGCGCCGGCCGCCTCCTGCGCCGCCTTCCCCGAGGGCTCCGGGCTCACCTTCGCCCCGCCCTCGCTGAGCGGATCGACCAGCGTGCCCACCGCCCGCGCCGAACGCCCGTGACCGAAGCCCCAGTCGAGCAGCGCGGCGGTCTGCTCGTAGACGGCGTTGCTGCCGGTGGCCGGATGCATCACGGTGACCAGCAGGGTGCGTCCGCCCCGGGTGGCCGCGCCGGTGAAGGTGTTGCCGGCATGGCTGGTGTAGCCGTTCTTGACGCCGATCAGGCCGTCGTACGTCTTCAGGCCCCACGCCCCGGTCAGCAGACGGTCGGTGTTCTGGATCTGGAAGGTCTTCTTGCCGCCCGCCGGGAAGTCGGCGGTCCGCGTGCCGCAGTAGCCGCGGAAGTCGGCGTCCTTCAGGCCGTGGCGGGCGAACAGCGTGAGGTCGTACGCCGAGGAGATCTGACCCGGGTGGTCGAAGCCGTCGGGGCTGACCACATGGGTGTCCAGGGCCTGCAGGTCCGCGGCCTTCGCCTGCATCTCGGCGACGGTCCTGGCGATGCCGCCGTTCATGTGGGCGAGCACGTGCACGGCGTCGTTGCCGGAGCGCAGGAACACGCCCTGCCACAACTGCTCGACGGTGTAGGTGATGCCGGGCTTGATGCCGACCAGGCTGGAGCCGAACGGGACGTCGGCGACATCGGAGTCCTTGACGGTGTACCGCTGGGTGCGGTCGAACTTCTTCAGCACGGTGTCCGCGAACAGCATCTTCAGCGTGGACGCGGGCGGGAGCCGCCGGTGCGCGTTGAACGAGGCGAGCACCTCGCCGCTCGCGCAGTCGGCGATCAGCCAGGAGCGGGCGGTGAGCTTCTGCGGCAGCCCGGAGGCACCGCGCACCTGGACGCCGGTACGGGCCAGTTGCTCGCCGCCGATCACCGTCGCGGCGGACGCGGGGGTGGTCGCGGACAGGGGGAGGGCGGCGGCCGTCAGTCCGAGGACGGCACGTCGGCTGAGCCGGGAACATTCGCGCACCCGGGGACGGTACACCGCGCCCAGCAGCGGATTCCGCACCGCGGGCCCGTCATCGCCGTGGAATTTGCCACCTTATGAAAATCCGATGAGTTACCCGGTTTTCTCAGCCCTTGCACACCTTTTGCCCAGGGCGGCTCAAAGGTTCCTCCCTGGTTTGTGGCAGCGCCCACAGCGGGCGCCAAGAACCTTCGAGGAACGGGAGGTTTGGCATCTGTCTCAAGCGCGAGCTGAGCCGCCGCAAGAAGGCCGCTCCGGTCATCGCGATGGGTCTGGCGCTCGGTATCGCGCTGGTCATCACCGTCAACTCGGTGTCGGCCGGCATGACGCAGGCACAGGACAAGGTCCTGAAATCGCTGTACGGCCTCGGCACCGACATGACCGTCACCAAGGCCCGGTCGGCGCCGGCGGCGGCAGCTCGCAGGGGCCGAGGTTCCAGGTCGACGCGAAGTCGAGCAGCAGGACCAGCCAGGGCTCGGACCGGGTGATGACACAGGGGGGTCAGGCCCCGAAGTCCTCGCTGGTCCAGCAGGTCGCCGCGCAGAAGGGGGTGGCCTCGGCGGTGGGCGCCCTGTCCCTGAACGTCGCCCGGGCGGCGGAGGCCCTGCGCTCGGTCGGCCTCGGCGAACGCCTGGCTCACGTCCTCTCGGAGATGTCCGGCGGCCGGCAGCCGGGGGTGCCCCCAGGCCCTTGAGGCACTGGGGGAGCGTCGCGATCGCCCGCGCCCTGGTGAAGAGGCCCGCGGTGCTGCTCGCCGACGAACCCACCGGCAACCTCGACGAGGGCACCCGCGACGACATCATGGCCCTGCTGGAGGGCCTGTGGCGGGAGCACGGCCTGACCTTCGTCATGGTCACCCACGACTCCTCCATCGCCCGCCGCGCCCCGCGCCCGGCCACGATCAAGGCGGGGCAGATCACGCTGACCGAGCAGCCGCAGTACAGCGGCTACGGCTACTGAGACCAGCTGGGGCGGGGTCGCTCACCTGCCGAGGATCCGGTCGATCTCGGCCAGTTGCCCGGCGGTGAGCGGCCCCTTCCCGATCGCCCCGGCGTTCGCCTCGGCCTGTGCGACCGAACGGAAGCCGGGGATGGGCACGGTGCGCGGACTGCGGGCCCAGATCCAGGCCAGGGCGCCCTGGGCGAGGGTGCGGCCGCCGCTGGTGAGGACGTCCCGCAGGGCGTCGATCCGGGTCAGCCAGTCCTCGTCGGCCCCGGAGCCGTCACCGTCGTACCCCTGCATCCAGGCCGGCGGCCGGCTCCGGATGTCCCCGGCCTCCAGCGATCCGCTCCGCCTCCCGGCGAGCAACCCCATGGCCAGCGGACTGCGGTTGATGCTCGCGAGCCCCATCCGCTCGCACAGTTCGAGGAGTTGTGGCGCGTCCTGGAGGACATTGAGGGTGTGCTGTACGGCCGTGCAGTTGGGCCCCTCGGCGAAGACGGCGGCGCGGTCGGGGTCGTCGGTGCTCCAGGCGTAGCCGCGGATGAGACCTTCCTCGACCAACTCCTCGCACAGGTCCCGGAGTTCGGCGCCCCGCACCGGATCGGCGTCGGACAGATGGAACTGGTACAGATCGATGTGGTCGGTGCCGAGGCGGCGCAGGGAGGCGGTGAGGGCGCGCCGGGCGTACTCCGCGGTGTCGTCGCTGCCGGTGAGGGTGCGGGTGTCCGGGTCGAAGACGTTGCCCCACTTGGTGGCGAGCACGACGTCGTCGCGCCGCTTGCCGAGGGCACGCCCGAGGACTTCCTCGCTGTGCCCGGTGCCGTAGACGTCGGCGGTGTCGAAGAAGGTGACACCGAGATCGAGCGCACGGCGTACCGCCCGCACGGACTCCTCGTCGTCCACCTTCCCCCAGCCGAGCGGCTGTCCGTCGGCGGACTGCCACTCCCCGCCGATGGCCCAGCAGCCGAAGCCGAGCGGGCTGACGTCGATACATCCCCCACTCTCGGCTTCGCTCGAGCGGGGGTACCCCCATCGTCCCAAGGTCCTTGTGGTCTCCATGCCTGAGGACGCTAGGAGTTGGAGCGCACGCGAAGACAAGCCCCGGGGAGCTTTTACGCCTGCCCGGTCTCGAACCGCGAGATCCGCCCGTCGTCCTCCACGGTGAAGATCCACTTGGTGCGCATCTCGCCCCAGGTGTCGTTGCGGTAGCGGGCGATGAGGGCGCGGCCGCCGGAGGACTCGTTGTCGACCTCCATGTGGCCGTGGGAGGAGAAGATCTCCTGGTCGATCCACTCGGCGAGGTCACGGTCCGAGCCGTCGTCGGCCATGGTGGCGCCGGGGGCGAGCAGCGCCATGAAGCCTTCTCTGTCGTGCGAGTTGACGGCGTGCACGAAGGCCCGGACGGCCGGATCGCTGAGCTTGGCTGGCTGAATCGTCATGGCGCCAGAGTCACACCGCCGCCCCGGCCCCGCCACCCGAACGCCATCCACAGCGGGCCGACGGGTGTCGGACCTGCGACGGTGGACACACGAGCCTCTGCGCCTCTCCGCTTCTCCGCTTGGGAGTCACCGTGAGCTGTTTCGACCGACGTGATCTGGGCCTGCTGCTGCTCCGGCTGGGGACCGGCGGGGTGCTGGCCGCGCACGGCGCGCAGAAGCTGTTCGGCTGGTTCGGGGGGCACGGCCTGGAGGGCACCGGCCAGTTCATGGAGTCCGTCGGCTATGCGCCCGGCAAGGCGAGCGCCATGGCGGCGGGCCTCGCGGAAGCCGGCGGCGGCACCCTCCTCGCCGTGGGCCTCGCGACCCCGGCGGCGGGCGCGGCGGCGGCCGGCGCGATGGCCGGGGCGGCGATGGTCCACATGCCCAACGGCTTCTTCGCCCAGGAGGGCGGCTACGAGCACGCCGCGAGCCTGGGCCTGGCGGCGGCCGGCCTCGCGGTGACGGGCCCCGGCCGCCTCTCCCTCGACCACGCCCTGGGCCATGTCTTCGACCGGGGCTGGATGGTGCCGGTGGCCCTCGGCGTCACGGCGGCGGCGACGGCGGTGGTGATCGGGGCACGCAACCAGCGGGTACGGGCGAAGGCGGAGGGGGAGCAGGAGGTGCTGTTCGAGGAGTAGCCGTACGGCGCGGTGACTCGAATGGGTGGCCGGTACGGCGCGGTGCCGGGACAGGGCGGCCGGTACGGCGCAGGGCCGGGGCATGGGAAGCTGCCCGGCATGACCGATCAGGACACCACCGGCACCGCCGCCGCCCTCTGGCCGACGATCGACGAACTCTGGTCCCGCCTGGAGGCCACCCGCACCCACCCGGGCACCGAGGGCCTCCTCCTGCGCGTCCTGAAACTCTCGGAGGAGGTCGGCGAGGTGGCCGAGGCGATCATCGGCACGACCGGCCAGAACCCCCGCAAGGGCATCACCCACACCTGGGAGGACGTCCAGGCGGAACTGTGCGACGTGGTGATCACGGCGCTGGTGGCCCTGCGCACACTGACGCCTCAGGCGCGGGAGGTGTTCGAGGGGCATCTGGCGAGGGTGAGTGCGCGTCCCCTTCGGCCCGGCGAATCGGCGTGATCCGCCGTGCCGACACGCTGGCACGACCCAAGGGAACTCGGACAGGCAGACGAGTCGGGCTGTACGCCGGGTTCTGTTCCCCGGGGTCCTCGCGGTCCCCGGGGCGACGGCCATCCATCTAGGGCCGGTGTTGCCACCGGCCTCGTGCGGTCTACCCGCGGACTCGGGCGGGCAGCCCTCGAGTGTCCGCGCAGAAACACCGGAGTGTTTCCTTTTGACCTTGCTCCGGGTGGGGTTTACCTAGCTGCCCAGGTCACCCTGGGCACTGGTGGTCTCTTACACCACCGTTTCACCCTTACCAGGGGCCGGAGCCCCGGGCGGTCTGCTTTCTGTGGCACTGTCCCGCGGGTCACCCCGGGTGGCCGTTAGCCACCACCCTGCCCTGTGGAGCCCGGACGTTCCTCGGGAAGCCCCCTAGGGGGACTCCACGCGGCCGTCCGCCCGGCTCGTCTGCCGTGTCGACCATGGTACCGGGCGCCGGGAGCGGCGCGGACCCGCAGCCGCCGTCGCCAGGACCGAGCCCGTCAGGATCAGGGCGAAGGCCATCAGGACCGTCGCGGTCAGGCGTTCGTGCAGGAAGATCGCGCCCGCCGCCACCGCCACCGCCGGGTTGACGTACGTGATCACCGTCGCCCGCGTCGGGCCCGCCTCCTTGATCAGTTCCAGGAACGCCACGAACGCCACCGCCGTGCAGAGCACGCCCAGGCCCGCCAGTGCCGCGAGGACGGAGGAGGAGGGGACGGAGGACGGGCGCGTCGCGATCGCCACCGGGGCGTAGACCACCGCCGCCAGGCTCAGGCAGGCCGATGTCAGGTGGAGCGACGGGACGTCCTTCATCCGGCGCGCGGCTATCAGCGGGGCCGTCGCGTAGCCGACGACCGTCACCAGGACCTCCACCAGGGAGCGGGCGTCGCCGCCGGTCAGGTGGGGCAGGGTCAGCACCGTCACGCCTGCCAGGCCGAGGGCGAGGCCCGTCAGGCGGCGGGCGCCCAGGTGCTCGGTGTCGCCGAGGAGCCGGACCGCGATCACGCCCACGATCGGCACCCCGGCGATCAGCAGGCCCGATGTCGAGCTGGACAGGTGCCGTTCGGCGTCGGTGAGGGTGAACCAGGGGATCATGATCTCCAGGCACGCGAAGGCCAGCATGGGGCGCCAGTGGGTGCGTACGGTCGCGAGCAGGCCGCCTTGGCGTACGGCGAACGGGAGCAGGAGGGCCGCGCCGAGCGCACAGCGTGTGAACACCAGCACCGGCGGGGACACCTCGGCCACCGCCACCTTGATCATGAGATAGGGGATGCCCCAGATCACTCCCATGAGGGAGAACAGGAACCAGCCGCGTGCAGTCATACGCCGAGTTTCGGCCGGCCCCTCACCTGGCGTCTTGAACGCTGTTGCGGTACGCCGCCGGTGTCACCCCGAGCACCCGGCGGAACCAGCGGGTCAGGTGCGCCTGGTCGGCGAAGCCCACCAGTCCCGCCACCTCCGCCGGGCGCAGGCCCGCCTCCAGCAACCCCCGTGCCCGGTGCACCCGGTACTGGGCCAGCCAGGCGTACGGCGGTATGCCCATCGTCGTACGGAAGGCCCTCAGGAGCTGGTAGCGGGACAGGCCCAGCTCGGCGGCCAGGCCGGCCAGCGATGGTGGCGCGGTGAGTTCGTCGGCGAGCCGGTCGCGGACCGTCAGGGCGATCGCGCCCGCGCCGGGGATCTCGTCGGACAGGGACCTGGCGGTGGAGTGGCGACGGGCCAGGGCCGTCAGCAGCCAGGGCAGGCGGGATTCGGCCTCCAGCGGGTCGGGGCAGGCGCTGAGTTCGGTGTGGGCGAGGCGGAGGGCCGTGGCCAGTTCGGGGTCGTCGAGGAGTGGTTCGCGGAAGTGCGGGAGGCCGCCGAGGGTGCCGTCGGCCAACAGGGACGGCTCGGCGTACAGGGCCCGGTAGGCGTAGCCGTCGGTGGCGTTGCCGGGGCCGCCGGTGTGCATCTCGCCGGGGTCGAGGACGACGATCGTGCCGGGGCCGGTGCGGATGTGGCCGCCCCGGTAGTCGATCACCTCGGAGCCGCCCACGCAGACGCCGATCGTGTACTCGTCGTGGGCGTGCGGGGCGTAGGTGTGCCGTCGGAAGTTCGCGGTCAGAAGGTCCAGCGGCGGGCCGCACCGGCCCAGTCTCGCCCTGGTCCACCGTGCCTGTTCCGTCATGCGGCACCACCCCTTCCCCCGCGGTGCAACGCTTTCAGGCCCCGCTTCCATGCCGCGTCCAGGTCGGCGTCCGCGGGAAGCCGGCCGTGGATCTCCAGGATGACCATGCCGTGGGCGAAGGCCCAGAGGGCGCGGGCCGCGTCGATGTCCCCGCCGCACACGCGCATCAGCGGCAGCGCCGCCCGGCGCTCAAACGGGCGTGAACAGGATCTTCGCCGTCCCCGGTTCGGCCCGGCTGAGCCGGACCCTCAGGCGTTCGCCGAGCGGCAGCCGGTCGCCCTCGATACGGCCGATGACCGCCGGGGAGTCCACCTGGACCGTGCCGACGGTCGGCCGTTGTTCGTCGACGTCCACCACACAGCCGTCGAAGACGTCCCCGACCCGGTCCTTGAGCAGGGCCGCCTCCACGATGTCCACGCACTCGCGCTCGACCGTGCCGGCGATCCGGGAGCCGTCGGCCATCCGCCGGGGCAGCGCGTCGAGCGCGGCGAGCACCCAGTCGGGCGGGGGCTGACCGGCGACCGCCGCGAGGCAGAGCTCCGTCGCGTAGCGGTCGGCGAGGCGGCGCAGCGGGGCGGTGCAGTGGGTGTAGGGGGCGGCGACGGCGGCGTGGGTCGTGATCGCGGGGAGGACGCCGTCCCGGAACACCGTGTAGCCGGAGCCGCGCAGCAGGGTCGTGCACTCCTGGAGGAAGGCCGCGTGGCGGGTGTTGTGCGGGTCCAGGGTGCGGATCAGCGCGGCGTACGACACATGGTGCGGCCAGTCGATGTGCAGCGCGGTCGCGGTACGGCGCAGGCGGGCCACGGCGCCGTCGGGAGCGGCGGGCAGGGTGCGCAGGATGCCGGTGCCCTGCGCGAGCATCAGGTCGGCGGCGGCCATCCCGGTGAGCAGGGAGAGCTGGGCGTTCCAGCCGTCGGCGGGCAGCGGGGCCCGGTAGCCGAGGACATAGGTGTGGTCCTGCTCGGTGATCTCCTGCTCGGGCACGTTCAGGGAGATGCCGCCGCGCTCCGTCTCCTGTCGCTCCCGGGCCTCGCCGATCTCCTTGAGCAGCGCGACCGGTTCCTCGGCGGTCCTGGCGTCGATCTCCTTCTGCACGCGCGCGTAGTCGAGTTTGGCGCGGCTGCGGACCAGTGCGCGGCGCACGTCGACGGAGAGGGTCCGGCCCTCCGCGTCCAGGTCGATGGTCCACAGCGCGGCGGGGCGGACCTGGTCCGGCAGCAGGCTGGCCGCGCCCTCGCTGAGCACGGTCGGGTGCAGCGGGATCTTCCCGTCGGGAAAGTACAGGGTGTTCACCCGGCGGTGCGCCTCCGTGTCCAGCGCTCCACCGGGTACGACGAAGGCGGCGACGTCGGCGATGGCGTACCGGACCCGGTAGCCGGTGCCCTGCCGGGCGAGGTGGGTGGCCTGGTCGAGGTCGGTGGAGGCCGGGGGATCCAGCGTGAAGAAGGGGATGTCCGTGGCGTCGTACGACGGCAGGGCGGGCGGCGTCTTAGCGGCGCGCTCGGCCTCTTCCTGGACCTGGGGCGGGAAGGCGTCCGGGATGCCGAGTTCGGCGCGCAGGGCGGCCAGGGCGGCCCGCAACGGCGCCTCGGGGGCACCGGTCACGCGGATCTTGCGGCAGGGCATACAGCGAGCGTAGGTCGGGGGCGCCGGGGCGGCACGCCGTACCCTGTCGCGGAGGTCTACGTAAGGAGTACGTGTTGCTGGTCCTGCTGCCGCCCTCGGAAGGCAAGGCGAACTCGGGCGAGGGCGCCCCGCTGGAGCTTTCCTCGCTGTCCCTGCCGGGGCTGACCGCCGCACGGCAGGCAGCGCTCACCGAGCTGGTCGAGCTGTGCACCGGTGACGAGGAGAAGGCGCGCGAGGTGCTCGGGCTGAGCGAGGGGCTGCGCGGCGAGATCGCGAAGAACGCCGGCCTGCCGACGGCCGGCGCCCGCCCCGCCGGGGAGATCTACACCGGCGTGCTCTACGACGCCCTCGGCCTGGCCACGCTGGACGCGGCGGCGCGCAGGCGCGCGGCGGACTCGCTGCTGGTGTTCTCCGGGCTGTGGGGCGCGGTGCGGGTCACTGACCCGATCCCCTCCTACCGCTGCTCGATGGGCGTGAAGCTGCCGGGGCTCGGCGCGCTGGCCGGGCACTGGCGGGCGCCGATGGCCGAGGTGGTGCCCGAGGCGGCCGGGGACGGGCTGGTGCTGGATCTGCGTTCCTCCGCGTACTCGGCGGCCTGGAAGCCGAAGGGCGAGCTCGCGGGGCGCACGGCGACCGTAAGGGTGCTGCACGCGCCGACCCGGAAGGTGGTCAGCCACTTCAACAAGGCGACCAAGGGCCGGATGGTACGGAGCCTGCTGACGGCCGGCGCCGCACCGAAGGACCCCGCCGAGCTGGTCGGGGTGCTGCGGGGGCTGGGGTACGTCGTGGAGGCGGAGGCGCCGGGCAGGGCGGGCAAGGCGTGGTCGCTGGACGTCCTGGTGGAGGAGATCCACTAAGACCTCCACATCATTGCAGCATGCGCAACGCTCATTGCGTGTGGTGCACCTGCTGGGCACGATGAGGGCATGACCTCACCGCTGCCCTCCTCTTCGGCTGCCTCCGTGCTGGATCTCGCCCCCGTCGTGCCCGTGGTGGTCGTCTCCGACGCCGCCGACGCCGTACCGCTGGCGCGGGCTCTGGTGGCGGGCGGGCTGCCGGCGATCGAGGTGACGCTGCGGACACCGGTGGCGCTGGACGCGATCCGCGCGATCGCCGCCGAGGTGCCTTCGGCGGTGGTCGGCGCGGGCACGGTGATCACGCCGGAGCAGGTGAGCGCGGGTACGGCGGCGGGGGCGCGGTTTCTGGTCAGCCCCGGGTGGACGGACGTACTCCTGGCGGCGATGCGCGGGTCCGGGGTGCCGTTCCTGCCCGGGGTGTCGACCACCTCGGAGGTCGTGGCGCTGCTGGAGCGCGGGGTGCGGGAGATGAAGTTCTTCCCGGCTCAGGCGGCGGGCGGTGCGGCGTATCTGCGGTCGCTGGCCGGGCCGTTGCCGCAAGCGCGTTTCTGCCCCACGGGTGGGATCGGGCCGGCGAACGCGCTTGAGTATCTCTCCCTGCCCAACGTCGGCTGTGTGGGCGGCAGCTGGATGGTCCCGGCGGACGCGGTGGCCGCCGGGGACTGGGCGCGGATCGAGGAGCTGGCGCGGGGCGCGGCGGGGCTCGCCGGACTCAGGGACGCAGGTGGGACGTGTCGTTGAAGAGCCGTACGCTCGCGTTGCCGTCCGCGTAGTACGCCACCGCCGACAGGGAGGCCGCCGACAGTTCCATCCGGAACACGGACTCGGGCGGGGCGCCGAGGGCGAGGCGGACGAAGGTCTTGATCGGGGTCACATGGCTGACCAGCAGGACCGTGCGGCCGGCGTGGGCGGCGACCAGCTTGTCGCGGGTCGCGGCGATCCGGGTGGCCGTCTCGGCGAAGCTCTCACCGCCGCCGGTGGGGTGGGCCTCCGGGTCGGCCAGCCAGGCGTTGAGGTCGTCGGGGTAGCGGTCGCGGACCTCGCCGAAGGTGAGGCCTTCCCAGGCGCCGAAGTCCGTTTCGCGCAGGCCGTCTTCGATCGTCACCTCCAGACCGAGGCGGGTGGCGACGACGGCCGCGGTCTCGCGGGTGCGGGTCAGGGGGGAGGCAATGACGGCCTGGACGGTGCCGCGCCGGGCGAGTGCCTCGGCCGTGCGGTGGGCCTGTTCGCGGCCGGCGGCGGAGAGGGAGGGGTCGGTGCCGCCGCTGCCGGAGAAGCGCTTCTGGGGGGTGAGGGGGGTTTCGCCGTGGCGGAGCAGCACGAAAGTCGCCGGTGCGCCGAGGTCGGGGGCGCTGCCCCAACCCGGTGTCGAGACGTGCTGCTCGTCGGGGGCGGTCGGGCGCTGCTCGCTGGGAGCTGCCGCGGCGCCCGACGCGGTCTTCAGCGCTGCCGTCGACTCCGAGGGCGACCACTGTTCGCCCCTCGACCCCGCGTCCATCGCCTCGTTCGCCAAGCGGTCCGCGTGCTTGTTCTGCTCGCGGGGGATCCACTCGTACGTGACCTGCTCCGGAGGGAAGATCGACCTCGCCTCCGTCGCCAAGGGCTTCATGTCGGGGTGCTTGATCTTCCAGCGTCCCGACATCTGCTCGATGACGAGCTTGGAGTCCATGCGGACGTGCACCATCGCGGCCGGATCGAGGGCGTGGACGGCGCGCAGACCGGCCACCAGGCCCCGGTACTCGGCGACGTTGTTGGTGGCGACGCCGATGTACTCGGCCACCTCCGTCAGCGGCTCACCCGTGGTCGCCTCACGGACCACCGTGCCGTAACCGGCGGGCCCGGGGTTGCCCCGTGACCCGCCGTCCGCCTCGACGATGAACTCCCGCACGCCTGAAGCCCCTTACCGACTCTTACAGACCCGACTCGGCCGTACGCACCAGGATGCGGCGGCAGTTCTCGCAGCGCACCACGGTGTCCGGGGCCGCCGAACGGATCTCGTTCAGCTCGGTGATCGCCAGCTCCTGGCGGCAGCCCTGGCAGGTGCGGGCGTACAGCTTGGCGGCGCCGATGCCGCCCTGCTGCTCGCGCAGCTTGTCGTAGAGCTTGAGCAGGTCCGCGGGGATGCTGCCCGCGACGACCTCGCGCTCCTTCGTCACCGTCGCCGTCTCGCCGTCGATCTCCTCGAACGCGGCGTCCCGGCGGCCGCTCGCGTCGTCGATCTTCGACTGCACCGACGCGACCCGCTCGGTCAGCTCGGTCACCCGCTCCTGCGCAGCCTCGCGGCGCTCCATGACCTCCAGGACCACGTCCTCCAGATCGCCCTGGCGCTTGGCGAGGGAGGCGATCTCGTGCTGGAGGTTGGACAGGTCCTTGGGCGAGGTGACCGCGCCGGAGTCCAGGCGCTGCTGGTCGCGGGCGGCACGCTGGCGCACCTGGTCCACGTCCTGCTCGGCCTTGGCCTGCTCGCGGGCGGTGTCGCTCTCCTCGGTCTGCGCGGCGACGAGCAGGTCGCGCAGCTGGGTGAGGTCCTTGTTCAGCGAGTCGATCTCGGCGTGCTCGGGCAGCGACCTCCGCTTGTGCGCGAGCTGCTGCAGGCGGACGTCGAGATCCTGGACGTCGAGGAGTCGGATCTGGTCGGCGGGCGCGGCGTTCAGTTGGGGGCTCCTGTTAGTTAGACGTGGTGGTGGACGCCGCGTGGGCGGTCCAGGGGTCGGTGACCGTCTTGGAGACGTGGACGCGAAGGTCCCAGCCGTGGCGGTCGGAGATCTCGTCGAGCTGGCTCGCGGCCAGCTCGCACCAGGGCCATTCGGTGGCCCAGTGCGCCGCGTCGAGCAGCGCGAGGGGGCTGTGGGCCACGGCCTCGGAGGCCGGGTGGTGACGCAGGTCGGCGGTGAGGAACGCGTCCACCCCGGCGGCGCGCACCTCCTCGAAGAGGCTGTCGCCGGAGCCGCCGCTGACGGCGACCGTGCGGACGACGGCCTCGGGCTCGCCGGCCACCCGGATGCCCTGGGCGGTGGCGGGCAGCCGCTCGGCGGCGCGCGCGGCCAGCTCGCGCAGGGTCAGCGGGTGGTCCAGCTCGCACACGCGGCCGAGACCGCGGCGGCCCTCGGGGTCGGTGGGGTCCGGCACCAGCGGTCGTACGACACGAAGGTCCAGCGCGCCCGCGAGGGCGTCCGAGACTCCCGGATCCGCCGTGTCGGCGTTGGTGTGGGCGACGTGCAGCGCGATGTCGTTCTTGATCAGTGTGTGCACGACACGGCCCTTGAAGTGGTTCGCCGCGACCGTGGTCGTCCCCCGCAGATAGAGCGGGTGGTGGGTGACCAGCAGGTCGGCGCCGAGCTTCACCGCCTCGTCGACGATCTCCTGCACGGGGTCGACGGCGAACAGGACCCGGGTGACCTCCTGGTCGGGATCGCCCACGACCGTGCCGACCGCGTCCCAGGACTCGGCCCGCTCGGCGGGCCACAGGTTCTCCAGTGCGGCGATGACTTCAGACAGACGGGGCACGAAGGCAAGGCTACCTGGCTGGTCCGGGCGGCCGTACCGCATCCGTCCGGTCTGGCCCGGCTCAGCACAAAGGCCCCGCTTTCCTCAGGTGAATCGCTTCTGCACCACCCGTATGTGTGAAGCCGGACCTGGCTGTCCCACGTCTGTGCGTGCGAAAACTAGCTTCGTGACCGGAGGTGACCGAACGATGACGGCCTGTGCGATCGAACCCCCGGCCACGGGCGGGGCCGACGGGGTACCGGGGACGGCGTTCGCCGTGACGGCGGACGGCGCGTACGCGGCCCGGCTCGCGCCGGCCGGCGACTGCTGGTTCCCGGAGCGCTGGACGCTGGACGGCCCGGAGCCGTACGCGGTGCCGCTGCCCGGCAACCAGCCCGAGGAGCCCGGCACCGAGGTGCAGCCCCTGTCCGACGGCCGGGTGCTGATCCACCGGCTGGTCGAGCACCGGCACGCCTTCTCGCTGCTGTACCCGACCGGCCCGGGCACGGGTGAGCTGCCGCTGGGCGCGGTGGAGTGCCCCGAGCCCGGCACCCGGCTCACGCTGCTGCCGCCCGCCCCTGGGGGCGTGCGGGCGTACGCCCTCGCGGTCGGGCCGCGGTCGAGTGTGGTGTGGCTGGTGGCGGGCGGGGCGTTCGGGCCCGAGGGGGTCGCCGAGGTGCCGGGACGCTGCTCGGGCGGGGTGTGGCTGGACCGCGCCGGGCGGATGCTGGCGCTGGACCGGGATCTCGGCGGCGGGCCGGTCAAGACGGTCGTGGTGGACCTGGAGCGCGCCGAGGTCTCGCCGCTGCTGCAGATCGCGGCCGACAGCGACGACCGGCTGCTGCTCGCCGACCCCGACAGCGGGCTGCTGCTCCTCTCCTCGGACGCGCCCTCGCCGGGGCAGGAACGATGGGGCTGGGGCGTGCTCGGCAGCACGCTGCCGGTGCGCTTCCCGGAGAGCCTCAGGGTGCCGGACTGCACGGTGACGCCGTTCGCGATCCAGCCCGGGCAGGCGCTGATGCCGGAGAACTGCGCGGTGGCGCTGCGCGTCGACGGGCCGTTCGGCAACAGCTGGGTCGGCATCTGGCAGCCGACGGGGCGGCGGCTGAGCCATGTCCCGGCGCCCGAGGGGTGGCTGACCGGGGCCGGGCTCTGGACACGGGACGGGGTGCTGCGGCTGCCGTACGCCACGGAGGAGACTCCGTGCGGCGTGGCGGAGTTGACGGTGCCCCGGGGGGAGACGGCCGCGGGGAGCGGTACTGCCGCGGCGCGGGGGGAGGCGGGCCCGGAGGGTCCGGTCCGGGACGGCACGGCTGCGGGGGCGCCCTGGGCGCCGCCGCAGCCGACGGAACCGGACCCTCCGGGACCTGCGCACCCGCAGGCTTCGCAGCCTGCGGGTCAGGGCGCTTCGGAGCCTGTGGGACCGGAGATTCAGGAGTGTGTGGAACCGGGGATTCCGGAGCCCGTGGCGGCCCGTCCGGTGCCGTTGCAGGAGGCGCCTCTGGGACGTCTTGTAACGAACTAGTGCCGGTTGGCGTGTGCGCCTGGATTCGGCCCGTGGTGCGCCGGTTACACTCGCCCGGCTGTACGAAAGATCATGTTGACGGGGTGAATACTTCCGATGAGCGACACCAGCACGACGGACCAGCTGTCTGCCGACTCTCTGGAGGCTGCCGGCCACGGCCGGCACCGGGGCCCGGTCGCGGCCCAGGAGAGCGAGTCGGCTCCGCACGGCCGGCACCGCAAGCCGGCCCAGCAGACCGCGGAGGCGGCTGCCTGACGGTGGCAACGAGAAAGAGGGGGCGTCCGACGGGCGCCCCCTCTTTCTCGTCCGGAAGTCCGCTCGGCGGTCCCCTCAGCCCCGTCCGAGCCCCAGCACCTCCGCCGCCGCGAAGGTCTCCCCCGGCGGCCGGTCCGCGTAGTGCGGGGTGAGGAGCGCGTCGAGTTCGTCGTAGCTGAACGTCTCCTGCTTGCTGTCGAACTTCGCCTGCACCCGGGGCCGTTCGACGATCGCGACCATGCCGCCGTGCACGACGAGCAGCTGTCCGTTGATCCCGGCGGCGGCCGGCGAGGCCAGGTAGCCGACGAGCGGGGCGACATGCTCGGGGGCCAGCGGGTCCAGGCCCTCGGCGGGCCGCTCGAACCCGGCGAAGACGTCCTCGGTCATCCGGGTCCGGGCGCGCGGGCAGATGGCGTTGGCCGTGACGCCGTACTTGGCGAGGGCGAGGGCGGTGGAGGTGGTCAGGCCGACGATCCCGCCCTTCGCGGCCGCGTAGTTGGGCTGCCCGGCGGAGCCGGCGAGGAACGCCTCCGAGGAGGTGTTCACGATCCGCCCGTAGACCTTCTCACCTCCGGCGGCCTTGGACCGCTCCCGCCAGTGCCGGGCGGCGAAGTGGGTGGTGTTGAAGTGCCCCTTGAGGTGGACACGGATCACCGAGTCCCACTCGTCCTCGGTCATGGTGAAGACCATGCGGTCGCGCAGGATGCCCGCGTTGTTGACGAGGATGTCCAGCTTGCCGAACTCGCCGATCGCCAACCGCACGAGCTCCTGGGCCTGTTGGAAGTCGGCGACGTCCCCGGTGTGGGCGACCGCCCGGCCGCCTTGTGCGCGTATCTCGGCGGCGACCTGTTCGGCCGGCCCCGCCGAAGCCTCCCCCGAGCCGTCCCGTCCGGGCCGCCCGTAGTCGTTGACGACGACGGCGGCGCCGAGCCGGGCGAGTTCCAGCGCCTCGGCCCGCCCGAGCCCGCGTCCGGCGCCGGTGACGACGGCGGACAGCCCCTGCAACGGCCCCTCGGATGGCAGTGCCATAGCGGCCCCCGTCCTCAGATCTCGATGCAGGTACGCAGGGCCGTCCCCGTGCGCATCTGGTCCAGCGCCTCGTTGATCCCGGCCAGTTGGACCCGGTGGGTGATCAGGCCCGCCAGGTCGACGCGGCCGGCCCGCCACAGGGCGATCGTGCGCTCGTAGGAGCGCAGCACGTCGCCGCCGCCGTACATGGACGGCAGGATGCGCTTCTCGTCGAAGAACAGCTCGAACATGTTCAGCCGCAGGAAGTCGTCCATGGCACCGGCGCCGACCACGACGAGGGTGCCGCCGCGCCGGGTGTTCTCGTAGGCGGTGCGGGCGGTGCCCGACCTGCCGACGACCTCGAAGACGTAGTCGAAGCCCTCACCGCCGGTGACCTGTTGCTTGGCGTCGGCCAGCTCCTCCGGCGCAACCGCCTTGGTGGCGCCGAACCTGAGCGCGGACTCGCGCCGGGAGGCGACCGGGTCCACGGCGACTATCTCGGCGGCGCCCTTCAGCCGCGCGCCCTGCACCGCCGAGATTCCGACGCCTCCGCACCCGATGACGGCCACCGACGAACCGGCCGCCACATCGGCGGTGTTGAGGGCGGCGCCGAGACCGGTGGTGACCCCGCAGCCGATCAGCGCCGCGATGTCGAAGGGCACGTCGTCCGGGATCGGCACCGCACACCCGGCGTCGACCACGACCTCCTCGGCGAAGGTGCCGGTACCGGCGAAGCCGAAGACGTCACCGCCGGAGCGCCTGAAGTTGGGGGTCCCCGCGTTCATGAACCCGGCCAGGCACAGCTCGGTCTGCCCGCGCCTGCAGGCCGGACACGCACCGCAGGCGGGCAGCCAGCAGATGACGACCCGGTCGCCTGGCTTCAAGTGCCGCACCCCGTCTCCCACTTCGAGGATCTCGCCCGCGCCCTCGTGCCCCGGCACGAACGGTGCGGGCTGCGGCAGCACCCCGTTCATCGCGGACAGGTCCGAGTGGCACAGCCCGGTCGCCCGCACCCGGACCCTGACCTTGCCGGGGCCGAAGCCCACCGCCTCGACGTCGTCGAGGACCTCCAGCTTTTCCTGGCCGATCTCGTGCAGTACGGCTGCGCGCATGGTGCGGCTCCCCTCGATACTGGTTTCAGGAGTGCTCTACGACGGTGTCCGCGAGGACCGGCGCGTCATCCCGCTCGACAGCGCTCACGGCCACCCGCACGCTCCCCTCCTGCCGCCACATGCGGATGCGCAGGGTCTCCCCCGGGTACACGACGCCCGCGAACCGGGTGGTGTACGACCGCACCCGGCTCACATCCCCGCCGAGCAGCGTGTCCACGACCGCCTTGAGCGTGATGCCGTAGGTGCACAGCCCGTGCAGGATCGGCTTGTCGAAGCCGGCGAGCTTGGCGAACTCGGGGTCGGCGTGCAGCGGGTTCCAGTCGCCGGACAGGCGGTAGAGGAGGGCCTGGTCCTCGCGGATCGGGCGCTCGACGGTCCGGTCCGGCTCGCCGACGGGGGGTTCGAGCCGCGTGGACGGACCCCGGTCGCCACCCCACCCGCCCTCGCCCCGTACGAAGATCTGGGCGTCATTCGTCCACAGCGGCCCGTCGGCGTCGGCGACCTCGGTGCGCAGGACCAGGACGGCGGCCTTGCCCTTGTCGTAGACGGCGGCGAGCCGGTTGGTCGCACTCGCCCTGCCCTCGGCCGGGATGGGGCGGTGGATCTCCAGCGTCTGTCCGCCGTGCAGGACCTTGGAAAGCTCGACCTCCACGCCGGGCATGGACAGCCCGCTGATCACGCCGGGTGCGCCGGAGCCCGCGACGGTGGCGAAGCTCGGCAGGACGTGCAGCCGGGACTCCAGGGTGTAGCGCAGCTCGTCGGGGTCGGTGGCGGGGGCGTTCTTGTCGGGGTCGGCTCCCGCGCCGATGCCGAGGTGGTAGAGCTGGACGTCCTTGGTGGTCCAGGAGATCTCGCCGGTCCGGGGTTCGGCCGCGAGGGCTCGGCTTGCGTCGATGGGCATACGGCTCCTGACACTGGCGGTTCAAGACCCCGGCGCGGACGTCCGCACCGTCGGCCGCACCGAGGTCGCTACGGGCCGATCTAGAACGCGTTCCAGTCCGGCGCCCTCTGTATAGCCCAGCGCTCCACGGTTGTGAAGGGCTCCTGACGATGTGTCAGCTCCGGGAATGGCTCGGCGGGACAGTGACATTTGTACTGCCCGAGTCCGTACAAGCGCCTCTGCCGGGGCGGGGCAGCGATTCCCTAGCGTCGTAGGCATGACACAGACGGAGAACACCGCCGTGTCCTTCACGGGGGCGGTCAAGACGTACGGCGCGGTGCGCGCCGTGGACGAGGTGGACCTGCGGATCGGGCGCGGGGAGACCGTGGCCCTGCTGGGCCGCAACGGTGCAGGCAAGTCGACCACGATCGGGCTGCTGCTCGGGCTGTACGAGCCCGACGCAGGCGCCGTGGAACTGTTCGGCGCGGCGCCCGAGCGGTCGGTGCGCGCGGGGCGGGTGGGCGCGATGCTCCAGGACGCCCGGCCGGTGCCCCGGGTCACCGTGGGCGAGCTGGTCACCTTCCTGGCCTCCCGCTATCCCGCGCCCATGCCGGTGTCGCGGGCCCTGGAGCTGGCCGGGATCGCGGACCTGGCCGGGCGCCGGGTGGACCGGCTGTCCGGCGGGCAGGTCCAGCGGGTGCGGTTCGCTCTCGCGCTGGCCGGGAACCCGGCGCTGCTGGTCCTGGACGAGCCGACGGCGGCACTGGACGTGGAGGCCCGGCACGCCTTCTGGGCCTCCATGCGGACCTACGCCCGCCGCGGCCACACCGTCCTGTTCTCCACCCACTACCTCCAGGAGGCGGACGCCCACGCCGACCGGATCGTGGTCATCGACCGGGGCCGGATCATCGCCGACGGCACGGGCGAGGAGCTGCGGCGCGCGGCGGGCGGCAACCTGGTCGCCGTGGACCTGTCGGGGCGGGACCCGGAGTCCCTCGGCCTGCTGCCCGGGGTCCGCTCGGTGGAGGTGCAGGGCGAGAGGGCACGCCTGCGCACGGACGACTCGGACGCGACGGTGATCGCGCTGGCGGAGCTGGGGGCGATCAGGAACCTGGAGGTGTCTCCGGCTTCGCTGGACGACGCTTTCCTGGCCATCACGGCCGGGGGAAACACCCTGGGCAGCCCCCGCCCCTCTCACGCCCCGGAGACAGTCTGATGCTCGCCTACGTACGACTCGAAACCCGCCGCACCCTCCGGGACACCGGCTTCGTCATCGGCGGCATCGCCATGCCCGTGATGATGTATCTCCTGTTCACCAACCTCGGCGAGAACGACGGGAGTTGGAAGACGGCAGCCATGGTCGGCATGGCAGCCTACGGCGCCGTGGGCTCCGCGCTGAACACCGGAGGTGCCGTCGCCGAGGACCGCGCGACCGGCTGGCTGCGACAGCTCCGCGTGACCCCCATGACCCCGCGCGAGGTGGTGATCGGTCGGGCCCTGACCGGCGTGGTGACCGTACTGCCCTCGATCGTCGCGGTGCTGGCGGCGGGCGGAGTGTTCAACGGCGTACGGCTGCCGGCCGGCCAGTGGGTGGCGATCACGCTGCTGCTGTGGCTCGGTTCGATCCCGTTCACCCTGCTCGGCCTCGGCAACGGCTACCGGCTGACCGGGCCGAGCACCGGGGTGGTGAACATGGTGTGCAATCTGGGGCTCGCGGTGCTCGGCGGCCTGTGGTTCCCGATCAGTCTGTTCCCCGGCTGGCTGCGGGCCGTATCGGCGTACACCCCGACCCATCGGTTCGCCCAGTTGGGCACCGCCGTATCCGAGGGGCATGCACCGGACACCGGTGCGATCATCGTGCTGACCGCTTGGCTCTTTCTGTTCGGTTCGTACGCTGTGCTGTCGTACCGCCGTCGGGCGGGGACCATCTGACCGGGGGAAACATCAGACATGACGTGGGCATGGGGAGTTCGGTGCCAGCTACAGGCCTTTCGGGCCGAGCGGCGCCAGTGGAAGGCCGAGCACGAGCGCTTCAAGGCCGCGCAACGGGCGGCCCGGAAGGCGGGAAAGGCCCCGGACGTCGACCATCCGGGCCCGCCGCCCACCGGCTTCGCCCTGCTGCCCTGGCTGCTGATGGGGATGGGGTCCTTCTCCAATCTCCTCCAGGGCAGGACCCCGAACCCGTGGATCGGCGGCCTGGGCCTGGTGACTTTCAACAGCCTCTACATCTACGTCACCTTCCGCTCCTTCGACCGCAAGAAGCGGGCCGCCGCCTCCACCCGGGTGGCGCTGCTGCTCATGGCCCTGGTGACCACGGGCCTCGCCCTCGGCTACGGCGGCAACTGGCTGATGTTCTTCCCGTTGCTCGGCCTCGCCGTGGGCGCCGCCCTGCGCGGGCCGTGGCTGGGCCGTACGGGTCTGCTGCTGACGGTGTACGCGGCCGGTGTCTCCGCCGTCCGCGGCGGCTGGGAGGACGCGACGAACATCGGCTACGCCACCTTCCTGTCCAGCATGGTGACCGCCGCCATCCTCGGCCTGTCCGAAGCGGTACGGGAACTGCGCGCCGCCCGCGAGGAGCTGGCCCGGCGCGCGGTGGAGAAGGAGCGGCTGCGCTTCTCCCGGGACCTGCACGACCTGCTGGGGCACACGCTGTCGGTGATCGTGGTGAAGTCGGAGGCGGCCCGGCGGCTGGCGCCGCGCGACATGGACGCGGCGCTGGGCCAGATCACGGACATCGAGTCGGTGGGCCGGCAGGCGCTCACCGAGATCCGCGAGGCGGTGACCGGCTACCGGGAGGGAAGCCTCGCCACCGAGCTGACCCGGGCCCGCTCGGCGCTGTCGGCGGCGAGTGTGGAGCCGGTGGTACGGCAGTCGGGGGTGCCGCTGGAGCCGCAGACGGAGGCGCTGCTGAGCTGGGTGGTGCGCGAGGCGGTGACGAACGTGGTGCGGCACAGCGACGCGGGCCGCTGTGAGATCACCGTCGACAGCGGCGCCGAGCAGGTCCGGCTGACCGTCACCGACAACGGCAGCGGCAAGGCCGTCAGCCGGCCCCAGCAGGGCATCGGCGGCACCGGACTGAAGGGGCTCACCGAGCGCCTCGCGGCGGCGGGCGGCTTGCTCACGGCCGGCCCGTCGCCGCGCGGCGGTTTCACGGTGACCGCCGAACTCCCGGTGGAGTCGGCGGAGTTCGCGGAGGCGGTGGCTACGGCGCCCAGGGCGCGCTGACCGCCCAGCTGACGTCGTCAGTCCAGGACGTACTGCTGTCGAAGGCGTTGGACCCGCCGTCGCTCGCTATGTAGAGGTTGTAGTCGTAGTGGCGCAGGTATCGCGTCGGGTAGTTGTACGAGGCGAACGAGGTGCCGGTGCCGCTCTTGCCGGTCTGCGGACAGAACGTGGCGTCGGCCCGGAACTGGGCGGTGCCGTCCATGGGCTGCCGGTAGAGCTTGTAGTTGTAGTGGCGCAGATAGTCGCCGGGGTAGTTGCGTGACTCGAAGGAGACGCAGGAGCTGCTCGCGAGTCCCTTGCGCACGATCCAGGTGGCGTCGTTCTTGTCCAGGCTGGAGCTGCTGGAGGTGATGGAGGAGAGGACGCCGGCGTTGTTCTGGTGGCGGACGTAGTCGGCGGTGCAGCAGGAGGTGGTGGCGCGCAGCGAGATCTCCGAGCCGGCGCTCAGGGTGCCGGTGCTGCCGGTCGCGCCGCCGTAGCCGACGGAGACGATGTCGGCCTGGACGGCGTTGTCGGCGGCGTCGGTCGGGATGCCGGAGGTCATGACGCCCTCGAAGAACGAGCCGATGGAGCCGTTGCTGTTGTCGCCGCCGGTACCGAGGACGATCGCGCCCTCCTGGTGCATGGGCGAGTATCCGCTCCTGGTCGGCTCACCACCGGAATAGGTGGTCGTGAGCCCACCGGATTGTGCATTCCCCCATTTGAGCGCGAAATGGTTCTGGCCGTTGTTCTTGAGCAGCGCGGTCACGAACGGCAGGGGTCCGGAGCCGGTGTTGGCGGAGTTCTTGCTGTATCCGGCGTCGGACTGGAACAGCCCGTTCTCCAGGTCGGCCTGCACCCAGGGGCCCTGCCCGTAGCAGGGGGAGAACCAGCACTCGGTGCCGAAATTGATGGCGTCCATGTGACCGTTGCCGGTGTCCTTGTTGTTGGTCTCGGCGTTGCCGTAGTCGAAGCAGCAGGCGCCGTTGACATGGGTGCCGGAGGTCACCATGTACATCCCCTCGGCGGCGCCGTTGGTGGCGACGCCGGAGGTGGCGTCGTTCCGGTAGCCCATGCCGGCGGAGATCTCCAGGCCGTAGACCTGGTGGCCGCCGACGGTCACCGGCAGCGCGTCGGCGGGCGCCCCGACATCGGCCTTCCCGGCGCCGCCCGCACCCTCGACGGTGAGGTCGTTGTGCCGGGAGGACTGGTCGTAGATCTTGGTGATGATGCAGGTCGTGCCGGAACAGAAGGAGTCCTGGGCGGCCGCGTTCGCGTATCCGCCGGCGGCCAGCAGCCCGATGTCCTTGGTGGCGCCGTCCGAGGCCCGCTGCACCTGGTAGAGCGAGCCGTTGTACGACGAGTACAGCGCCCGGACCATGCTGTGCGCGGCGACGCAGGGGGTTCCGGCGGCGGCGTAGACGTCACAGGGCAGGGAGCTCGCGGCGGCGGCCTGGGGCGCGCCGACGCCGAGGAGCAGCGCGGCGAGGGTCGCGCAGACGGCGAGCACGGACAGGGCGGCGCTTCTCAGCCGCGGGTGGACGTGGGGGGATCTCACGGGCACGGTGCACCTCGGATTCTCTCGTTCGATATCTCGGACGCTGTTCGATCGAAATACCGAACCTATTCGACAGTGGAAATTGCGCGGATTCCTGGAAATGCAGGGGCGATTGTTTGAGTACCGCCGGAGACCGTCAACCCCCGCCGCACCGGACAATGCCAAGTCTTTAATCGAGGGCGGCTGCCCGCGCCACGAGCAACGGCTGGAAGAAACCCGTCTCTTCGGGCATCAGCCAGGCGACGTCCGTGAATCCCGCACCGGCGGCGAACCCGGCGAGCCGCTCCCGCCCGAGCGCCCAGTAGGTGGCCCGGCGCACCCGGACCTCCCCCTGCCCCTCGCCCGGACGCAGCTGGAAGTGCTCCAGGTCGTAGTGCTCGCCGTCCGCGTGCCACTGCCAGAGCTGGAAGCTGATGGTCCGCTCGGTGCCGTCGGCGGACTCGTGCACCTGCGGGGGCGTCGAAACCGGACGCTCGCGCAGCAGCTCGTCATAGGGCCGGGTACTGACGAGCAGCCGCCCGCCGGGCCGCAGCACCCGGCGCATCTCCCCCAGCGCGGCGCGCACGTCCGGTTCCGTCAGGAGATGGGGCAGCGAGTTGTCGGCACAGACCACGGCGTCGAACCGGCCGCGGGGGAAAGGCAGTTGCCGCATGTCGGCAGCGGCGGTGGGCAGAGGCACTCCGCGCCGGGCTGCCTCCCGGCGCGCACGGGCGGCGGCCCGCACGCTGAGGTCGGTCCCGACCACCCGGTGACCCCTCAGGGCCAGCCCGACGGCCTGCGTCCCGATGCCGCAGGAACAGTCCAGCACGGCCGCACCCTCCCGGCCGACCAGGGCGTCCAGCGCGGCACCCTGCCTACGGAGACTCGTCTCCCAGTCCGGGTAGATCAGGTGATAGTCGTCGGCCAGCTCGTCATAGAAGCGCGCGGTCGAGAACTCGGACATGCGGGCGAGGCTAGCCCGCCGGGAGCCGCGGTGGGCCGGAGTTTCCGGCCGTAACCTGAGCCCATGAACGAGATGCCCCGGGAGCACCGGACCACCAAGTCCATTCGGGTGCTGCTCGCCGAGGACCAGGGCATGATGCGGGGTGCGCTCGCTCTGCTGCTCGGTATGGAGGAGGACATCGAGGTGGTGTCCCAGCTGGGCTCGGGCGACGGCATCGTGGACGCCGTACTCACCCACCGGCCGGACGTGGCCCTGCTGGACATCGAACTGCCGGGCATCAGCGGACTGGACGCCGCGGCCGAGCTGCGGGAGCAGGCGCCCGACTGCCGGGTGCTGATCCTCACCACCTTCGGCCGGCCCGGCTATCTGCGCCGGGCCATGGAGGCCGGAGCGGCCGGGTTCCTCGTCAAGGACGGGCCCGTGGAGGAACTGGCCGCGGCGATCCGGCGCGTGCTCACCGGGGAGACCGTCGTCGATCCGGCGCTGGCCGCCGCCGCGCTCAGCGCCGGGCCCAGTCCGCTGACGGCCCGGGAGTGCGACGTGCTGAAGGCGTCGGTGGACGGGGCGACCGTCGCCGACATCGCCGGCAAGCTGCATCTGTCCGAGTCCACCGTCCGCAACTACCTGTCCTCGGCGATCGGCAAGACCGGCACCCGCAACCGGGCGGAGGCGGTACGGGAGGCACGGCAGCAGGGCTGGCTGTGAGCAGGGCCCGGCCGTCGACTGGGGCCGGGTCCTCGGCGGCGTGCTGCTCCCCGTAAGAAGAAATGCCGTACGCATCAGCCGCGGCCGGCGGCTGGGCGGCCCGGACCGCTGCCTCACGTCGAAGAAGTTCTCCGCGGCAGCCACAGCAGCATCAGCACCGCCCCGCCCAGCAACACCGCCGTACTGGCCCGGAACGCCAGGGCGTAGCCGTCGGTCAGCGCCTCGGGGCCGTGCCCGCTGCCCGTGCCGGCCGCGGCGACGGTCGACATCACGGCGAGCCCGAGCGAACCGCCCATCGTGCGCGAGGTGTTGACCAGCCCCGACACCACACCGGCCTCGCCCGGTGCCGCCCCGGACGTGGCCAGGGAGGCGAGCGGCGTCGCCGCGAGGCCCGCACCGAGCATCATCAGGATGCCCGGGATCATGATCGCGGTGAGGTATGCCTCGTGCGCGCTCATCGTCGACTGCCAGCCGAAGCCGGCCGCGGCCACCAGCGTGCCCAGCGCCGCCACGGTCCGCGGGCCCGCGAGCCGCATCAGGCGCGGCGCCAGCTTGGAGCCGACGACCACGGAAAGCGAGCTGGGCACCAGGGCGACTCCGGCCTCCAGCGGCGTGTAGCCGAGGACGTTCTGGGCGTAGAGGGTCATGAAGTACCACATGCAGAACATGGCCGAGCCGGAGAGGAACATCGCCGCGTTCGCCGAGGCGACCGAGCGCAGCCGGAGCAGGCCGAGCGGCATCAGCGGGGCCGCCGTACGCGCCTCTACCAGCAGGAACAGGGCGATGAGCGCCAACCCGGCGAGCAGCGGCAGCAGGGTGGCGGGGGCCGTCCAGCCCTCGGCCTCCGTCTGCGAGATGCCGTAGGCGAGGGTCGCGAGGCCCGCCGTCACCAGCAGCGCGCCCGGCAGGTCCAGGCGCCGCCCGTCGCCGGCCCGGCTCTCGGTGAGCCACCGCACCGAGCCGGCCAGCACCAGCGCGCCCACCGGCACGTTGATCAGCAGCACCCAGCGCCAGGAGAGCACGTCCACGAGCACCCCGCCGACCAGTCCGCCCGCGGCCCCGCCACCGGCGCCTACCGCGGTCCAGGTGGCGATCGCGCGCGCCCGCGCCGCCCCCTCCGGCACCGCGGAGGTCAGCAGGGTCAGCGTCGAGGGGGCCAGCACCGCCGCGCCCAGCCCCTGCACGGCCCGCGCCAGCAGCAGCTGCCAGCCCTCCTGGGCGAGGCCGCCGCCCAGCGAGGCCAGCGTGAACAGGCCGAGGCCGACGAGGAACATCCGCTTGCGCCCGTACAGGTCGCCGGCCCGGCCGCCGAGCAGCATGAACCCGGCGAAGGCGATGGCGTACGCGTTCACCACCCACTGCAGGCCGGACGCGGTCAGGCCAAGGCCGGACCGCATGGACGGCAGGGCGACGTTCACCACCGACACGTCGAGCACGACCAGGAACTGCCCGGCGCAGGCGAGCGCCACGACCAGCCAGGTCGGCGCGGTCGTACGGCGGGATATGACAGGCGTGGTGTCGGCGGCTTCCAGCATGGGTGTCATGCTCTCAACCCGGTTACGGTCCTTGCATCGGCATTTCGGACCACGGGTGCCTGGACCCTGGGGCCTACACCGCGCGCAGCATCGCCCTGACACGCGATCAGAAACCCATGACCTGGTCAAGGATTCATTAGAGGCCCGAAGCAACGGAATAGTTGCCTGTGCATACGAGGTTCACCCAGCACTTGTCACTACGGGGAGGCCTCGACTCCATGACCCACACGACGACCGACCAGCCGGCCCGGAGGGCGAGCGGCGCTGTGGTCCCGGTGCTCGCCTTCGCGGGCATCGTCGTCGCGGTGATGCAGACCCTGCTGGTGCCGGTCATCAAGGACCTGCCGCAGCTGCTGCACACCGCGCCCAGCAACGCCACCTGGGTCCTCACCTCGACCCTCCTGTCCGGCGCCGTGGCCACCCCGATCATGGGCCGGCTCGGCGACCTCTACGGCAAGCGGCGGATGCTGATCCTCAGCCTCGCCGTCATGGTGGTCGGCGCCCTGGTCAGCGCGCTCACCAGCCAACTGCTCACCATGATCGCCGGCCGGACCCTCCAGGGCTTCGCCATGGGCGCGATCCCGCTCGGCATCGGCCTGATGCGGGACATGCTGCCTCGCGAGCGGCTCGGCTCGGCCATGGCCCTGATGAGCTCCTCGATCGGCGTCGGCGGCGGCCTCGCACTGCCCGCCGCGGCACTGGTCGCCCAGCACACCGACTGGCACGCCCTGTTCTACGGCGCCGCCGGCCTCGGCGTGCTGTCCATCGTCCTGACCCTCCTGGTCGTACCCGAGTCCCCGATGCGGGCGGAGGGCTCCTTCGACCTGCTGGGCGCGCTCGGCCTGTCGACCGGCCTGGTGCTGCTCCTGCTGCCCATCACCAAGGGCAGCGACTGGGGCTGGTCGTCGGGCACGACGCTCGGTCTGTTCGCTGCGTCGGTCGTGGTCCTCGTCCTGTGGGGCCTGTTCGAGCTGCGGATCAAGGCGCCCCTGGTCGACCTGCGCACCACCGCGCGCCCGGCCGTCCTCTTCACCAACCTCGCGTCGATCATGGTCGGCGTGGCGTTCTACGTCGTCTCCCTCGTCCTGCCCCAGCTGCTCCAGCTGCCCAGGGCCACCGGCTACGGCCTCGGCCAGTCCATGGTCGTCGCGGGCCTGTGCGTGGCCCCGCTGGGCCTGACGATGATGTTCACGGCTCCGCTGTACGCCCGGCTGTCCGCCAAGTACGGCCCGAAGGTCACCCTCATCACCGGTCTGCTGATCATCGCGCTCGGCTACGGCGGCGGCCTCGGCCTGATGGACGCGGCCTGGCAGACCATCGTCACCTCCGTCGTCCTCGGCGCCGGCATCGGTCTCGCCTACTCCTCGCTGCCCGCGCTGATCGTCGGCGCGGTCCCGGCCTCGGAGACCGGCGCGGCCAACGGCCTCAACACCCTGATGCGGTCCATCGGTACGTCGGTGTCGAGTGCCGTCATCGGCATGGTGCTCGCCAACACCGCGAAGAACATGGGCGGTATCGCGATCCCGACCATGCACGGGTTCCGGGTGTCCTTCCTGATCGCCACCGCCGCGGTCGCGGTGGGGCTGCTGATGGCGCTGTTCCTGCCGAAGGCCTCCCGGCCGGCCCAGCAGCACACTCAGCTGCGGGCCAGCAGCGAGGAGGACGCCATGCTGGAGCGGGCCGAGGAGGTGCTGCGGGGCTTCCGCGGACGGGTCCTGGGTGCCGACGGCGCTCCGGTCGCCCGGGCCAAGGTCACGCTGATCGACCGACGGGGGCGGCAGGCCGGGGCGACCGTCTCCGACGAGGACGGCAGCTATGTGCTCGCCGTGCCGGCGCAGGGGGCGTATGTGCTGGCCGCGAAGGCCTCCGGCCATGGGCCGCTCGCCTCTGCCGCCACGCATTCCGGCGAGGAGCGGCCTGTCGACCTGGATCTTTCCTTGCCTGAGGAGACTGTGAACGCGTAGAACACGGGGGACTGCCGGCTGGCGGCTGCGGCTCCGTCGTGGCTGGTCGCGCAGTTCCCCGCGCCCCTTCGGGGCGCTGTCACAGCCGTACGACCGAGAGGCCCCGCGATGCCGACCGCCCCCAAGCCCGAGATCCTGGCCGCTTTCGAGGCGGCCAAGGGGTTCATGCCCGTGGACGAGGGGCTGGCGCTGTACGGGGCTGCCGTGGAGGCGGGGCGGCTGGGGCTGCCGTTGCTGGAGGTCGGGACCTACTGCGGGCGGTCGACCGTGCTGCTCGCCGACGCGGCCCGTGCGGCCGGGGTCACGGCGTTGACCGTGGACCATCACCGGGGCAGTGAGGAGCAGCAGCCCGGCTGGGACTACCACGACCCCGAGACCGTCGACCCCGAGGTCGGGCTGATGGACACCCTGCCGGCCTTCCGGCGGACGCTGTTCAAGGCAGGCCTGGAGGACCACGTGGTCGCCCTCGTGGGCCGCTCCCCGCAGATCGCGGCCATCTGGAACTCCCCGCTCGGGCTCGTCTTCGTCGACGGCGGCCACACCGACGAGCACGCGGGCGCCGACTACGAGGGCTGGGCCCCCCATGTGGCCGAGGGTGGACTGCTGGTCATCCACGACGTCTTCCCGGAGCCCGAGGACGAGTTCACCGGGCAGGCTCCGTATCGCGTGTACCTGCGGGCACTTGAGTCCGGCGCGTTCACGGAGGTCTCGGTGACCGGCTCGCTGCGTGTCCTGCGGCGAACGGGAGCGGGGATCTGAGACCCCGGTCAGAGTCGCAGGCGTGCTCTGACCGAAACGGCTACTCCGCAGATCAGGGGTCATCTCAGGCACCGGATCGGCGGGGCCGCATCACTTTTTCATGGAGACCTGCGAGCCCACCATGGAGTGGCTCAAGCACAGGAAGGTGCAGGTGGCGATCGGTCCCGCCTGCTGGGGCCTAGGCGTTGGCGCGGGCGCAGATCCGTTAGTTGGTGGTGCCGATGAACCTGAGCGTCATCTCGCCTCCGCTTCCAATGGGTTGGGCTCCCGGAATGCGCGGGATGGTGCGGGCGCGCCCGACGATTGCGGCAGATTGCGCGCTCTGGCCCCGTCGGCGTGGTTGCGCGCAATCCTGTCGGCCAGGGCTGCCCGCGAGCGAGCTACTGGCTGAGCAGCCGGGCCTTCTGCCGCTCGAACTCCTCGCGGCTCAAGATGCCCTGCTGCTGCAGGGCAGCCGACCGGGCCTCGGCTTCTGCGACTCCATGCCGTCAGTGTCGCCCCCTTTGCGGCTGGAGTGCGGCCAGTTGCGAGACACATATGGGCGATTAGGGTTGAAAGTAACTGGAAGTGACCTATAAGCCAAAGGGGGCAGGTCATGCGCGCCAGCCACTGCAAGCGATCCTCCGTCCTGGGTACAGCCCTGATCGCTGCCACCATCGGCCTCATGCCTGCTGGCCTTCAGCAGGCCTCGGCGGCAACACCGAGCGCAACGCACGTGAGCACAACGCCCGCAGCACTGCAAAGCCCCAGCTACATGAAGGGCTACCGGGCCGGGTACCACGCCGCAGTACAGCGCGACAACAGCTACAGGAGGGGCTACCGCGCCGGGTACCGCCAAGGCTGGGCCGATGCCAGAGACGACTGTCAGGAGCGCGGCGGCGGCTGGGGCTGGGGCGGCGGCAACGGCTCTTACACCAGTGGCTATAGAGACGGCTACAACGACGGGTACTCAGCAGCTGCGGACAGGTACTGCTGAACCACAGCGGACGACAGCCGGACTCGCACGCCACACGCCAGGTCCGCACGGATCTGCTGGACGCCATGGACGCCCGCTAGGGTGGCAGGCGTGTCGTACCTAGGTCCGGAGTTCGATCCCCCGCAGCCGCGCCGGCCCCGGCGGGGCCCGCTGACCGTGGCGCTCGCCGCGCTGGTACCCGGTGCGCTGCTCGGCTGGGTGGTGTACGAGGCGGTGGGCGGCGGTGGCGGGGACGGCGGCGTGCGTACGGCCTCCGCCGCTCCGGCGTCCGGCAGGTCCGCCGCGCCCTCCGCGTCCGCGCACTCCGCCTCCCCTTCCGCGACGGACGACGGCAAGCGGCCCTCGGGAGGTGCCGCGTCCGGTCCGCTCGCGGGCAAGGTCGTCGTCATCGACCCCGGGCACAACCCGGGCAACTTCCGGCACGCGGCCGAGATCAGCCGCAAGGTGGACATCGGCACGAACTTCAAGGAGTGCGACACCACCGGGACGTCCACCAACGACGGTTACACCGAGGCCTGGTTCACCCTGGACGTCGCGCACCGGCTGCGCGCGCTGCTGGAGAAGCAGGGCGCCACGGTGAAGCTGACCCATGACGGCGACAGCCCGGCCTGGGGGCCGTGTGTGGACCAGCGGGCCCGGATCGGCAACGACGCGCACGCCGACGCGGCCGTCTCCATCCACGCCGACGGCTCGGCCGAGGGCAATCGCGGCTTCCATGTCATCCTGCCGGGCTCGGTGCACGCCGGTGCCGCCGACACCCGCCGCATCGTCGGACCCTCGCACGACCTCGGTACCCGCATCGCCGGAAACTTCCTGCGCGACACCGATGAGCCGCCGTCCAACTACCTCGGCAACGGCACCGGTCTCGTCACGCGCACGGACCTGGGCGGTCTCAATCTGTCAACGGTTCCGAAGGTGTTCATCGAGTGCGGCAACATGCGCGATAGCAAGGACGCGGCACTGCTGACCAGCGGCGCCTGGCGGCAGCGGGCGGCGCAAGGGATCTCTGAGGGAATCGTGAGTTTCCTGCGCGCTTCGTGACCGGCGGGCGGAACCGGCCGGACAGCCGGATCTTGCGGACGGTAGTGTCTACCGACGACGAGACGACTCACTAAGGACCTTTGAAGTGAACATCCGCTCCCTCACTAGAGGCGACGGCGTGGTGATCGGAGCAGCGGTGTTGCTGTTCATCGCGTCGTTCCTCAAGCTCTACTCCTACTCGGTCTCCGGCTTCTCCGACAGCCAGAGCGTGTGGGACAGCCTCGGGACGGGCCTCGGCACGTACATGGGGGCCGTCATCGGTGCCGCGCTGATCGTCCTCAACCGCTGTCTGCCGCAGCAGCGCAAGGTGTTGGGCCTGGACCTCGGCACGGTGGGCACGGGTTTCACGATTCTGTCCGCGTGGACCCTCTTCTGGACGCTGGTGGACGTCCCTGACCACGTCGACGCCGGCTCCGGCCTCATCCTCGGGTTCGTCGCGGCCCTCGTTCTCGCCGCCGCCGCCGTCGCGAGCCCCCTGGTCCCGGCCCTCCAGGGCGCGCTGCTCCCGGCCCCCAAGCCGGTCGCCCCGCAGCCCTACGGCGCCCAGCCGCCCGGTGGTTACGGGTACCCGGGTGCCCAGCCGCAGCCGGGCCAGCCGTACGGCGCCCAGCCGCAGCCGGGTCAGCCGTTCGGGCAGCAGCCGCAGGGCGGTCCGGCGGTCGCGCAGCCGCCCGTCGCGGACTTCTCGCCGTTCTGGTTCGCCGTGCCGGTGACCCGTCCGCTGTTCGCGGAGGACGGTTCGCCCACCCCGATCGCCGAACTGGCGCCGGGCACCTGGTACCTGGCCGTCGAGCAGCGCGGTGCCGCGCTGGTCGCGCAGACCCAGGACGGCCGCCGGGGCGTCCTGCAGGACACCTCCGGCATCCAGCGCGGCTGAGCCCCGCGCACCCTCGCGCACGGCCCCTCGCCCTTCCGGGCGGGGGGCCGTTGTCGTACAGTCGCCTCCCGGCAGTGAACTGACGGAGCGTCAGGAGGCAGGCGCATGCGGCTCGGTCTCGCACTCGGCTACTGGGGACGCGGCCCGGACGCCGGTCATGTGCCGCTCGCGAGGGAGGCGGAGCGGCTCGGGTATCACTCGGTGTGGACGGCGGAGTCCTGGGGCTCGGACGCCTTCACCCCGCTGACCTGGATCGCCGCACGGACCTCAAGGATCGGTCTGGGTACGGCCGTTGCCCAGATGGCCGCCCGCTCGCCGACCACCACCGCGATGCAGGCGCTCACCCTGGACCATCTCTCCGGCGGGCGGATGATGCTCGGGCTCGGGCTGTCCGGGCCGCAGGTGGTGGAGGGCTGGTACGGCCGCCCGTTCCCGGCGTCGCCGCTGACCGCGACGAGGGAGTACGTGGACGTCGTACGGCAGGTGCTGCGGCGGGAGGCGCCGGTGGCCTCCGGCGGGCGGTTCCATCCGCTGCCGTACCGGGGGCCGGACGGCACCGGGCTCGGCAAGCCGCTGAAGTCCATCACTCATCCGCTGCGTCCGGACCTGCCCGTGCTGCTCGGCGCCGAGGGTCCGAAGAACGTGGCCCAGACCGTCCGCATCGCCGACGGCTGGCTGCCGCTGTACTGGGCGCCGAGCCGGCCGGAGGTGTACGGGGAGGTGGTGCACGAGCTGCCGGAGGGGTTCGTGGTGGCTCCGATGGTCCGGGTGAAAGTGTGCGACGACGTGGCCGAGGGGCTGCTGCCCGTGAAGGCCATGCTCGGTTTCTACATCGGCGGGATGGGCCACGCCTCCCGCAACTTCCACGCCGATCTCATGGCCCGCATGGGGTACGAGAAGGAGGCCCGGCGGATGCAGGAGCTGTTCCTGGCGGGGCGGCGGGAGGAGGCCGTACTGGCCGTGCCGGACGCCTTCGCCGACGAGATCTCGCTGGTCGGGCCGCGGGAACGCATCGCCGAGCGGCTTCAGTTGTGGCGCGCCGGCCCGGTGACGGACCTGCTGGCCCTGTCACCGGACCCGCACACCCTCAGAGTGCTGGCGGAGCTGAACTCCTAGCCGCTCTTGCTGCCCTGCGAGAGCTGGGGCTCCGACGGCACCTGGTTCTTGACCGGGGCGCCGGCGCTGCTGCCCGCGTCCTTGACCTTGTTGATGACGTCGTTGAAGGAGTTGGCCGCGTTCCCGTCGCCACTGCGGAGCTTGGACGGCAGGTTCTTCAGGCCGTCGATGGCGGCGGCCAGCGGGGCGAGGGCCTTGGACAGCAACGGGTCGCCCTGGGCGTTGCGGACGGCCGCCTTGAGCCGGTTGTAGGTGAACGCGCCGGCCAGACCGGCCTTCACCAGGGTCATCTTGCGGCCGTGGGCGCCCTTCTTGAACTTGCCCGCCTTCCAGGGCTTCACGATCCACTGGTAGGTGGCGCCTGCCGCGAGACCGGCGTTCGCCACGAACCGGGCCTTGGCGAACTTCTGCCGTTCGGCCGAGGTGGTCGGGCTGGGGGTGGCGGCGGGGGCGGCCTGGAGCGCCGCGGTGTCCTTCGTGCTGGTCTGCTCGCCGCTGCCACAGGCGGTGGAACCGGCCAGCAGGGCACAGCACAGGGTGAGCGCCACGGCGAGGCGGCGTATGGGTACGGGCACGGGGTCCTCCCGGCGTGTCCTCCCCGAGCGGTCTGCTTCCTCCGGCAGCGTCACCCGGGACGGCCGGGTACGCCACTCGGCCTACGCCGGTCGGGTTTCACCGGCCGCCGCCCGGCAATCCGGAAGGTATGTTCGCTCGATATCGCAACGGTGCGAATCAGGCCGGGACGGTCATCGCGGTCGTCGCCGACATCATGGCGCTGATCCTCGGCCTGTGGATCCTGATGTATCTGCTGGACGCCAACCGCGCCAACAGCCTGGTCCAGGTCGTCCACCAGGCCGCCGCCTGGCTGGCGGGCTGGTCCCACGACCTCTTCACCTTCAACGAGGCCTGGGCCCGCGTGGTCGCCGGCTACGGCCTGGCGGCGGTGGTGTACCTGTTCGTGGGCCACGCCATCGCCAACCGGATACACCGGCACTGAGCCCCTCGGGCAGGCGACCTAGCCGCAGCAGTCTGGGTCCAGGCCGGTCGGCAGGTGCTCCCCGCCGAAGACCGCGCACGTGGCCTCGTGCCCGCCGAGCGCGGCTACGGCGAGGAGCAGGGAGCCGGCCGTCCACGTGGTGAGTTCGCGGGGCCAGATCGCGTCGTCCTCGAAGACATAGCCCGTCCAGTACAGGCCGCTCTCCGGGTCGCGCAGGTGCTGGATGGACTGGAGGATCTCCAGGGCGCGGTCCGACTCTCCCACCGCCCACAGGGCCAGGGCGAGCTCGCTGGACTCGCCGCCGGTGACCCAGGGGTTGGGGACGACACAGCGCACGCCGGCGCCGGGTACGACGAAGCGATCCCAGGACTCTTCTATCCGGGCCTTGGCCTCCTCGCCGGTGAGCGCGCCGCCGAGGACCGGGTAGTACCAGTCCATCGAGTAGCGGTCCTTGTCGAGGAAGCGCTCGGGGTGCCGGCGGATCGCGTGCCGCAGGCTCCCCACCGCCAACTCCCAGTCGGGCTGCGGCTCTTCGCGCTGCTCGGCGATGGCGAGCGCGCAGCGCAGTGCGTGGTGGATCGAGGAGCTGCCGGTCAGCAGGGCGTCCGCGGTGGGCGTGCCGTCGTCCTCGCGGCGCCAGCCGATCTGGCCGCCGGGCTGCTGGAGGGCGAGCACCCACTCCATGGCCGCGTACACGCAGGGCCACATGCGGTCCAGGAACGTGTCGTCGCCGGTGGAGAGATAGTGGTGCCACACGCCCACGGCTATGTAGGCGACGAAGTTGGACTCGCGGGCGCGGTCGGTGACGTCGTCGTGGGCGCCGTCGGCGTAGGCGGCGTACCAGGAGCCGTCCTCGTGCTGGTGCCGGGCCAGCCACTCGTACGCCCGCTCGGCGGCCTCGTGCTCGCCGGCCGCGTCCAGGGCCATCGCGGCCTCGGTGTGGTCCCAGGGGTCCAGGTGATGCCCGCGGAACCACGGGATCGCGCCGTCCTCCCGCTGTGCGGCGAGGATGCCGCGGACGGTCGCGGCGGCCTGCTCGGCGGTGAGGACCCCGGGCAGGACGAGGTGTTCTGTCCGGGGAGTGGTCACTTGGCGGCCGCCTCGGCGGTCTCGTCCAGGCGGGGCAGGTGCGGCTTGGTCGCGTAGACCACGAAGCTCTTGCCGATCAGCGGGTTCAGCGCCTGCTCGGCGACCCGGGTGGCGAGCGGCTTCTTCATGATGTCCCAGACCAGCAGCTTGTGGTACGCCCGCACCGGCAGCGCCTTGTCGTTGTCGACGCCGAACGCGCACTTCAGCCACCAGTACGGCGAGTGCAGCGCGTGCGCGTGATGGCTGCCGTACGGCTTCAGGCCCGCCTCGCGGACCTTCGCCACGAGTTCGTCGGCCTTGTAGATGCGGATGTGGCCGCCCTCGACCTCGTGGTAGGCGTCGGACAGCGCCCAGCAGACCTTCTCGGGGCCGTAGCGCGGCACGGTGATGGCGATGCGGCCGCCCGGCCTGAGCACCCGGACCATCTCGGCGAGCACGCCCTTGTCGTCGGGGATGTGCTCCATCACCTCGGAGATGATGATCACGTCGAAGGACTCGTCCGGGAAGGGAAGGGCGAGCGCGTCGCCCTCCATGGCCGTGGCGGTGGCGCCCTCCGGCGCCTCCCCGGCCTCCTTCATCGCCGCGAACCACTTGGCGACCTCGCGGATCTCCTCGCCGTTCTGGTCCAGGGCCACGACCTGGGCGCCGCGCCGGTAGCACTCGAAGGCGTGCCGGCCGGCCCCGCAGCCGAGGTCCAGGACGCGGTCGCCCGGGGCGAGCGGGAACCGGGAGAAGTCGACGGTCAGCACGTGGCCCTGCTTTCGGATGAGACGCCTGCAACAGTTGCCGGGGCCGCGGAAGCAACGCTGTGCGGCGCCGCGGGAGCAACACTCGGTGAGGCCGCGGAGCGGCCGGGAGTCCGGGCCGCGACGGGGGTCCCCCCGCGCGAGCCTGTTCGAGCGTGGGGGCGGCTGGGGTCCTCGGCACGGGCGGGACCCGCGGAGCGGGCGGCGCGGGCGATGGCCTCGCGGTAGTGGGCCACCGTGCCCTCCGCGGCCCGCGCCCATGTGAAGTGCCGCAGCACCCGCTCGCGGCCGGCGCGGCCGAGCCGCACCCGCAGCTCACGGTCCTCGAGCAGCCGGCCGAGCCCGGCGGCCAGCGCCCCCGCGTCGCCCGGCGGTACGGCCAGGCAGGTCTCGCCGTCGCGGCCGGCGACCTCGGGGATCGCGCCACCGGTCGTGGCGACCAGCGGGGTGCCGGTGGCCATGGCCTCGGCGGCGGGCAGCGAGAACCCCTCGTACAGCGAGGGCACGCAGGCCACTTCGGCCGAGCGGATCAGGTCGACCAGTTCGGCGTCGGAGATGCCCTTGACGAACTCGACGGCGCCTTCGAGGCCGTACCGCTCGATCGCCGCCGCGACCGGACCCTCCTCGGGGCGCTTGCCGACGACGACGAGATGGGCGGCCGGGTGCTCGGTGCGCACCTTGGCCAGCGCCTCCACCAGGAACACCAGTCCCTTGAGCGGTACATCGGCGCTGGAGGTGGTGACGATCCGGCCCGGCACCTCGGGCACGGCCGGATTCGGCGCGAACAGATCGGTGTCGGCGCCGATGTGGACCACGTGCACGCGGTTGTCGCGGACGCCGAGGTGGTCGACGATCTCCTGCTTGGAGCTGCCGGAGACGGTGAGGACGGAGGGCAGCCGGCGCGAGACGCGCTTCTGCATCCGGGTGAAGGAGTACCAGCGGCGCACCGAGTAGCGGCGCTGCCAGCCCTCGGCCGCGTCCAGCTCCAGCTGCCGGTCGACGGTGATGGGGTGGTGGATGGTGGTGACCAGGGGCGCGCCGATGTCGCCGAGGAGCCCGTACCCGAGGGTCTGGTTGTCGTGGACGACGTCGAACTCGCCGCGCCGGGCCCGCAGATGGCGGCGGGCGCGCAGGGAGAAGGTCAGCGGTTCGGGAAAGCCGCCGGTCCACATCGTCGCGACTTCCAGGGCGTCGATCCAGTCGCGGTACTCGTCCCGCCCCGGGGTGCGGAAGGGGTCGGGCTGGCGGTAGAGGTCGAGGCTGGGCAGCTCGGTCAGGGTGAGGTGGGGATACCCTTCGTCGAGCACGGGGTACGGCTGCGAGCCGATGACCTCGACCCGGTGCCCGAGCCGGGCGAGCTCACGGGAGAGATGCCGTACGTAGACACCCTGGCCGCCGCAGAACGGGTTCCCTTTATAGGTGAGGAGCGCGATGTCGAGCGGTCGCTCGCCGTCGGCAGCGGGGTCCTGCTCGACGCCCGCCACACGGGCCTCAGCGGTCACTCCGTGCCCCCTTCTGCCTGCACTGTCCCGCGAGACTACGTCGGGACGCTAATCTAGAACAAGTTACAGACTTGATCGTTCAAGAGGCTCTGAATCTACCGGCAGGTAGGGGCGCTGGGAGCAGTGGATCAGGTGATTCACGCCACGGCGGACCGGCCTACCATGCTGTCCGATCACACGCCCCAACAGACGCCTTCACCGACTGTCACGGACGGGACCCATGCCTGCGGAATCCAAGGTGGAAGCCAGTACGGTGCGGCCCTCCTCGGCGCCGCTCACCGAGCGCCAGGAGGCCCGCCGCCGCCGGATCCTGCACGCGAGCGCCCAGCTGGCCAGCCGGGGCGGTTTCGACGCCGTGCAGATGCGCGAGGTCGCCGAGTCCTCCCAGGTGGCCCTCGGCACCCTGTACCGCTACTTCCCCTCCAAGGTCCATCTGCTGGTGGCGACGATGCAGGACCAGTTGGAGCACATGCACGGCACCCTGCGGAAGAAGCCCCCGGCCGGCGACACGGCCGCCGAGCGGGTCGCCGAGACCCTCATGCGGGCCTTCCGTGCCCTCCAGCGCGAGCCGCACCTGGCCGACGCGATGGTCCGCGCCCTGACCTTCGCCGACCGCAGCGTCTCGCCGGAGGTCGACCAGGTCTCCCGCCAGACGACCCTGATCATCCTGGACGCGATGGGCCTGGAGAACCCGACCCCCGAGCAGCTCTCGGCGGTCCGGGTCATCGAGCACACCTGGCACTCGGCGCTGATCACCTGGCTCTCCGGCCGGGCCTCCATCGCCCAGGTGAAGATAGACATCGAGACGGTGTGCCGCCTGATCGACCTGACGGAACCGGGTGTCGGGCACTGACGTGCCGGCCTCGGGGACCGGTGGCCCTACTCCTCGGGCGGGTACACCGCCTCCCCGCTCTCGGCCAGCGTGATCACGATCGCCTCCACCGGGCAGCTCTCGGCCGCCTCCAGGACGGGTTCGCCGGCGTCGGTGTCCGCCTGCACCGGGTGGGACTGGCGGGCGGAGTCCAGGCGGAAGGCGTGCGGGGCGTGATGGAGGCACTGGGCCGAGCCGATGCACACCGACCGGTCGACCTCGACGTGCCAGCGGTCGCCCATGGCCTACGCCCCCGCCGGCAGGTGGATCATCTTGTGCTCGAGGTAGGCGCCGTACCCCTCCGGGCCGAACTCCCGCCCGAGCCCTGAGTTCTTGTAGCCGCCGAACGGGCCCAGCATGTCCAGGCTGAAGGTGTTGACCGAGTAGGTGCCGGTGCGGACCTGCCGCGCCACGTCGATGCCGTGCTCGACGTCGGCCGTCCACACGCTGCCGGACAGGCCGTAGTCCGAGTCGTTGGCGATCTTCACCGCTTCCTGCTCGTCGCCGTACGGCAGCAGGCAGATGACCGGTCCGAAGATCTCCTCGCGGGCGATCCGCATCGAGTTGTCGACGTCTGCGAAGAGGGTCGGTTCGACGTACCAGCCGCGGTCGAGTCCCGCCGGCCGGCCGCCGCCGGTGAGGATCTTGGCGCCCTCCTCCTGGCCGATCCGGATGTAGTCGAGGTTGCGCTGCTGCTGGCGGCGGGCGACGAGCGGGCCGACCTGGGTCGCCGGGTCCAGCGGGTCGCCCACCTTCAGCGCGCCGGCCGCTGCCGCGAAGGCGTCGGCGAACTCGTCGTAGCGGGCGCGCGGGACGAGGATGCGGGTCTGGGCCACGCACGCCTGCCCGTTGTTCATCCAGGCCGCCGGGACGATCCCGGCCACCGCGGTCCGCACGTCCGCGTCCGGCAGGACGACCGCCGCCGACTTCCCGCCCAACTCCAGGGTCACGCGGGTGAGATGGCGGGCCGCGACCTCCATCACCCGCTTGCCCGCCGCGACCGAGCCGGTGAAGGAGATCTTGTCGATGCCGGGGTGCCCGACCAGGTACTCGCTGACCTCGCGGTCGGCGGGCAGGATGGAGAGCACACCCTCGGGGAGTCCGGCGTCCCGTGCGATCTCCCCCAGGAGATACGCGTCGAGCGGGGACTCCGGGGACGGCTTCAGTACGACCGTGCAGCCGGCCAGCAGCGCGGGCGCGAGCTTGGCGGCGGCGACGAACTGCGGGACGTTCCAGGGCACCACGGCCGCGACCACGCCGACCGGCTCGCGGCGGACGAGGATCGGCCCGAGGACACCGTCGCGGCGCTCCTCGTACGTGTAGTCGCGCGCGACCCTGATCGCGGCGTCCCACACCATCATCGCGCCGAGCGCCTGGGCGAGGACGCTCCAGGAGTACGGGGAGCCGTTCTGGGCGGAGATCACCCGGGCGATCTCCTCGTGCCGGGCCGCGATGCCGTCCTTGATGCGGGTGACGACCTCGATCCGCTCCTCCAAGGTCGCCCGCGGCCACTGCCCTTCGTCGAAGGCGCGGCGCGCGACGGCCACGGCCCGGTCCACGTCCTGCCGGGAGGCGTGCGGCACCCGGCCGATGACCTCCTCGGTGTGCGGGGAGATCACCTCGATGACGTCCTTGCCGAGGGGCTCGGTCAACTCCCCGCCGATGAACAGCTGTCCGTGTTCCACGAGCTCGGTCATGGCCGACTGCCTCCCACCGCACCGCACGTCATATCTGACGCTGTTTCAGAACTGATATCAGTTCTAGTCGAACTAGGCCAGACCCAGGACTGGATAGGCCTCCACCAGCGGCTTTGCCACTGGCGGAGGGTGCCTCGGCGAGCGCCGAGAAGATCTGGGACAACGCGACCCTGCCGACATCGCCGTTGTCCGCCCCTGGGGCACGGTCGGCCGGATCGTCGCGGACCGTAACGGGTCCCCCGAACGGAGGCCGCGCATTGTTACAGAACCCATTGGGCCGTTCGAAGGAGTCGAGGCCGCGAGACGGCCAAGAGGGTCACGAGCCGACAACCGCACTTTTCCCTGCTCCCGGCGTGATTCCGAACCGGGACAGGGCCGGCACCCGGACCCCTCCCCGGCATGAATGGCCCATACAAGCGAGAGCAACAGATATATCTGCGCCTTGTAACGCGGAACCGTTCCCTCGTCCGGTGTCGCGGCGAAGGTCCACAGTGTGAGTCCTCGGCACATAGCCGGGAATTTCCGGATTTGCACACCCATCCCCGCCAGGGATGGTGTGCACGAACGTGAGGTGACAGATTCATGTCTGTTTCTCGTACGACGGCCCGCCTGCTCGCCACGTGTGTGGCTACAGGCGCCCTCGTCGGCGCGGCCGCCATGCCGGCCCTGGCCGCCAGCGGCGGCCAGGACCGTGACTACGGAAGGGGCTACTCGCTCGGCCACAGGATCGACCACGACCACGATGGCCGCTTCGGCGACTGGGACCGCGACCACGACCGGGGCTGGGACCGGGACCGGGATCGGGACTGGCGCTGGGGCCGGGACCACGACCGGGACTGCGACCGCGGCTGGCACCACCACTGGGGCTGGCACCACGACCGGGACTGGCGCCACGACCGCGGCTGGCACCACGACCGGGACTGGGACCGCTAGCCCGTCCTGCAGGCCGTGTCGTGACGCGGAGGCCCACACCCACCGCCTCCCGTCGCCGTAGCCGGCACGGCCGCTAGACCCAACCGGAGGGCCGAAGCTCCTTGCGGTCTTCGGCCCTCCGACCATGCCCATCTGACGTCCCATCAGTTCTGGTTATAGTGGGCAATGGCCGCGGGTCCGGGCGGTGGGGTGGAGGACAGATGGCGACGACGTTCGAGCACGGCGGGGGCGTACGGTCGGTGGCGGTGCCCATACCGGACAACCCCCTCGGTCACACGCTGGTCTACGTCGTGGCGACCGACCGCGGCCCGGTGCTGGTCGACACCGGGTGGGACGATCCGGCTTCCTGGGACACGCTCGTGGCGGGACTGGCCGCCTGCGGTACGGCGGTGGCGGAGGTGTACGGCGTCGTCATCACGCATCACCACCCGGACCACCACGGACTGTCGGCCCGGGTGCGCGAGGCCTCCGGCGCCTGGGTGGCGATGCACGCCGCCGACACAGCGGTCGTACGGCGTACCCGGGAGGCCCGGCCGGAGCGCTGGTTCACCTACATGCACGCCAAACTCGCGGCCGCCGGCGCACCCGAGGAACACCTGACGCCGCTGCTCGCTCCCCGCGCCCTGCCCGGCCTCTCCCCCGCCCTCCCGGACCGCGAGATCGTCCCCGGCGAGCTCCTCGACCTGCCCGGTCGCAGGCTGCGCGCGATCTGGACCCCGGGCCACACACCGGGCCACGTCTGCCTGCACCTGGAGGAGGACCACCCCGACCACCGACTTCCTGGTCGCGGGCGGCTGTTCAGCGGTGACCACCTGCTGCCCCGGATCACCCCGCACATCGGCCTGTACGAGGACCCGGACGACGCGACAGTCACCGACCCCCTCGGCGACTACCTCGACTCCCTGGAGCGGGTCGGCCGCCTCGCACCCGCCGAGGTCCTCCCCGCCCACCAGCACGCCTTCACCGACGCGCCGGGCCGGGTAAGGGAGTTGCTCGCCCACCACGAGGAGCGCCTGGCCGGTCTGCTCGCCCTGCTCGCGGAGCCGCTCACCCCCTGGCAGCTCGCCGAGCGCATGGAGTGGAACCGCCCCTGGGCGGAGATCCGTTACGGCTCCCGGAACATCGCCGTCTCCGAGGCCGAGTCCCATCTGCGCCGCCTGGTGAAACAGGGCCGGGCGGAGCCGGTGGCGGGGAGCGAGCCGGTGGCTTACGTGGCGGTCTAATCGGTTCGCCTCTTCTCGGGTGCCCCTGTTATCACAGGCCCATGGACCCCTTGCAGCGGCTTCTCGCACAGCGCGCCTGTGAGCGCCTGATCGTCGACTTCGTCCACCGCCTCGACCTCGGTGAACCGGCCTCGGTGGCCGAGCTGTTCACCGAGGACGGCACCTGGGCGTGGCCTCGGCCGGGGGACGGGCGCCGGATCGAGGGCCGGGAGGCGCTGCGCGCGTACTTCGGCTCCCGGCCCGCCGACCGGCTCTCCCGTCGCCTGATGTCCAACCTGCTGGTCACGGTGACCGGCCCGGACACGGCGACCAGCACCGCGTACTTCACGACGTACCGCGTCGACGGACACGACGGCAGTGGCGGGCCCATCCCCGCCGGTCCGCCCGTCCAGGTGGGCCACTACGAGGACACCTTCCGCCGGGTCGACGGCGACTGGCTGATCGCCTCCCGCACCCTGCACCTGCCCTTCGGCGGCGACACCCCGCGGGTCGGCTAGGGGAGGGTGCGGCGGTGCGCGAACCGGTGGGCCGTACCAGCCGTGACCCTGGTCACCGCGACCGCGTGGCCACAGCCACTGCTCAGGCCGCTGAAGGCTGCCGGTAAAGTGACCGGGTCGTCATCACACCCGTACGGGGGGAAGCCGGTGCAAATCCGCGCTGACCCTCCCCCAACTCTCGGCTTCGCTCGAGCCGGGGGCACCCCCATCCGTGAGCCGCCGTAAGGCAGTGAGCCGGAACGCCCCGGGCGGGACGTGACCGGCTCGCGTGCGTCGGTGGTCCGCCGCGCACGGCACCGTCGAGGTTTACGGAGCCGAGCCGCCCGGGGTGCCTCCCGTGCGCTGCCCGGCTCCCCGCAGGAGAGGCAGTCGCCGACCATGAACGTCCGCCGCAGTGCCGCGGCTCTCGCCGCCATAGGCGTGCTGGCCGCCGCCGCGCCCGCCACGGCCGCCGGCCAGTCCCCGTCCCCCTCTCCGAAGGTCGCGATCCCGTCCGGGCTGTACGGAAAGTCCGACCCGGCCTACGACGGCGTGTGGCGCCAGTCGCTGACGCTCATCGCCCAGCGCACCCTCGGCTACCGGCCGGCGGCGAAGGCCGTGGACTGGCTCACCGGCCAGCAGTGCGCGAACGGCGCCTTCCCGGCGTTCCGCACCGACCCCGCCAAACCCTGCGACGCCAAGGTCATGGTGGACACCAACAGCACGGCCGCCGCGATCCAGGCCCTGAAGGCGGTCGGCGGCCACGACGACGCCGTCGGCAAGGCGGTGGCCTGGCTGAAGTCCGTGCAGAACAAGGACGGCGGCTGGGGCTATTCGCCGGGCGGGGCCAGTGACACCAACTCCACGTCCGTCGTCATCGGCGCGCTCGCGGCGGTGGGTACGGATCCGGCGAGCGTCGGCAAGGCGGGCAAGTCCCCCTACGACCTCCTCGCCGCCATGTCCCTCCCCTGCACCCAGGACGGCGGCGGCGCCCTCGCCTTCCAGCCGGACAAGAAGGGCAAGCTGGCCGCCAACGCGGACGCCACGGCGGCCGGGGTGCTCGGCGCCCTCGGCAAGGGGTTCGTGGCCCAGGCCGGCAAGGCGCCCGCCGAGGGCGCGTGCGCCAAGGCCGGCCGTCCGGCGCAGGTCGCCGACAACGCCGGTGCCTATCTGGCCGCGGCCGTCGGCAAGACCGGGCACCTGCAGTCCGCCCTCCCCGGCGCCAAGGACCAGCCGGACTTCGGCAACACGGTGGACACGGTCGTCGCCCTCGCCGCGGACGGCCGGACCGAGCAGGCCAAGAAGGCGTACGGCTGGCTGGAGAAGAACGCCGGGCAGTGGGCGGTGCAGAGCGGTCCGGCGGCGTACGCCCAGCTGATCCTCGCCGCACACGCGGTCGGCGCGCAGCCCGGTGACTTCGGCGGCACCAGCCTCGTCCGGTCCCTCAACGAGCTGGGCCCGGCCCCGGCCATGGACTCCGCCGCGCACGAGACCAAGAAGGCCGAGAAGTCGGAGAAGTCCGGCAGCGGCTCGGGCTTCGGTGTCTGGTGGTTCGTCGGCGTCTGCCTCGTCGCGGGCATCGGCATCGGCTTCCTGCTCAGCGGCCGGAAGAAGCGGCAGCCGTGAGGGCCGTCCGCCGCGCCGCGAGCCTGCTGTGCGCCGCGCTCGTCCTGCTGGCCGGGGCGGGTCAGGCGCACGCCACCGGATACCGCTACTGGTCCTTCTGGGAGCGGTCCGGCGGGCGCTGGACGTACGCCACGCAGGGCCCGTCGACCGCCCGTCCCGACGACGGTGCCGTGCAGGGCTTCCGGTTCGCGGTGAGCGCGGACTCGGCGGACGCGAGCCGGCCGCGCGGGGCGGCGGACTTCGGCACGATCTGTTCGGGCACACCCGCCAAGTCCGGTACGAAGCGGGTGGCTCTCGTCCTCGACTTCGGCACCTCCGCGGACGCGCCGTCCGGCGAGCTGCCGCCGGCCCGCCGCACGGCGTGCGCGCGGGTCCCGGCCGACGCGACGACCGCGGACGCCCTGGCGGCCGTCGCCCCGCCCCTGCGCTACGACACCAACGCCCTGCTGTGCGCGATCGCGGGGTATCCGAAGAAGGGGTGCGGGGAGCAGGTTTCGGCGTCCTCGGGCAAGAAGTCGTCGGAGAAGAGCGGTAGTTCGGGCAATGGGCCGTCGCTGGGTCTGCCGATCGGTGCGGGGGCGGTCGTCCTCCTGGGAGGCGCGGCGGTCTGGCAGTTCCGACGGCGACGCGATGACTCCGTCTGACTGCGGGCCGGTGGGGGGTGTTCGGGCCCACGCGGCGGAGCCGCATGTCGACACGGCTCGCGCCACCGTTCACCCCGGTGCCTGGTGGCTCTGGGCGCTCAGTCTCGGTACCGCCGCCACCCGCACCACCAACCCCCTCCTGCTCGCCCTCCTCATATCCGCTTCCGCCTACGTCGTGGCGACGCACCGCAGCAACACCGGCACCCCCACCGCCCACGCCTACACCGCCTTCGCCAAGGTCGCCCTCGCCGTCCTCCTCGTCCGCCTCCTCTTCGCGGTGGCGCTGGGCTCCCCCATCCCGGGCACCCACACCCTCCTCACGCTCCCCGAAGTCCCCCTCCCCCACTGGGCACAGGGCATCCGCCTGGGCGGCAGGGTCACGGCGGAGGCGCTCGTCTTCGCCGCCTACGACGGGCTCAAGCTCGCCACCCTCCTGATCTGCGTCGGCGCGGCGAACGCCCTCGCGAGCCCCGCCCGCCTCCTCAAGTCCCTCCCCGGCGCCCTGTACGAGACCGGCGTCGCCGTGGTCGTGGCGCTCACCTTCGCCCCGCATCTCGTCGCCGACGTCCAGCGCCTGCGTGCTGCCCGCCGGCTGCGCGGCCGCCCGGACCGGGGTCTGCGGGGCCTGCTCCAGGTCGGACTGCCGGTGCTGGAGGGCGCGTTGGAGCGCTCGGTCGCGCTTGCCGCCGCGATGGAGGCGCGCGGCTACGGCCGTACCGTCGAGGTCCCCGCCCGCGTCCGCCGTACGACGGCCGCGCTCACCCTCGGCGGCCTGCTCGGCGTGTGCGCGGGGACGTACGGGCTGCTCACCGCGGAGGGCGGCACCTACGGCGTCCCCCTGCTCCTCACCGGTGTCGTCGCCGCCCTCGCGGGGCTGCGCCTCGGCGGCCGGCGTTCGCCGCGCACCCGGTACCGCCCGGACCCGTGGGACGTACGCGCCTGGCTGGTCACCGGCTCCGGCGCCACGGTCGCCGCGCTGCTCGGCGTGGCCGCCGCCCGCGACCCGGAGGCGCTGCACCCGGGTGTCGTCCCCCTGGTCGCCCCCGGCCTCCCCCTGTGGCCCGCCGCCGCGGTCCTGCTCGCCCTCCTGCCCGCCTTCGTCGTCCCCAAGGAGCCGTCGTGATCCGCTTCGAGGATGTCAGCGTGACGTACGAGGGTGCGGCCGGACCCTCCGTCCAGGGCATCGACTTCGAGGTGCCGGAGGGCGAACTGGTGCTGCTCGTGGGCCCGTCCGGGGTCGGCAAGTCGACCGTGCTCGGCGCGGTGAGCGGTCTGGTGCCGCACTTCACCGGCGGCACCCTGCGGGGCCGCGTCACGGTGGCGGGCCGGGACACCCGTACCCACAAGCCGCGTGAACTCGCCGACGTGGTCGGCACGGTGGGCCAGGACCCGCTCGCCCACTTCGTGACCGACACCGTGGAGGACGAACTCGCCTACGGCATGGAGTCCTTGGGCCTCGCCCCGGAGGTCATGCGGCGCCGGGTCGAGGAGACCCTGGACCTGCTGGGCCTGGCCGGACTGCGCAATCGCCCGATCGCCACCCTCTCCGGTGGGCAGCGGCAGCGGGTCGCGATCGGCTCGGTCCTCACCCCGCACCCGCGGGTACTGGTCCTGGACGAGCCGACCTCGGCCCTGGACCCGGCCGCGGCGGAGGAGGTCCTTGCGGTGCTCCAGCGCCTGGTGCACGACCTCGGTACGACGATCCTGATGGCCGAACACCGCCTGGAACGCGTGATCCACTACGCCGACCGCATGGTCCTGCTGCCCGCCCCCGGCGAACCCCCGCTCACCGGCACCCCGGCCGAGGTGATGGCGGTGTCCCCGGTCCACCCCCCGGTCGTGGCCCTGGGCCACCTGGCGGGCTGGTCCCCCCTCCCCTTGACCGTCCGAGACGCCCGCCGCCAAGCCGGTGCCCTACGAGAACGCCTGGCCGCACCCGCCGCCGCGGGTACTCGTGGCACCGCGGCCGCAGGTGCGTCCGGGCTGGTCGCGCAGTTCCCCGCGCAGTCCCCACCTCCGGCCGGCACCAGCGCAGGGCGCCGTCTACGGTTCCGTCGCCGCCCGGCCCCCGCCCCAGGGCCCCGGCAACCGCACATCGCCGAGGTCCGCTCCCTCTCCGTCCGCCGCGCCCGCGTCGACGCCCTCCGGCACATCGACCTCACCGTCTCCCCCGGCGAAACCATCGCCCTCATGGGCCGCAACGGCGCCGGAAAGTCCACCCTCCTCGGCTCCCTCGTCGGCCTGGTGGCGCCCAGCGCCGGAAGCGTCCGGGTCGGCGGAGCCGAACCCCACCGCACCGCACCGCCCGACCTCGTACGCCGCGTCTGCCTGGTCCCACAGGATCCGCGGGACCTGCTCTACGCCGACACGGTCGCCGACGAGTGCGCCGCGGCCGACCGGGACGCCGCCGCCCGGCCCGGTACCTGCCGGGCCCTGGTGGCCGAGCTGTTGCCGGGGATCACGGACGACACCCATCCCCGCGACCTGTCCGAGGGGCAGCGCCTGGCGCTCGCTCTGGCCGTCGTGCTGACCGCACGGCCGCCGCTCCTCCTGCTGGACGAGCCGACCCGCGGCCTGGACTACGCGGCCAAGGCCCGCCTGGTGACCGTACTGCGCGGCCTCGCCGCCGAGGGGCACGCGATCGTGCTGGCCACGCATGACGTGGAGCTGGCGGCCGAGATCGCGCACCGGGTGGTGCTGCTCGCCGAGGGGGAGGTCATAGCCGACGGGCCGACCGCGCACATCGTCGTCTCCTCGCCGTCCTTCGCCCCGCAGGTGACGAAGATCCTCGCCCCGCAGCAGTGGCTCACCGTGGCCGAAGTCCGCGAGGCCCTCGCATGAGCCCAACGAGCCCAACGAGCCCGATGAGCCCCCTGCGCCCCGCGCGCCTCCACGCCATCCGTCTCGGGCCCCGCTCGCTCGCCGCACTCGCCCTGGTCGGCGCGGTCGGTGTGGTCGCCTTCGGCTGGCCCTTCCTCGCTCCGCCCACCTCGCAGCTGAGCGCCCACGCCCAGGACGCGCCCTGGCTCTTCGCGGGACTGCTCATCCTCCTGGTCTCGGTCGTGGCAGCGACGATCTCGGAGTCGGATCTCGGACCCAAGGCCGTGGCCATGCTGGGCGTGCTGGCCGCGACGGGGGCCGCGCTGCGGCCGATCGGCGCGGGCACGGCGGGGATCGAGCCGATGTTCTTCCTGATGGTGCTCAGCGGCCGGGTACTGGGCCCCGGCTTCGGCTTCACGCTGGGCTCGGTGACGATGTTCGCGTCCGCCCTGCTCACCGGCGGGGTGGGACCGTGGCTGCCGTTCCAGATGCTGTCGATGGGGTGGTTCACGATGGGCGCGGGGCTGCTCCCGGGCCCGGTCCGGCTGCGCGGCCGGACCGAACTGCTGCTCCTCGCGGTCTACGGCTTCCTCGCCGCCTTCGCCTACGGCACGGTCATGAACCTGGCCGGCTGGCCGTTCATGGGAGCCGCCGCCTCGGACATCTCCTTCGACGCCCATGCCTCCGTCCCCGCCAACCTGGCCCGTTTCGTGGCCTACTGCCTGGCCACCTCGCTCGGCTGGGACCTGGGCCGGGCCCTGTGCACGGTGGCGCTGACCCTCGTCCTCGGCCCGGCCGTGCTGCGCGCGCTGCGCCGGGCCACTCGGCGGGCCGCCTTCGAGACAGCGGTCACATTCGACGGCCCGGAGCGCTCACCTGGCGGATCCGGCGCTTCACCCAGCGCGAGCAAGACCGTGAAGCACCCCACATGACGCAGGTCACCTACGACTCGGGGCCGTAGTACCAAATGTCCGATACGCCCCTTCGGGCACCCTCGCTGACCTGCGCTTTGCGACCCACGTCACAGAGTCGACGTTTACCGCCCATCCGGCCACAACTAGTAAAAGGGGTCATTGCGGACGACTTTCCGGGCTGCTTCTCTGGACGACGTCGCCAGGCGCCACAAGCCCACCGGGCCGAGGCGCCGACGCATGCGGCCACATCGCGTGGCCCGTCCCATGCGGGCGACCCCCTGTCCCCGACGCAAGAGGTACTCCGTGTCCGTCTCCTTCATCCGCCGCATCGCTTCCCCGAAGAAGGCCCTCACCGTTGCCGCCGTGGCCGCCGCCACCGCCGGCATGGCACTGTCCGCGGCGCCCGCCCAGGCCGCCTCGAACTCGGCCTCCTCCGCTCAGGCGATCGCGCACAAGATGATCCCGGACGCCGCGCAGTTCAACGCGTTCAACAAGATCGTCTCGCATGAGAGCGGTTGGAACCCGTCGGCCACCAACAGCTCCTCCGGCGCCTACGGCCTGGTCCAGGCCCTGCCGGGGTCCAAGATGGCCTCCGCCGGTTCCGACTGGAAGACCAACCCGGCCACCCAGATCAAGTGGGGCCTGGACTACATGAAGTCCCGCTACGGCAGCCCCGTGAAGGCCTGGAAGTTCTGGCAGGCCAACGGCTGGTACTGAGCCACCCGCGACGCGGCAAAGAGCCGCTGAAGGCGGCGGCCCCCGATCCCCGGGCCGTCGCCTTCGGCGTTTCCGCAGTCCCCACGTGGTCAACTGGGGCGGTGAGCGCAGCGGAAGAAGCATCGGCGCACGAGACGTACGACCCGGAGGCGCACGGGCTCCGGCTGGTGATCGTGCTGCTGATCCTGACCGTGGTGAGCGGTCTGATCGACGCCGTCAGCTATCTGGGGCTGGGCCGGGTCTTCACCGCCAACATGACCGGCAACGTGGTCGTCCTCGGCTTCGCGGCGGCCGGCGCGCCCGGCTTCTCCGTGCCGCACACGGCGACCTCGCTGGGGTGTTTCCTGCTGGGCGCGGTGACCGGCGGCCGGCTGGCGGCCCGTGTCGGCAAGGGGCCACGCCGTACCTGGACCCGCCTCACCCTGGCGGCCGAAGCGGTCCTGGTGGCCCTGTCGGCGGCGGTCGCCTTCGCCTGGCCGCACGCCACCGGCACGGTCTACGCCCTGATCGCCCTCACCGGGTACGCAATGGGCCTGCGCAACGCGACCGTCCGCAAACTGGGCATCGCCGATCTCACCACCACCGTGCTGACCATGACCCTGACCGGCCTGGCCTCCGAGTCCCGCCTCGGCGACGCCACTGGCCACCGCTCACCACGCCGTACGGCCTCGGTGATCGCCATGCTCGTCGGCGCCTGCCTCGGCGCGTGGCTGGTGCTGCATCACGGCCTGGGCATCCCGCTGCTGATCGCGGCGGTGGCGTCGGGCGTGCTGGCGGTGGTGGCGTCCGGCCGGGAGTGACTGAGCCGACCTCGGGGGAGGCAGGAACGGGGCGTTGGGGTAGGGGTGCTCCTGCCTCCCTCGGGGTGGGCCGACCCGCGCGGGTCAGCCGGTGGTGACCTGGAGTTCCTTGACCCCGTTGATCCAGGCCGAGCGCAGCCGCCGGGGCGCCTCGGCCGGGCGCAGGCCGGGCATCGCGTCGGCGATGGCGTTGAAGATCAGGTCGATCTCCAGGATCGCCAGGGACTTGCCCAGGCAGTAGTGGGGTCCGCCACCGCCGAAGCCGAGGTGCGGGTTGGGGTCGCGGGTGATGTCGAAGGCGTCGGGGTCGGTGAAGACCTCGGGGTCGTGGTTGGCGGAGGCGTAGAACAGCCCGACCCGGTCCCCCTTCTTGATCTGCACCCCACCCAGTTCCGTGTCCTGCGTGGCCGTCCGCTGGAAGGCGTTGACCGGCGTCGCCCAGCGCACGATCTCCTCGGCCGTCGTCCCGGGCCGCTCCCGCTTGAACAGCTCCCACTGCTCGGGATGGGTGAGGAAGGCGTGCATGCCGTGAGTGATCGCGTTCCGGGTGGTCTCGTTCCCGGCCACCGCCAGCATCAGCACGAAGAAGCCGAACTCGTCGGAGTTCAGGTTGCCCTCGTCCTCCGCCGCGACAAGCGTCGTGACGATGTCCCGGGCGGGGCACTTCTTCCGCTCGGCGGCCATGTTCATGGCGTAGGCGATGATCTCGGTGGCCGACTCCGCGCCGACCTCCTCGGTGATGGCGTACTCGGGATCGTCGTAGGCGATCATCTTGTTGGACCAGTCGAAGATCTTGGACCGGTCCTCCTGGGGCACGCCGATCAGCTCGGCGATGGCCTGCAGGGGCAGTTCGCAGGCGACCTCGGTGACGAAGTCGAAGGGGCCGGAGCGGGCGCGGGCACTCGCGACGATCGCCTCGGCGCGCGCCCGGAGCCGGTCCTCCAGGGCGCGGATGGAACGTGGCGTGAAGCCGCGCTGCACGATCTGCCGCACCCGCGTATGTTCCGGAGGATCCATGTTGAGCAGGATCAGCCGCTGCGCGTCGATCGCGTCGCGCTCGATGTGCTCGTTGAAGCGGATGATCGCGGTGTTGACGGTGGAGGAGAAGAGCTCCGGGTGCGTGGAGACGTACTTGACGTCCGCGTGCCGGGTCACGGCCCAGTAGCCGTCGTCGGCGAAGCCCGCGAGGCCGTGCGGCTGCGGGATCCAGCGGACCGGCTCGGTGCGGCGCAGCTCGGCGAACTCCGGGAGGGGCACACGGTGGTGGAGCAGGTCGGGGTCGGTGAAGTCGAACCCGTCGGGCAGCGCGGGGCAGTGCATCGGCGACTCCCGTCGTCCGGTCTGAGTCCGTTGCGAGTCGGTTCCGAGTTGGTTCTGACGACCCATCAGCGGGTGCGGTGAAGGTAGTAACGGGTTCTACAAGTCGCAAGAGGTACGGCGACCCCAATCCGTGCGGAATTCGTGCAGATCGCGACTTCGGCACCTGCAAGACCCTTGCGGTGATGGACATCACGTCAGCAGACTGCTGGGCAGAACTAGAACGCGTACTAGTTCTGGTAGGAGAGCCCTCTCGGAGAGGACCCGCACCCATGGCCGCCGAACCCGTGATCGTCGAAGCCGTCCGCACCCCGATCGGCAAGCGCGGCGGCGCGCTCGCCAATCTGCACCCCGCCTATCTCCTGGGCGAGACCTACCGTGAACTCCTCGGCCGCACCGGCATCCCCGCCGACGCGGTCGAGCAGATCGTCGGCGGCACCGTCACCCACGCCGGCGAACAGTCCATGAACCCAGCGCGCACGGCCTGGCTGACCATGGGGTTGCCCTACGAGACGGCCGCCACGACCGTCGACTGCCAGTGCGGCTCCTCCCAGCAGGCCTCGCACATGGTGGCCAACATGGTCGCCGGGGGCGTCATCGACGTCGGGATCAGCTGCGGCGTCGAGGCGATGAGCCGGGTCCCGCTGGGGTCGGGTTCGAAGCACGGCCCCGGCAAGCCGTTCCCGGACGAGTGGAACGTGGACCTGCCGAACCAGTTCGAGGCGGCCGAGCGCATCGCCCGCCACCGGGGGCTGACGAGGGAGAACGTCGACGCGCTGGGACTTCGCTCCCAGGAGCGGGCGGCGCTGGCCTGGGCGGAGGAACGCTTCAAGCGCGAGACGTTCGCGGTCCAGGTCCCGACCACCGAGGAGGAGCAGCACGCCGGTCAGGGCATGTGGCGGCTGGTCGACAAGGACGAGGGACTGCGCGACACGTCCATGGAGGCGCTGGCGAGGTTGAAGCCGGTGATGCCGACGGCCGTCCATACGGCGGGCAACTCGTCGCAGATCTCGGACGGCGCGGCGGCCATCATGTGGGCGTCGAAGCGGATGGCTCGGGCACTGAAGCTGAAGCCCCGGGCGCGGATCGTCGCCCAGGCGCTGGTCGGCGCCAACCCGCACTTCCACCTGGACGGCCCGATCGACGCGACGCGCGCGGTGCTGGGCAAGGCGGGGATGTCCCTGAAGGACATCGACCTCGTGGAGATCAACGAGGCGTTCGCGTCGGTGGTGTTGAGCTGGGCCCAGGTCTTCGAACAGGACCTGGACAAGGTCAACGTGAATGGCGGTGCGATTGCTTTGGGTCACCCGGTGGGGGCGACAGGCGCCCGCCTGATCACCACCGCCCTGCACGAACTGGAGCGCGCGGACAAGGAGTTCGCGCTGGTGACCATGTGCGCGGGCGGTGGGCTGGCCACGGGGACGATCATTCAGCGGCTGTAGCGGCCCAGTTCACGAAGGTGGTGAAGGCGGCGGGGTCGAGGGTGAGGATCGGTCCCGCCGGGGTCTTTGAGTCGCGGATGGCGACAGTGGCTCCCGCCAGTTCGGCGACCTCGATGCATTCGCCGCCCTGGTCGCCGCTGTACGACGACTTACGCCATGCGAGCGGGCCGAGCGGCGCGCATTCGACGCAATCGCCGCCCTGGTCGCTGCTGTAGCTGGACTTACGCCACTTGCTCCCCATAGCGGTCCTCCATCACCCGTCGGATCAGCCCCGCCGAGTCCTTGATAGAGAGCGCGGCGGCTCGTAGATGATCGTAACGGAGCGAGCAGTCCTTGACGGTGTCCGGGTTCGCGGACGGATGTCCGCTGCTGTAGCCCTCTGTATAGACGATGCTCGGGTCACCAACGAATCGGAAGACGGTGAACGAGCCTTGGAGTCCGGGGTGCGCACCGATGGAGTACGGGAGGATCTGCACGTTGATCCGGGGGTCGTCCTCCAGGGACAACAGGTGGGCCAGTTGCTCGCGCATGACCTCATGGCCGCCGATCTCCTGGTGCAACGCGGCCTCGCTGAGGACCATCCAGAAGACCGGCGGCTCCTCCTTCTCAAAGATGCGCTGGCGAGCGAGCCGAACAGCCACCCGATCCCCGAGGTTGTCCTGGTCCAGCACCCCGAGCACCGCACGTACATAGGACGGGGACTGAAGCAGACCGTGGATCACGTGGGTCTGAAACGTACAGATCTCCGTCGCCCGCACCTCCAGCTCAGCCACCTGCTGAAACCACGCCGGAAGTTGACTTCGCATGATCAGCGGATGCAACCGCGTCAGTAACCCGCCCGTGCACAGCGCCGCGTCCGCCCGCTGGCTGAAGTCGAGCGTCGGCAGCTTCCGGGCAGTCTCCACCTGGCCGACCATCGACCCCGTGTAGTTGATGATGTCCCCGAGCTGCTTCTGCGTGAGTCCCGCCGCCTCTCGGAAGCGGCGCAACTCGAAGCCGTAGTAGTCGAGCGGTGAGGCGCTCGGGTCGAGGGTGTTGATGTTCACCATGCCAAGTCCCCTCTCGGACCCGTTGTGTTCAAGCTGTAGCCGAGCGTAGTGATCCGAGGTCAGCCTCGTCCTGTGAACCTCAACATTCCCCACACCGCCCAGTACCGCATGAGCCTCACCGTCGGCGAGCACTCGGTCCGCCACATCCGCCGTATCGTCCGCTCGCTGCTGCACGAATGGGAGCTGACAGAACTGGTCTTCGCCGTGGAGCTGGGCATGAGCGAGCTGGTCACCAACGTCGTACGGCACGTACCGGACCGCCGCTGCACGGTACTGCTCGCGCGGCTGACAGCGGGCCTACGGGCCGAGGTGACCGACGGTTGCGCCCAACTCCCGTGCCAGGCAAGCGAAGTCGACCAGTACTCGGAGAGCGGGCGGGGTCTGGCTCTGCTCGATGCCGTGGTCGACAAGTGGGGCGTGTCAGCGGCCGGCGGCGACGGGAAGACGGTCTGGTTCGAGTGCGGGACCGAGGGTGTTTCCCCACCGCTGACTCAGAAGTGACCGTGGGGCCGCCCGCTTCTTTGGCCAGTGTCGTGCTTCCGCGAGGTGCGTCAAGGGCGCTACGCGTCGGCTCCGCCGATGGCCCTCCGGGCCACCCTTGACCCACCTCACTCCAGCACGGGGAAGAAGCGAGCGAGCAGCCCGGGAAAGTGGCCGCCTTGCCGGTATCGGGCCCTGCCGTCGGCTGCGTTCGCGCCCTGGACTGCGGGAGCGCGCTCGCGCCTCGCAAGCACGCCGGGCGGGCTCAGCGGCGAACGGCCGGTGGGAGTGGGGCGCCCTCACGCCTCACATGCACGCCGGGTCGGCATAGCGGCGAACGCCCGGCGGGTGGTGCGCCCTCGGCCGGTGGCGGCACGCCCGGTCGGCTCAGCGGCAAATGGCCAGCGGGTGGGGCACCCTCGGCCGGTGGCGGCATGCCGGGCGGGCTTGGCGGCTTGCGGATGGTGGGTGGTGGATAGAGGGCGGCGGTGGGTAGTCACATCTGTCCCATCGGTCACGCACCAGCAGTGATTGGCAGGTTTGTGCCACTCGAAGGGCATCCATGCTCCTCTGGCCTACGGGTCTGCATCCTGCAGGTGGCACAGATCTGCCAATCACCCCTCGGCCACCCAAGGTGGGGCTGGTGAGCCCGCCCGGCGTGCATGTGAGGGCGAGCGCGTCCCTCGCCGGCGGGGACTGGGCAGCGCCCTTGGGGACCGGCGCCGGTCGGGGCCACCGCTCTTTCGGGGCCGCTCGCTCGCTTCTTCCCCCCGACAATCGCGGAGAAGCGAGGGGCCGAACGGTCACATGCTGCCGACGCTCACCTTCTGTGCCTCCTGGGCGGCGCCCGCAACCGCCGTCACCGTCTTCGCCCTCGGGCCCTGGAACACGTACGACAGCCCGAAGCCCGCGCCCACCACCGCCGCGCCGCCCACCGCGTCCAGCACCCAGTGGTTGCCGGTGGCGACGATGGCCGAGACGGTGAAGAGGGGGTGCAGGAGACCCAGCGCCTTCATCCACCACCTCGGGGCGATGACCGCGATCACGACACCGCACCACAGGGCCCAGCCGAAGTGCAGCGAGGGCATCGCCGCGTACTGGTTGGTGAGCGCGGTCAGGGTGCCGTAGTCCGGCTTGGAGAAGTCCTGGACGCCGTGGACGGTGTCGATCACGCCGAGCCCGGGCATCAGGCGCGGCGGGGCCAGCGGGAAGAGCCAGAAGCCGATCAGGGCCAGGAAGGTGGCGAAGCCGAGGGAGGCCCGGGCCCAGCGGTAGTCGACGGGGCGGCGCCAGTAGAGGACGGCGAGGACCGTCAGGGGGACCACGAAGTGGAAGGACTCGTAGTAGAAGTCGAAGAAGCCCCGCAGCCAGCCGATCTTCACGACGGCGTGGTTGGCCCAGTGCTCGATGTCGATGTGCAGGAAGCGTTCGATGTCGAGCACGATGTGGCCGTGGTGCTCGGCCCTGACCCGGCCCCCCGAGATGGTGCCGCCGGTCGCTGCCAGGCGTACCTGCTGGTAGGCGGCGTACACGACCCGGATCAGCAGCAGTTCCAGCAGCAGGTTGGGGCGGGTGAGGACCCGGCGCAGGAACGGCGCCAGGGGGACGTGGCGGAAGCGGGGCGCTACCGGACGCGCGTACTCCGCGGGGATCGGTCGCTGGTAGTGGGGGGACGTCCGGGACACGAAGGGTACGGCCGTGGCGGCGGCCAGTGCCGCGAGCAGGACGAGGTTGTCGCGCAGCGGGTGCATCACCGCCATGTTCGGCAGCAGCATCTTCGCCGGCAGGGTCGTCACCAGGACCATCGCGACCGGCCAGACGTACCGGTCGGAGGCCCGTCTGCCGACCCGGCCGACCATCGCGAGCAGCACCCACAGCAACTGGTGCTGCCAGGCGGTGGGAGAGACGGCGACGACCGCGCAGCCGGTGACGGCCACCGCGAGCAGCAGTTGGCCGTCGTGCGCGTAGTGGACGGCGCGGCGCAGGGCCAGCGCGGTGACGGCGGCGCTCAGCGCCAGGAAGAGGGTGATCTCCAGCGGGCCGGTCAGGCCCAGACGGAGCAGGGCGCCGTGCAGGGACTGGTTGCCGAGGGCGTCGGCCTTGCCGCCGAGGCCCGTCCCGGCCATGTGGTGCACCCAGTACGTGTATGAATCGTGCGGCAGCGCCGCCCAGGCGAGCGCGGTGCAGGCGGCGAAGGTGCCGGCCGTGGCGGCGGTGGCCCGGCGGCGGCCGGTGAACCACAGCAGCGGGGCGAACAGCAGCATGGTCGGCTGCAGGGCGGCGGCCAGGCCTATGCACAGGCCGCTCTCGCGTTCGCTGCGCACGGTGAAGCAGCCGAGCAGGACGAGCAGGACCGGGATGATGCTGGTCTGGCCGAGCCACAGGGCGTTGCGGACCGGCAGCGACAGCATGAGCAGGCTGATCGCGACCGGCGCGGCCAGCAGGGAGGTGCGGCGGCCGACCGGCTGGGGCAGCGCACGGGCGGCCACCAGGCCGAGGGCGACGACCAGCAGCAGGGTGCCGAAGGTCCAGCCCCAGCCGAGGGCGGCCTGCGCGGAGCGCGTGAGGGGTTTGAGGACCAGGCCGCCGAAGGGGGTGCCGGTGAACCGGGTCGAGTCGTAGATCGAGCCCTTCACATGCAGCACTCCGTGCGGGCCGACCCAGGTCTCCAGGTCGGTCAGCCGCTCGCCGCTCGGCGTGGTGAGGACGACGGCCAGCTGCCGTACCGCGAGGGTCGCGGCCACCGCCCACAGGGCGAGCCGGGCCGCGAGCAACCGGGCTTCCGCCGGTGCCCTGCCGAAGGTGTCCGCCGGTCGCCCGCTGTGCTCCACGTTCGCCACGCCTCGTCGGCCTCCCGCCCCGTACGGTCCCGGCGCCGGTCACGCCGGGTTGCTCTGAGAACCCTATGAGGGTCCCAGCCCCCCGGAGAAGGACGCCGGAAACCCGGGATTCACCTGACGTCCGTTCTCCTTTTGTCCGGAAGACGATAGTCGGCAGCACGGCCGGTTCCCCGGCCGAGGCGCGAGAAGGATCACAGCGCGGGACCGTAATGCCTGATCGTGAGCGGGCAGACGTACCTGCATACGCACCATTTAGCTGCACACTGCAGCTAAATGCGTACAGCACGTAAGGGGCGCAGGCCCTCCTATGGTCGGTTTCCGGCCCGTTCCCGGCAGCGTCGCCGTACGGACCGCGCCCTGTCCCCGTCGAAAGGTAGGCGAGCCCCGTTTTGGCGACCGCCGCAGCAGTCTCCCCGTCCCTCCCGAAGACCCGGCGGGCCGGCACGGCCCGTGACGTCACCGTCACCGACCCCGCGCTCGTCAAGCGCGCCGTGAAGGCGGCCGCGCTCGGCAACGCGATGGAGTGGTTCGACTTCGGTGTCTACAGCTACATCGCGGTCACCCTGGGCAAGGTCTTCTTCCCGTCCGGCAACCCGACCGCGCAGTTGCTGTCGACCTTCGGCGCCTTCGCGGCGGCCTTTCTGGTCCGGCCGCTCGGTGGCATGGTCTTCGGTCCGCTGGGCGACCGCGTGGGCCGCCAGAAGGTCCTCGCCGTCACGATGATCATGATGGCGGCGGGCACGTTCGCGATCGGTCTGATCCCGTCGTACGCCTCGATCGGCGTGGGCGCGCCGCTGCTTCTGCTGGCCGCCCGGCTGGTGCAGGGCTTCTCCACCGGTGGTGAGTACGCCGGCGCGTCGACCTTCATCGCCGAGTACGCCCCCGACAAGAAGCGCGGCTACTTCGGCAGCTGGCTGGAGTTCGGCACGCTGGCGGGCTACATCGGCGGCGCGGGTCTGGTGACGCTGATGACCGCGCTGCTGTCCTCGCACGACCTGGTGTCGTGGGGCTGGCGGATCCCGTTCCTGATCGCGGGCCCGATGGGCATCATCGGCCTGTATATGCGGATGCGTCTTGAGGAGACCCCGGCGTTCGCGGCCGAGGTGGCGAAGGCGGAGGCCGCCCGGCCGAAGGTGCCGCTGCGTGAGATGGTCGCGGGCCAGTGGAAGGCGCTGCTGCTGTGCATGGGTCTGGTGCTGGTCTTCAACGTCACCGACTACATGCTGCTGTCGTACATGCCGAGCTACCTCACCAGTGAGCTGAAGTACGACGAGACGCACGGGCTGCTGGTCGTGCTGGGCGTGATGGCGCTGATGATGATCGTGCAGCCGTTCGCGGGCGCGCTGACCGACCGGGTCGGCCGGCGTCCGGTGATCGCGGCGGGCTGCGCGGGCTTCCTGTTCCTGTCGATCCCCGCGCTGCTGCTGATCCGCGAGGGCAGTCTGCTGGCGGTGGGGCTGGGCATGGCTGCGCTGGGTCTGCTGCTGGTGTGCTTCACGGCGGCCATGCCGGCCGCGCTGCCCGCTCTCTTCCCGACGCGGGTGCGGTACGGGTCGCTGTCCATCGGGTTCAACGTGTCCGTGTCCCTGTTCGGCGGGACGACTCCGCTGGTCGTGACCGCGCTGATCGGGGCGACCGGGAACATGATGATGCCCGCGTACTACATGATGGCCGCGGCCGTGGTGGGCGGATTCGCGGTGTGGCGGATGTCCGAGTCCGCGGGGCGGCCGCTGCCGGGTTCCGCCCCGGCGGTGGAGGGTCGCTGAGCGCCGCAGGGGTGCGGGTCGGGTGCTCCTGCCGGTCGCGGCCGCCGGTGCTCTGATCGTCGTACGGCGCTCCCGGTGGCCGGGAATCCGTCGGTGATCACGCCGTCGGCGCCCCTCGGCTGAGACGATGTCGGTGGGAAGGGCAGGCACTCGGGAAAGGCAGCAGGAGCATGAGCGACTCCCAGCTCTGGGACGACGTCGACGACTACTTCACCAGCCGGCTCGCCCCTGATGACGAGGCGCTGCGGGCGGCCCTGCGGGAGAACGACGCAGCCGGTCTGCCGCAGATCGCCGTCACGGCGGCGCAGGGCAAGTTCCTCCAGCTGCTCGCCCAGGTGCAGGGCGCGCGGCACATCCTGGAGATCGGCACACTCGGCGGTTACAGCACGATCTGGCTGGCCCGGGCCCTGCCCGAGGACGGCAGGCTCGTGTCGCTGGAGTACAACGCCAAGCACGCCGAGGTGGCCACCCGGAACCTCGCCCGGGCCGGCCTGGACCGGATCGCGGAGGTGCGGGTGGGCCCGGCCCTGGAGTCGCTGCCCAAGCTCGCCGACGAGAACCCGGCCCCGTTCGACCTGGTGTTCATCGACGCCGACAAGGCCAACAACGCGCACTACGTGGAGTGGGCGCTGCGGCTCACCCGTACCGGCAGCCTGATCGTCGTGGACAACGTGGTGCGCGGCGGCCGGGTCGTCGACGAGCGGAACACCGAGCCCGACGTCGTGGGCACGCGCGCCGCGATCGAGCTGATCGCCACGCATCCGAGGCTGAGCGGCACGGCGATCCAGACGGTCGGCAGCAAGGGGTACGACGGCTTCGCGCTGGCCCGGGTACTGGACTGAGCCGCCGCCCGGGCGGGCTCAGACCTCGTGGTAGAAGCCGACGTTGACGCTGCGCGGTGCGGTGCGGTCCTGGACGACGATCTCGCCGGACGCGCCGTGCGGCAGCGCTACGGTCGCGCCGTAGCCGAGGGGCTGCGCGTACTCCCCCACCACCAGCCGCACTTCGGACGACGGCTCGGCCTGCGAGCCGCGCAGCCAGGTGAGTTGCCAGCCGCCGTCGGGGCCGCACTGGAACTCCAGGTGCACCCGGGAGACGAACAGCCAGTCCTCCGGGGTGACCAGCCGGCACATGGACGCGTCCCGGCCGACCCGGAGCACGGCGCCCGGCTCGCTCGGCGCGTCGGCCATCGTCATGCCGGCCGTGGCGCCCGCGTCGGCGCCGGAGACGGTGGCCATGGTGAGTTCGAGCACGCGCGTTTCCCCCTGTACGACCAGCGGTGTACGGCGGCCGGATCGCCGTATCCCCGCCGCATGATAAAACGCCCGGCGAGGCGGCGTCCGGCACAATGGGCTCATGACCGAGCGAAAGCCACCCGGGGTGCCGTTCGAGTCCTGGGTCGACAAGCAGATCCGCGACGCGCAGGGGCGCGGTGAGTTCGAGCGGCTGCCGGGCACGGGGGAGCCGCTGCCGGGCGAACTCGACTCCACCTATGACGAACTGTGGTGGATCAAGCGGAAGATGGCGCGCGAGGGCCTGTCCGTGCTGCCGCCCGCCCTCGCCCTGCGCAAGGAGGCCGAGGACGCGCTCGCGGCGGCCTACGCGGCGCCGTCCGAGCGGATCGCGCGGAAGATCATCGAGGACGTCAACGTCAAGATCAAGGACATGATGTTCAAGCCGCCGCCCGGTCCCCCGCTGGGGAAGAAGCCGTACGACGTCGAGGAGGTCGTACGCGAGTGGCGGCAGCGCAGGGCTGCCGCCGCACGTGAACGGGGTCCGTCAGAGGTGTAGCAGGCGCCCGGCCAGTTCCTGGTAGTCGCGCAGCGCCAGCCTGAGCTGCTCGGTGTCGGTGTCCGAGCCCGGTCCACGGTCCTCGGAGGCCTCCCAGGACCGCCGCAGCGTACGCCGCCGCCGCTCCACGGCCTCTTCGAACCGCCCCGCGATCTCCTCCAGCACGTGATCGGCCTGCTCGACCGCGCCCCGGGGCTCGTCCACGAACCCCGCGGCCAGCCGCCGCATCCGCTGCTCCCAGCGGTCCGTCTCGTCGTGGGACAGCAGCGGTGCGCCGGTGCCGGAGGGAGCGGGTGCCGTCTCACCGACGGAGGAGGCCCCGGGCGCCGGCGCGGACCCGCGTGCGCGGGCATCGGCCGGTGCCGTCGGCCATGCATCCGGTTCGGTGGACTCGGTGGTATGCGCATCCCGCGCGCTCACATCCCCGGGCGACGGAACGCCCAACCCGTCGTCCGGCATGGGGCTCTCGTAGGACATACCAACCTCGCCGGGCATCCGGCTCTCGCTTGGCATCCGGTCCTCGCGTGGCATGTTGTCCTCGCGTGGCATACGGCTCTCGTGCGACATTCCGGGCCCGCTCGGCATGCCACTCTCGCCGGACATCCCGCTCTCGCCCGGCATCCGGTCCTCGCGTGGCATCCCGGGCTCGCCCGGCATTCCAGGCTCACTCGGCATCCGGCTCCCGCGCGCCATCTCGCCCTCGCGTGACCTCTCGCTCTCACTCGACATGCCGCTCTCGCCCGACAGCCGCCCCTCGGCCGGCCGCCGACCCTCGCCTGGCATACGGCTCTCGTGCGGCGTGCCGGGCTCGATCGACGTGCCGCCCTCGCCGGGCATCGCCCTCTCGCCCGGCATGCTGCCCTCGCCCGGTAGCCACCCCTCGGCCGGGCGACGGCCCTCGCCGGCGATGCCGGCTGCGTCTGGCATTCGGCCTTCGGCCGGGGTGCCCGTTTCGGTTGGGTGGACGGGTGTGTCTTCCGGGGTGAGGTCGTCGGCTGTCAGGCCGTTTCTGCCGGGGCCGATCGAGCCGGGGAAGCGGGAAGGGGGCGCTGTCGGCGGTGGTTCGCCGGGGAGCCGTTCCTCTGGCAGGGGGTCTGTCGGAGTGTGTTGGCCCAGAGGCATGTCCTCCGGGGTCCAGTCCTCGTCCGGCGGTCGGCGGAAGCGGCCGGTGGGGCGCTCGTCGTCCGGCATGATGCTCAGTCCTTCTTCGCGTGGCTGGTCGCACGGTGGCGGCCGGTTTCCCGGGAGGGGTGGGTCAGGTCGTCGAAGAGGGCGCGGGCGTCGACCAGCGCCGTACGCATCTCCTCGGTCCCGGAGCCGGCCTCGGTCAGCCCGTGGCGCGCCCCGGCACGGGCCACCCGGTGCACCTGCCGATAGCCGTCGACGTGGTCGGCGTGGTGCACGGAGAGCGCGGCGAGCTGCTCCTCGTAACGCCCGCCGTTCGGGTAGCCGCGCGCGGCCGCGAGGTCCGCGAGCAGCTGGTCGGCCTCGGCCACCGCCTGCCGCGGCGAGGCGACGAAGTGTTCCTGTACGGCCGTCCAGCGGGCCGCGTAGTGCTCACGCCCGGCCGGATCCAGCGGCCGTTCCCGCAGGTCGCCGTGGCGTTCGACGCGCTCGGCCAGCTCCTGTTCGGCGGCCTTGGTGTCCCCGCCGTGCAGGGCGACGGTCCGCTCGTACTCGGGCCCGAAGCGCCGCTTCAGGCCGGGCCCGCCGTACCGCACGCGGCCGCGCAGAACCAGGGAGGTGACCGCGGCGATGACCACGGCCGCCACGATCACGATCACCACGATCATGCCTGTGGACATGGTTGCCTTCCGATCGGCCGGCCCCGCTGACCGGCTCCCCTTCCGGGTGACCCGGAAGGGGAGCCACAAACGGTGGTCAGTCCGCGAAACGGCGCAGTCCGGTCACCGAACGGACCGTGGTGATACGCCCGTCCGCCACCTCCAGCAGATCGATCCCGCTCTTCTGGGTGCCGTCAGGCAGGGTCACGTACCAGCAGCAGGCGGCCCGGCCCGACTCGCCGTCCACCACCGGTGTGCCGTCAACGGTGAAGCGCAGTCCGGGCTTCTCCCTGCGGAAGGCGGAGATCAAGCCGACGATCCCGTCGGGGCCGTACACCTCGTCGGTGACCGCGCCCCGCTCGGGCTCGTTGCCGAAGCGGATGCGGAAGCCGGGCGCGAGGAAGGCTTCCGGGTCACTGAAGTCGCCGTTCCACAGTGCGGTCCAGCGGTCGAAGAGGGCGATACCGGTCGCGGTGGTCAGCATGCGGTCACTGGTGTGCGAAGTCGTTGTCATGGCCTCAGCCTCCGCCCTGCCCGCGACAGCCCCCTGTCGGTGATTGACGTCACATCACGGTCGCCGCGTCGAGCGGTACGACGTCGGAGCCGAGCGTGTCGAGCGCGGCGAGGTCGACGGCGCGGTGCGGCGCCCGCTCGTCCAGGGCGGTCGCCGCGCGGACCCGGTCCAGCCGGAAGCCGCGCGGCGCGTCCCGCAGCCGGCACCAGGCCGCGAGATACCAGTGCTCCTCGCCGCCGAGGAAGCCGAGCGGTTCCACGTCCCGCGCGGTGACCCGGCCGGCGGCGTCGGCATACTCCAGCCGCAGCACCCGGCCCGCGGTCAGCGCCTCCCGCAGCGCACCGGGCACCACGGGACCGGCGGGCCGCTCCAGGCGGGCGACCGGGACGAGCAGCCGTATCCGCTCGGTCAGCTCGGCCGCCGCCCTGCGCTCCCGCTCCGGCATCACGGCGAGCACCTTGTGCAGCGCGCTGCGCGCGTCCGCCGCGAACGGCGTCCCGGCGAGCGCTTGCAGCCCGACGGCGAGGGCGGTCGCCTCGGCCGGGGTGATGGTCAGCGGCGGCAGTGTCCGCTCCTTGTCGAGCACGTACCCGCCGCTGCGGCCCGGCTCGGCGTGGATGGGCACCCCGGACTGCTGCAACGCGGCCAGGTCCCGCTCGATGGTGCGGACGCTGACCTCGAAGCGCCGGGCGAGCGCGCGGGCGCTGCGGGGGCGGGGAGCGGCGGCGCGCAGCTCCTCGACGAGGGCGTAGAGGCGGTCGGTGCGGTTCATGGCGGGCAGTCTCCGGAAAACCGCTGGGCGGCGCGGTGACGGCCGCCGACAATGGCCGCCATGACGTGGTCGATCACTCCGGAACCGTACGACTCCCCGGTCGCCGCCGCGCTGTGGCGGGCCTACTACACGGAGGTCAGCGACCGCTGGTATCTGCTGCACGAGGGCCGCCGGACCGACCCCGACGAGCTGGAACGGGAGATCGCGGCCGCGGCCGGTGCCGAACTCGCGCCACCTACCGGGCAGTTGCTCGTCGGGCGGTACGACGGTGAGCCGGCCGGCTGCGCGGGCGTACGGCTGCTGGAGCCGGACACGGCGGAACTGACCCGGGTGTTCGTGTACGAGGGGCTGCGCGGCAGGGGCGGCGCCCCGTTGCTGGTGGCCGCCGCCGAGGAGGCCGCCCGCGCCCTCGGCGCCCGGCGGCTGATCCTCGACACCCGCAGCGACCTGGTCGAGGCCCGCGCCCTGTACACCCGCCTCGGCTACACGGAGACCGGCCCGCACAACGACGACCTCTACGCCGAGCACTGGTTCCGCAAGGAGCTGGCGCTCAACTGACCCTGGCGCCGGTGGTGTCGTGCGGTCGTTCGCGCTCGGTGCCGCACATCTCTGCGGTGAGTTCCCTGACGAGCTTGGTCAGGTCGGTGGACCGGCCGGGTTTCCACCAGTCGCCGAGGAGTTCCGCGAGGGACTCCTCGCGGGCCTTGGCGAGCCGTTCGGCGACCTCGCGGCCGGTATTCGTCAGGTACAGGTCGAGGCCACGGCGTTCGCCCAGGTGCCGTTCCTCGACCTGGCGGCCGGCGGCGAGGACGGCCTCCAGCGGGACGGGGCTGCGTTCGGCGAGGACGCCCGGCTCGATCGAGCCGTACTTGCGGATGCGCAGCAGCATCCAGCTGGTGGCGGGCAGCAGGTCGTACCCGGCCCGTTCGGTGATCGTCCGGTAGACCTCGTGGCGGCCCTCGCGGGTGCCGAGCAGGGACAGGGCGCGGCAGCACTCGTCGTAGGAGGACCGCTCGACCGGGTTGGGCGGAATGGTCTCGGAGGCGTCCGGCGCGGTGACCGAGCCGCGCAGCCGGTCCTCCTTCAGGAACCAGGCCAGCAGGAAGCCGAGGAGGGCGACGGGGGCGGCGTAGAGGAAGACGTCGGTGATGGCGGACGCGTAGGCGTGCAGGGCCGCCGGGCGCAGGGTGGGCGGCAGGGCGGCGATGCCGCGCGGGTCGGACTTGAGGGCGTTCGCGGACGCGCCCGGGGGCAGGCTCACGCCCCGGAAGGCGGCGGCGAGTTTGTCGCCGAGGCGGCCGGCGAACACCGTGCCGAAGATCGCCACGCCGAAGGAGGCGCCGATGGAGCGGAAGAAGGTCGCGCCGGAGGTGGCGACGCCCAGGTCCTCGTACGACACCGCGTTCTGCACGATGAGCACCAGGACCTGCATGACCAGGCCGAGTCCGAGGCCGAACACGAAGAAGCAGGCGCTCATCCCGGCGGTCGGGCTGTGCTCGTCGAGCCGGTGCAGCAGGAGCAGGCCGATGGCGGTGACGGCGGTGCCGGTGACGGGGAACACCTTCCAGCGGCCGGTGCGGCTGACGATCTGCCCGGAGATCGTGGAGGACAGCAGCAGGCCGACGACCATGGGCAGCATGTACACGCCGGACAGGGTCGGCGAGATGCCGTGCACGACCTGGAGGAAGGTCGGCAGATAGGTCATCGCGCCGAACATGGCGAAACCCACGATGAAGCTGATGACGGCGGCGAGGCTGAAGGTGCGGATGCCGAACAGCTTCAGCGGCAGGACGGGTTCGGCGGCTCGCCGCTCGGCGGCGACGAACGCCACGGCGAGGAGGACGCCCAGCACGGCGAGCCCGATGATCTGTGCCGAGGCCCAGGGCCAGGTCGTGCCGCCGAGGGAGGCGACCAGGACCAGGCAGGTGGCGACGGAGGCGATCAGCAACGTGCCGAGGTAGTCGATGACATGGTGCTCGGTACGGCGCGGGATGTGCAGGGCGGTGGCGATCACGGCGAGCGCGACCACGCCGACGGGCAGGTTGACGTAGAACACCCAGCGCCAGCTCAGATGCTGGGTGAGCAGCCCGCCGAGCAGCGGTCCGAGCACACTGGTCGCGCCGAACACTGCCCCGAACAGCCCCTGGTAGCGGCCGCGTTCCCGGGGCGGCACGAGGTCGCCGACGATCGCCATCGACAGCACCATCAGCCCGCCGCCGCCCAGACCCTGCAGCGCCCGGAACCCGATCAGCTCGCCCATGTTCTGAGCCATGCCGCACAAGGCCGAGCCGATGAGGAAGATCACGATGGCCGTCTGGAACAGCCGTTTCCGGCCGTACTGGTCGCCGAGCTTGCCCCACAACGGGGTCGCGGCGGTCGAGGCCAGCAGATAGGCGGTGACCACCCAGGACAGGTGCTCCAGGCCGCCGAGATCGCTGACGATGGTGGGCAGCGCGGTCGACACGATCGTCTGGTCGAGCGCCGCGAGCAGCAGCCCGAGGAGCAAGGCACCGATCGAGACGAACACGTTGCCGGAGACGTGCTCGGCGGCCTTGATCTCCTGCTGCGTGGCGTGCGCGTCCAGGGCCATGGAGACCTCCTGGGGCTCAGGGGCTCGAGTGCACCTTCCATCGTGGTCGGAGTCACCCTTTATGGCCTGTTGAGTCCCGCGTTTCCGGCGACGGATGCGAAGAAGTTGCGCATAGGGTCTGTAGTTCGTGAGGGGAGGGGGCGAACGCATGAGTGCATCCGAGGGTCACAGCTGCCCGGAGTGCGGAGCGCCGAGGGGCCCGGACCTGAGCCCGTCCTGCGACTGCACCGAGCGCGCGGCGGAGGCCCTGCGCGAGACGCGGACGGCCGAGGCGGCAGCGGCGGAGGACTTCGATCCGCTGCGAATACGGCCGTATGTGCAGGTCGAGGCCGTCGAGACGACGCTGCCCCCGCGGCCGTCGGCGGAGTCACCGCCGAGCACGGCCGACCTGCGGATACAGCGCCCCGAAGAGGCGTGGGACCGTGCCGCGACCCGCGACTCCGCCGCGATCGATTCCGCGACGGCGCGGCAGCCGGACGACGGCCCGGCGCGGCCGAGCCGGCGCAGTGCTCGCCGTACCGTCCTGCTGTCCGTCGCGGGGGCGGTCATGGCGGCCGGGTTCGCGGGCGGGCTGCTCTCGTATCACACGCCGTCCCGGGACCGGGCGGCCCAGGAGGTCAGGCCGAGCGTCCCGGAGGTGAGCACACCGGGCCCGGCGTCCCCGACGGCGCGATCCGCCTCCCCCGCCGCGCCCCGCTCGCCGGCGCCGCCGCCCGCCGCTTCGGCGAGCCTTCCGAGCCCGCCGGTGACACGGACCACGTCACCGACACCGAGCCCGTCCACCACCACGACCCGCCCGGCCTCCCCCACCGCCTCCGCCACCGCGCGGGCCACCCCGGCCCTCGCTCCGGTGCTGCAACGCGGCGACCATGGCCCCGAGGTGACCGAACTCCAGGACCGGCTAAGGCAGTTGAACCTCTACGTCGGCCAGGTCAACGGCGTCTTCACCCGGCCTGTGGAGGACGCCGTACGCACCTACCAGCTGGCTCGCGGCATCCGGGGCGACGCCCTGGGGGTGTACGGGCCGACGACCAGGAAGAGCCTGGAGGCGGAGACGTCCGAGCCCTGAGAGCGGGCGGCGCGAGGCGTCAGCCGACGTGCAGCCGGATCGTGCCGTCGCCCGTCGCCTCGACCCGCACCCGCGTCAGATCCGGGACGACCACATCAGGTCCGTGCAGACCGGCGCGGGGCCCGACCCCCACCACCGTCATCCCCGCGGAGCGCCCCGCCGCGATCCCCGCGCCGGAGTCCTCGAAGACCACACAGCCCGCCGGATCCACGCCCAGCTCGGCGGCGCCCTTCAGAAACCCCTCGGGGTCGGGCTTGCTCGCGCCCACCGACTCGGCGGTGACCCGGACCTCCGGCAGCGGCAGCCCGGCCGCCTTCATGCGGGCGGTGGACAGCGGGACGTCGGCGGAGGTCACCAGGGCGTGCGGAAGCCCGCGCAGGGAGGCGAGGAAGGCGCTCGCGCCGGGGATCTCGACGACGCCGTCGGTGTCGGCGGTCTCCTCGGCGAGCATGCGGGCGTTGTCGGCGAGGTTCTGCTCCATGGGCCGGTCGGGCAGCAGTACGCCCATGGAGGCGTGCCCCTGCCGGCCGTGGACGACCTTCATCACCTCGTCGCCGTCCAGCCCGTGCCGCTCGGCCCAGCGGCGCCAGATGCGCTCGACGACGGCGTCCGAGTTGACGAGGGTGCCGTCCATGTCGAGCAGGAGGGCACGGGCGGTGAGGACGGTGGGCGTGGCGGTGGCCGTCATCGGCAGCTCCAGGAACGAAAAAGACCCCGAGGGGAGGGACAAGGCGGCCCCGCCCGCCGGTCAGGGGAAACGGGCGGGAGCCACTTTGTTCCTCCACGGTACAAAACCGTGGACGGTCCCGCCACCACGTCCGGAAAGGGTTCACCGACCGTTCAGCTCTGCCGGGGGTCACGACCGGCGGTTCACGGCCGGGGGTAAGGGCCGGCGGTTCATGGCCTGGGTCACGATCGGCCGTTCACGGGCCGGGGGCACGATCGGCCGTTCATGGCCTGGGGTCACGACCGACGATTCACGGCCGGGGCCACGACCGACGATTCACAGCCCAGGGCCACGACCGGCCGTTCACGGCCCGGGGGTCACGACCGGGGATTCATGGCCGGGGGGCACGACCGACGATTCATGGCCGGGCGTCATGGCCGAAGGTTCAGTGCCCGGGGTCACGACCGGCGGTTCATGGCCCGGGATTCATGGCCGGAGGTTCAGCCCGCCACCGCCTCGTACAGGCTCCACACGCCGAGGGCGAGCATCAGCAGTGCCGCGATCTGCGTGATCAGCCGCAGCGGAACCTTCTTCATCAGGGCCTTTCCGCCGACGATGCCGAGTCCGGCGACGGCCCACAGGCCCAGCACGGCGCCGAGCCCGACGGAGAGCGGGTCGTTGTAGCGGGCGGCGAGGTTGGCGGTCATGATCTGGGTGAGATCGCCGAACTCGGCGACGAAGATCAGCATGAAGCCCGTGCCCGCGACCCTCCAGAAGGACTGGTCGGCGGGCTTCTTGATCTCCTCCTCGTCCTCGTCCTTCTTCAGCAGCAGCACCGCGGCACCGGCGAGGAAGAGGACGCCGGTGAGGGCGTGCACGATCCGCTGGGGCAGCAGGGTCAGCACGCTGCCGGCCGCGACGGCCAGCACGACGTGCAGCAGGAAGGCGGCGGCGACACCGGCGAAGACGTAGCTCGCGCGGTAGCGGGTGCCGAGGACGAGACCGGCGAGCGCGGTCTTGTCGGGCAGTTCGGCGAGGAAGATGACGCCGAAGACGAGCGCCGTCACGGTGATGCTGATCAAGGTCCCTCAATCGGTCGGGGCTGCCCCACCGAGAGTGTGGTGCGTCACGCGATGACACCTCGGCAGGGCAGCACACTCGGCGTCCGTGTCGCGGGGACACGGACGTGCACTGCTTGCCGAAGGTCTCGCTGGCGGTCCTCGAAAGACTCGAAAGATCCGCCTCCGGGCGCCGGCTCAGGCTCGCTGAGCAGTATGTCGACGGTCCGGCGAAGAGCTACTCCCCTTCTGCGCTCCCCATCGTAAGGGATACGAAGGTTGAGCCTACGCGGTGCGGCATGCCGAGTTCCCGCCTCCGCCGCAGGGCTTGAGCCGTACGGCAACCGCGGCTCCGTCATGGCCGGTTGCGCCCCACGCGACGGAGTCACATCTCGAATGCAGCCCCGCCCCCTGAGAGGCGCTGCGACGATCGGCACCCGCAGCGCGCCGGGGGCCGAACAGCCGGTGGCCTACGCGGTGCGGCGGCGCATGAGGTAGCCCGCCGCCGCGCCCGCGGCGAAGAGGGCCGCGAAGGACACGGCCGTGGCCAGCCAGGTCGCGCCGAGCCACTGGGCGCCGTAGTAACCGAGGGCCACGCTGTAGGCGGCCCAGGAGAGGCCGGCCAGGGCGGACCAGGGGACGAAGTCGCGGGCTCGGCGGTGGGCGGCGCCGGCGCAGAAGGACACGACCGAGCGGCCCGCCGGGGCGAAGCGGGCGAGCACGACCAGCGCGCCGCCGCCCCGCGCCAGGGCGTCGCCGAGACGTTCCTGCGCGGTGGTCAGCCGCCGGGAGCGGGCTATCGCGCGGTCCAGCCGCGCGCCGCCCCGCCAGGCCAGCCGGTACGCCACCAGATCGCCGAGGACCGAGGCGGTCGCCGCGGAAAGGATGAGGACCAGGAGGTCCGGCACGTCGTGCGGGACCCGGCCGGCCGCCGCGCCCGAGCCCGCCGCCGCTGCCGTACCCGCCGTGATGACGAGCACGCCGCTCGGCAGCACCGGCACGAACACGTCGAGCAGCACGGACATGACGACCGCGGCATAGATCCACGGTCCGGCGGCCAATGCCCCCACATTCTCGAACACCACGACTCCCGTTGCTCCCCCGTTGACAGCCAGACAGCGTACGCCGGGGGTGTGACAGAAGGGGCTAGGGGGGCGAACAAGGACTCAGGCGGTTTCCGGGGCCTCCGACACGCTCTGTCACCCGAACAGCGCAGGCTGTGCGGCAAGGGCCCTCCGTGTCCGTCGCAATGGATAGAGGACTGTCCGAAATGTCAGGCACACATCCGAACGAAACGGCGCATGAGCGCAGAAAAAGGTGCACATCATGGTGGCAGCAGCCATATACGCGGGCACCCTCGCCGCGGCCCTGTTCGCGTCCGGGACCGCAGGCACCGCCCACACCTCCTCACTGGAGACCTACGGCGTGTTCTCCGCTCCGGCCGCGAGCAACAAGTCGAACGCGGTGGCGTACGACCAGAACCTCGTCCCGGCGGGCGCCCTGATCCAGGTCCGCCAGATCACCCAGCCGAGCGGTGCCACGACCGTCGAGCTGCGGGTGGCCGGCGTGAAGCCCAACCACCTCTTCGGGGTCCACATCCACCAGAAGGCCTGCGGCGCCGACCCCGCCGCCGCCGGCAAGCACTACCAGAACCACACCGGCATGGACGCCGCCCACGTCAACAAGGACAACGAGGTCTGGCTGGACTTCAAGTCCGACGCGAACGGGATCGGCAACGCCACCGCCAAGCACACCTGGGCCTTCCGGAAGGGCCAGGCGGGTTCGGTGGTGATCCACAAGGAGCCCGGCACCAAGGGCAGTCGGGTGGCCTGCGTCACCGTGCCGTTCGGCGGGACGTCGTAGCCGGCCGGAGGCCGGGCGGCGCCCTTCCCTCTCGCGGCGGGGAAGGACGCCGTCCCGGGTCAGGCGGCCATCGGGGTGCGCTCGGTGGCGGCCCGGCCGTCCGCGGCGGTGCGGCGGGTGACGAGCCGGTCGAGCCCGAAGGCGCCGGACCCGGTGAAGACCAGCAGGAAGAAGGCCCAGCAGAACAGGACCGACGGCTCGCCGCCGTTCTGGATGGGCCACAGCGCGGCCTGCTGGTGCACGTCGAAATAGGCGTACGCCATCGAGCCCGAGGCGATCAGCGCCGCCCCGCGGGTGCCGAGGCCGAGGAGCACCAGGCCGCCGGCGACGAGCTGGATCACGGCCGCGTACCAGCCGGGCCAGGTGCCGGTCGGGATCGTGCCGCCCTGCGTGCCGGCGGCGCCGCCGAGGACGCCGAAGAGGGACGCGGCGCCGTGCACGGCGAACAGCAGGCCCACGACGATACGGAAGAGCCCGAGGACATAGGGCTGAGCGGAGTTGAGGCGTGCGGACATGAGGGGGTTCTCCTCTTCGGTGGCGGTCGGACCGGCCAGGGACGTCCAAGTGGCCGGTCGTGGGGGGAGTGCGGCGGTACCGAACGAGGGACTCAGGTTAGGGCTGCCTAATCAATGCTTGCAAGTTCAACATTCGGCCATCGCTCCGATTCCGCCGCCTTCCGCGGGCACACCGAAGGAGAACCTCCTTGCCTGGACGGTGCCTTGATGGTTCATCAGGCGGTACGGCCATCGGGCGACGGGGGCGGGGGTATCCAACCGCCACCGGTCAGCGGACGGCACGGTTCATCATGACCTGCTGGCCACAACACCTCTCCTACCGGCCCGAGTTGACCGTCATGCCGGATTGCGGGAGGTGCCCCTACGGCGCGCTTCGTGTCGCCTGCCCCCGCACCTCCAGCCCCCCGAGCAGCTCCGCCGTGGCTGCGGCCACCGCGGCCACGGCGCGGTCGAAGACCTCGCGGTTGTGCGCGGCGGGGGCCCGGAATCCCGAAATCTTCCGCACGTACTGCAGCGCGGCGGCGTGGATGTCCTCCTCCGTGGCCTCCTCGGGCAGCACGGGCGGACGCAGCGTCTTGATACTCCGGCACATGCCCCCAGTCTCACGCACCCCGCGCCAAGGTGCGAGGATCGCGCCGAAGGCGGCCACCGACTCCCGGGGCCGACCGACGAGAGGAACATCCTCATGACCAGTGAGCACACCGTGGCCGTCCTCGGCCCCGGCGGCACCGGCGGACTCCTCGCCGCCCTGCTCTCCCGCTCCGGCCACCGCGTCGTCTGCCTGGCCCAGGACCGTACGGCCGGCACCCTGCGCCGTACCGGAATCACGGTCCGCAGCGCGCAGTTCGGGGAGTTCACCGCCCCGGTCGAGGCGGACACCGAACTGCGCGAGCCGGTGGCCGCCTGCCTGATCGCCGTCAAGCACACCGCGCTGGACGCCGCCCTCACCCGGGTGCCACCGCAGGCTCTGGGTGACGCCCTCGTCGTACCGCTCCTGAACGGCGTCGAACACCCCGGCCTGCTCCGCGCCCGCTACGGCCCCGAGCGGGTCGCCCCGGCGGTGATCCGCGTGGAGTCCACCCGGGTCGCCCCGGGGGTGATCGAACACGGCAGCCCGTTCACGGAGATCGACCTGGCCGGGGACGCCGTACCCCGTCCCCGTCTCGACGACCTCGCGGCCACCCTCGTCTCCGCCGGTGTGACGGCCCGCGTGGTCGAGGACGAGACGGCGGCCCTGTGGGCCAAGATGGCGTTCCTCGCCCCCTTCGCCCTGCTCACCACGCGGTACGCCCTCCCCCTCGGCGAGGCCCGCACCCGGCACCGCGAGGAGCTGGAGTCCCTGGTCGCCGAGACCGCCGCGGTCAGCCGTGCCTGCGGCGCCCCCGCCGACCCGGCCCAGGCGCTGGCCCGGTACGACGCCTTCCCGCCCGGCGCCAAGTCGTCCATGCAACGCGACGCCGAGGCGGGCCGCCCGCTCGAACTCGACGCCATCGGCGGGGCACTGCTGCGCGCCGCGGACCGGCACGGTGTGCCGGTGCCGGTGACGGCCCGCCTGGTGGACGAACTGCGGGCCGCCGGCCACTGAACAGCCCGCGTCGGCTCAATGGTTCAGCAGCCACTGAGCCTGGCGGCACGGGCGGGGCCTGCCGACCTGCGGGGCAGCGGGCCCGGCCCACCCGTTCGCGTGAACCTCACAACCGAACTCGCCCCCCAAAATCGAACAGGCGTAGCATTGGGGTGTGGCTACGACCTATGAATTCCCCAGTGACCTCCTCGCCGGTCAGGAGGAGCTGCATCAGGTCCGGGCCGAGCTGTCGGCCCTGCTCAAGCGCCTGCCGTGGTCGGTCGAGCCGATGGACGGCTTCAGCGACGACACCGGCTGGCGGAAGGTGGAGCGGCCCGCGTCCCCGGGCTGGACCGCGGACGAGCAGGCCGAGGTGGAGAAGCTGCGCCGCCGCGAGCACGAACTCGCGGTTTTCGTCACCACGCACCGCTTCTGGGCCGAGGTCGCGGCAGCGGACCGCATGGACGCCCGCACCGGGCTGAAGCACGCACACAGGCGGCAGCCGTCAGGAGGAGAGGAATGAGAAGAGCCCCCAGCCGTATGGCTGGGGGCTCCGTCGGTGGGCGCGGACGGTTTCGAACCGCCGACATCCTGCTTGTAAGGCAGGCGCTCTACCCCTGAGCTACGCACCCGGACACCTGGGCTGCGCGCCCAGGAGTCGACAGCCTACCTTGCCGCAACCGGTGCACGGCAAACCCGTAACGGGCCGTGTGCGGGGGTTATCCCCACCCCCGGTCCGGGAGCCGTCCTCATCGCCCCGCCCGACCCGGCTCCCTTACGGTCCTCGCAGACCGAATCCCAGGGGGAGTTCCGCATGACCCGTTCCGTTCCTGTCCGCGCCGCCGCCCTGGCCGTCGTCACCGGTGTGCTGGTGGCGACGGTCAGTGCCTGCGGCGCCTCCGCCGCCGACGACACGCACCCGGACCACCGGTCCTTCGCGCTGCGCGGCCGCACCCTCACGATCGACTCCGACAACTCCGCGCTGGAGGTCGTCGCCACCGACTCCGCCAAGGCCGGCACGGTCGAGGTGACCCGGTGGTTCCGGGGATCCGTCGTCGTCGGCCACAGTCCGACGCTGCGCTGGTCCTTCCAGGACGACCGGCTGGTGCTGCGGATGCACTGCTCGGGCCTCATCGCCGACTGCTCGGCCCGGCACCGGATCGAGGTGCCGCGCGGGATCAGCGTGAAGGTCGACGACGTGGACGGCGGCGTGCGGGCGCACGGGTTCCGGGATCCGCTCAGTGTCGACACCGCCGACGGCTCCGTACGCGTCACCGACTCCAGCGGGCCGCTCGACCTGAGGTCGACCGACGGTTCGGTCCGCGCGGACGTCTCCTCGCGCCGGGTGAAGGCCGGCTCCACCGACGGCTCCGTGCAGGTCCTGCTGTCCGGTGTGCCCGACCTGGTGGACGCCTCCAGCACCGACGGCTCGGTGACGGTCGCCGTGCCCAGGGGCGCCTACCGGGTGTCGGCCGGTTCCGGCGACGGCGCGGTGTCGGTGTCCGTGCCCCGCGACGACCGCAGCCCGCACCGGGTGTCGGCCCACGCCACGGACGGAAAGGTCACGGTCCGCACGGGAAAGTGAGGACGCCGGACGCGAACTGAACGGCCCATGTGTTTCGTCTACAACGGGTGGGAGAATGACACCACCCACGGCGGACCACAGCACGGGAGAGGGATGTGACGGCGACACCGGGCACGCCAGCGACGCGGTCGTACCCGCCGTCGACCGTACGGGCCCGGTCCGGGTCCACGGCCCTGCGCGACACCCTCACCCTGCTGAGCCTGCCGGTCCTGGCCGCGCTCGCCCTGCCCGCCGCGTTCGCCGGCGGCGGCACCCGGCGCTGGTTCGGCGGCCGGGCGGAGAGCCAGCGGGCGGAGGCGCAGGCCGCGAAGGACGCCGCGGCGGCCGCGTTCTACGAACTCGACACCGCCCAGCGCGACCTGCGGATCTCCATCGAGACCATCACGGCCGTGGACGACTCGCCCGCCGCCCGCCGTGCCGTCACCGACTTCGCGGCGCTCGGGCAGCGGATCGACGAGGCCAGCCAGCGCTACATCCAGGCCGTCGACGCGCATGACCTGGACCGGGACGATCTGGAGGCCGCCGCGGCCTCGCGGGCGCGCGCGGAGCTGACGTCCGCCAAGGACGAGCTGCTCCGGGTCCGGCAGGAGCTGGACCGTTTCGGCAGCTCGCTGGGGCCGCTGCTCGGCAAGGCCGAGACCCAGCTGGCCCGGGTGGCGCCCGGCGTGGAGCGGGCCCGGCAGGCGCTGCTCGGCGCGAGCAACGCCCTGGACGCCGTACGGGAGCGGGGGCTGCGGGCCGATGACCTGGCCGGCCGGCTCGCGGCCCTCTCCCCCGAGCTGACCAAGCTGAACCAGGGCGCCGGTCAGCACGGCGTGGCACAGACGCTGGAGCGGGCCGAGCGGGTGCAGCGGGAGGCCGGGGCGATCCGGGCCGAGGCCGAGCGGCTGCCGGAGAAGGCCGCCGAGATCGACCACCGGCTGGTCAGCCTGCGCACCCGGGCCCAGGCGCTCACCACCAGGGCCGGACAGGTGGACCCGGTGCTGAGCGAGCTGCGCCGCCGGTTCGCGGCCGCGTGCTGGCAGGATCTGCAGCACGTGCCCGAGCAGGCCGCGGAGAACGTACGGCAGGCCGAGCTCAAGCTCCGCGAGGCCCAGGCGGCGCGGGACGCCCAGCGCTGGCCGGACGCCACGTCACTGTTGTCGACGGTACGGTCCCTGCTGAACGTCACCGACGAGGCCGTGTCGGCCGCGGGTGACCGGCTGCGGCGGCTGAACGAGGTGCAGAAGGATCCGCAGGCGGAGATCGAGCGGACCCGGTTCGCGATCCGGGACGCCCAGCGGCTGGCCATGACCGGCCGCACGACCCCCGATCCCCGGCATGCCCGGCCGCTGGACGACGCGGTGGGGCGGCTGGAACGGGCGATCGGTTCGCTGGAGACCGGCCGACACCCCGACTACTGGCACTTCCTGACCGAGACAGATGCAGTGCGGCAGACGGTGGCGCGGGTAGTGGCCCAGATCCGCGAGGAGCGTGGGGGACACTGAGCGGGGGCCTGCCGTGGGTGCGCTGTGGCATGCCCGGCCGCTGGACGACGCGGTGGGGCGGCTGGAACGGGCGATCGGTTCGCTGGAGACCGGCCGACACCCCGACTACTGGCACTTCCTGACC
>NZ_JBSFDI010000013.1:155859-278379 GCF_053593835.1 Streptomyces sp. NPDC002076
GACCGAGACAGATGCAGTGCGGCAGACGGTGGCGCGGGTAGTGGCCCAGATCCGCGAGGAGCGTGGGGGGCACTGAGCGGGGGCCTGCCGTGGGTGCGCTGTGCTGCGGTCGGTTGCAGGGCGCGGTGTGGCGGGCGGATATTGGATGAACGCATGGCCTCCGCTAGCGCCCGAGGAGGCGGATATGGCCACACACGCAGCGCACACGCGGGACACGGGGCCGCGACGGCGGATCGAGTTCGACAAGCACCTGCCCGTCGACCATCGGCTGAACATGGTCTACCGGATCGGCGCGGGCCTGATCGGCGCGTTCCTCGTCGCCTTCGGCATCCTGGGTCTGATCAACCACATCGGCTTCTTCGACACCGGCGGTGCCACGGTCGCCGGGCTGAACACCAACGGAACGCTGAGCGTGCTGTCGATCGTCGTCGGCGCGATCCTGCTCGCCGGCATGGTGATCGGCGGAAACGTGGCGTCCACGCTGAACCTGGTGTTCGGGGTGCTGTTCCTGCTGAGCGGCTTCCTGAGCCTCGGCCTGCTGGACACCACGCACAATTTCCTGGCGTTCAAGATCCAGAACGTGTTCTTCAGCTTCATCGTGGGCCTGCTGCTGATGACCTTCGGCATGTACGGCCGGGTCGGCTCGACCCTGCCGCACGACAACCCCTACTGGCGGGCCCGGCACCCGGATGCCGTCGAGCGCGAGCAGGCCGGGCAGTAATCTGTGGCCATGCCTCGCTATGAGTACCGCTGCCGTACCTGCGGCGACACGTTCGAACTGAGCCGCCCCATGGCCGAGTCCGCCGCCCCCGCGACGTGCCCTGCGGGGCATGACGACACGGTGAAACTGCTGTCGACGGTGGCGGTGGGCGGCACGGCCACCGCTGCCCCCGCCCCCGCGTCCGGTGGGGGCGGCGGTGGCTGTTGTGGCGGAGGGTGCTGCGGCTAGTCCTGTTGTCGAGCAGCCCGTAGAAACTCCCGGACGATCCTCTCCCCCGCCAGCACCCCCCGCTCGGGCAGCGCGCTGATCTCCGGAGCGGTCCAACCGGTGTCGGACAGCTCGCCATGGCCCGGGCGCCAGCCGCGGTCGGCGGCGAGGAGGAGGTCGGCGTCCAGGAGGGAGTCCCCGGCGGCCAGCGTGCGCTCGGCGCCGGTGCGGCGGGCGATCTCGCGGACGGCCGCGCTCTTGGTGAGCGGCTTCGGTACGGCGTAGATCTTGCGGCCCTGGAGCGAGACGGTCCAGCCGCGGTTCTCCGCCCACACGGCCAGCTCCTTCACCCAGTCCTCGGGCAGCAGCTCGCGCTCGACGACGAGGTAGGTGAACAGGTCCTCGGCGATGCGGTGCTTGCGCACCCAGGCCGGGTCCGCCGAGCGCAGCAGATGGTCGTGGACCTCGGCCAGCGGCGCGCACTCGTCGGCGAGGCGGGCGAGCACACCGGCGTGCCAGTCGGTGTCCGTCACGCCGTCGACCAGCAGATGGCCGCCGTTGGCGCAGATCGCGTACTTCGGGGGCGGCCCGGGCAGGTTGATCCGCTGGTACTGCTTGCGGGTGCGGGTCGTCGTCGGCACGAAGACGGCCGTGTCGCCGAGGTCGGTGAGCAGCTGGGCCGCCGTCTCCGTCATGTAGGAGAGCGGCTTGGCCTCGTGCACCTCCACGCACAGCAGCCGGGGCGCCCGCGCGTCCGGCATGGTCAGCGCGAGGGCCGCCGAGGAGTAGATCAGCGTACGGTCGAGATCGCTCGCCACCAGCACCGGCATCAGACGTTCACCGCCTTGCCGTCGGCGCCCGTGGCACCGCGCGTGTACTTGGGGTGGATCAGCCCGACGCAGGTGTACGGCAGCTCACCGACCTCCTCGACGGGGACTCCCCGCTGCTCGGCGAGCATGCGTACGTGGTCGAGGTCGGCGCCGGCCCCTGCGCGCGCCAGGATCTTCCACGGCACCCGGCGCAGCAGCACCCGGGTGGTCTCGCCGACGCCGGGCTTGACGAGGTTCACGTCGTGGATGCCGTACTCCTCGCTGATCCGCTCCACGGCCCGCCAGCCGGCCCAGGTCGGGTCGCGGTCCTCGGCCATCAGCTCCTTGACCGCGGTGTCGACGGTGTCGGCGACCTCCGGGAAGCGGGCCGAGACGGCGTCGAGGAAGGCCACGGAGACGTCGGCGCCGGCGAGTTCGCGGTAGAACTTCGCGCCGTGGAAGTCGCTCGGGCCGACCAGGTCCGCGCGCAGGACGGTCCGCGATATCAGCCCGGAGACGGTCGAGTTGAGGCAGGCGGAGGGTATGAGGAAGTCCTCGCGGGTGCCGTAGGTGCGCACGCAGGAGCCCGGGTCGGCGAGTACGGCGATCTCCGGGTCGAAGCCGGTGACGCCCTCCTTCGCCTCGAACTCCTCGACGGCCTGGGCGAGTTCGCGGGTGATGGCGCCCTTGCCGGTCCAGCCGTCGACGAACACGACGTCGCGCGGGTCGTGGTGGGCGGCGAGCCAGCGCAGCGCGTTGGCGTCGATGCCCCGGCCGCGCACGATCGACACCGCGTAGTGCGGGAGATCGAGGCCGTGCCGGAACTGCGCCCAGCGGCGCATGAGGATGCCGACCGGGGTGCCCGCGCGGGCGAGCGAGACCAGCACCGGGCGCGGCGACCGCTCGGCGATGACGGCCTCGGTGACCACGCCGACGGCCTGCGCGATCCGGGCGGCGGAGGTGTCGAGGGCCGCGTGGAACAGCTCCTGGTACTGCTCGCTCGGCTGGTACTCCACCGGCAGCGACTCGGCGTAGTGCGCGCCACCGCTCTGGATGGCCTCCTCCCGCTCCTCGGTCGGCGCCTCCAGCGTGACGTCGGAGAGGTCCTGGAGCAGCCAGCCGACCTCCTCGGGCGCGTAGCTGGAGAATGCGGGGCCACGGAGGGGCTCGGGCAGCATGGCCGGCCTTTCGGAAGCGTGCGGTACGTACGACGGGACGACCGCGAGCAGGACGTGCGGGGTGTGTGCGGCGAGGCGGGTCAGCAGGCCGTCGGGCGCGTGCAGGGCGGGGGTGTCGGCGACGGAGTCGACCACGGCGACCACGGCGTCGAAGTCACCGCCCGCGACGTTGTAGGCGTACCGCTCGCCGGACCCGTCGGCCGGGTCGTCGTGCGCGGGAAAGACCAGCCGGGTACGGATCGCATACCCGGGGTCGTCCAGCGCCAGGACGGGCGAGCGGGTGGTGGTGGAGAACCGCACCTCGGCCGGTACGACCTGCTCCAGCTCACGGGCCAGGCGCAGGGGGGCGTACATCAGCTCCTCGGAGCCGAGCACGAGGACACGCCGGGCGGAGGCGGGCAGGGCGTCGGCCACCCGGGCGGCCATGGCGGGCAGCGCGGACTCCAGGCGGGCCCGATGGGCGGGCGTGAAGCCGTGCCGGCCACCGTCGGGGAGGCGGTGGGGCCAGTGGAGCTCCACCCGGGTGACACGGCCGTACGACGGCTCGGGCGAGCCGTGCCGCTGGTCGTGCTCGGCGACCAGCCGCTGCCCCTTGTCCAGCACACCCTCCGGCAGCCGTACGGTCCCGGTGGCGGCGGCGATCAGGTCCACCCGGGCGCCGATCCCGGTGGCGAACCGAGCCATCCGGTCGGCGTCCTCGGGCGAGCGCATGTCGACCAGGGCGACCACCACGTAACGCTTGCGCGGATAGCGTTCGTGCAGCTCACGGATGGTGTTCAGGACCGTGTTCCCGGTGGAGAACTCGTCGTCGACCAGGACCAGCGGACCATCTCCGGTCAGCAGGGCGGGATCCTCGGGGAGCAGCAGATGCGAGGTGGCGTGCGAGTGGCTCTCCTCGAAGCCGCCCGCACGGGCGACCCCGGCCACCGGCCGACGCGTGGAGTGCAGATACGGCGCCGCACCCAGGCCGTCGGCCACGGCGTGGCCCAGCCCGGTCGCGGTCTCCGCGTAACCCAGGACCACCGCACTCCGCGCCTCCCCCTCGGAGAGCATCGCGGCGACCTGTCGGCCGAGCCGGAACCCATGCCCGTACACCACCGCCGGCGACTGCGGAACGTGCTTGCCGAGCACGTTCGACACCAGCAGATGGGCCCGCTTGGGATTGCGCCGCAGGGCGAGCCCGAGCAGGGCTCGCAGGCCGTCGTCCCCCACGAGTTCGACGCCCAGCCGCTCGGCGACCCAGCTGCCGGACCAGACCCCGTGGTTCACTGCGTTCTTCATGCGTTCCTTATTCCGGCGGCGAGCAGCTCGACGAAGCCGACGTCCTCGTGGGCCACGCCGAAGGCCTCGGCGCGCAGCAGGGTCCGCTCGGCCCAGGCGCGGTGCGGCTTCACCTCGTTCATCTTGTTCGTGTAGGCCGACCGGAGTACACCCCCGCCGCCGCGTTCCGGCCGCAGGATGTCCTGGGCGTCGCTGTACTCCTCGTGGCTGACCACGGACAGCGCGTGGACGGGCAGCACGTGGGAGGGGTGGATGCAGGTCTTGCCGAGCAGGCCGTTGGCCTGGTCGAGGGAGATCTCCCGCAGCAGTCCGTCCATGGCGTGCTCGATCAGCCTCTCGCGCAGCTCGACGGCCTGCACCTCCAGGAAGGGGCTCTGCCTCAGCTGGGGCTTGAACATGCGCTCGGAGACCCGGAAGTACTCCCACACGGGTCCGGTCACGGTGAATCCGGTGCCGTCGGCCCGGCCCAGCATGTTCACGACGTCGGCGATCACCGAGGCGACGATCTGCACGTCGTAGGCGGTCATGTCGGGGGCGCGGCGCAGGCCGTAGGAGGAGCAGAAGTCGGTCACGCCGAGGCGCAGGGCGAGCACCCGGTCGCGGTACTTGTCGACCGCGCGGGCGATGCCCTCCAGGGTGTCCACGCGGGACTCGCGGTAGAGCAGCTCCGGGGACTCCAGGACGGGCATGGCGAACAGCCGGCGTCCGCTGAGCGCCTCGGCGGCCGTCAGGGCCTCCAGGAAGGGGATGCCGCGCTCCTCGGTGAACTTGGGCAGCACGAACCCGGACAGCAGCCGCACGGACGCGCCGAGGCGCCGTACGAGGTCGGGGATCTGCTCGGGGGCGCGCACCCGGATGAAGAGCAGCGGGGGCTCTGCGCCGGGCCGGGCGGCCAGGTCGGCGAACTGCCGGACGAGGTTCTCCTCACCGGCCACCACGTCCGCGTCGTCGATCGAGTCCTCCAGGCACAGCACCATCGAGACCACGCCGTTCCCGGCCTGCTTGACGATGTCGTCGGCGAGCCGCGGCCTGGTGGCCGGGCTGTACAGGGTGGCGCCGAGGGCGGCGGCGAGCAGCCGGGCCGGAGAGTCGGCGGTGAACGCGCACGGCTCCCGGTGGAAGAGGCGCTGCCGCACCTCGGGGGCGATGTGCCCGAAATGACGCATAGAACTCCCCCAGGGCGATGAGCCCGAGTCTCAGTGTTCGGTAAAGGGTGGCCGGTAATAGTACGTAGGGATCTGTGTCAGAGGTTCCCGGCGGGCATGAATTTCCGGTAACTCGCCCGTGTCGGCCACGCGCTGGGTCACCACCCCCCGCATTGTCGTGGCCAGGACCGAGAAGGCAGGATGACCGCATGACGCACGCGATGCTGAAGGGGTCGAACATCCCGCTGGAAGCCACCACGGTCCGCGCCGTGCTGCGCTGGGCGCCCGGACAGGAGGTCCCCGACGTGGACGCCTCGGCGCTGCTGCTGGGCCCCGACGGCCGTGTGCGCACCGACGAGGACTTCGTCTTCTACAACCAGCCCCGGCACCCCTCCGGAAAGGTGTGGCGGCTGGGCAAGAAGCGCGTCGCCGAGGGGCTGACCGACACGATCCAGACGGACCTGCCCGGCGTCGAGCCCGACGTCGGCCGGATCCTGCTGGTCGCGTCCGCGGACGGGGTCACCTTCGACCGGGTGCCGGCGCTGTGCATCCTGCTGTACGACGCCGCGGTCGCCGACGCCGAGCCGCTGGCCCGGTTCGAGATCAAGCCGGAGACCGGTGCGGAGACGGCGCTGATCTGCGGTGAGCTGTACCGGCGCGGGGAGGGCTGGAAGTTCCGCGCGCTGGGCGAGGGGTATTCGAACGGGCTGAAGGGGCTCGCGACGGACTTCGGTATCTCGGTGGACGAGTCGGAGGAGGTGCCTCCGGTGGTTCCGCAGCAGCCGCCCGCCTATGGGTATCCGCAGCCGACGTCGGCTCCGCCGGCGTATGGGTACCCTCAGCCGGTGCCGGTGCCGGTGCCAGTGGGCGCGGGGCCGGTGGATCCGAACTTCCGGTTGCCTCCGCAGGGGCCGCAGTTCATCGGGCGGTGAGTGCGCCTCATGGCTCGGGGCCGCGTGTGATTTTGCGGGTGCGGGTGCGTCGTGGTTCTTCGCGCAGTTCCCCGCGCCCCTTCGGGGCGCTTCACCTCTCCACCTTCGTCTTGTAACCCCTGCCCCACTGCAGCCCCCACCCGTACAACCGGTCCAGCTCGCCCTGGAAGCCGTACACGAACTTCACCTCCCGGCGTACGACCAGCTCGCCCTTGACGTTCTCGATCATCACCACCGCGCACGAGCGGGCCTGCGGATGCCGCTCGTCCAGGCCTATCTCGATCCGAGGACCGTTGCTGGGGTAGAGAGTCACGATCGCGTGGGTCCGGTCGAAGGCCGGGGTCTGGTCGTAGATGTAGACGAAGACCAGCAGGCGCTTGATGGCGTCGCGGTGGTCGAGGTTGACGTACATCGTCTCGCCGGACGCCGAGCCGAACCGGTCGTCGCCGCTGAGCTTTATGTACGGCGGTGCGTTGACGTCGCCGAGGTAGTTGCCGAGCGGCTGGACGACGCCCTTGGTGCCGTCGGTCAGTTCGTACAGGCAGCCCAGGTCGAGGTCGACGTTGACCATGCTCTGGCCGTGGCCGAGGACCTCCGGTGGCCTGAGGGCCCTGAAGGGGTGCCGGAAGAGGCTGGTGCGCTGGTTGCTGTCGAAGTCGGAGGTGCGCATCCGCCAGGTGAGGTTGATGCGCAGATGGCCGGTGGCCGCGTCCTGCTTGGTGAGGGACACCGTCTGGTGCCGCCTGGTCAGTTCGATGGAGTTCGTCGAGGCGTTGCCCGCGTCGAATTCGGCGGCGCCGGCGCCCCGCAGCCCGTCGAAGAAACCCATTCCCGCCCCCAGGTGCTCATGTACTCGTTCACCACGCCGTCGGGGCGGCCGACCGCGTCGGCCGCCCCGATTCAGAGCGTTCCTCGCCCGGCGGGGTGTCACACCCCGTCACGGCCCGGATCTGTCCCGTAGGGGACCCGGCTCACACCCCTGAGGAGACCTCGGCCCTCTCGTCGGTGCCCTCGCCCTCGGCCGCCAGCGCGCGGTTGCGGCGGACGGAGGACCAGAAGGACAGGGCGATCAGGACGACGCCGACGAGACCGGTGATGACCTCGTTGATCTCGTACTGGATGGTGACCATGAGGATCACGGCCAGGGCGCCGATCGCGTAGTGGGCGCCGTGCTCCAGGAAGACGTAGTCGTCGAGGGTGCCCTGGCGGACCAGGTAGACCGTGAGCGAGCGGACGTACATCGCTCCGATGCCGAGGCCGAGGGCCATCATCACGATGTCGTTGGTGATGGCGAAGGCGCCGATCACACCGTCGAAGGAGAAGGACGCGTCCAGGACTTCCAGGTAGAGGAACATGAAGAACGCGGCCTGGCCGGCCAGCAGCACCGCCGACTTCTTCTTGCCGGTGCGGGCGGCCTCTTCCTCCTCCTCGTGCTCGCGCTCCTCCTCTTCCTCCAACCGGTCCTCGAAGTAGCCGGACAGACCGCCGACGATCATGTACGTGATCAGGCCGGCGATACCGGCGATCAGGACCGTCTGCGCCTTGTCGACATGGGCGCCGCCGTGCTGGTGGGCGTGGGTGGCGAAGGTGAAGGAGGTGATCAGCAGGACGATCAGCGAGACGCAGACCGACAGCATGTCGATCTTGCCGAGCTTGGCCAGCGGCCGCTCCAGCCACTGCAGCCACTGGATGTCCCGGTCCTCGAAGATGAAGTCCAGGAAGATCATCAGCAGGAACATTCCGCCGAACGCGGCGATCGCCGGGTGGGCGTCGGTGACCAGCTGCTGGTAACGGTTCTTGTCGGTGAAGGCCAGGTGGACCGCGTCGACGGGGTTGAGCTTGGCGGTGAGGGCGACGATCACGACGGGGAAGACCAGCCGCATGCCGAACACCGCGATGAGAACGCCGACCGTGAGGAAGATCTTCTGCCAGAAGGCGTTCATCTTCTTCAGGATGCCGGCGTTGACCACCGCGTTGTCGAACGACAGCGAGATCTCGAGGATGGCCAGGATCGCGACGACACCGAAGGCCTCCCACCCCCCGTAGAAGACCGCGGCGACCAGGCCGAGCGCGGTGACCGCGAACGACCAGCCGAAGGTTTTCAGAAGCACTGGCTACCCAATCGTGTCTGGGGGTCCCTCCCAGACGAAGTCTGGGGGAGGGGCTCCCCCGCGCCGTACTCGGCTTTGCTAAACGTTGACCCCGAGTCTAGAGGTGCATCCGACCGGTGGTACCAGCCAGGGCAACCCTCACCGAAAAGCCACAGCGCAGGTCCCTGGGAGAGGGCGCGGCTACGAGACGTTCACCCCGAAGTCCAGGGCGATGCCGCGCAGGCCCGACGCATACCCCTGACCGACGGCGCGGAACTTCCATTCTCCCTGGTAGCGGTACAGCTCGCCGAAGATCATGGCGGTCTCGGTGGAGGCGTCCTCACTGAGGTCGTAGCGGGCCAGTTCCTGGCCGTCGGCCTGGTTCACGACCCGGATGAAGGCGTTGGAGACCTGGCCGAAGGTCTGGCCGCGCTCGTCCGCCATGTGGATGGAGACCGGGAAGACGATCTTCTCGCAGTGCGCCGGCACCTTGGCGAGGTCCACCAGGATCGACTCGTCGTCGCCCTCGCCCTCACCGGTGAGGTTGTCACCGGTGTGCTCGACCGAGCCGTCGGGGCTCTTGAGCTGGTTGTAGAAGACGAACCACTCGTCGCCGAGGACGCGGTTGCCGGCGCCGCACAGCAGCGCGCTGGCGTCCAGGTCGAAGGGGGCGCCCGTGGTGGAACGCGCGTCCCAGCCGAGGCCGATCATGACGTTGGTGAGATTCGGTGCGGCTTTGGAGAGGGAGACATTGCCTCCCTTGGCGAGCGTGACGCCCATGATGCTGGTCCTCCCCTAGTGGTGCTTCCCTGGTTGTCCTGCGCGTCCGGCGCCGCCCGTAAACGGTGCGGCGCCGGAACGGTGCAGGGGTCGTGACCCTGCCGGGATCAGACGTTGACGCCGAAGTCCTGCGCGATGCCGCGCAGGCCCGAGGCGTAGCCCTGGCCGATGGCGCGGAACTTCCACTCCGCCCCGTGCCGGTAGAGCTCGCCGAAGACCATGGCGGTCTCGGTGGAGGCGTCCTCGCTCAGGTCGTAGCGGGCGATCTCCTGCTCGCCCGCCTGGTTCACGACGCGGATGAAGGCGTTGCGGACCTGGCCGAAGGACTGCTGGCGGTTCTCTGCGTCGTAGATCGACACCGGGAAGACGATCTTCTCGATGTCGGCCGGGACGGCGGCCAGGTTGATCTTGATCTGTTCGTCGTCGCCCTCGCCCTCACCGGTGATGTTGTCACCGGTGTGCTCAACCGAGCCGTCGGGGCTCTTGAGGTTGTTGAAGAAGACGAAGTGCTGGTCGCTGGCGACCTTGCCGGTGTTGTTCAGCAGCAGCGCGCTGGCGTCGAGGTCGAAGTCGGAGCCGGTCGTGGTGCGCACGTCCCACCCCAGACCGACGATGACGGCGGTCAGGCCCGGGGCCTCCTTCGTCAGCGATACGTTGCCGCCCTTGCTGAGGCTGACTCCCACGGGTCCTCCATGTGGTGTCCAGGGGCGGGGAGCCCCGTCGTGCTTCGGATATGGGATCAACGAGCCGATCCTAGTGACGGGTTCCCGCCCCCCGCAGACCCTGGACCCGGAGCATCACAGGTGTCGGCCACGGTCGGCCTACAGAGGCCTACAGGGTGTCGAGCGCCTTCACGTAGTCGTTCAGGTCGCGCGCGTCCGGCAGGCCGTTGACCACGGTCCACCGCACGACGCCTTCCCTGTCGATGATGAAGGTGCCCCGGACGGCGCATCCCTTGTCCTCGTCGAAGACGCCGTACGCGCGCGAGACGTTGCCGTGCGGCCAGAAGTCGCTGAGCAGCGGATACTCCAGGCCCTCCTGCTCGGCGAAGACGCGCAGGGTGTGGATGGAGTCGTTGGAGACGGCGAGCAGCTGGGTGTCGCGGTCTTCGAACTTCGGCAGGTTGTCGCGCAGCTCGCACAGTTCGCCGGTGCACACGCCGGTGAAGGCGAAGGGGTAGAAGAGGAGGACCACGTTCTTCTCGCCGCGGAAGTCCGAGAGCTTCACGCTCCGGCCGTGGTTGTCCTTGAGCTCGAAGTCGGGCGCCTTGTCGCCGACCTGGATCGCCATCGTCGTGCATCCTTTCGGTGGGCCGTTCGGGTGAGCGCACAGCACACGCTCGGGTCCACCCTACGCAGCGATCACCGGGGCCTTCCGGACGGGCCGGGGCGAATTCCAGCCCGTCCGGTGGTGGGAAGAGGAGATCACCTCTTGGACTTGGCCGCCTTCGGCGTAGCAAGCCGGCTTCCGCTCCAGTCCTTGCCCACGCTGACGCTCTTCGACGCCGTCAGGCCGGCCGTCGTGGCGGCGTCCTGGATGTCGCTCGGCTCCACGTACCCCGTACGGCCGGTCTTCGGCGTCAGGAGCAGGATCGCGCCACCCTCTTCGATGTACGTGGTGGCATCCACCAGCGCATCCGTCAGGTCGCCGTCGTCGTCACGGAACCACAGCACAACGGCGTCGGCCACGTCGTCGTACTCCTCGTCCATCAGGTCGCCCTCGATGGTTTCCTCGATGGCCTCGCGGAGCTCCTGATCGACGTCGTCGTCGTAGCCGATCTCCTGGACCACCTGCCCGGGCTGGAACCCCAGCCTGGCGGCAGGGTTCGTCCGCTCCTCCGCGTGGTCCGCGGTCGCGCTCACGGGTTGCCTCCTGATCATGTCTTGGTGAGTATCTCAGCCACGCGCGTGCGCGAAGCATTGGCCGTAGTCCACACGGGCGGGACGGATCGCGCAAGTACCCGGCCGTTTGGACCGCCGAAACGGTGACGATCCGGGCCGTGTCGCCGCAACTCCTGGCACCGTACCCCGATTCCGCGTGACCCACATCACACCGATGTGCCCGGTTTGCTCCGTTCGGAATCATCTCAGAATCATCCGGTGATACGCCCCTCGAACACCTTTGCCAAGCGCGTCACACCCCGGGCGTATCGTTGCGTTTTGACCGGTGCGGACACGATGCACACACCGAGGAGATGACGTACGCCCTCCCGAGGTACACGATGGGGAGCGGTGTAGGCAGGTGCGGACAACTGGCCCTCTGACAGGTAAGGAACAGCGTGGCTTCCGGATCCGATCGCAATCCGATCATCATTGGCGGCCTTCCGAGTCAGGTTCCTGACTTCGATCCCGAAGAGACGCAGGAGTGGCTCGATTCCCTCGACGCCGCCGTGGACGAGCGCGGCCGGGAGCGGGCCCGCTACCTCATGCTCCGGCTGATCGAGCGGGCCCGCGAGCGGCGCGTGGCCGTGCCCGAGATGCGCAGCACGGACTACGTGAACACGATCCCGACCAAGAGCGAGCCGTTCTTCCCGGGCAACGAGGAGATCGAGCGCAAGATCCTCAACGCGACCCGCTGGAACGCCGCGGTGATGGTCTCCCGCGCCCAGCGCCCCGGCATCGGCGTCGGCGGCCACATCGCCACCTTCGCCTCCTCCGCCTCGCTCTACGACGTCGGCTTCAACCACTTCTTCCGCGGCAAGGACCAGGGCGACGGCGGCGACCAGGTCTTCTTCCAGGGCCACGCCTCCCCTGGCATCTACGCGCGCGCGTACCTGCTCGACCGGCTCACCGCGGACCAGCTCGACGGCTTCCGCCAGGAGAAGTCGCGGTACCCGAACGGCCTGTCCAGCTACCCGCACCCGCGCTCCATGCCGGACTTCTGGGAGTTCCCGACGGTCTCCATGGGCCTCGGCCCGCTCGGCGCGATCTACCAGGCGCGGATGAACCGCTACATGGAGGCGCGCGGCATCGCCGACACCTCCAGGTCGCACGTGTGGGCGTTCCTCGGCGACGGCGAGATGGACGAGCCGGAGTCGCTCGGCCAGCTGTCCATCGCGGCCCGGGAGGGCCTGGACAACCTGACCTTCGTCGTCAACTGCAACCTGCAACGGCTCGACGGCCCGGTGCGCGGCAACGGCAAGATCATCCAGGAGCTGGAGTCGATCTTCCGGGGCGCCGGCTGGAACGTGATCAAGCTGATCTGGGACCGCACCTGGGACCCGCTGCTCGCGCAGGACCGGGACGGCATCCTCGTCAACAAGATGAACACGACCCCGGACGGGCAGTTCCAGACGTACGCCACGGAGTCCGGCGCGTACATCCGCGAGCACTTCTTCGGCGACGACCACCGGCTGCGGGCGATGGTCGAGAACATGACCGACGACCAGATCCTGCACCTGGGCCGCGGCGGTCACGACCACCGCAAGATCTACGCGGCGTTCAAGGCGGCCAAGGAGCACAAGGGCCAGCCGACGGTCATCCTGGCCAAGACGATCAAGGGCTGGACGCTGGGCCCCAACTTCGAGGGCCGCAACGCCACGCACCAGATGAAGAAGCTGACGGTCGACGACCTCAAGCGCTTCCGGGACCGGCTGCACCTGCCGATCTCCGACAAGGAGCTGGAGTCCGGCCTGCCGCCGTACTACCACCCGGGCCGGGACACGGACGAGATCCAGTACATGCACGACATGCGCCACCAGTGCGGCGGGTACGTCCCGACGCGCGTCGTGCGCTCCAAGCCGCTCGCGCTGCCGGACGACAAGGCGTACGCGACGGTGAAGAAGGGCACGGGACAGCAGTCCATCGCCACGACGATGGCGTTCGTCCGGCTCCTCAAGGACCTGATGCGGGACAAGGAGATCGGCCGGCGGTTCGTGCTGATCGCGCCGGACGAGTACCGCACGTTCGGCATGGACTCCTTCTTCCCGAGCGCGAAGATCTACAACCCGCTCGGCCAGCAGTACGAGTCGGTGGACCGGGAGCTGCTGCTCGCCTACAAGGAGTCGCCGACCGGCCAGATGCTGCACGACGGCATCTCCGAGGCGGGCTGTACGGCCTCCCTGATCGCGGCGGGCTCGGCCTACGCCACGCACGGCGAGCCGCTGATCCCGGTCTACGTCTTCTACTCGATGTTCGGTTTCCAGCGCACCGGCGATCAGTTCTGGCAGATGGCCGACCAGCTGGCGCGCGGGTTCGTGCTGGGTGCGACCGCCGGCCGTACGACCCTGACCGGTGAGGGCCTGCAGCACGCGGACGGCCACTCGCAGCTGCTCGCCTCGACCAACCCGGCGTGCGTGGCCTACGACCCGGCGTACGCCTACGAGATCGCGCACATCGTCCAGGACGGCCTGCGGCGGATGTACGGCGGCGACGCCGAGCACCCGCACGGCGAGGACGTCTTCTACTACCTGACCGTCTACAACGAGCCCATCCAGCACCCGGCCGAGCCGGCGAACGTGGACGTCGAGGGCATCCTCAAGGGCGTCCACAAGCTCAGTGACGGCACGAGCGGCTCGGTCCCTGCGCAGATCATGGCGTCCGGCGTGGCGGTCCCCTGGGCGCTGGAGGCACAGCGGATCCTCGCCGCGGACTGGAACGTGCGCGCGGACGTCTGGTCGGCCACCTCCTGGAACGAGCTGCGCCGCGAGGCCGTGGCGTGCGAGGAGCACAATCTGCTGCACCCGGAGGAGGAGCAGCGGGTGCCGTATGTGACGCGGAAACTCAGCGGCGCCGAGGGGCCGTTCGTGGCCGTGTCCGACTGGATGCGATCGGTTCCGGACCAGATCGCGCGGTGGGTGCCGGGCACGTACCAGTCGCTCGGCGCGGACGGCTTCGGCTTCGCCGACACCCGGGGTGCGGCGCGGCGCTTCTTCCACATCGACGCCCAGTCGATCGTCGTCGCGGTGCTGACCGAGCTGGCCCGGGAGGGCAAGGTGGACCGCTCGGTGCTGAAGCAGGCCATCGACCGGTACCAGCTGCTGGACGTGTCGGCGGCGCATCCGGGGGCGGCGGGCGGCGACGCGTAGCCGCTGCGCTCGGCTTTGACCGGGGCGGCAACTGGGGTGGGGCTGCGGGGCGTTGCCGGGTGCGGGGGAGTGGGGGCTGATCGCGCAGTTCCCCGCGCCCCTTACGGGGGCGCTCCCCGCCGTCGTAGTCCCATACCCCCACACCGCGTCACCCAGCGGTCCGGGCGCCCCGAAGGGGCGACGAACCAGCAGACCCTCCCCGGTTGCCGGCCGGCCAAAGCGCCGCAGGCAACCGCGCCGCAGGCATTGGCGCGCGCAGCCCCCTCCGCAGCGCGCGCCACAGCCCTGCTGTCCTCCCATGCCCTGCGGAGGACTTGACCCACTGTGACCTGCGGCGCGCGCCCGGTGCGAGCGATCTTTAGCGGAGTCACCCTGATAGGGGAACTCCGCCCCGAAGACACCCGGGCGGAGAGCCTCAGATGTGGCCCACGCCCGCGCCCGCCTCCGCGTTCGCGCCCCGCTTGGTGAGCAGCGCGACCAGGACGGCGACCGCCGCCACACCCGCGGCGACCAGGGAGGCGAGGCTCATCCCGGAGATGAACGTGTGATGGGCGACCTCGGTGATCTTCGCGGCGATCTGCACCGACGCCCCCTTCGGCACCGGGGCCACGCCGACCTGGACCGACTCGGAGGCCTGGTGCAGTTGGACCGGGGTCGGCTTGGGCAGCCCTGTCTTCGCCCAGTTGCCCGGCAGGTCGCTGTCGACCTTGGAGGCCATCACCGCGCCCAGCACGGCCGTACCGAGGCTGCCGCCGATCTGCATGGCCGCCTGCTGGAGGCCGCCCGCCACTCCGGAGAGCTCCATCGGGGCGTTGCCGACGATGACCTCGGTGGCGCCGACCATGACCGGCGCGAGGCCCAGGCCGAGCAGCGCGAACCAGATCGACATCACACCGCTGCCGGTGTCGGCCTTGAGCGTGGACATGCCGTACATGGCGATCGCGGTCGCGGCCATGCCGCCGGCCAGCGGGATGCGCGGGCCGAGCTTGGTGATCGCGGCACCGGCGAGCGGCGAGCCGACGATCATCATGCCGGTGAGCGGCAGCAGGTGCAGGCCGGCGTCGATGGGGCTCATGCCGTGCACGTTCTGGAGGTAGAACGTCACGAAGAACAGGCCGCCCATGAACGCGATGGCCATCAGGACCATGAGGACCACGCCCGCCGAGAGCGGTACCGAGCGGAAGAGGCCCAGCGGGATCAGGGGCTCCGCGACCCTCGTCTCCCAGAACGAGAACGCGGCGAAGAGCACCACGGACGCGCCGATGAACAGCCACGTCCTACCGTCGCCCCAGCCCCAGGTCGGTGCCTTGATCAGGGCCCAGACCAGGCAGAACATCGCGCCGGAGAGCAGTGCGATGCCGAGGATGTCGAAGGAGCGCGGGGCGTTCTCGGCACGGTGGTCGCGCAGGATCAGCACGCCCAGGAGCAGGGCGAGCGCGCCGACCGGCACGTTGATGAAGAACACCGACTGCCAGTTGACGTGCTCGACGAGGACACCGCCGAGGATCGGACCGCCCGCGGTGGACGCGCCGATCACCATGCCCCAGATGCCGATGGCCATGTTGAGCTTCTCGGCCGGGAAGGTGGCCCGCAGCAGGCCGAGCGCGGCCGGCATCAGCAGCGCGCCGAACAGGCCCTGGAAGACACGGAAGGTGACGACCGCGGCGATGCTGTGGGACAGGCCGATGGCGCCGGAGGCGGCGGCGAAGCCGGTCACGCCGATCAGGAAGGTCTGCCGGTGGCCGAAGCGGTCACCGAGCTTGCCCGCGGTGATCAGGGAGACCGCGAGGGCGAGGAAGTAGCCGTTGGTGATCCACTGCACCTGGGCGAAGGTGGCCCCCAGGTCCTTCTGGATCGCCGGGTTCGCGATCGCCACGATCGTGCCGTCGAGGGCCACCATCATGACGCCCACGGCGACGGTGATCAGGGTGAGCCAGGGATGGCCGCGCAGCCCCGCGGCCGGAGGCGACTCGAGCGGGGCTTCCGGTGCCGTGTCCCCCGGCCCCGTCGCGTCGATGGTGGTCTGACTAGTCATGCGTTCGAGGCTAGTGACAGCCTCTGACAATTGACAAATGATTTCATCCGTCAGTAACTGACACACATGGAAACACTGCGCGAACGCAAGAAACAGCGCACCCGGGAAGCGCTGCTGCGGGCCGCCCTGGAGCTGTTCACGACCCAGGGGTACGAGCACACGACCGTCGACGAGATCACCGAGGCCGTCGACGTCTCGCAGCGCACCTTCTTCCGTTACTTCGCCGGCAAGGAGGACGTGGCGTTCGCGGTCCAGGAGATGACGGAGGCGCGCTTCGTCGAGGCCGTACGCGCGCGTCCGCCGCACGAGGCGCCGTTGGAGGCCCTGCGGCAGGCGGTCCTGGAGGGCTGGGACGGGATCCGGGAGACCGTCGAGTCGGCCGTACCCGTCGAGCTGTATCTGCGCATGTACCGGACGATCGAGACGACGCCCGCGCTGCTCGCCGCCCATCTGCGTCGCTCGGCGGCCACGGAGGAGACCATCGCGCGCCTGCTGGCCGAGCGCGAGGGCGTGGACGTCGACGCCGACCCTCGACCGCGGCTGGCCGTGGCGGTGTTCGGCGGAGTGATAAGGGTCACCGAACGGCAGTGGTGCACGGGCGAAGACTTCAGTCTGGTGGCGATCCGTCAACTCACCGCGTCCTACCTCGATCAGGTGGGTTCGGCACTTATGGGGAACTGGCGCTCAAATCGAGATCGTTGACAACGCGTTCGACGCCTCGCGAAACGTGATACCTGTCACTCCGTTACCCCGAGACCCTCCCGTTCTCCTAGTGTGTCCTCCCAGTGACTTCCTTCGACACCTCCCCGCAACTGAACGTCTGGCGCGCACTGCTGGCACTGGCCGTGGTGTTCGTGATGCTCGCGACCACCGGCTGGACCGCCCTGCACAGCCACAGGGAGTCGACCGCACTGCAGGCCTCGCTCACCAAGTGGGAGCACGGCAGCATCCACGGCCTCCAGCTGCCGGATCCCAAGGCCGCACCGTCCGTGCTCAGCCGTTTCTTCGCGTCCCTCTCCCCCGAGGACCAGGGCCGTCTCGCCCGCCGCTACCCGCTCGCGGTCGGCAACATGAACGGCGCCCCCGTGACCTTGCGCTACCGCGCCAACCACATGGCGCTGGAGCAGCAGCGCAAGGTCGAGAAGAAACGCATGCACGACAGCCGGCTCAGCGCGGCCGGACAGCAGGACGCGGGCCGTCGAATGCACCGCTACGAGGCCCTGACGAGCCCCGGCAGGCAGATCCTGGCCTTCGACCCCGAGGGCTCGGGCCGTATCGCGGAGGTGTTCGGGAACCTGGACCGGGCGCAGCGGATCTCGGTCGTCGTCCCCGGTGTCGACACCGATCTGCTCACCTTCCAGAAGACCAACCGCCAGTACACCGCCCCGGTCGGCATGGCCAAGGCGCTGTACGCGGCGGAGCGCGCGCAGAGCCCCACGACCCGTACGGCCGTGATCGCCTGGGCCGACTACACCGCCCCCGACGGCCTCGGCGTGGACGCGGCCACCGGGCTGCGCGCCGCGGAGGGTGCCGTACGGCTGAACGCGCTGCTCGGCGGCCTGCCCGGCCGTGCCCCGGTGACGACGGTCTGCCACAGCTACGGCTCCGTGGTCTGCGGGGTGGCCGCGCACGGCATGCCGCGCCGGGTGACCGACATAGCCGTGGCCGCGAGCCCCGGCATGCGGGTCTCCAGCGCCTCCCACCTGGACACGACGGCCCGGGTGTGGGCCATGCGGGACTCCAGCGACTGGATCCAGGACGTGCCGTACCTGGAGCTCGGCGGACTCGGGCACGGCGCCGATCCGGTGTCCTCGGCGTTCGGTGCGCGCGTGCTGTCCGCCCGGGACGCACAGGGCCACGCCGGCTATTTCCAGCCGGGCACGGACAGCCTGCGCAACCTCGCCGACGTGGCCGTCGGGGCGTACGACGCAGTGACGTGCGCACGCGAGAACGACCTGTGCCGGGCCGGTGTGTCCGGCAGCACCACGGCAGGACGCGCGTAGAAACAGCAGGAAGTGCGGTCTGCGCGGGTGGCGACGGAGGAGCACGTGCCGCATACGATGAGCCGCATGGGTGACGTACTGGCGGGTTTTCATGCCGTCTGGGAGTTCGAGTCCGACTCCGTGCTCATCCGTTACGAACGGGGGATTCGGACACCGAAGCTGTTCCAGGCACTCGGGGAGCGGCGGGTTCCGCTGTCCGCGGTCGAGGGCGTGACGCTCTCCCCGGGCAGGCGCGGCACCGTCGTGCTGCGGCTGCTGCCGCGCGTCGGCGCGGATCCGCTGATGGAGGCGGCGGACGGGCAGCTGAAGGAGGGCTCTGATCCGTACCGGCTGGTGCTGCCGACCGAGCGGGAGACGCTCGCCGAGTACTACGCCGACGAACTGAAGGGGCTGTTGACCGAGTCCGGGGCCACCGAGCGGCATCTGGTGGCGGCGCCCGAGGCGCCGCTGTCGTTCAAGGCGTACGACGGCAAGGCGAGCTTCGACGGTACGGCCGTGCAGTTCCGCTGGTCGTGGACGGGGGCGTCGTCGGCGAAGTGGAAGGCCGGCGACCAGAGTTTTCCGGTCACGCAGCTGAGCGGGGTGGAGTGGCGGTCGCCGGAGGTGTTCGAGGGGCATCTGCGGCTGGTTCGCCGTGCCCCCGGCTCGGACGCGTCCCCGCAGCCCGACCAGGATCCGGCGGCCGTGGTCTTCGGGCTGGGGTACGGGCCGGTGCACGAGTCGCTGCCGTTCGCCGCAGCGGTCCTGGCGGCCGTACGCACGCGGGGGCCGGTACCTGCGGTACCGGCCCCGTCACGGCGCGACCCGGCGGACATCGCCGAACGGATCCGGCATCTCGGGGAGTTGCACCAGGCCGGGTTGGTCACCGACGAGGAGTTCTCCTCGAAGAAGGCCGAACTCCTGGCGGAACTCTGAGCTACTCCCGGCCCGCGGAGGTGAACGCCATGTCCGCGTAGCGCTCGCCGGCCACCTCGGCCGCGATGGGCTCCAGTTGGGACAGTTCCTCGTCCGTCAGGACGATGGCCGTCGCGGCCACGTTCTCCGCCACCCGGCCCGGCTTGCGGGTGCCCGGGATGGGAACCACCGGGAGCGTGTCGATCGTCGCCCGCTGCTGTACCCAGGCCAGGGCGATCTGGCCGAGGGTGGCGTCGTGGGCTTCGGCGATCGCGCGGATCGGCTCCAGGAGGGCCGCGTTGGCGGTCGCGTTGGCGCCGGTGAAGCGGGGCTGCTGACGGCGGAAGTCGTCGGCCGTGAGCTCCTGTTCGGCGTGGGTGAAGGAGCCGGTGAGGAAGCCGCGGCCGAGCGGCGAGTACGGCACCAGGGCCACGCCCAGGTCCCGCGCGGCCGGTACGACCTTCGCCTCGATGTCCCGGCTGAACAGGGACCACTCCGACTGCACGGCCGCGATCGGGTGCACGGCGTGCGCGGCGCGCAGCTCGTCGGCGGTGACCTCGCTCAGCCCGAGGTGCTTGACCTTGCCCTCGCGGACCAGCTCCGCCATCGTGCCGACGGTCTCCTCGATGGGGACGTTCACATCGCGGCGGTGCATGTAGTACAGGTCGATCACATCGACGTCGAGCCGCTTCAGGCTGGCCTCGACGGCCTCGCGGATGTACGGCGCGTCGTTGCGGATGATCCGCTTGGTCGGGTCGTCCTGCGGGATCGACAGGGCGAACTTGGTGGCGATGACCACCTCGTCCCGGTGCGCCGTGAAGAAGGGGGAGAGGAAGCGCTCGTTCTCCCCCGCGCCGTAGGCGTCCGCCGTGTCGTACAGCGTCACGCCCAGCTCCAGCGCCCGCTCCAGCGCGGCACGCGCCTGGCCGGCATCCGTGGGGCCGTACGCGAAGCTCATGCCCATGCAGCCGAGGCCCTGGACGCCCACCTCCGGTCCGTTCTCGCCGAGCCGTACCGTCGGAATCCTGGCGTCGGTCATCGCGTGGTCCCCTCCATCGCGTAGAAGCTGATCTTGCGGTCGAGCACGCTGAGCGTGTCCCGCAGTTCGGCGATCCTGTTCAGCACGTCCTGGCGGGTCGACTCCAGCAGGTCCCGCCGTTCGCCGTAGGTGCTCTCGCCCTCCCGGACCAGTTCCGCGTACCGGACCATGTCCGCCACCGGCATGCCGGTCAGCCGCAGCTTGGTCACGAAGTCCAGCCAGTCCAGGTCGCGGTTGCTGTAGCGCCGCTGACCGGTGTGCGAGCGGTCGACGTGCGGCATCAGGCCGATCCGCTCGTACCAGCGCAGGGTGTGCGCGGTCAGGCCGGTGAACGCGACGACCTCACTGATCGTGTAGCGGTCCTGGCCGTCGGGGCGTGGATGGCGTCTGGGCGGGGCGGAGCAGATGTCGGCGGGGGTCGTTCGCGCGGTGTCCGCGGGCGTCGTCTGCATCACCGTCATGGCCCCCACGCTATGGGGTTGGAGTGCACTCCAAGCAAGCGGATTCGGTAAGAAACCCGGGGACGCGGGCCGGGCTTCTGGCTAGCGTGCGACACATGAGTCTTGTACGCCGGGCCGTGCCCGAGGATGCCATGGAAGTGCTGCGTCTGCGCCAGGTGATGATCGACTCCCTGTGGAGCGGGGGAGGCGGCGCATCGACGGACTGGCATGCCGAGTCGCTGCCGACGCTGCAGAAGCGGCTGGCCGAGCCGGACGGTGACTTCGCCGCCTTCGTCGTGGACCATCCGGACCGGCCGGGGGCGCTGGCCGCGCTGGTGGTGGGAACGCTGGAGTACCGCATCGGGAAGGCCGGGAATCCGCACGGGCGGGTCGGACACGTCTTCAGCGTCGCGACCGACCCGGACGCCCGGCGGCGGGGGTACGCGCGCGCGGCCATGGAGGAGCTGCTGGCCTGGTTCCGGGAGCGTGGTGCGGGTCATGTGCTGCTGAACGCCTCCTCAGAGGCCGAGCCGCTGTACGCCTCGCTCGGCTTCAAGCGGGACCCGGACCCGTCGATGCGGCTGCTGCTGTGAGCCGCATAGGCTCGGGAGCATGTCGTTGAACAGCCTGACCAGCCCCGCGTCGATCGAGGAGTGGCCCGTCCCCACCGCGGCGGCGGGTGTCGTACGAGCCGACGGGACCGTCCTCGGGACGCACGGTCCCCTCGGGCACCGCTTTCCGCTCGCCTCGGTCACCAAGCCGCTGGCCGCGTATGCGGCGCTGGTCGCGTACGAGGAGGGCGCGATCGAGCTGGTCGAGCCGGCCGGGCCGCCCGGCTCGACCGTCCGCCACCTCCTCGCGCACACCTCCGGGCTGGCCTTCGACGAGCACAAGGCGATGGCGCCTCCCGGCGAGCGCCGTCTCTACTCCAACGCCGGGTTCGAGCAGCTCGGGGACCACATCGCCAAGGCGACGGACATTCCGTTCGCCGAGTATCTGCGGCAGGCCGTGCTGGAGCCGCTGGGCATGACGTCCACCACATTGGAGGGCTCCCCCGCGAAGGACGGGGTGTCCACGGTGGCCGACCTGCTGCGGTTCGCGGCGGAGGTGCAGGCGCCGCGGCTGCTGGATCCGCGGACGATCGCGGAGGCGATGAGCGTGCAGTACCCGGGGACGAAGGGCGTGCTGCCCGGGTACGGCCACCAGAACCCGAACGACTGGGGGCTCGGCTTCGAGATCCGCGACTCCAAGTCGCCCCACTGGACGGGGAGTTCATCCTCTCCGCGCACCTTCGGGCACTTCGGGCAGTCGGGTACGTTCCTGTGGATCGACCCCGATGCGGGAGTCGCGGCGGTCGCCCTGACGGACAGGGCGTTCGGGCCCTGGGCGATCGAGGCGTGGCCGGTGTTCACGGACGCGGTGCTGGCGGAGCTGCGAGGCTGAGGTCGCCCCCTACCCGCCCATCTCCCACATCAGCAGCTCGGTCGCCGTCACCCCCACCGCCTCCAGGCCCTCCGCCCCCGCGATCCGGGCAGAGTCCCCCGCGCCCAGTTGTTCCGCCCCCAGCCGGACGCCACCGCGCACCACATGCACGTACACGAACGCGGCGTCCGGCACCGCGGTCCGCTCCCCCGCCGCCAGGCGCCGTATGTGCAGCATCGCCCCCGCCTCCGGCACCGCGTACGGCGTGGAGTCGGCTATCCCCGGGATGATCTCGTACGACGGCTCCCCGCCGGGGTCCCGCGGCGCCAGCCACATCTGGACGAAGGTGAGCGGCGACGACCCGTCGTTGCGCTCCACGTGGCGGACGCCCGCCGCGGCGCTGAGGTGCTGGACGTCACCGGCGCGGACCTTCGTCTCCTGGCCGGTGGAGTCACGGTGGGTCAGCTCGCCCTCGACGACCCAGGTGACGATCTCGGTGTGGCTGTGCGGGTGTTCGTCGAAGCCGGCACCGGGTGCCAGCCGCTCCTCGTTGCAGGCGATGACCGCCCCGAAGCGGAGGTTGTCGGGGTCGTAGTGCGGCCCGAAGGAGAAGGCGTGCCACGACTCGATCCCGGCCTCGGGCTCGCCCCCGGGGTAGCGCTCACCGGCGCGCCGTACGTCCATCACGGGCACCACCGTAGACCTCACCTGCGACCCAGCGGCACACGGTCCCGTCCCGATAAGGCAGTCTTGTCCCGTGCCCGAACCCGAATCCCACAGCAGCGAGCCCCACGCCGAACACCACGCACGCGACGTCCACCCGCACTCCGCGACCCTCAGGCGGCTGGAGAAGTCGTCCGGGTCCCTCGCCGCGCAGGCCATCGCGCGGATGGACGAGACCCTGCCGTGGTACCGGGCCATGCCCCCGGAGAACCGTTCCTGGATCGGGCTCGTGGCCCAGGCCGGCATCGCGGCCTTCACCGAGTGGTTCCGGCACCCGGACGCCCCGCAGGCGATCTCGACCGATGTCTTCGGCACCGCGCCGCGCGAGCTGACCCGGGCCATCACGCTGCGGCAGACCGTGGAGATGGTGCGCACCACCATCGAGGTCATGGAGTCGGCGATCGACGAGGTGGCCGCGCCCGGTGACGAGAGCGTGCTGCGGGAGGCGCTCCTCGTGTACGCCCGGGAGATCGCCTTCGCCACCGCGCAGGTGTACGCGCAGGCCGCCGAGGCACGCGGTGCCTGGGACGCGCGGCTGGAGTCGCTGGTCGTGAACGCCGTACTCAGCGGGGAGGCGGACGAAGGGGCCGTCAGCCGGGCCGCCGCGCTCGGCTGGAACTCGCCGGAGCATGTGTGCGTCGTGCTCGGGACCGCGCCCGACGGGGACAGCGAACTGACCGTCGAGGCGATCCGGCGGGCCGCTCGGCACGCCAAGCTGCAGGTGCTCACCGGGGTGCTCGGGGACCGGCTCGTCGTCATCGCGGGCGGCAGCGCCAATCCGCTCGCCGTCGCCAAGTCGCTGATCGGGCCCTATGCCGCCGGGCCGGTCGTCGCGGGGCCCGTCGTGCCCGATCTGCTGGCCGCCACCCGGTCCGCGCAGGCCGCCGCCGCGGGCCTGAAGGCGTGTTCGGCCTGGCAGGACGCGCCGCGGCCGGTGCTGGCGGACGATCTCCTGCCGGAGCGCGCGATCGCGGGCGATCCGAGCGCCCGCGAGCAGTTGGTGGAGGAGATCTACAGACCTCTCGAAGAAGCCGGTTCGGCGCTGCTGGAAACCCTGAGTGTCTATCTGGAGCAGGCGAGCAGTCTGGAAGGCGCGGCCCGGATGCTCTTCGTTCACCCGAACACCGTGCGCTACCGGCTCCGACGTGTGACGGACGTCACCGGCTGGTCGCCTTCGGATGTAAGATCCGCGTTCACGCTGCGGATCGCGCTCATCCTGGGGCGTCTGGCCGACGGCGAGACCCCCGCATAGGGTTTTGTCGGGGGCCCACAAAAGCCCTTCGTGTTCTTCGTCCCTGTCCCCACGGGCGGCCGTGGCCGTCCCCAAGAGAGAGTGTGAGAGTGCTCGTACTCGTCGCTCCCGGCCAGGGCGCCCAGACGCCCGGCTTCCTGACTCCCTGGCTCGAACTGCCCGGCGCCGCCGACCGTGTCGCCGGCTGGTCGGACGCCATCGGACTGGACCTGGTCCACTACGGCACCCAGGCCGACGCCGACGCCATCCGTGACACCGCGGTGGCCCAGCCGCTGCTGGTCGCCGCCGGGATCCTGTCCGCCGCGGCACTGGGTGACACCGCCCCGGACGCGGTGGCCGGTCACAGCGTGGGCGAGATCACCGCCGCCGCCTTCGCGGGCGTCCTGGACGACACCGCCGCGCTGGGCCTGGTCCGCAAGCGGGGTCTGGCGATGGCCGACGCCGCCGCGGTCACCGAGACCGGCATGTCGGCGCTGCTCGGCGGCGACCCCGAGACCTCCGTCGCGCATCTGGAGAAGCTGGGCCTGACCCCGGCGAACATCAACGGCGCGGGCCAGATCGTCGCCGCGGGCACGCTGGAGCAGCTGGCCGCGCTGAACGACGACAAGCCCGAGGGCGTCCGCAAGGTCGTCCCGTTGAAGGTCGCCGGCGCCTTCCACACCCGCCACATGGCTCCCGCCGTCGAGACGCTGGCCAAGGCCGCCGCGGAGCTGAACCCGGCCGACCCGAAGGTCCGTTACGTCTCCAACAAGGACGGCCGTGCCGTCGCGACCGGTGCCGAGGTGCTGGAGCGGCTGGTCGGCCAGGTCGCCAACCCCGTGCGCTGGGACCTGTGCATGGAGACCTTCAAGGAGCTGGGCGTCACCGCGCTCATCGAGGTGTGCCCGGGCGGCACGCTGACCGGCCTGGCCAAGCGAGCGCTGCCCGGCGTCACGACGCTGGCCCTGAAGACCCCCGACGATCTCGACGCGGCCCGCGCGCTCATCTCCGAGCACGCCGGCGCCTAAGGAGCCGTACATGGCGAAGATCAAGCCCAGCAAGGGCGCCCCGTATGCGCGCATCCTCGGTGTCGGCGGCTACCGGCCGACCCGGGTGGTGCCCAACGAGGTGATCCTGGAGAAGATCGACTCGTCCGACGAGTGGATCCGCTCGCGCTCCGGCATCGAGACCCGGCACTGGGCCGGTCCCGAGGAGACCGTGGCCGCGATGTCGATCGAGGCGGCCGGCAAGGCCATCGCGGACGCCGGCATCGGCGCCGAGCAGATCGGTGCCGTGGTCGTCTCGACGGTCTCGCACTTCAGCCAGACCCCGGCCGTGGCCACCGAGATCGCCGACAAGCTGGGCACTGACAAGGCCGCCGCATTCGACATCTCGGCCGGCTGCGCGGGCTTCGGCTACGGCCTGACCCTCGCCAAGGGCATGGTGGTGGAAGGTTCCGCCGAGTACGTGCTCGTCATCGGCGTGGAGCGGCTCAGCGACCTGACCGACCTGGAGGACCGGGCCACGGCCTTCCTGTTCGGCGACGGCGCCGGGGCGGTCGTCGTCGGTCCCTCGCAGGAGCCGGCCATCGGCCCGACCGTGTGGGGCTCCGAGGGCGACAAGGCCGAGACGATCAAGCAGACCGTGCCCTGGAACCGCTTCCGGCTCGGCGACGTCTCCCAGCTGCCGCTCGACAGCGAGGGCAACATCAAGTTCCCCGCCATCACGCAGGAGGGCCAGGCGGTGTTCCGCTGGGCCGTGTACGAGATGGCGAAGGTCGCCCAGCAGGCGCTGGACGCGGCCGGGATCAGCCCGGAGGAGCTGGACGTCTTCATCCCGCACCAGGCCAATGTGCGGATCATCGACTCGATGGTGAAGACCCTCAAACTGCCGGAGCACGTCACGGTCGCCCGTGACATCCGCACCACCGGCAACACCTCGGCCGCCTCGATTCCGCTCGCGATGGAGCGGCTCCTGGCGACCGGGGAGGCGAAGAGCGGCGACACCGCGCTCGTCATCGGATTCGGGGCGGGTCTCGTCTACGCCGCAACGGTCGTTACCCTCCCCTAGGCACTCCGTGCCGGATCTTGGGATCGGGCACGGCAGCAATTTGCCACAAACCGTCTGGAACATCGAAGAAGGAGCGCCTGACATGGCCGCCACTCAGGAAGAGATCGTCGCCGGTCTCGCCGAGATCGTGAACGAGATCGCCGGGATCCCCACCGAGGACGTCCAGCTGGACAAGTCCTTCACCGACGACCTGGACGTCGACTCGCTGTCCATGGTCGAGGTCGTCGTCGCCGCCGAGGAGCGCTTCGACGTGAAGATCCCGGACGAGGACGTCAAGAACCTCAAGACCGTCGGTGACGCGACCGACTACATCCTCAAGCACCAGGGCTGAGTCACCTCTTAGGCCCAGGCTGCAAGGCCCCGCCACCCGGCGGTGGCGCCGTAGAATCCCGCATCCGTTGGAGAAAGAATTCCCGTGAGCCCGACCAATCGCACCGTGGTCGTCACCGGTATCGGCGCAACCACACCGCTGGGTGGCGACGCAGCTTCGTTCTGGGAGGCCCTGCTCGCCGGCAAGTCCGGTGTCAGCCTCCTGGAGCAGGAGTGGGCGGCCAACCTGCCGGTCCGCATCGCAGCGCAGATCGCCGTCGAGCCGGGCGAGATCATCCCCCGGCCGCAGGCCCGCAAGCTGGACCGCTCGGCGCAGTTCGCGCTGATCGCCGCTCAGGAAGCCTGGAAGGACGCCGGTTTCACCGCCAGGGCCGGTGAGGACGCGTCCGTGAACCCCGACCGTCTCGGTGCGGTCATCGCCTCCGGCATCGGCGGCGTGACGACGCTTCTGGACCAGTACGACATCCTCAAGGACAAGGGCGTACGCCGCGTCTCCCCGCACACCGTGCCGATGCTGATGCCCAACTCCCCGGCGGCCAACGTCGGCATCGAGCTGGGTGCCCGCGCCGGTGTGCACACCCCCGTCTCGGCCTGCGCCTCGGGCGCGGAGGCCATCGGGTACGCGATCGAGATGATCCGCACCGGGCGTGCGGACGTGGTCGTGGCCGGTGGTACCGAGGCCGCCATCCACCCGCTGCCGATCGCCGCGTTCGGCAACATGATGGCGATGTCCAAGAACAACGACGACCCGCAGGGCGCCTCCCGTCCCTACGACGCCGGCCGTGACGGCTTCGTGCTCGGTGAGGGCGCCGGAGTGATCATTCTGGAGTCCGAGGAGCACGCCAAGGCCCGCGGCGCCCGGATCTACGTCGAGGCGGTCGGCCAGGGCATCTCCGCCGACAGCCACCACATCACCCAGCCGGAGCCGTCGGGCAACGGCATCGCGCACGCGCTGCAGAACCTGCTCGACACCACGGATCTGAAGCCGGCCGAGGTCGTGCACGTGAACGCGCACGCCACGTCGACGCCGCAGGGTGACGTGGCCGAGATCAAGGCGCTGCGCAAGGTGTTCGGCGACGACGTCGACCACATGGCGATCTCCGCGACGAAGTCGATGACCGGTCACCTGCTGGGCGGCGCCGGTGGCATCGAGACCGTGGCGTCGATCCTGGCGCTGGTCAACCGCACTGCTCCGCCGACCATCAACATCGGCGAGCTCGACCCCGAGGTGAACGCGGACGTCGTGCGCGACGAGGTGCGTGCGCTGCCCGAGGGCCGTATCGCCGCGCTGAACGACTCGTTCGGGTTCGGTGGGCACAACGTGGTTCTGGCGTTCCGCACGATCTGAGTACGCGAGAAGGGGCCCCTGCCGATCGGCAGGGGCCCCTTCTCATGCCCGGATACGGAAAGATCCAGTCAGGAAAACTCACACCACCTGGTGGAGCCAGCGGACCGGGGCGCCCTCGCCGGCGTACCTGAACGGTTCCAGTTCGTCGTCCCACGGCTTGCCCAGGAGCTTGGCGATCTCTGCTTCCAGGTCGGTCTCGCCGCGCTGGGAGCGGGTCAGGGCGGCGCGCAGGCGGTCCTCGGGGATGAGGATGTCGCCGTGGATGCCGGTGACGGCGTGGAAGATGCCGAGGTCGGGGGTGCAGCTGTAACGCTCGCCCTCGGCGGTCGGGCAGGGCTCGGCGGTGACCTCGAAGCGGAGCAGGTGCCAGCCGCGCAGCGCGGAAGCCAGCTTGGAGGCCGTACCGGCCTCGCCCTGCCAGGAGAACTCCGAGCGCCAGGTGCCGGGGGCCGCGGGCTGCCGGATCCAGTCGAGGTTGACGCGCGTGCCGAGCACCCCGGCGACGGCCCACTCGACGTGCGGGCACAGCGCGCGCGGCGCGGAGTGCACGTACAGAACTCCACGTGTCGTCACCGGAACCTCCGGGCAGAGCGGGACATCTTGCGGACTGGCTGGCGGCAGCGGCCCGACGGCCGCGTTGATGGCGAGGCTACCCTGCGGCGGTGCAAGGAGTGTGACGTACCGTCGGTCCCGGTGTCAGGAAACCCCCGCCATTCACCCAGGGGGACGCTTGTACGGGGGTGCTCCGTTCCAGGACGCCCGGTCGGGAACCCTCGCGCGTTGTTATGAGAGGGAGCACATACGAACACCCGGGGGCACCGGGTTCGACGACGAGGGGATCAGCAGGGGATGCGGAAGCCGAGCAGCCGTGGGCACGCCGCTCTCGCCGTCGTGGCGGCCGCCGTGCTGGGCGTCGCCGGGTGCGACGCCGGGGGCGGAAGCGCGCCCGCGTCGGAGGGCACCAAGGCACGCGCGGCCAGACCCGCGCCGGTGTGGAACCGCAGCCCCGGCTCGATCGCCGCGGTCGGCGACTCCATCACCCGCGGCTTCGACGCGTGCACGGTGCTCTCGGACTGCCCCGAGGTGTCCTGGGCGACCGGCAGCGACGCGCAGGTGGACAGCCTGGCGGTGCGGCTGCTCGGGGTCACGGGCGCGGCGGAGCGCAGCTGGAACTACGCGGTGACCGGCGCCCGGATGGCGGACCTGCCCGAGCAGATGTCCCAGGCGGCGGCGCGCGGCCCGGAGCTGGTGACGGTGATGGTGGGCGCGAACGACGCCTGCCGGTCCTCGGCGCGGGCGATGACCTCGGTGGCCGACTTCCGCGCGGACTTCGAGGAGGCGCTGCACACCCTGCGCGCGGCGTCGCCGAAGACCCAGGTGTACGTCGCGAGCGTGCCGAACCTGAAGCGGCTGTGGTCGCAGGGGCGGACCAATCCGCTGGGCAAGGAGGTGTGGAAGCTCGGCATCTGCCCGTCGATGCTGTCCGACGCCGACGATCTGACCAGCGCGGCCGTGCTCCGCCGGGACCGGGTGCAGCAGCGGGTGGTGCAGTACAACAAGGTGCTGAAGGACGTCTGCGCCAAGGACAGCCGCTGCCGCTTCGACAACAACGCGGTCTACGACTACAGCTTCGGCACCGACCAGCTCAGCCACTGGGACTGGTTCCACCCCAGCAAGGACGGTCAGGCACGGCTCGCGTCGATCGCGTACCGGACGATCACCGCCGCCAATCCGGTTGCCTAGAACACTCCTCGCCTACTGTTTTCCACATGAGCGAACTTTTCGGCACACTGTCCGACGGCACCGAGGTCCACCGCTGGACGCTGGAGCGGGGCGGGACACGCGTGGAGGTCCTGACGTACGGCGGGATCGTGCGGTCGCTCCAGGTGCCGGACCGGGAGGGCCGGACGGCGGACGTGGTGCTCGGCTTCCCGGACCTGGACGGCTATCTCACCCACCCGGAGCCGTACCTCGGCGCCCTGATCGGCCGGTACGCCAACCGGATCGCGCACGCCCGCTTCCCGCTGGACGGCTCGGTGTACGCCCTGGAGCCGAACGACGGCCCGAACTCCCTGCACGGTGGCGTGCTCGGCTTCGACAAGCGGGTGTGGGGTGCGGAGCCCGTCGAGCACGGGGTACGGCTGAGCCGGACGAGCCCGCACGGCGAGGAGGGCTTCCCGGGCCGCCTGGACGTGTCGGCGACCTACACCCTGGACGCGTCCGGTGCGCTGCGGATCGCCTACGAGGCGGTCACGGACGCGCCGACCGTGATCAACCTCACCAACCACAGCTACTTCAACCTGGCCGGAGCGGGTCATGCGGGCGGGCACGAACTGCGGCTCGCCGCCTCCCGTTTCACCCCGGTGGACGCCGGCCTGATCCCGACGGGCACCCTGGAGGACGTCACCGGATCCCGGTTCGACTTCCGCACCTCCCGCAAGGTCGGCTCGGGCTACGACCACAACTTTGTCCTGGACAAGGGCGTGACCCCCGCCCCGGAGGAGGTCGCCGAACTCCACGACCCGGCGTCCGGCCGCACCCTGACCGTGGCGACGACCGAGCCGGGCCTCCAGCTGTACACCGCCGACCACCTGGGCGAACCCTTCGCCCCGGGCGACGGCATCGCCCTGGAGACCCAGCACTTCCCGGACTCCCCGAACCGCCCGGAGTTCCCGAGCACGGTGCTCAGGCCGGGCGAGGTGTTCCGCTCGGAGACGGTGTACGGGTTCGGGGTCCGCTAGAGCGTCTCGCCCCTCATCCGCCTGGCCGCCTTGCCCAGCAGGGACATCGCGGCTCCACAGATCAGCAGCGTGCAGCCACCGGCCACCACCGGCCCGACCGAGCCGCCCTTGATGCCCTCACCGGTGACCGTCGTGGCCAGCACAAAGATGATCGAGTAAAGGCTCCGCCCCACCTTCGCCCCGGCCGGAATCACCTGAAGCAGCTGCGGAACGGTGGTCGCGGCGGCCACCGCCATACCGAACGGCAAGGCCGCGCCCAGCATCAGCGCGCCGAAGCCCAGCGAGTTGCCGTACGCACCCCAGCCGGCGCCCTTGTAGAGCAGATAGCCGGTCGCGGCGAGGGACAGCAGGACCAGCAGGCCGTTGAGATAGGCGGCCTGCGTGGCGGCCTTGCGGGCGCCGGGCAGATGCGCGGCCGGGGAACGCCAGGCGTCCGCCGTGATGAGCCGCAGCTGCCGCTTGAGGGCCTGCATCTGCATCAGCGAGAAGACACCGAAGCCCAGCAGGGCCAGCCCGGCGAGCGCCGCGACGAATCCGAGGGGCTTTTCGGTGATGCCGTAGTGGACGCCGCCGAAGGTGAGCGGGATGCCGAGCACCATGCCGTAGGCCATGGGCTTGGACTTCGCCTGGATCTTCAGCGCCAGATCACGCTGGGCGGGGGTGAGGTTCGGATCCAGCCGCATCCGGCCCTCGCCGACGTGCTGGGCGGGGGGCTGGGGGGACTGCTGGGGCGGATAGGGCTGTTGAGGCGGGTACGGCTGCTGCGGGTACCCCTGTGGCGGATACGGCTGCTGCGGCGCGTAGGGCTGCTGCGGATACGGCTGCTGGTACTGCGGCGGCCGGCCGTACGGCCCCGTCGGCGGCTGCTGGCCGTACGGCCCCGGCTGCTGGCCTGGATACACGATGTCTCTCCCCCGTGCCGTGCCCGGTGTCTTCCGGTGTTCGCGGGCCGGGAGTCTGCCATACGGGCCCGGAGGCGACGAGCCCCGGTCCGGGGGTCAGGTCCCGGACCGGGGCTGCTCATGGGGGACTTGTCCCGGATCAGACGTTAATCGGCGCGGTGAGTCTGCGGTCCGCGATCGAGCGTCCGGCGCTGATCTCGTACGAACCCTTCACAAACGCCCACGCGTTCGCCGTCTCGTCCCAGATCTCGAAGGCGCGGCGCGGCAGGGCGACGGTCACCTCGACGCTCTCGCCGGGACCGGCCTCGGCGGAGGCGAAGCCGGCGGGCCGGCGGGCCGGGCGCCCGGGGTCGGGGTCGGGGTCGGCCGGGGAGAGGTAGACCTGGACGACCTCGCGGCCGGGCCGCTCACCGGTGTTGCGGAGACGGATGCGCGCGGTGGTGCCATCGACGTCCAGGGACTCGTAGGCCCAGTCGGTGTAGCCGAAGGGGTGGGCGGGGGTGCGGCCGGCCTGCTCCCAGGCGCGGTAGCCGATGAACAGGTCTTCCGTGTAAGGCAGTTCACCGTCCGTGGGGACGACCTGGGTGACCGGGCCGTCGGTGAGGGAGCCCCGGGTGGTGGGGAGCCGGCCGCCGGGCTCGTGGGCGTGCGTATGTCACCGAGCGGTACGCGCGGGTGCGGGAGTCCATGGCGGCGGTGCTGCGCACCGAGTACGGCGACCGCCACGGTTGCTCTCAGGAGGGTTGTACGGCCGCCACGACCTCCACCTCCACCTGCGCCTCCGGGCGGAACAGTCGTGGCACTTCGAAGGTCATGCTCGTCGGCGGGGCCCCCGTGAGGAACTGCCGCCGTACGGTGCCGTATTCGTCGAGCTTGCTGATGTCGGTCAGATAGGTGCGGATGTTGATGACGTCCGCGAGGCTCGCGCCGTGCGCCTTGAGCAGGGCGTCGATCGTCTCGAAGACGCCCCGGGTCTGCTCGGCCAGGGTGTGGCCCTCGGCGATCTGGCCCGAGAGGAACAACAGGGCGCTGCCGTCGGCGTGTTCGACGCGGGCCACCTGGGAGTAGTAGGGGCTCAGGGGCTGCGGTGCGGTGGCGGGGCTGTTCAGGGTGATCTGCACGGGGAGTCCTTCAGACGGTACGGATGATGTGGGCGGCGGCCCGCGCGATGTCGGCGCGGGCCAGCGCGGGGTCCGCCGCGGCCCGCTGGAGCTGCTCCAACGCCGCTGCGGCCATCGGCAGTTCTGCGGCACCCGTGGCGATGCGCAGGTCCTTCACGGCGAGGTCGGTCGCGAAGAGCGCCCCGTCGGCGAAGGCACGGTCGACCGCGCCGCCGAGCGGGCCCGCCTTCAGCGCCGCACGGGCCGTGTCGCCGTCCAGGCCCAGCGCGGCGGCGAGCCGCAGCGCCTCGGCGACCAGGCCGACACCGCCGATCACCGCCGTGTTGACGACGAGTTTGAGGGACGCCCCGGAGCCGAGCGGGCCGGTGCGGGTGACCGTGCCCAAGAGAGACAGGACGTGCTCGACCGCGGCCGTGTCCCCGCCCGCGAGGATGCCGAGCGTGCCCTCGGCGGCCCGGTCGGTGCTGCCCATGACCGGCGCGTCGACGAGGGTGACCCCGTCCCCCAGCCGGCCGGCCAGTTCCCGTACGGCGTCCGGTCCGACGGTGGACATCTCGACCCACGTCGTACCCGGCCGCAGCTCCGGCGCGACGGCGTCGGCCACGGCGGTGAGCGCGTCCGGCCCGGCGAGCATGGTGATCACGACGTCGGCGTCCCGCACCGCCTCCGCCGGTGACCCGGCGCGCCAGGCCCCCTCGGCGACGAGCGGCTCGGCGCGGGCCGCGGTGCGGTTCCAGACGGTGAGCGGATGACCGGCCGTGAGGAGCCGATGGGCCATCGGGACGCCCATGTGCCCCAGCCCCAGAAAAGCGATCTTCTCCATGCCGTCGACGCTAGGACCGGGCCGTGCGATGCGACAAGCGAATGTCTAGCATCGAAGCCATGCTTACTTCGCATGACAGGCGCCGCGCGCACCCCGAGCCGCCCGACCTGTCCACCGTCTGGCTGCGGGTGTTCCTGGAGGTGGCCCGGCACGGCTCGTTCACGGTGGCCGCGCGGACGCTGGGCTGGACCCAGTCCGCCGTGTCCCGGCAGATCTCCGCACTGGAGTCGGCCCTCGGCGGCAGTCCGCTCTTCGACCGGCTGCCGCGGGGGGTGCGGCTCACCGAGGCCGGCCGGACGCTGGTGCCGTACGCCGAGGCCGTGTCCGAGTCACTGCGCGGCGCGGCCCGCGACCTGGCCGAGCTGCGGGCGGCGGCGGGCGGGCGGCTGCGGTTCGGCGCGTTCGCCACCGCCGACGCGGCGCTCGTCCCGCACGCGCTGGCCGTCTTCCGCGCCCGTCAGCCCCGGGTCCGCGTCTCGCGCGAGGAGGGCCTCTCCCCCGGCCTGCTGGACCGGCTGACGGCGGGCCGTCTCGACCTCGCGGTGGTCTCCACGACGGGCCGCGCCCCGCTGGAGGCGTACGAGCTGCACCATCTCCTCGACGAGACCCTGTATGTCGCCGTGCCCGCCGGCCATCCGCTCGCCCGGGCCGACGGGCCGGTGCGGCTGGCCCGGCTCGCCGACGCCGACTGGATCGCCGGCAGTTCCCGGCCCGAGGGCACCCTCCTCGACGCGGCCGTGCGGCTGGGCTTCCGGCCGCGGGTCGCGCACGTCGTCGGCGAGTGGACCGCCAAGCAGGGGTACGTCGCCGCCGGCCTCGGAGTGACCCTGGTCCCGGCGCTGGCCGCCGCGTCCGTACGGCCGGATGTCGCCCTGCTGCCGGTGCACGCCGAGGACGCCCCGCCGCGCGCGGTGTACGCGGCGACGGTCCGCGGACGCACGCTGACGACGGCGGCGCGGGCCTTCGTCACGGCACTGCGGGAGGCGGCGGAGCGGATCCCCGGCTGAGCCGGACGGGCGGGTTCAGTGCGACGGCGCGAGCGCGAGGCTGACGCCGAGGCCGGCCAGGACCGAGCCGATGACCTTGTTGAGGATCTTCTGGCCGCGCAGCATCAGGGCCCGCATCCTGGCCTGCGAGAAGAAGGTGGCGACCACGCCGAACCACAGCAGGTGGGCGAGCGACATGAACAGGCCGTAGCCGACCTGCCGGTACAGCGGGGTGTCGGGGCTGACGACCTGGGCGAAGGTGGAGACGACGAAGAGGGTCGTCTTCGGGTTGAGGACGTTGGTGAGGAAGCCGGTGCGCAGCGCGGCGAACGGGGTCAGCTCACGGCGGTCCGCCAGGTCGATCTTCAGCTCGCCGCGGGTGCGGTAGGTGCGGATGCCGACGTACACGAGGTAGGCCGCGCCGATCAGCTTGATCACCGTGAACAGGGCGGTGGAGGAGGCGATCAGCAGGCCGACGCCGAGCAGGGTGTAGGTGACGTGGACCAGGACTCCCGCGGCGACGCCGGCGGCGGCGAGCAGACCGGTGCGGCGGCCGTACAGATAGCTGTTGCGGACGATCATGGCGAAGTCGGCGCCGGGGGCGATCACGGCGAGGACCGTGATGACGGCGACGGCGAGTATCTGGGTCACGGGGTGGCGTTCTCCTCTTCGGACTCGTCGGCAACGCCGTCGGCGTTCTCCTCGCCCAGCAGCTCGCGGGCGAGGAGCGTGGCGCCCGCGACCGCGCCCGGCATCAGGAACACCGCGACGAACGGGATCAGAAAGGCCAGGCCGAGGGGCGTGCCGAAGCCCCAGACCAGGGTCTTGCGGGAACGGAGCAGGGCGAGCCGGGCGCGCAGTTCCACGCCCCGGCGCTGGAGGGCGACGGCGGTGAGTTCCTCGGTGAGGAAGAAGCCGGTGACGAAGAAGCCGAGCACGGGGACGGCGGTCTGCCCGACGACCGGCAGGAAGCCGAGGGCGAAGAGCAGTACGCCCCACAGCGCAACCCGCACCAGGATGCGCAGGCTGTCCCGGGCCGAGATCCACAGCTCGCGCCACAGCGGCAGGTCCGACCGCGGGGCGGTGCCGTCGGGCGAGGCTGCGGCGTCGACCTGCTCCGACAGGTTCTCGTAGAAGGGCTGGCCGATCAGCAGGGTGACGGCCGTGAACGTCAGCACGGCGAGCAGCAGCCCGAGGGCGAAGAGGACGGCCGTGAGGAAGCCGCGGAACAGGCCCTGCCAGGGGCTGGACCAGTGGTCCGCGAACGGCGTCGCCCAGGTGACCGCGTCCTCGCCCCACACCGCGAGCGCGACCAGCGCCGCGGCGTAGAGCACCAGGGTGATCAGCCCGGGCAGCAGTCCGAAGCCGTAACTCCGGCCGTGCCGGCTCATCCAGCGCTGGCCCTTCAGCAGATGACCGAACCCCACCCCAAGATCGCGCATGCGGAGACTTTACCGATTCCCCGCCGGCCGGCACCGGTCTTCTCAGGCGTCGAGCATCCGGCGCAGCAGGTCGCGCAGGGAGCGGCGCTCCTCCTCCGACAGCCCGGCGAGGGGCTCGCGGGCGAAGCGGAGGCCTTCGCGCAGGTCCTGGGCCATGCGCACGCCCTCGTCCGTGGCGGCGGCCAGCTTCACGCGGCGGTCGGCCGGGTCCGGGCGGCGCTCGACCAGTCCCCGGGACTCCAGGCGGTCCACTATCCCGGTCACGTTGGACGGCTCGCACTTGAGCTTCTGCGCCAGCTTGCGCATGGGCAGCGGCTCCAGCGAGAGCAGGCTGAGCAGCCGGGCCTGCGGTCCGGTCAGGGTGTGCTCGCCCGCCGCCTTCTCGTAGTCCGCGTAGAAGCGGGCGACGACGTCACCGATCAGTTCGACGACCTCCATGGTCAGGGCGTCGGGGCGGCGGGTCTTCGATGGGGTGGACATGCTCTCCAGGATACCCCGTTACTTGACATCCTGAAATATTCAGGAGCATGGTTGTTTCAGGTTCTGAAGTATTTGAGAAAGGCCCTCTGTCATGACCAACCGTGAGTGGCACCTGCTCAGCCGTCCCGTCGGCTGGCCGAAGCCCGAGGACTTCGCCCTCGTCGAGACCCCCGTCCCGACCCCCGGCGAGGGCCAGGTGCTGGTGCGGAACAAGTACCTCTCCGTGGACCCGTACATGCGCGGCCGCATGAGTGCCGCGAAGTCGTACGCCGCCCCCTACGAGCTGGGCAAGGTCATGCAGGGCGGCGCGGTCGGCGAGGTGATCGCCTCCAACGCCGAGGGCATCGGGACCGGCGACCACGTCCTGCACTTCTTCGGCTGGCGCGAGTACGCCGTCGTGGACGCGAAGAACGCCGTCAAGGTCGACCCCGCGGCCGCGCCCCTCTCGACGTACCTCGGCGTTCTCGGTATGACCGGCCTGACCGCCTACGCCGGACTGCTGCGCACCGCCTCCTTCAAGGAGGGCGACATCGTCTTCGTGTCCGGCGCGGCGGGCGCCGTCGGCAGCCAGGTCGGCCAGCTCGCCAAGCTGCTCGGCGCCTCGCGGGTCATCGGTTCGGCCGGCTCCGACGAAAAGGTCAAGCTGCTGGTCGAGGAGTACGGCTTCGACGCGGCGTTCAACTACAAGAACGGCCCGGTGAGCGAGCAGCTGCGCGCTGCCGCGCCGGACGGCATCGACGTCTACTTCGACAACGTCGGCGGGGACCACCTGGAGGCGGCCATCGGCTCGCTCCGCCAGGGTGGCCGGATCGCGATCTGCGGCATGATCTCCGTCTACAACAACACCGAGCCCGCACCCGGCCCGCGCAACCTCGCCCGGCTGATCCAGACCCGGGGCCGCATGGCGGGCTTCCTGGTCGGCGACCACTACGACCTGCAGCCGGAGTTCGTCCAGAAGGTCGGGCCGTGGGTCGCCTCGGGCGAGCTGAAGTACCGCGAGACGGTCGTCGAGGGCATCGAGAACACCCTGGAGGCGTTCCTCGGGGTACTGCGCGGCGACAACATCGGCAAGATGATCGTCAAGCTCTGACCGGCCAGGGCTTCTGCTGTGTTTTCGGCATGCGGTAACTTCTTTCCGAAATCCGTCGTCGATCGTGGGCGCGAGTCGCGGCGGACCGAGGAGGAAGACAACCGCATGCCCATCACGCAGTCCGACGTCCTGTACACCGCCGTCGCCACCGCCGAGAACGGCCGGGACGGCCGGGTCGCCACGGATGACGGCCGACTCGACGTCGTCGTCAACCCGCCCAAGGAGATGGGCGGCAACGGCGCCGGCACGAACCCGGAGCAGCTGTTCGCCGCGGGATACTCCGCCTGCTTCCAGGGCGCGCTGGGGGTCGTCGCCCGGCAGGAGGGGGCCGACGTCTCCGGGTCGACCGTCACCGCGAAGGTCGGTATCGGCAAGAACGAGGACGGGTTCGGGATCATCGTGGAGATCTCGGCGAACATTCCCCACGTGTCCGCCGAGGTGGCCCGGGAGCTGGTGGAGAAGGCTCACCAGGTGTGCCCGTACTCGAAGGCCACGCGGGGGAACATCAGCGTGACGCTGGTCTGACGGTCGTCGTTGCGTACTGCGGAGACCGCATCCTTGGACGTGGGGTGCGGTCTCTTTTTCGGCGGGGGGCGTCTGCCGGGTGCGGTGCTTCTTCGGGTGCGGGTGCGTCGTGGCTGGTCGCGCCCGCGCGGCGGAGCCGCATATCGACACAGCCCCGCGCTCCTAGGGAGTCAGCGCCGCCCGGTGCAGCACGCGCACGAACCTGTCGTTCTCCGGTGCCGCCCCTCCCGGGAACGCCATCCGGCGGCGTGTGTAGCCGTACGCCAGGCCGCTGCGTGGGTCGGCGAAGGCCTGGCTGCCGCCTGCGCCGCTGTGGCCGAAGGCACCGGCGCCCAGGACCGGGTGCCACATGTCGGCGGTGGCCTGGAAGCCGAGGCCGTACGACTTGTGGGCGCGGGCCACCAGGTCGTAGCCCACGGAGTGGATCTGGCCCACCTCGGCGACCGTGTCGGGCTTGAGCAGCGGCGGGCGGTCGTCCAGTTCACTGATCGCCGCCGCGTACATGGTGGCGAGCCCGCGCGCGGAGGCGACGCCGCCCGCCGACGCCGGTCCCTTGGCCCGTACGAGACGGGAGTTGGCGTAGTCGGCCAGGGTGCCCGGCTCCGGGACGTGGGCGTTGTAGGCAATCGAGGCCAGCGTGTGCGGGCCGGTCGGCTGGGCGTCCAGCAGGGCCTGCTGCTCGGGCGTCGGGGGCATCGGCCGCACCGAGCGGAACCGGGGCTCCTCGGACTCGGGCAGGCCCAGGAAGAAGTCCGTGCCGTACGGCACGCGGACCCGCTCCTCGTAGACCTCCTGGAGCGTGTGGCCCGTGGCCCGGCGGACCACCTCTCCGGTGAGCGCGCCGATCACCAGCGCGTGGTAGCCGAAGGCCGTGCCCGGGCGCCAGAACGGCTTCTGGTCGGCGAGGCGTTCGGCCATCGCGCGGTCGTCGGCCAGTTCCTCGGCGGAGAACCCGGCGTCGATCCCGACCAGACCCGCCCGGTGCGCGAGCAGGTCCCTGAGGGTCACCCCGCCCTTGCCCTCGGCGGCGAACTCGGGCCAGTAGTAGGTCACTTTGCGGTCCAGCTCCAGTGTGCCGTCCTGCACCAGGAGGGCGACCACCAGATGGGCGGCACCCTTGGTGGACGAGAACACGCCGTACAGCGAGTCCGCCTCCGCGCCCGCCCACAGGTCGACGACCCGCCGACCCCGCACATACGCGCACAACTGACCCTCGTAGTCGTCGCGTTCCCCGGCGACGAACGCGGCGAACTCCTCGCGCACCGCCTCGAAACCCTCGGCGACTGTGCCCTGGACGGTGATCTGCTGCGTCATCCGCTCTCCTCAACCTGAGCCGCTGCTCGCTGCTCCCTCTCGGCACAACGCCCGTTCCCGTTCGGGGCGTTCCCGAGACCCGTACGGCGGGATGTACCTGTTCGACTCAACCGCCGCGGACGCCCATGGGTGTCACCACTGCCCCGGATGGCGGATGGCGCGGGGTGGCGCGCAGCGCACGGCGGGGCTCAGGCGATGGCACGGGGGGCGCGCGGGTGCGCGGGCGGGGTCAGGTGCACCACCACAGGAAACGGTTGCAGGTCTTGGTGGGCGAGGGCGCCGGGGACGGAGCCGAGGTCGTCGGGGCGCTGGAGGGGGTGGGGGCAGGCCGGGAGGTGGCGGTGGGCGCCGGGGCCTTGGGGGTGGTGCCGGAGCCCGCCGTGGGGGTCTGCGACGCCTTGCCGGTGTCCTTGGCGTCGGGCGACTTGGAGGTCTTGTCCTTCGGGGACTTGGAGGCGGACGCGGAGGCGTCCGGGGAGGCAGAACCGGCCGCGCCCGGTGCCGTACCGGAGGTGCCGGAGGCCGGGTCGGCCGTGGCGCCGGGGGACGTGGAGGACGTGCCGCCGTCGGCCGCGGTGTCCCCGGCGGTGTCCGGCTGCCCGCTGGAGAACGGTGAGAAGGGCGCGTCCGTGCCGAGTTCGGCGAATCCCAGGCTGCCCGCGGCCAGCACGAAACCCGCGGTGATCAGCACCGTACGGCGGCGCCGGCGCCGGTGTGCGGCGGCCTTGCGGTCGCGGCGGCTGGCGTCGGCGTCGGCGGGGCTCACGGTGGTGCTGCCGCGCGCGCGGCGCCGGGCGGCCCGGCCACCGGGTTCCTGGTCGGTGTCGGGGTCGGGATCGCTCGGGGAATCGGGCTCGGGATCGCCGTCGGCCGCGGCCTCGGTGCCGGGCTCGTCCCCGGGGTCCCAGTCCTCGCGCGGCTCCGGTTGCTCCGTCCACGCCGCCCGTTCCGGACCGGCCGGGTCGTACTGCTGGGGGATGCGGTACTGCTGGGACTCGTACTGCTGGGCGTACTGCTCCGCGTACTGCGGGGGGACTCCGTACCCCGGTGCCCCACCCGTGCTCGCGCGCGCGTACGCGGCCGATGCTTCCGCGGCGGCGGGCACCGGAGTTCCACACCCGGGGCAGGCCAGGGCGCCGTTGAGGTGCCGTTGGCACGGGTGGCAGTAGTCCATGACGCCGGAAGACTAGATTCCCCATCGGTCACGTTCCTAGGCACCGCTGTGAAGGTTTCGTAGAAAGCGAAAGAATTCTCGAAAGGCTTGTCGAAACCGTTACCTGTTCGACCCATTGACACCCCCACCGCACCGTCCTTACTGTCACGCCAGCATTTCGAACGTGTGACGAAATCTCGAACAGCTGAGGGGCAACTGCCGTGCGCATCACCGGAATCAGCACACACGTGGTCGGCACGCCGTGGCGCAACCTGACCTACGTCCAGGTGCACACCGACGAGGGGATCACGGGAGTCGGCGAGACCCGGATGCTCGGGCACACCGACGCGCTGATCGGCTATTTGCGGGAGGCCGAGGCCAATCACATTCTCGGCTCGGATCCGTTCGCGGTCGAGGACCTCGTCCGCCGGATGAAGTACGGCGACTACGGCCGTGCGGGTGAGATCGTCATGTCCGGCATCGCGGTCGTCGAGATGGCCTGCTGGGACATCAAGGGCAAGGCGCTGGGCGTGCCGGTGTGGCAGCTGCTCGGCGGCAAGGTCACCGACAAGGTGAAGGCCTACGCCAACGGGTGGTACACGACCGAGCGAACGCCCGAGGCGTACCACAAGGCCGCCCAGCAGGTCATGGAGCGCGGTTACCGGGCGCTGAAGATCGACCCGTTCGGCACCGGGCACTTCGAGCTCGACCACCAGCAGACGCTGTACGCCGTCTCCCTCATCGAGGCCGTGCGCGACGCCATCGGGCCGGACGCCGAGCTGATGCTGGAGATGCACGGCCGTTTCTCCCCCGCCACCGCCGTCCGGCTGGCGAAGGAGCTGGCGCCCTTCAAGCCGGCCTGGCTGGAGGAGCCGGTGCCGCCGGAGAACCTGAAGGCGCTGGAGAAGGTCGCGGCCAAGGTGGACATCCCGGTCGCCACCGGTGAGCGGATCCACGACCGGATCGAGTTCCGCGAGCTGTTCGACAGCCAGGCCGTGGACATCATCCAGCCCGATGTCGGCCACATCGGCGGCATCTGGGAGACCCGCAAGCTCGCCGCCACCGCCGAGACGCACTACATGCTGATCGCGCCGCACAACGTCGGCGGCTCGGTGCTCACCGCCGCCTCCCTCCAGGTCGGCTTCACCTCCCCGAACTTCAAGATCCTCGAACACTTCAACGACTTCGCGGACGCGGAGATCAAGAAGGTGGTCAAGGGGGCCCCGCAGGTCGTGGACGGGTACTTCCACCTCTCCGAGGCGCCCGGTCTGGGCGTGGAGCTGGACGTCGACGCCGCCGCCGAGTTCCCGCAGCAGCAGGCCCGGTTCGACCTGTGGGCCGAGGGCTGGGAGCAGCGCAAGCCGAAGGGGACCAAGTGAGCACCGCCGTCGTCGTCGAGGCCCCGGGCCGGCACCGGCTCGTGCCGCACACGCCGCGCGAGCCCGGCCCCGGCGAGGCGCTGGTGGCCGTGCACGCGGTCGGCATCTGCGGCAGCGACCGCGAGGTGTACCAGGGCAACCGGCCCGAGGGGTACGTCCGTTACCCGCTCGTCCCCGGGCACGAGTGGTCGGGCACGGTCTCCACGGTGGGCGCCGGGGTGCCGGCGGGACTCGTCGGGCGCAAGGTGGTCGGCGAGGGCTTCCGCAACTGCCAGGTCTGCGACCGCTGCCACGCCGGTGAGACCACCCTGTGCACCGACGGCTACGAGGAGACCGGGTTCACCCAGCCCGGCGCCATGGCCGGCACGCTCACCCTCCCGGCCCGGCTGCTGCACGTCCTGCCGGACGACGCCGACCTCACCGCCGCCGCCCTGCTGGAGCCGGCCGCCTGTATCGCGGCCGCCGCGCTGAAGGCCCGCGCCCTGCCGGGCGAGCGGGTCGCGGTGGTCGGCACGGGGACGCTCGGGATGTTCGCGGTGCAGTTCCTGAAGGCCGTCTCGCCGGCGGAGCTGCTCGTCGTCGGCACCAGGAACGACCGGGAAGCGCTGTCGCGGCAGTTCGGCGCGACCGGCTTCCGGCTGAAGGACCAGGAACTCCCGGCCGACTTCGACGTCGTGATCGAGACGGCCGGCTCGGCCTCCGCCGCGCGCACCGCCGCCTCACTGCTCCGGCGCGGCGGACGGCTGGTGCTGACCGGGATCCCGGCGCCGGGCGCGGACGGGCTCGACCCGACCGATCTCGTCGTACGGCAGCTGGAGGTGCACACCGTCTTCGGGGCGCCGCCGGACGCCTGGGCGCACACCGTGCGGGTCTTCGGCGCCGGGCTGCTGGACCCGCTGCCGCTGGTCACGCACGAGCTGCCGCTGACCGAGTTCCCGCAGGCCATCGAGCTGGTCGGGGCGGGTGATCCGAAGGTGGGCAAGGTGCTGCTCCGCCCCTGATGACGTACGCCGGTCAGGGCGTGACCTGACGGCGCCCTGACCGGCGTACCACCACGGCCGCCTTTTTCGCAGCACCACCCGGGCCGTTCTCCGCCCCGAGCCGCGAACCTCGTCCGAAATACCGAACACGAAGGACAGCTTGTGACGACCGACGCTTCCGCCACGGCGGCCCGCCGACCCGGTGAGCAGGCGCTCACCACCCTCGGCCTGGGCGCGCCCGCCCTCGACCCCGCCGACGCCTCCGCGCACAGCTTCCCGGGCGGTGGCCGCTGGCGCACCGAGATCCCCTCGTGCGAGGGTCCCGAAGCGCTGGCGGTCGTGCTGAAGGAGGCCTCGCGCCTCGACGTCCCGATCCACCGGATCAGCCAGGGCAGCGGCGTGTGGATGCTCACCGACGCCGAGATCACCGAGATGGTCGAGGCCACCGCCGCACGCGACATCGAACTCTGCCTGTTCACCGGCCCGCGCGGCACCTGGGACATCGGTGGCTCGGTGCGCTCCGACTCGCGGGGGGCCGGACTGCGCGCACGGGGCCACGACGCCGTCGCCGGCTGCGTCGAGGACGCTGTACGAGCCACCGAACTGGGCGTCAAGTGCCTGCTGGTCGCCGACGAGGGCGTGCTGTGGACCCTGCACCGGGCCCGTGCGGCCGGGATCATCCCGGCCGACACCACGCTGAAGGTCTCGGCGCTCATCGGCCCCGTCAACCCGGCCTCGTACGCCGTCTTCGAGCGGCTCGGCGCCGACTCCGTCAACGTGCCCAGCGATCTGACGCTGGATCACCTCACCGAGATCCGCCGGGTGTCCGCGGCACCCATGGACATGTACATCGAGGCCCCCGACGACCTCGGCGGCTATGTGCGGATGTACGAGGTCGCCGAGCTGATCCGGCGCGGCGCCCCGCTCTATCTGAAGTTCGGTCTGTCCAAGGCACCCGGCATCTACCCGTGGGGCACCCACCTCAGGGACGTGACCCTGGACACCGCCCGGGAGCGGGTGCGGCGCGGCCGCCTCGCCCTGGACCTGCTCGCCCGGCACGGCGCGGACGGCGACATGGCGCCGCTCGGCTCGCGGCTGCCGGGGGCTTTGAACCGGTTCCCCGCCGAGCGCTCCGCGGGATGAGCGAGGGGAGCTGCGGGCCGTCTGCAACCGCAGGCCGCTCGTGGCTGGGCGCGCCCACGCGGCGGAGCCGCACATGTCCCCGCCCCGCGCCCCTCACGGGGCGCTTCACCGACCCCGCAAGAACATCTCAACGCCGAGAAGAACAAGGACGGATCACCATGCGCAACCGCAGAGCCGCACTCACCGCGATATCCGCGACCGCCTCGCTCGCCCTCACCCTGACCGCGTGCGGGCAGAGCAGCTCGGGCGGCAGCAAGGAGAAGACCGGTGACGTCAAGGGCGCCACCATCGGCATCGCCATGCCGACGAAATCCTCCGAACGCTGGATCAACGACGGCAACAACGTCGTGAAGAACCTGCAGTCCATGGGCTACAAGACCAAGCTGGTCTACGGCGAGGACGACCCGAGCACCCAGGTCTCGCAGATCGAGAACCTCATCACGCAGGGCGTGAAGGGCCTGATCGTCGCGGCGATCGACAACAAGTCGCTGAACAACGTGCTCCAGGAGGCGCACTCCGCGAAGATCCCGGTGATCGCCTACGACCGGTTGATCCTCGGCACCCCGAACGTCGACTACTACGCCTCCTTCGACAACGAGAAGGTCGGCGTCCTCCAGGGCACCTACATCGTGCACAAGCTCGGCCTGGACGCCGGCAAGAAGGGCCCGTTCAACATCGAGCTGTTCGCGGGCTCGAACGACGACAACAACACCAAGTACTTCTTCAACGGCGCGATGAGCGTGCTCAAGCCGTACATGGACAAGAAGCAGCTGGTGGTCAAGTCCGGGCAGACCCAGCTCAACCAGGTCACGACGCTGCGCTGGGACGGCACCACCGCGCAGAAGCGCATGGAGGACATCCTCACCTCCGCCTACAAGAGCGGCCGGGTCGACGCGGTGCTCTCGCCGTACGACGGCATCTCCATCGGCATCCTGTCCGCCCTGAAGTCGGACGGCTACGGCTCGGGCAGCAACCCGCTGCCGGTCATCACCGGTCAGGACGCCGAGCTGGCCTCGGTCAAGTCGATCATCGCCGGGCAGCAGACACAGACCGTCTACAAGGACACCCGGCAGCTCGCCAAGGTCGCCGCGACCATGGTGGACGACGACCTGAAGGGCAAGAAGCCGCAGGTCAACGACACCAAGACCTACGACAACGGCAGCAAGGTCGTGCCCGCCTACCTGCTCCAGCCGGTCAGCGTCGACAAGACCAACTACAAGCAGGTGCTGGTGGACGGCGGCTACTACACCGAGTCCGAACTCAAGTAAGCGCCCGCCCCTACGGATTGGAAGGCACGACCATGGCGGGACCCGTCCTGGAAATGCGCTCGATCGTCAAGACCTTTCCCGGTGTCAAAGCGCTGTCGGACGTCACCCTGACGGTCCGTCAGGGCGAGGTCCACGCCATCTGCGGGGAGAACGGCGCCGGCAAGTCGACCCTGATGAAGGTGCTCTCCGGCGTCCATCCGCACGGCACCTACGAGGGCGAGATCCTCTTCGAGGGAGAGGTCTGCCGGTTCAAGGACATCCGGGCGAGCGAGCAGCACGGCATCGTCATCATCCACCAGGAGCTGGCGCTGGTGCCGTACCTCTCCATCGCGGAGAACATCTTCCTCGGCAACGAACACGCCACGCGTGGACTCATCAACTGGCGCGAGACCCTGCGCCACGCCACCGAACTGCTGCGCCGGGTCGGCCTCGACGAGCACCCGGAGACCCGCGTCGCCGACATCGGCGTGGGCAAGCAGCAGCTCGTGGAGATCGCCAAGGCCCTGTCGAAGGAGGTGAAGCTGCTCATCCTCGACGAGCCGACGGCGGCGCTGAACGACGAGGACAGCGGCAAACTCCTCGACCTGATCCTGGAACTGAAGGACCAGGGCATCACCTCGATCATCATCTCCCACAAGCTCAACGAGATCCGCCGGGTGGCCGACTCGGTGACGATCATCCGCGACGGGCGGTCCATCGAGACGCTCGACGTGAAGGCGCCGGAGACCACCGAGGACCGGATCATCAGCGGCATGGTGGGCCGCGACCTCGACCACCGCTTCCCGGAGCGCACCCCGCACGAGCCGGAGGAGGGCGCGGCCCCCGCGCTGGAGATCCGCAACTGGACCGTGCTGCACCCGATCGACCAGCAGCGCAGGGTCGTGGACGACGTGTCGATCAGCGTCCGCCGGGGCGAGATCGTCGGCATCGCGGGCCTGATGGGCGCCGGCCGCACCGAACTCGCGATGAGCGTCTTCGGCCGCACCTACGGCCGGTACGCGGGCGGCACGGTCCTCAAGGACGGCACGGAGATCCGTACGAAGACCGTCGCGGAGGCGGTGGAGCACGGCATCGCGTACGTCACCGAGGACCGCAAGCACTACGGCCTCAACCTGATCGACACCATCAACCGGAACATCTCGCTGACCGCGCTGAAGAAGGTCGCGAGGCGGGGCGTGGTGGACGAGCAGGCGGAGCGGCAGGTCTCCGAGGGGTTCCGCACGTCCATGAACATCAAGGCGCCGACGGTGTTCGAGCCGGTGGGCAAGCTGTCCGGCGGCAACCAGCAGAAGGTCGTCCTCAGCAAGTGGATCTTCGCCGGTCCGGACGTGCTGATCCTGGACGAGCCCACGCGCGGCATCGACGTGGGCGCCAAGTACGAGATCTACACGGTCATCGACCAACTGGCCGCCCAGGGCAAGGCGGTCGTCTTCATCTCCTCCGAGCTGCCGGAGCTGCTCGGCATGTGCGACCGCATCTACACGATGGCCGCGGGACGGCTGACCGGTGAGGTGCCACGGGCCGAGGCCACGCAGGAAGTGCTGATGCGCCAGATGACGAAGGACAAAGAGGTAACCCGATGAGCACGGACGTCACCGACAAGACCCCGGCGGCCGCGCCGCCGGGCAAGGGCGGACCGACCGCCGGCGAGGGCCTGTTGCAGCTGGTGCTCGGCGGCCTGCGCCGCAACATGCGCCAGTACGGCATGCTGATCGCGCTCGGCCTGATCGTCGTCCTCTTCCAGTTCTGGACCGGCGGCGACCTGCTGCTGCCGCGCAACGTCTCCAACCTGGTGCTGCAGAACAGCTACATCCTGATCCTCGCGATCGGCATGATGCTGGTGATCATCGCCGGGCACATCGATCTGTCGGTCGGCTCGATCACGGCGTTCGTGGGCGCCTTCGCGGCCGTACTGACGGTGCAGCACCATGTCGCGTGGCCCGTCGCCCTGGTGCTGTGCCTGCTGGTGGGCGCGGTGGCGGGCTCCGTACAGGGCTTCCTGATCGCCTATTTCGGCATACCGTCGTTCATCGTCACCCTCGCCGGGATGCTGCTCTTCCGCGGCCTGACGGAGATCTTCCTCAAGGGCCAGACCCTCGGCCCGTTCCCGAACGGCCTGCAGAAGATCGGCAACGGCTTCCTGCCCGAGGTCGGTCCCAACACCAACTACCACAACCTCACCCTGCTCCTCGGCATCGTCCTGATCGCCGCCGTGGTGTGGCAGGAGGTGCGCGACCGGCGCCGCCAGCAGGAGTTCTCCCTCGACGTGGTGCCGATGAAGCTGTTCCTGCTCAAGCTCGTCGCGCTGGTCGCCGCGGTCCTCGCCCTCACCATGCTGCTCGCCAGCTACGACGGCGCGCCGATCATCCTGATCATCCTCGGCGTCCTGGTGGGCGGCTACGGCTACGTCATGCGCAACTCGGTCTTCGGCCGGCACATCTACGCCATCGGCGGCAACCTGCCGGCGGCGAAGCTGTCCGGTGTGAAGGACAAGCGCATCACCTTCCAGGTGTTCCTGAACATGGGCGTGCTCGCGGCCCTGGCGGGTCTGGTGGTCGCCGCCCGTCTGAACGCGGCCTCGCCGAAGGCGGGCGACGGCTTCGAACTGGAGGCCATCGCCTCCTCGTTCATCGGCGGCGCCTCCATGAGCGGCGGTGTCGGCACCGTGCTCGGCGCCATCATCGGCGGTCTCGTCCTCGGCGTGCTGAACAACGGCATGAACCTCCTCAGCGTCGGCACCGACTGGCAGCAGGTCATCAAGGGTCTGGCCCTGTTGGCGGCGGTCGGCTTCGACGTGTGGAACAAGCGCAAGTCCGGTTCGTAAGTCAGATCGGGCCCCACCGGAAAGAGCCGGTGGGGCCCCTCCTCTCAGGGAGCCGCATCCATGGAACTGAACAGACGCACGGTCATCGCTGGAGCCGCGGCGGCCGGTATCGCCGCCACCACCCTCGGCACGACGCAGACATCAGCCGCTGCCGCGGCGGGCGCCCAGGCCGCGTCCGCCACGTCCGGGGGCCGCAAGCCGGTGAAGGAACTGTTCGGCACGCTCGCCGACGGCACGAAGATCTACCGCTGGTCGCTGGAGAACGGCGGCACGCGGCTGAAGGTCCTGAACTACGGCGGCATCGTCCAGACCCTGGAGGTCCCCGACCGCCGCGGCCACTACGCCAACGTCGTCGCGGGCTTCGACAACATCGCCGACTACGTCGCCAAGAGCCCGTACTTCGGCGCCCTGATCGGGCGGTACGGCAACCGGATCGGCAAGGGCCAGTTCACGCTCGACGGCAAGAGCTACCAGCTCTCCGTCAACGACGGCGTGAACAGCCTGCACGGCGGCAAGCAGGGCTTCGACAAGCACGTGTGGGACGTCGAGCCGTTCGCCGAGGGCTCCGACGTCGGCCTGCACCTGCACTACACCAGCGTCGACGGCGAGATGGGCTACCCGGGCACGCTCAAGGCGAAGGTGACGTACACCCTGACCCGGCACGGTGAGTGGCGCATCGACTACGAGGCCACCACGGACAAGGCGACCATCGTCAACCTCACCAGCCACGTCTACTGGAACCTGGCCGGCGAGGGCAGCGGCACGATCGAGGACCACGAGCTGCGGATCGCCGCGTCCCGGTACACCCCCACCGACTCGGGTCTCATCCCGACCGGCGAGCTGGCGAAGGTCGCGGGCACCCCGTTCGACTTCCGCCACGCCAAGCCGATCGGCCGGGACATCCGCGCCGGGCACGTCCAGCAGGTGCAGGCCAAGGGCTACGACCACAACTGGGCCCTGGACAAGGGCATCACGGCACACCCGGAACATGTGGTGACCCTGCGCGACCCGCGCTCCGGCCGCACCCTGAAGATCGCCACCGACCAGCCCGGCCTGCAGTTCTACTCCGGCAACTTCCTCGACGGCACCCTCACCGGCACCGGCGGCCACACCTACCGTCAGGGTGACGCCCTGTGCCTGGAGACCCAGCACTTCCCGGACTCGCCGAACCACGCGAACTTCCCGTCGACCGTGCTGCGGCCCGGGCAGACGTACCGGACGACGACGATCCACACGTTCGAGGCGTGAACCGGGGCGCGCACCGTGGCGTGAACCACCTCACACGACAGGCGAGTTGAACGCCACTGCCGCCCCCTCCGTATCCAAGGGTGGCCCGTGCTCCCCCGCACGGGCCACCTGAAACGGAGGTTCCTTTGGCCGGCAACGTCACCTCGTTGTTCCGCGGCGGCGCCGCCCACAGCCCTTCGATGGCGGCGCTGACGCGAGAGGGCGGCGACGGAACCGGCCCGGTGGACTTCTGCATCCCGTGCAACCCGTACTTCCCCACCCCGGCCATGTACGACGAGCTGGCGGTCCGGCTGCGCGAGATCATCACGTACTACCCGAGCAGCGCCGACGCGATCACCGCGGAACTGTGCAGCCTCCTCCAGCTGCCGCCGCAGTGCGTGGCGATGGGCAACGGCTCCACGGAACTGATCACCTGGATGGACCACCTGCTGGTCCGCGAGTCCCTGGCGATCCCGGTGCCCACCTTCGGCCGCTGGACCGACCAGCCGATGGAGACCGGCAAGCGGGTCGACATGTTCCCGCTCCAGGAGGCGAGCGGGTTCGCCCTGGACCTCGCCCAGTACGCGGACTTCATCCGCACGCGGGGCACGCGGGTGGCGGTGATCTGCAATCCCAACAACCCCGACGGCGGCTATCTGCGCAAACAGCAGGTAGTGCAGTTCATGGACGCGATGGCGGACCTGGACCTGGTGATCGTCGACGAGTCCTTCCTGGAGTTCGCCGACGCGGAGGCCGAACCGAGCGTCGTCCAGGAGGCCATGATCCGCCCCAACGTCGTCGTGCTGCGCAGCCTCGGCAAGAACTTCGGCCTGCACGGCGTCCGCTTCGGCTATCTGGTGGCCAACCCGGCGCTCGCGGGGAAGGTGCGGGGGATGCTCCCGAAGTGGAACCTCAACTCCTTCGCCGAGCACGTGGTGTTCATGCTGAGGGAACACGGCCCCGAGTACGCCCAGAGCCTGCAGCAGGTCCGCCGCGACCGCCTGGAGATGACCAGCCACCTCTCCGCACTCCCGGGTCTGACGGTGTATCCGTCCCAGGGCAACTTCCTCTTCGTACGACTGCCCGTCGGCGCCGAGGGCACGGTGGTCCGGGACCGGATGCTCACCGAGCACCGGATCCTGGTCCGCGAGTGCGGCAACAAGATCGGCTCGTCCAGCCGCTTCCTGAGACTCGTGGTGCGCCCCCAGGTCGACGTGCGTCGCCTGGTGTCCGGCCTGGAGCAGGTGCTCTACGGGTCCAGGAGGGGAGCCGCCGTACCCGAGCTGGGCACCGGGACCAGCTACAGCTCGGGTACGGCGGCGGTGGACCGGCTGATGAGCGAGACGAACGGGGGTGGCATGCGGTTGCCCGCGGCGCCGCAGCCGGCGCCCGCGCCCCAACCGATGCCGGTGTCGCAGCCCTTGCCCGCGGCGGCTCAGCCGATGCCGGTGCCTCAGCCGACGGCACCGCAGCCCGCGCCGGTACAGCAGCCGATGGCACCGGTGGCCGTCCCCCAGCCGGCCCCGGCGCCGGCGCCCGCACCCCTGCCCGCGCCCGCGCCCCTGCCCGCGCCGGCCCCCGTACCCGCTCCCACCCCGGTACCGGCACCCGCCGCCGCGGTCGCCCCCACTCCCCCCGGTGTCCCGGCGCGGGGCGGCCTCACGGCGGCCCAGGTGCGCGGGATGACGGCACCGGCGACCGATCTGACCCCGGCGCCGGCCACGGGGTGGCCCAATGCGCAGAGCTGGCCGAACGCGGCGGGGGCCTAGCCGCATACGCGCCATGGGCAGCCCGGGCATCAGCAGGCGACCGGCCACCCACTCAGGCAGCGGGCGGCACCCCGGCGGCCGATCGGCCCCGGGTGCCGCCCGCGCCGTACAGGTCTACTTGCTCGGGCACTGCTTCCACGCCAGGTGGTACACCGTGCTGATGTCCCCGTCCGTGGAGTCCATGGTCATGAAGCTGACCTTGTCCGAGGCCTGGGTCCCGGCGTTCACCCGTAGCTCGGTGTTGATGTTGAAGTTGCGCAGCACCCCGCAGGGCGCCCAGACCAGTTGGGCCCAGTCGGTGCTGTCGGTGGCCTGCCAGTCGTCGTTGTAGGGGCCGTTGAAGGGATGGTTCCTGGGCACGGTCTGCGAGGAGCCCTGGAAGTAGTACGAGGCCTTCTGCGCGGCGCTCGCGCCGGGCTGGAGCGAGAGGAAGCCCCGGTAGTCGGCGCTGGCTATCGCGTAGGTGAAGCCCTGGGGGACGTGCACCACCAGGTTGAGCTGGCAGTTCTTGCGGAAGGCCGTCGGGTCGGAGGCGCCGCCGGCCTGGGCCAGGTACTCGCTGTAGGTCACCGTGAACGCCGTGTTGTCCGGCGAGACGGCCACCGCGGCCGTACCCGCGGGACAGCCGGAGCCGTTCACCGTGGCCACATCGATGACGATCTTGTCCGGGGGCGGGTTGTCGAACACCGGCGAGGAGGGGTGCGCGGGCAGCGCGGTGGTGAGGAGCGCGGCTACGGCGCCGCTGAGGAGGAATCCACCAGCCATCGTTTCTCCCGTGGTCAGGTGTGGGGGGTCTGTGTGGAAGCTGTGAAGCGTTCCGCATCGTAGGAAGCCCCCGTCACCCCCGGGAGGGTCAACTCCGGCCATTCACAGCGGGCCGTTCACACCGAGCAGCCCCTACGGGTTCTCCCAGGCCGCCGGTTCCGCCGCCAGCGCCCGGACGGGCTCCGGCAGCGCGTCCGCCGCGAGGTCGGCGACGGTGACGCCCTCCAGGATCCGGCGGACGTTCGCGCGCAGCGCGATCCACAGGGGCAGCAGGGGCTGTGCGCTGCCGGTGTAGGCGAGGCCCGTGGGGCGTTCGCCGCGGACCGAGACGATCGGGCCGTCCACCGCCCGGATCACGTCGGCCACCGTGATCTCGGCGGCGTCCCGCGCCAGCCGGTAGCCGCCGCCTCCGCCCCGCCTGCTGTCGACGATCCCGCCGCGCCTCAGGTCGCCCAGGATCCCTTCCAGGAACTTGTGCGGGATGCCCTGGGCGGCGGCGATTTCCTCCGCCTTCACCGGGCCGTTACCCTGCCGTACGGCCAGCTCCAGTACTGCCCGTACCGCGTAATCCGCCCGCGCCGAGATCCTCATGGGTCCATTGTGGGGCGTCGGCCGCGTGGAGAATGGCCTGCACCCGCGCCCCGTAAGATCGCCCGCGGAGGATCCACCTTGGCGCTCAGCAGACGTACTTTCAGTGCCCTGGCCGGCTCGACCGCCCTCGGGCTCGCCCTGGGCGGCAGCGGCGGCCCCGGGGCGCCTTCGGCGTACGCGGCGCGCAGTGTGCCGACCGGCCCGGCGCCCGCCCCGCCGAGCGCCGACGGCCACCGGCACACCATCGGCTACGACCACTACTCGCTGCTCGTGGACGGCAGGCGGCTGGTGGTGTGGTCCGGCGAGATGCATCCCTTCCGGCTGCCCAGTCCCGCCCTGTGGCGGGACGTGCTGCAGAAGATGCGGGCCCACGGCTACAACGCGGTCAGCATCTACGTGGCCTGGAACTACCACTCCCCCGCGCCCGGCCACTACGACTTCACCGGCGTCCGCGACCTGGACCTGTTCCTGCGCACGGCCGCCGAGACGGGGCTGTACGTCATCCTGCGGCCCGGCCCGTACATCAACGCCGAGGTGGACGGCGGCGGCTTCCCGGGCTGGCTGACGGCGGCGAAGGGAACGGCCCGGACCGACGATCCGGCCTATCTGTCGTACGTCGACGAGTGGCTGACCCAGGTGAACCGGATCGCCCGCAGGCATCTGTTCACCCAGGGCACCGGCACGATCCTGCTGTACCAGATCGAGAACGAGTACGACGCCCACGTCGACGAGGCCGGCCGGGCGTACATGTCCCACCTGTACAAGAAGGTGCGCGCGGACGGCATCGACGTCCCGCTGTTCCACAACGACAAGGGCAGGAACGGGTACTGGGTGCCCGGCTCGTTCGACACCGGAGGTGAGAAGGGCGGCTGGCTGTACGGCTTCGACGGGTACCCGTCGCCGTCGCAGACCCCTCCGGACTGGGGGACGTTCGGGCCCGGCGGGGCGAAGGGCGGGGCCAGTGCATCGCCGGCCACACCCGGGTTCGTGCCCGAGTTCGGCAGCGGCTGGTTCGACCCGTGGGGCGGGGCCTGGTTCGACGGCAAGGGGTACGCCGAGTCCCGGCGCACCCGGGATGCCGCCTACGAGCGCCGGTTCTATCTGACCAACCTCGCCAACGGGCTCACCCTGCACAACGTCTACATGACCTTCGGCGGGACCTCCTGGGGCTGGCTGCCCGCGCCGGTCGTCTACACGTCGTACGACTACGGCGCCGCCATCGACGAGGCGCGGAACGTCACCGCCAAGATCGCGCCGATGCACCAGCTCGGGCATCTGCTCCAGCGCGTGCCCGACTTCGCCAAGCTGGACCGGGCGGCGGACGTGAGGGCCGAGGGCCTGAAGGTCTACCACCTGACCAACCCGGACACCGGCGCCCACATCTATGTCGCCCGCAACGACGGCACGGATCCGGTCACCACCGATCTGCCGACCGACGCCGGGCGGCTCCGGATCACCGTGCCCGGCAAGGACGCCAGGCTGCTCGCGACGGGGCTGAAGCTGGGCAAGCGGACGCTGAAGTGCTCCACAGCCGAGCCGATGCTGGCTCTGACGGCCGGCCGGCAGGACATCGCGCTGTTCTCGGGGCGCAGCGGTGACATGGCCGAACTGGTGCTGAAGTGCCCGGTGGAGCCGAGCGTCATGCGGCTGGACCCCGAGGCCGCCTGGGTCTTCGACGACAGCGACAGCTCCCTGCATGTGAACGTCCCGCTCGGCGAGGGCGGGCTCACCCGCGTGCTGGTGCAGAAGGGCGAGACGGAGACCCCGCTGCTGCTGCTCTTCGCCGACGACGCCACCGCCGTACGCCTGTTCCCGTACGACACCCCGTCCGGGACCCTGCTGGTGTACGGCCCGGCGTTGCTGCGCCACGCCGAGCTGCGCGGATCCGAGGTCCATCTGACGGGTGACATCACCGATACGACCACCATCGAGGTGTGGGGGCCGCGCGGGATCGACAGCCTGGTGTGGAACGGCCGCACCCTGCCCACCCGGGTGACCCTGTCCGGCAGCCTGATGACCACCGGCCTGCTGCCCGCCGTCCCCGAGGTGAAGCTGCCCCAGCTGGGCGGCTGGCGGATGCGCACGGAGAACCCGGAGGCCGGGCCCGGTTTCGACGACTCGGCCTGGGCGGTCGCGGACAAGAAGTCGTCGTTCAGCACCACGCCGGTCCCCGACGGCCAGCCGGTCCTCTTCGCCGACGACTACGGCTTCCACTACGGGGATGTCTGGTACCGCGGCTCCTTCACCGACGCCACCGGCCTTCAGGAGGTCTCGCTCGCCTACAGCACCGGCACGCAGGGCCTGCTGATGGCCTGGCTGGACGGGGAGCCGCTGGGCACCCATCGGATGCCGGTGCCGGACAAGAACACGACTGTACGGAAGGGCAGTTGGGCGGACACGGCCGTGTTCCCCGTCCGCGAGCGGCTGCGCTCTCCCGGCCGGCATGTGCTGTCGGTCCTCGTCCGGCGCATGCAGCACGACCAGGACGGCAAGGGGCTCGACAGCCACAAGGTGGCACGCGGACTGACGGCGGCGGCCTTCAAGGGCGCCTCGCCGAGCGTGAGCTGGCGGATCCAGGGCGCGGCGGCCCCCGACCCCGTGCGCGGGCCGATGAACAACGGCGGCCTGTACGGCGAGCGGCAGGGCTGGCATCTGCCCGGCTTCCGGGACGACGACTGGGAGCAGGCGACCTTCCCGCGGACCGCCCGGTACCAGGGCGTGACCTGGTACCGGACGACCTTCCGGCTGGCGGTGCCGGCCGACATCGACGCCTCGATCGGCCTGACCCTGGAGGACGACCCGTACCGCGCCTACCGCGCCCAGATCTTCCTCAACGGCTGGAACATGGGCCAGTACATCAACAATGTGGGCCCGCAGCACACCTTCGTCCTGCCGAACGGCGTCCTGCGCACCCGGGGCACCAACACCCTGGCTCTGGCGGTCCTTTCGGAGTTCACCACGCTGTCGGGGCCGGGCCGGGTGAGCCTGACGCTGCTCGGCAGGGCGAGCGGCGGGCTGCCGGTCACGCCGGTCTGATCACGCGAGCCTGATCACGTTCCAGGACAGCGGTTCCAGTACGGCGGTGAGGGTGCCGTCCGCCAGGGCGGTGCCCTCGACCGGGTGCGGGACGACCCGCTCGGGCTCGTCGAGGGTGTTGCGGGCGTCGGGGTCGGCGTCCGCCAGCGCGCTGTGCTCGGCGACGGTGGTCAACCCAAGCCCGTTGAGGGTGACTTCGAGCGGCAGGGCGGCCGTACGGCTGCGGTTGACGGCGAACACCGTGACCGTGCCGTCGGCCGCGCGGACGGCCGTGGCGTGCAGCAGGTCCGTCTCGCCGTACTTCTTCGTCTCGTACGTCGGCGAGTCCACGCGCACGTCGAGCACCTCGCCCCGGCCGTGCTTCGACGCCAGCGCGAACGGGAAGAACGTCGTCTGCCGCCAGGCCGGGCCGCCCGGCTCGGTCATGATCGGGGCGATCACATTGACCAGCTGGGCGAGGCAGGCGACGGTGACGCGGTCGGCGTGCCGGAGCAGGGCGATCAGCAGCGAGCCGAAGACGACGGCGTCCGTGACGCTGTAGTTGTCCTCCAGCAGCCGAGGCGCCTCGGGCCAGTCGGACTGGTCGAAGGTCTTGGCGTGCTCCTCCCAGCGGGAGAGGTACCAGACGTTCCACTCGTCGAAGGAGAGGTTGATCCTCTTCTTGGACTTGAGCTTCGCGCCGATGTGGTCGGCGGTGGCGACCACGTTCTCGATGAAGGACTCCATGTCGACGGCCGAGGCGAGGAAGGAGTCCACATCGCCGTCGGTGGGCTCGTAGTAGGCGTGCAGGGAGATGTGGTCGACCAGGTCGTACGCCTCCTGCAGGACGGTCGCCTCCCACTCGGCGAAGGTGGGCATGGCCTGGCTGGAGGAACCGCAGGCGACCAGTTCGACTTCAGGGTCGGCCTGGCGCATGGCCCGTGCCGTCTCGGCGGCGAGCCGGCCGTACTCCCGTGCCGTCTTGTGGCCGGTCTGCCAGGGGCCGTCCATCTCGTTGCCGAGGCACCACAGCTTGATGCCGAAGGGTTCCTTGTCGCCGTGTGCCGCGCGGAGGTCGGAAAGGGCGGTCCCGGCGGGGTGGTTGGCGTACTCCTGGAGTTCGAGGGCTTCGGCGACGCCACGGGTGCCGAGATTCACCGCCATCATCGGCTCGGCCTCGGGCCCGAGCTTCTTCAGGAACGCGATGAATTCGGACAGGCCGAACCGGTTCGTCTCGGTGGAGTGCCAGGCGAGGTCCAGCCGGCGGGGGCGGTCCTCGACGGGGCCGACGGAGTCCTCCCACTTGTATCCGGAGACGAAGTTGCCGCCGGGGTAGCGGACGGCGGTGACGCCGAGTTCGCGTACGAGGTCGAGGACGTCGGTGCGCAGGCCCAGGGCGTCTGCCGTGGGGTGGTCCGGCTCGTAGATGCCGGTGTAGACGCAGCGGCCCAGGTGTTCCACGAAGGACCCGAAGATCCGGGCGTTGACCTGGCCGACGGTGAAGGCGGGGTCGAGGGTGAAGCGGGCGGTGCGCTTGCTCATGGGGTCCTTTCGAGTCACTTCGGAACAGGCCAGTCGGAACGCCGGCTCAGTTGGTTCCGGCCCGGTTTCGGGGTGCCGTTGTCGGCCGCGTCGTAGTAGTGGTAGGCCAGCCACGTCTTGCCGTGCGTCCGGCCGTGGGATTTCTTCGCCTCCTCAAGCCAGGTTGTCCCATACCTTGCCCCCGCCGTCCCAGTTGTTCGGCATGGTTTGCTCGGCTCGCTGGTTCGATATTTCGAATGTCGCCCGTAACTTCGAACGGGACCGTAGATTCGAAGCGCTTCCGCGTCAATGGGTGGGACACAAGCTCATAGGTGGTTTTCCCTTCGACCACGGTCACTGCATCCCATGACGGGGACACGCCGAGACGCGTAGGCTCTGCCCAGCGGAAGGGGGAGGCGATGGGCATCGCGGGAGCGCGTGAGCAGGCGACACGCCTGGCCGCACGGCTGCGGCGCGCCCGCCCGGGCTCGGCGATGCGCTCGCTGGCCCGCGACCTCGCCGCCGCCGTCCACGCCCGCCCCGAAACGCCCGGCGGCGTACGGGAGTTGTGCCGGGCGCTGGGCGAGGAGATGAGCGGACTGCGCGGCGGACGGCCGATCGAGGTGCGCTTCGAGCGCTTCCCGGACGAGATCGAGGTCACCGGGCTGTGGCTGGAGTTCGCCGAGTTCGACCTGGTGATCGTGGAGGAGCGGGCCGAGGCCGTGCAGCAACTGGTGATCCTGGGCCATGAGTTGTGGCATCTGCAGAACGGGCACCGGCATTCCCACCTGGCCGGGGACGCGGCGGCGCGGGCGCTCGCCGACGCACCCGGCTGGCGGGGCATGCCCCTCACGGTGGCCGCCCGCAACGGCTCCCGGGCGGCCGACGAGGCCGAGGCCGACGACTTCGGGCACCGCCTGGCCGCCCTGTTCCGGCCGCACCTCACCGGCTCCCGCGCTGTCCTCGGCCCGGCGGGGCGGTCCCTCAGCCCGGTGCAGCGGACCCTCGGCTATCGACGCGACCGGGCGAGTGACCCGAAGGGGCGCGGGCGCGTGAGCGGCCTCCCGGCACCGGCGGCCGGCGCCCCGGAGGTGAGCCGGGTGCCGGACGACCGAGCGCCGAAAGAGGGGGGAGCCGCGCGGTGACCCTGGCGTTCGATCTCTCCGGACTCCTCGACGAGGTCTCCGTCTCCTTCTGGATCCCCACGGCCGTCCTGACCGCCGCCCTGGCCATCAAGCTGCCCAGCATCATCAAGCTGTGGCGGGACCCGCTGCTGCGCGCCGTCGGCGGTCTGCTGCTGTTCGCCTGCGCGGTGTTCGTCTTCGCGGCCCCGCGGACCATCGCCTGGACCAACCGGGTCACCGGGGTGCCGAACATCTCGGCGCCCTGGGTGTACTCCCTGATCACCGCGCTGTGCGCGTCCTGGCTGCTGCTGATCATCGCCTGGCGCAACGGCCGCTCCGACTCGGCCCAGACCCGCCGGGTGACCCGCTGGGTCGTGGCCGTCTACGCGGGCGTGGTCGTCGCTCTGTGGGTGCTCTTCGCGCTCGCGGACGTGCCCGTGGAGCGGCTGCGGGACCTGGACACGTACTACGCCAACACCCCCTTCATGCGCGAGGAGATCCTGCTCTACCTCGTCGCGCACACCGTGGCCTGCTCGATCACGGCCCGGCTGATCTGGAACTGGATCCGCACCGACGGCCTCGACGCCTGGCTGCGCTGGGGGCTCAGGCTGCTGGGCGTCGGCTATGCCACGAACCTGTTCTTCGACGCGGCCAAGCTCACCGCCGTCGTGGCCCGGTGGACCGGCCACGACCTGGACTGGCTGAGCACCAATGTGGCGCCGGCGGGCGCGTGTGTCTCCGCGACCCTGGTCGCGGTGGGCTTCATCGTCCCGCACGTCGGCCAGTATCTGCACGAGCGCTGGCACGTCCGGCTGCGCCACCGCGCTCTCGGCCCCCTCTACCGGCTGACGCGGACCGTCACGGGCGAGCGCGAGCCCTTCGCCCCGCACGCCCCCGCCGAACTGCGCCTGATCCGCCGCGAGACCTTCATCCGCGACGCCCTGCTGCAACTCTCCCGGCATCTGGACGAGGACCTGCGCGAACGGTCGTACCGGGCCGCCCTCGCCCTCGGCTTCGAGTCCTGCCGGGCCAGGGCCCTCGCCGCCGCCGTGACACTGCTGGACGCGGCCGGCGGCGGGCGGCCGCGGGCCGACGGCACCGGCTCCCCGTCCGGTCCCGACACGGCATACCTGCTCCAGGAGATCCAGGCCGTGTCCGAGGCCCTCCGTCGTCCCGACGAGATCACGGCGGTTCGCGCCCGTGCGGCCGCCCCGGCAGAGAGCGTGCCCGCGCATGAGTGACCGCCCCTCCCCCGCCAGAACCGCCGTCGTGCTGGGGGGATCCCACACCGGCATGCTCGCGGCGCGGGCGCTCGCCGAGTTCGCCGACCGGGTCGTCGTCGTCGAGCGCGACGCCCTGCCCGGCGGCCCCGAACCCCGCAAGGGGCTGCCACAGGCCCGGCACGCCCATATGCTCTGGTCGGGCGGGGTGCGGGCGGTGGAGGAGCTGCTGCCGGGCAGCACGGACGCGCTGAAGGCCGCCGGGGGCCGCCGGCATCCGTTCACCACCGGCGTGGTCGCCCTCTCCGCACAGGGCTGGTTCCGGCGCTGGCCCGAGTCCCACCATGTGATCCTGGCCGGCCGCGACCTGCTGGACGCGACGATCCGCGCACAGGTCCTCGCCGACCAGCGCATCGAACTCCTCGACGGCACCGAGGCGCTCGGCCTCACCGGCACCGGCGCCGCGGTCACCGGCGTACGCGTCCGGACGCGGGACGGCGCCGAGCACACCCTCCCGGCCGGCCTCGTGGTCGACGCCACCGGGCGCGGCTCCCGGGCCGCGCGCTGGCTCGCGGACCTGGGGCTGCCCGCGCCGCAGAGCCGCGAGGTCGACCCCGGCCTGGTCTACGCGAGCCGGCTCTTCCTCGCCCCCGAGGCGGCCCGGGAGGGCTTCCCGGTGGTCAATGTGCAACCCGATCCGCGCGGCGACGGGCCGGGCCGCTCCGGCTTCCTGCTCCCCATCGAGCACGGCCGCTGGATCGTCACCCTCGCCGGCACACGCGGCGGCGAACCCACCGCCGGGAACGAGGACTTCATCCCCTTCGCCCGCGAGAAGCTGCGGCATCCGCTGATCGGCGAACTGCTGGACCGCGCCGAGCCGCTGTCCGACGTCACCCTCACCCGTTCCACCGTCAACCGCCGGCACTTCTACGAGCGGATGCCGGCCTGGCCCGAGAACTTCACCGTCCTCGGCGACGCGCTCGCCGTGTTCAACCCGGTCTACGGCCATGGGCTGGCCGTCGCCGCCCAGAGCGCGGTGGGGCTGCGCGAGGTGATACGGCGGCACGGCTGGAGCACGCCGGGGCTGGCCCGCCGTGTGCAGCGGGCGGTGGCCCGTCCAGTGCGTGCGGCATGGGATCTGGCGCTGGGTCAGGACGTGTTCTACCCCGGCGCGACGGAAGCCGGTCCCACCCTGCGGGACCGGCTCCTTTCCGCGTACGTCGGCCGGCTGATGCACACCGCGACGGGGAACGGGCGCGTGGCCCGCCGGGTGACCGACGTGACGTCACTGGAGCGGAGGGCCGAGGTGTTGCTGGCACCGAGCGTGCTGCTGGCGGCGGCGGTCGGACCGCTTCGGCCGCCGCTGGCGGCTCCGCCGATGACCGCGCAGGAGCGGAAGGTGGCGGGCGTCTAGCCGGCTTCCGGGTGCGGGTGCGTGGTGGGTCGCCCGCCGCCGGTTCAGCCCTCGAACGCCGGTTGGGGCAAGCCCTTCCCCGCGTCCGGAATCACCAGCACCGAGCCCGAGAGCGGGTGCGGCGCCGGCAGTCCCGTCCGCGCCGTGGTGATGTACAGGTCGGTCAGGTCGGCGCCGCCGAACGCGCAGGCCGTCGTGCGTGGGGTCGGCAGCGGGATCACCCGGTCCAGGACACCGGCCGGCGTATAGCGCCGTACCGCTCCCCCGTCCCACAACGCCACCCACACACAGCCCTCCGCGTCGACCGTCAGGCCGTCCGGGAGGCCCGCGCCCTCCTCGATCTCCACGAACGGGCGGCGGCCCTGGACGCGCTCGCCGTCGTGGTCGAAGACGTCCACCCGGCGGGTCGGGGTGTCGACGTAGTACATGAGGCGACCGTCGGGGCTCCAGCCCGTGCCGTTGCTGACCGTGGCGTCGGACAGGACCGTCCGAACCGTGCCGTCGCCGGTCAGCCGGGTCAGCGTGCCGCCGCCCGGCGCCTCGTCGTACCGCATGGTGCCCGCCCACAACGAGCCGTCGGGCGCCACCGCGGCGTCGTTCGCGCGGCGGCCCGGGACCGGCTCGTGGTGCAGCCAGCGGAACGTGTCGTCGGGGTCCAGCAGGCCCACGCCGTCCCGCAGGTTGAGGACCAGGCCGCCGCCCGCGCGGGGCTTCACCGCGCCCACGTGCTGCTCCGTCGTCCGCACCGTGCGCCGGCCCGTGACCGGGTCGTAGGTGTTGACGCGCATGCCCAGGATGTCGAGCCAGATCAGCCGGCCCGTCGCCGGATCCCAGGTCGGGCCCTCGCCCAGCTCCGCCTCCGCCCGTACGGCGACCTCGTATCCGGCGCTCACGCCGCGCTCCGGTGGCCCAGCCGCTCCGACAGCTCGGCCGCGCCCTTCGCCGACAGCTGCTCCAGCTCGGCCCGGCGCTCGTCGCTCCAGCGGATCATGGGGACCGAGATGGACAGGGCCGCGACCACCTGGCCCGTGCGGTCGCGCACGGGGGCGGCCACACAGCTCACGTCCGGGTTGGACTCGCGGCTCTCCACCGCGATGCCCCGCTGCCGGATCTCCGCGAGCGCCTCGCGCAGCGCGGTGGGGTCGGTGATGCTGTTGGGGGTCATCGCGGTCAACTGGGCGTCGTCCGGGATCCGTGCCGCGAGCTCCTGCTCGGGCAGCGAGGCCAGCAGCATCTTGCCGACCGAGGTGCAGTGGGCGGGCAGCCGGCGGCCGGCGGCGGAGACCATGCGGACGGCGTGCGTGGAGTCGACCTTGGCGATGTAGATGACGTCGGTGCCTTCGAGGATCGCCACGTGGACCGTCTCGTCGCAGGTCTCGGCGACCGAGCGGGCCACCTGCTGGCCCTCGGCGGCGAGGTCGAGCTGCTCGGCGTAGCGGCTGCCGAGCTGGTACGGGCGTACGCCGAGCCGGTAGCGTCCGGGCTGTCCCGGCACGGGCACGATGTACGACCGTGCGGCGAGCGTGGTGACCAGCTCATGCACGGTGGTGCGCGGCAGCTGGAGCTTGCGCACGATGTCGGGGGCGGAGAGCGTCCCGTCCCCGTCGAGGAACAGCTCAAGAATGTCCAGAGCCCGGGTCACGGCAGGCACGAGGCGTCCCACGTCCGGCCCCCTCCCTTGGGTCTAAGCGCCCGTTCGACACCTCGCCACCGAGATGTTCGAGATATCAACAGGCGATCGGCATGACGAACACAGGCTAGTCATGGAGGGTTGCGCGGGCAATGGCCCGGAAGCAGACCGTGCACCATGGGGGCATGGATCTCGACTTCCAGCTGGTCCTGCTGCGCCGCATGGCCGACCACAACCCGGATCTGGTCGAGGATGCCCGGCACCGGCTCGGGGTGTCCATCGCCGAGATGCGGGAGACCAACAAGCGCTGGCAGGCGATGGTCCGCTCGCCGAGGGCCCGCTCCGCCGCCGCCCGGTACCGCTCGGTCCTGGGCGAGCCGGAATCCGTCCTCCCCCGCCGGCTCGGCGACGTCGACTGCGAGGCCCGGCACTGGGCCCTGCCGCTCTGGCCCGACCTGCGCTTCGAGGTGCTGGTCGGGCCGGACGGGGCGGTGTGGAACGAGTGGCTGGTGCGGGCGCCCGGCGCCCCGGCGCCCCGGCTGGAGACCCTGGACGACCTCGTTCCCTGGTCCTGCACGGTGGACGAGGCCGCCGGCGCCTTCGCTCCGGCCCGCCCGCTGGAGGGCACCGCGCCGACCCGGTGGGGCCTCGCCTTCACCGCGCCCGGCCCGGACGGCGTACCGCACGAGGTGGTCGCCGAGTTCACCTGGGGGCTGCTCCAGCGGACGGCCGTACTGACTTAGCTCAAGCGTCGAAAGCGGTGGCCCGGGTCCGCTTCTCCCAGGCGGTGACCTCCTCGCGGACCTGGTCGAGGTGGCCCAGGACCGCGCTCACTCCGTCGTCGCCGAGCGGCAGCCGCAGCGGGGTGTCGTCGGCCTCCAGCGCGGCCAGGATCAGGGCGGCCGCCTTGGCCGGGTCGCCGGGCTGGCTGCCGTGGCCGCCGGCGACGGCGCCGCGGGTCTCGCCGACCTTGGCGTACACCCCGCTGTCGGAGCCGGCTCCGGCCCGGCCGGCCTCGAACAGCGAGGTCCGGAACGCGCCCGGCTCGACGATCAGCACCTTGACGCCGTACTCCCGCACCTCGTCCGCGAGCGCCTCGGACAGGCCCTCCAGGGCGAACTTCGTCGCGCTGTACGCCCCGAAGCCTGCGAAGGACATCTGGCCGCCCATGCTGCTCATCTGCACGATCGCGCCCGAGCGCCGCTCCCGCAGGTGCGGCAGCGCCGCCCGGACGAGCGCCGCCGGGCCGAAGAAGTGCAGGTCGAACAGGTCGCGCAGCTCGGCGTCGGTGGTCTCCTCGACGGCGCCGACGTAGGTGCGGCCCGCGTTGTTGACCAGCACGTCGATCCGCCCGTGCCGGGCCACGACATCCCGGACCGCCTCCTCGGCCGCGGCCACGTCGGTGACGTCCAGCCGCAGCGCCTCCACCTGGTCGGGATGGGCGGCCACCAGGTCGTCCAGGGCCTCCGGGCGCCGGGCGGCGCCGACCACGACATCACCGGCGGCGACGGCCGCCTCGGTGATCGCCCGCCCGAAACCGCTGCTCGCCCCGGTCACCAGCCAGACCTTGTTCATCACGACTCTCCGTAGCTCTCGTCGGGTTCGACACGAACAACACTGCGGCCGCGTGCCGTTGCCCGTCCAAGACCCTCGGTGATAACCAACGGCTATGACGATGGACGTCCACGCCCGCGATCTGCGCTACTTCGTCGCGGTCGCCGAGGAGTTGCACTTCACCCGCGCCGCCGAGCGGCTGTACGTCTCACAGCCCGCGCTGAGCAAGCAGATCCGGGCGCTGGAGCGGCAGTTGGGGGCGGAGCTGTTCCGGCGCGACCGGCACGGGGTGGCGCTGACGGGCGCGGGCGAGGCGCTGCTGCCGCACGCGCGCGGGGTGCTGGCCGCGTGGGAGGCGGGCGCGGCGGCCGTGGAGGCGGCCAAGGCGGCCGGGCGCAGCACGCTGGTCGTGGGCATGAGCACCAGTCCGGGCCGGGGCGGGCTGCTGCCGGCCATCCGCTCCCGCTTCACCGCCGCGCATCCGGAGACGATGGTCCGGCTGCGCCAGATGAGCTGGGACGATCCGACGGCGGGCCTGGCGGACGGCAGCGTGGACGTCGCGTTCGTATGGCTCCCGCTGCCCGAGGAGGAGCGCTACGCCTGGACGGTGGTCGCCGAGGAACCCCGGCTGCTGGCCCTGCCCGAGTCCCACCCCCTCGCCGCCCGTCCCGAGATCGACTTCGCCGACCTGCTGGACGAGCCGTTCCTGGCCCTGCCCAGGAGTGCGGGCCGACTGCGCGACCACTGGCTCGCCCTGGACGCCCGCGCCGGCCGTCCGCCCCGGATCGGCGCGGAGGTCTCCGGGGCGGAGGAGACGTACGAGGCCCTGGTCGCGGGCCTGGGCATCTGCCTGGTGGCAGCGGGCAACGCCCCGCTGATCAGCCTGGGCGGCGTCACCACCCGCCGGGTCCGGGGCATCGGCCCGAGCCGCTATGTGCTGGCCTGGCGGAGGGAGGACGGACACCGCCCGCTGGTGCGGGCGTATGCGGAGGCATGCCGAGAGACGGTGCGCTGAGCTGGGCCACGGCCGCCAGCACCGCCTCCACAACCCGCTCCAGCGACCCCGGATGCAGCCACAGAAACAGATTCGGCTCCACCAACTCGAGCTCCATCAGCCGGGGTTCCCCCTCCTCCCCGTCCACGAGATCCACCCGCGCGTACAGCAACTCGGAACCACCGGGCACCACGCCCAACGCCTTCTCGGCGACCGCCAGTTCGGCCTCCGTGGGCCGCCAGCGCTCCAGGTCGGGATGCGCCACCTTGTCCGCGTCGTACGGCGTCCCGGGCGCGAGCACCGCGCCCTTGCGGCTGGCGTGCAGCAGCCGGCCGCCGAAGAACTGCAGGGCCCGCTCTCCGCCGGCGTCGATGCCGCGCATGTACGGCTGGACCATCGCGGTGAAGCCCTCGGCGTGCATCCGGGCGAGCTGCCGTACCGCCGTCTCGCGCTGGTCGGGGGTGTAGCGGGCGGCGAACCGGGCGCCGGCGCCCGAGGTCGGCTTGATCACGTACTCGTGGTCGCCGGGCAGGTCGGCCGGCTCGCCCGGTGCGAGGTAGCGGGTGGGGACGGTGGGCACGCCGGCCGCCGCCAGCTCGCCGAGGTAGCGCTTGTCGGTGTTCCAGCGCACCACGGGCGCCGGATTGGCGAGCCGGGTCAGCGCGCCGACCCGGTCCACCCAGGCCCCGAACTCCGCGGCCCGCCAGCTGTAGTCCCAGGTGGAGCGTATGACGACGAGGTCGTAGCGGCCCCAGTCGGCGTCCGGGTCGTCCCAGTACCGGGCCTCCGCCTCGGCCCCCGCGTCCTTGAGCGCCCGCACCAGCTCCGGCAGATCGGTGTCCTTGCCGGGCTCGGCGCCGGGGTCGTAGGTGGCGAGGGCGATGCGGGGCACGGCGGACTCCCTGTCGTACGACGGTTCGGATCAGCAGCGAGGCTAACAACCGGCCGGGAACCGTAGCACCGCGGTTGACCTTCACCTTCGGGGAAGCCCCAGCATCGGTGGCGAAGGACGAGGAACGCGAGGTGCTCATGGAGCTGCTGACGATCGGCGCCTTCGCGAGGGCGAGCCGGCTCTCGCCGAAGGCGTTGCGGCTGTACGACGAGCTGGAGCTGCTGCGGCCCGCCCGGGTCGACCCGGACACCGGCTACCGCTACTACGCCGTCGAGCAGATGCGGCAGGCCCGGCTCGTGGCGTGGCTACGGCGGCTGGGCATGCCGCTGGCCGAGATCCGCGCGGTGTGCGCCCTGGACCCGGGGGATGCCGCGCGGGCGATCCGGGCCTACTGGGCGCGGGTCGAGGCGGAGACGGCCGTACGGCGGGATCTCGCCGCGTTCCTCGTGGACCAGCTGGCCGACCAGTCGAGAAGGGACCACACCATCATGCTGGAACTGCGCTGTTCCGCCCACTCCGACCGCGGGCTCGTCCGTCCCGCCAATCAGGACACCGTGTACGCGGGCCGCAGGCTGTTCGCCGTGGCCGACGGTTTCGGCCCGGCGGGGGCGCCGGCGAGCGGGGCGGCCGTCGAGGCGCTGAGGTTCCTGGACGAGGCGGAGGAACTGCCCGCGGACAGTGTGCTGAGCGTGCTGGAGGACGCGGTGCGCTCCGCGGGCGAGGCGGTGTGCGACGTGGCCGAGGGCACCCAGGAGATCGGCACCACGCTGACGGCACTGCTGTGGACGGGTGCGCGGTTGGCGCTGGCCCACATCGGGGACTCACGGGCGTATCTACTGCGGGACGGGGAGTTGATCCGCATGACGCAGGATCACCGGGTGGAGCCGGAGTCGTTGCTCCTGCTCAAGGCGCTGGCCGGCGGGATGGATCCGGTACCGGACGTGCGGCTGCAGGAGGTCCGGGAGGGGGACCGGTATCTGCTGTGCTCCGACGGGCTGACCGAGGCGGTGCCCGAGGAGCGGATCAAGGAGCTGCTCGGCACGGAGGGTGCGGCGCGGGCTCTGGTGGAGGAGGCCAATGCGGCGGGCGGTCCCGACAACGTGAGCTGTGTCGTGGCCGACGTCGTTCTGGCCAGCCATGCGCCGGTGAGTGTCGGCTGATAGGAAGGGTGGCGACGGTCGACCGACAGTTAGGAGTGCGCCGCGTGTCCTCCCTCTTCCCCGCTCTGGCGGACGGTCCGGGCGAGCGCAGCGAGATGGGGGTCCCCCCGGACGAAGTCTGGGGCAGGATCGCCCTGCGGTTCGGCGAACGGTCGTTGACGTACGGCGAGCTGGCCGGGGCCGCCGGTGCGCTCGCCGCCCGGCTGCGCGGTGCCCGCCGGGTGGCCGTGTGGGCCACGCCGGAGCTGGAGACCGCCGTCGCCGTGACGGGCGTGCTGCTCGCCGGGGCGGCCGCGGTGCCGCTGAACCCGAAGTCGGGCGAGAAGGAACTCGCGCACATCCTCTCCGACAGCGCACCGGAGCTGGTCCTGGCGGCGCCGGGCGCCCAGCTCCCTGCCGCATTGGGTGCGTTGGAGCGGATCGACGTCGACGCGTCCGCCGCGTCCGGCGCCGTACCCGAGGACTCCGCCACCGACGAGGACCCGGCGCTGATCGTCTACACCTCCGGCACCACCGGCCCGCCCAAGGGGGCCGTCCTGCCCCGCCGGGCCCTCGCCACCACCCTGGACGCGCTCGCCGACGCCTGGCAGTGGACGGAGGCGGATGTGCTGGTGCAGGGGCTGCCGCTGTTCCATGTGCACGGGCTCGTGCTGGGCATCCTCGGCCCGCTGCGGCGCGGCGGCAGCGTGCGGCACCTGGGGCGGTTCGGCACCGAGGGCGTGACACGGGAGCTGAACGCCGGCGCGACCATGCTGTTCGGGGTGCCGACGATGTACCACCGCATCGCCGAGGCCCTTCCCGGGGACCCCGAGCTGGCCAAGGCGCTCAGCAGGGCCCGGCTGCTGGTCTCCGGCTCGGCCGCGCTGCCCGTGCACGACCACGAGCGGATCGCGGCGGCTACCGGTCGGCGGGTGATCGAGCGGTACGGCATGACGGAAACGCTGATGAACACCAGTGTGCGGGCCGACGGGGAGCCGCGCGCCGGCACCGTGGGCGTGCCGCTGCCCGGTGTCGAGCTGCGGCTCGTGGAGGAGGACGGGACGCCGATCACCGCGTACGACGGGGAGAGCGTCGGCGAGATCCAGGTGCGCGGCCCGAACCTGTTCACCGAGTATCTGAACCGCCCCGACGCCACGGCTGCCGCGTTCACCGCCGACGGGTTCTTCCGCACCGGTGACATGGCCGTCCGCGAGCCCGACGGCTATGTGCGGATCGTCGGGCGCAAGGCCACCGACCTGATCAAGAGCGGCGGGTACAAGATCGGGGCCGGTGAGATCGAGAACGCGCTGCTGGAGCACCCGGGCGTGCGGGAGGCAGCCGTCACCGGGGAGCCCGACGCGGACCTGGGCGAGCGGATCGTCGCCTGGATCGTCCCGGCGGACCCGGGGGCGCCGCCCGCAGCCGAGGAGTTGGCGGACCACGTGGCCCGTCGCCTCGCCCCGCACAAGCGCCCTCGCGTGGTCCGCTACCTGGACGCGCTCCCCCGCAACGACATGGGCAAGATCATGAAGCGGGCGCTGGCCGATGGCTGAGCGCCGCTCGGCCCGGAAGGTCCTGGCCCTGGTCGCGGACCCGGAAAGCTTCAGCGAACTCGCCCCTCCGGCGGGGAGGCCGAAGCCGGACGGCCCCCTCGGCTGGCAGGGCTACGATGCCTCGCGCGCCCGTGCCGCCGAACGCACCGGCGAGGAGGAGTCGGTCGTCTGCGGCACCGCGAGCGTCGCGGGCACCCCGGCCGTGCTGATCGCCTTCGAGTTCGGCTTCCTGGGCGGCTCGCTGGGCGAGCGCACCGGAGACCGGCTGGAGGCGGCGTACGCCCATGCCCGGGCGCACCGGTTGCCGGTCGTGCCGTTGATCGCGACCGGTGGCAGCCGGATGCAGGAGGGCATGCTCGCCCTGAGCCAACTCCAGCGCGTGGCCCGGCAGTCCGTGCTCACCCGGGAGGCGGGCCTGCCGCAGATCGCGGTGCTGCGGGACCCGACGACCGGCGGCGGATGGGCCACGCTCGGCGCCGGTGCGGACGTCGTCCTGGCCCTGCCGGGCGCCCAGGTGGGCTTCGCCGGCTCCCGGGTCCGGCCCGCGGACGCCGACCCCGCGGCCTACACCGCCGAGGGGCAGGTGGCGGTCGGGTCGGCGGACGCGGTGGTACGGCCCGAGGAGCTGCGGGAGACGCTGGGACAGTGGCTCCGGCTGCTCACCACCCCCGCCCAGGAAGCCCCCGCGCCGGCGGCCCTCGGCACCCCGGACCTGCCCGCCACCGGCTGGGCGGCCGTCCGCCGGGCACGCTCCCCCGAACGCCCGCGCGCACGGGCCTACCTGGATGCCTACTTCACCCAGCGCCGCGAGATCAGCGGGGACCGGTGCGGGGGTACGGACACCGACGGCATGCTGTGCGGCTTCGGTGCGCGGAACGGCCGTACCGTCGCGTTCGCCGCGCAGACCGGAACCGCGACCCGGCCCGCCGGGTACCGCACCGCCGCCCGGCTGATCCGGCTCGCCGACCGGCTCGACATCCCGGTGCTGACGCTGGTGGACACTCCGGGCGCGGCCAATGACGCCGAGGCGGAGCGGCAGGGGGCCGGCGCGGCGATCGCGGAGGTCTTCGGGGCGGTGGCCTCCGCCCGGGTCCCGATCACCACGCTCGTCATCGGCGAGGGCGGCTCCGGCGGGGCCCTGGCATTGTCCGCACCGGACAACACCTGGGCCACGCCGGACAGTTACTTCTCGGTGATCGCCCCGGAGCTCGCGGCCGCCATACTCAAACGGCGGGAGGAGGACGTGGAGGCGACCGCCGAGCAGCTGCGGATCCGGCCGCAGGATCTGGTGGAGCTGGGGGTGATCAGAGGGATCGTGCACCACCCCCGGCCGTAGCTCACCTCACCTCCACCGCCCCGATGATCTCCTGCGTCACCGCCCCGCCCTTGTCGTCGTGGGCCGAGGCCCGCAGCGAGACGGAGGACGCACCGCGCGGCACGGTCAGCGTGCCGTGCCAGGAGGTGTCTGCGCCGTTGAGCGGGACGGACGTCCAGGTGCCGCCGTCGTCGTACGACACCTCCAGCCGGCCCCCACCCAAGGTGCCGGTCCCCGCGGCCTGCGCCACATACGACGCCCCGAGCCCCACCGGAATCCGCTGCCCGCCCCGCACGGTCCCCGCGAGGTCGGTCTCGATGTCGTACGCGAGGTTGATCAGCGGCAGGTAGGTCCAGTGGTCCTCCGCGGTGGCGGCCGACAGGAACGTCCACTCGGAGTGCCCCCGCGAGCCCAGCGGCCAGCGCGCCGAGTCGAGCGCGGTGTCGGTGACGACCTTGTAGGTGTGCTCGTCGGCGGGCGCGTCCCAGACGTACGCGGCGGAGCTGTTGCCCTTGTCGACGAGTGTGCCGTCGAGGTACACGGCGGTGGTCTGGCTCATGCCGCTGTCCGTGCTCCACACGTCGCCGAACCCGGTGTGGTCGGGCCCGGAGTCGCCCCAGCCGGGGGTGTTCAACTGGATCTGGTTCCCGGCGCGTTGCTGCCCCCAGCCGAGCCCGGTGCCGAGCCACGGGTGCCACACGGGCCGGAACCAGTTCAGCGCCGGATGCGAACCGCCCTCGTACCGCACCAGTCCGCTGCGCTCCTCCAGGGTGCCGTCGCCGATCGCGACGGACTCGTGCCACAGCTGGCCGGGGCCGGTGGAGACGTGGTCGGTGCGCTCGGCGGGCAGGTGGACCCGCTCCTGGAAGCCCAGGCCGATCGGGAAGGTGTCGGTGAGGGAGTAGCGGAACTCGCCGCCGTCCGTCGGCCGGGCCGCGTGGAACTTCACGTGGACGGCGGCCAGTTGGCGGTCAGCCGGGCGGTAGGTGAGGTCCCGGTCCGGTATCGCGTCCCGGTGTCCCTCGGACAGGTCGTACACGTACGGGGAGTCGGCCGTGCCGGTCATGTCGACCGAGCGCATGGCACGCAGCCGGGCGGCGTCCGCCGTGCTGACCGTGGCGATCTGCAGCGGCCGGTCGGCGTTGTCCTCGGTGCCCCACCAGGCCATCAGGCGACCGGGGGTGTCGTCGGTGACGAACAGCGCCCTGGCGCCGGCGTCCTGCGCGGCCTGGGCAAGCGCGGCCGGGTCGGCGCCGGCGGCGAGGTGCGCGAGGACCGCCTTGCCGGAGACTCCGGTGAGGGGTCCGTCGCCGGAGTCCACGAGCGGCAGCCTGGTCCGGCCCTCGATCAGGGTGCCGCCCGGCTGGACGGTGGCCTCGCCGACGCCCTTGACCTCCAGCTCCGGCTCGGCCAGCCGCCACACGGTGCGGTACTCGAAGCCGCCCTGGGTGATCTTGGGCGTGGGTGCGGCGAAGACGCTGTCGTAGGTGAGGGGCACCTGGACGGCGTCGAAGAGGTCGGCGCCGTTCGCCTGCCGGTCGTACTCCATGAGGAGCTGGTGGGTCTCGGTGCGGCGGTGGACGTCGGCCCTGATCTCGCGCAACCGCCGTCCGTCCAGGGTGACGTCCTGGTCGTGGTCGAGGGTGATCTCGGGTGCCGCGAGAAAGCCGAGGCCGAGGGAGTCGGTGCCGTGGCTGCCGCGCACGTCGAGGAAGGTGGCGAGGGAGTAGGTGCCGGGCTTGAGGCGCAGCCGGAGCGTGCCGGAGTCGCCGACGTGGGCCGGCTGGGCGTCCTCGCCCGCCGCGAGCCGCTGCAGGGTGAGGTCGGCGGCGGTGGGCGTGCCGGAGCGGTCCTTGACGTGGACGGTGAGCGTGTACCGCTCGTCCTCCTTGACCAGCCCGAACGCGGTGTGCGCGACGACATCGCCGGAGAGGCTCGTGGCCACGATCTGCCCGCTGGTCTCACCGACCGGCGCCTTGGCGCCGTCCCCGGTGACCGTGGTGGAGGCGGTGCCGTGGGCCGGGACGGTGAGGGAGGTGTCGGCGAGGGTGGCGACTCCGTCCGGGGCGCCGGTCACGGACAGCTTCAACTCGACCGGGGTGCCGGAGGAGTTGGTGTAGGCGACGGTCCGGGTGACGGGCTTGTCCTGGTCGTACGGCCAGCTGTGGAAGCCGAGGTCGGTGCTTCCGGTGGCGGTGACCCGGGCCCTGACGGCGTCCGGCACGCTGACCCGGCCCGCGCCCAGCAGGTAGGCGGACGCGTCGAGTTGTTCGGAGCTGGACATCAGCGCGTCCTTCAACCGGGCGCCGGTCCAGTCGGGGTGCTCCTGGGCGAGCAGGGCGGCGACCCCGGCGACGTGCGGGGTCGCCATGGACGTACCGCTCATGGAGGTGTAGTAGCCGCTGCCGCCGGTGAGTTGGGAGCGGGCGGCGAGGATGTCGACACCGGGGGCCGATATGTCGGGCTTGAGGGCGTTGTCGCCGTAGCGGGGTCCGGCGCTGGTGAAGTAGGCCGGCTGGTCGGCGGAGTCGACCGCGCCGACGGTGAGGGCGGCGTCGGCGGCACCGGGCGAGCCGATGGAGGACGGGGCGCCGGTGTTGCCGGCGGCGACGACGAAGAGCGCGCCGGTCTCCTTGGAGAGGGTGTTCACCGCCTCGGCCATCGGGTCGGTGCCGTCGCTGGCCTCCGTCGATCCCAGGCTCATGGACACGATCCGGGCGTGCACGTCCCGTGCCGCCCACTCCATCCCGGCGATGATCTGCGACTCGCTGCCCGAGCCCTGGTCGCTGAGCACCTTGCCGACGGCGAGCGTGGCCTCGGGCGCGACCCCCTTCTCCGTGCCGTCGGAGGCGGCGCCGCTGCCGCCGACGGTGGAGGTCACATGCGTCCCGTGCCCGTTGCGGTCGGCGACCTCCTCGCCGTCGACGAAGCTCTTGGTGGTGCTGACCCGGTCCTTGAGGTCGGGGTGGCTCAGGTCGACTCCCGTGTCGAGTACGGCGACGGTGACCCCCTTGCCCGTCAGCCCGGCGTCCCAGGCCGCCCGGGTGCCGATCTGGGCGTTGCTCTCGGCCATGTCGGCCTTCACCCTGCCGTCCAGCCACACCTTGTCGACGCCGTCGCGGTGGGTGAACGACCGCCAGAAGGTGCGCCCTTTGCCGGCCTCGACCGCAGCGCCGCGCAGGCTGGGCAGGCTCCGGGTCTGCTCGGTCCCGGCCGGGGCCGCGGCCCGCGCGCTCCTGCCGTAGGTCACGATCAGCGGGGTCGCGGCGGCCTTGGCGTCGGTCAGCCCCTGCCGGATCAGTCCGCTCACGTCGAACAGCCGCCGGTCCAGCGTCCCGGCCCGCAGATACGGCAGCGCCTCGTCCGGTACGACGCTGATCTCGCCGTCGCTCCGCTGCGTCCGCACGGCTCCGGTGGCCCCCTTGGGCCGCTGCACGGTGACCGCCTTCTTCCCGTGCCCGAGGTCGGTGACGGTCACCTTGTCGCCGGTGACGAGAGTGACGGTGGTGGCCGTGGTTGCGGGGGCCGGGGAGTGCGGGGCGGTGACGGGTGTCCTCGGGGCGGCGGCGGCCGGGCCGTTCGGCAGCAGGGCACCCAACAGCCCCACCGCCACCAGGGCCGCCGAGCGTCTGACTGGTCCTGTGGTCATCCACGCCTCTTCTCGTGTGGGTTCGAGCGTGTCGCGTGCTGTGACGAGTGTCATGTGTCCTGTGGTGCAGGGGTGTTGCGCGGCACTGGCGGGAAGGTGCCGTGACGGCTTCCCGCCAATTCCGGTGCCCGGCAGGGCGGGAGGAGCGGACAGGTCCGGTCTCCCTCCGTGACAATGGAGTTGGCCGATGAGGGAGAGGACGGGGGCTGGTCATGAACAGGCTGGTGGAGTTCACCACGGAGGACGGTGCCGTGGTCGTCGTGGAGACCGCGGACCCGGCGGGCGGCACCCGCCTCGTCTCACGCGGTGACGGACCGGCCGCCCAGGCCACGCGCACCTTCGAGGGCGCCCTGGACAGCGTGCGCGCGGCGGCCCACTCCGCCCTGCGCACCTTCCGCGACGGAGCCCTGCGCCCGGACTCCGTGGAGCTGGAGTTCGCCGTGAAGCTGACCGCCGAGGCGGGCGCGGTCATCGCCAAGGGCGCGGCGGAGGGGCAGCTGGTGGTGCGGCTGGGGTGGTCGGCGGAGCGTACGGCGGTGGAGCCGCGGGTGGCGTCGGTCGCGTCGGATGTGCCGGACGCGTCGGTCGCGTCGGATGTGCCGGACGCGTCGGTGAGCAGCCCGGAGCCGGCGTCACGGCCATAAGAGGTGCTTCCTGGCACGCCCGCATCGAGTGCGCGGGGCGGTGGCCGGCGCGGGTTTCCTGGTGACGCCCACCACCGTGCTGACCTGCGCGCATGTCGTGCAGGGCAGTGAGCCGGGGACGCTGACGGTGTCGTTCCCGCAGCGCCCCGACCTCGGTGGGCTGCCCGCGACGGTGGCCGTGTACGGCGGCTGGCGGGGCGGCACCACCGACCCCGGCGACCTGGCCGTCCTCCAACTGGCCCGGGACGTACCGCCGGCACCGGCCCGGTTCGCCCCCCCCCTGGACGCCGAACGGACCCTGCCGGAGCTGGCGTTGGAGGCGTACGGCTTCCCTGAGGGGTACGACGAGGGGCAGCTCGCCTGGTACGACGATCCCTACGACGGCCTCGACGACGAGCCGCCGCCCACGTACCGCACCATCGCCACCTTCGAGTTCGCCGACGGCCCCCGGCACCCGGACACCGTGGCGGCGCTCGGCCGGGCGGTCACCCGGCTGCTGACGGCGAGCGGCCTGGCCCCCGACGGGTACGAGCTGACGGCAACGGACCGCGGCTGGTCGGTGGAGACGGCGCGGGACGTGCCCGGGCTGCCGCTGCTGCATGCCACAGTGGCGCACTTCGAGAGCGAGGTCGTGCACCAGGGGGGCCGCAGATGGCTGGTGACCTTCTCCTGCGTCTCGGACGACGGCCTTACGGAGACCCCGGACCCGGTGGCCGTCCGCAGGACGCTGGACGCCTCCGAGGACCGGCGGGGCATCGTGGCCGTACCGCAGACGCTGCGGGACGAGCTGGACGAGGATCCCGACCTGGCGCCCTGGCTGCAGTCCCTGCGGCCGGGCACCGACGCGGGCTGGTACCGGCTGTGCCGGCCGGCGCACGCGCTCTTCGACGGCACGCACTCGCTTCCGCCCGTCCTCGGCCCCTACCCACTGCCCTCCGGTGACGTCTTCCCCGAGGGGACGGGCGAGACCAGGGCCGTCGTCCACCGGTCCGACGCCGGGGAAGCCGGCCTCACCCGGCGCCCGGGAGTCACCGAGTACTTCGAGGTCGACCTCACCGAGCGCCGCCTGCACCTGGACGAGACGGAGTCGTCCTTTCGGGCCACCGGCACGGCGATCTGGCGCGTCAGCGACCCACTCCAGGCCGTCGTGCACTCCGACGCCGCGTCGTTCCTCGAGCTCATCAGGGAACTCGTGCGCGGACGGCTGCGGCACCTGGCGAGCACCCGTCCGGACGCCGCGTCGGGGTCTCGCCTGTCACTCGCTCCCATGCCGGCCGACGCGGTTCCCGGCTGCACGTTCCGGTGGGACCTCACCATCACGCGGACCCGTCCCTGACCACGCGACACACCGCACCGCCCCGGAAACCCCCCATTCAGCGGCCCCCCGCCCGGCCCCCTCCAGAAGGCGTGTGCCGCCGGCCCGCGCGCAGGATGCAGTGTGAGGAAGACACCCGCCGACCGGGCGGGCGCCCAAGGCCCGTGCACTCGGAGGATCCGCCGTGACCGTCAGTCTGGAGCAGTTGCGCCGCTGCCACTTCGCCGTCGACCTGGGTGCCGCCCGCACCCGTGTGTATGTGAAGGGCGCCGGCCTCGTCGTCGACCAGCCCTCGGTCGCCGCCGTGAACACCCGTACCGGGGCGCTCATAGCCGTGGGCGAGTTCGCGGAGAAGATGACGGGACGGACGCCGGGGTACATCCGGGTCGCCCGGCCCATCTCCGGCGGCACGGTGGTCGACATCGAGATGGCCCAGCGCATGCTGCGGCAACTGCTCGGCGACAAGATGCGCCGTAGCCTGCGCCGCAATCTCCGGCTGCGCGCGGCGGCCTGCACCCCGCACGACGCCGACCCGCTGGCCCAGCGGGCGACCATCGAGACGCTGGTCGGGCTGGGGGCCAGAAGGGTGGAGCTGGTGGACACGCTGATCGCCGCCGCGGTGGGGTGCGGGCTGCCGGTGGAACGCCCAGAGGCCACGATGATCATGGTGTGCGGGGCGGCCGCCACCCAGGTGGCAGTCCTCTCGCTCGGCTCCATCGTCACCGCCGAACGGATCCCGGTGGGCGGTGAGGCGGTGGACCACGCGATCGTGCAGCTCCTGCGGCACGAGCACGAGCTGATGCTGCCCAGCCAGTCGGTACGGCCGCTGCAACTGGCTCTGTCCGGCAACGGGCTGACCGCGCAGGGCCCGGAGACCACGGAGATCCACGGCAGGGACGTGGCCACCGGGCTCGCCCGCAGCGTGCACGTCGACACCGCCGCCGTGCGGGACGCGATCCAGACCCCGCTGACCGCCGTGCTCGACGGTATCGGCAAGGTGTTGCGCGAGTGCCCGCCCGACCTGGTCGCCGACCTCGCCGACAGCGGGATCACGATGGTCGGCGGCTCGGCGCTGCTGCCCGGCTTCGACCAGATGCTGCGGGAGGCCACCGGGATGCCGGTGTACATCGCCGAGCGGCCCGACATCTGCGCAGCCGAGGGCCTCGGCGCGATGCTGGAGGGCCGGGTCGAGCCCCTGGTCCTGAACCCGCTGGCGGCCTGAGGCCGACGCCCGTCGAAACCAGCAGCACCGCGACCACCCCGACCAACGCGCCCAGCGCCGACCCTGCCTGCCGGATGCCGTTGAGCGCGCCTTGGCTCGTCGCCGCGTACTCGGCCGGCGCCGCGACGGCCACCGACGCTGCCGCCGCCGGAATGGACGGCGTGCCGGTCGCGGCCGGCGCCAGTTCCGCGGCCACGATCAGCGGCAGCGGTGGACGCCCGCCCGCCGCGCAGGCCGGCAGCGCCCCGGCGAGAACGGCGGCGGCTCGATGCCAGCTCTGCTCCGCCTCCTCGACCACGGACGCGGCATCACCCTGCTCCCCCCGCCTGACGGTCGCACGGGAGCTGACGGAGGATGAACTGGCGAACTGCCCCTGAGCGAACGCATCCGCCGGGTCGCCATCACCGCCCAGTGGCACCCCCGCCTGGCGACGCCGAACGCACCGTACGAACCCTGCTCGGCCTCGCGCACCGCGCGGTTCCGCTACCGGAGGTGACGGAGGCACAGCGCGCGTCCTGACGCACGGACGGGTCCGGCGGTCAGTACGGCAGGATGCGCCCCGACGGCGTCCTGCGGTCGATCTCCCGGTCGCGCGGGGCGATGGGGCGTCGGATGACGCGTACCCGGATGCGACGGTCCATGACGCCCTCCCTCTGCCGAAGCGGCCCGGCGGTCGACGCCGGTAGGGGGTGGGTGCCCAGGACGGGGACCGTTCAAGCATGTACGGGTCAACCAGCTGGCCGAATACCGCTGTCGGCGAACACGGGGGCCGGGACGCTATCGGGGTGCGTACCGGCCGAGGACGTGGTCGAACCGGGCCAGCCACTCGCCGAGCCGGGCCGACCGACGGGCGTTCAGCTCGCAGTCGTACACGCCGCCGCCCCACAGCCGTACGACCACGGTGAGATGGTGCCCGCGCCGGGTGCGCCCGACATGCGCGATCTCCGCCCACTCGAAGTCAGCGGCCACGCCCGCCACTTCGAGGACGATCCCGGTGGCGTTCACGACGACGCGTGACTCGCCGTCGGCGAGTTCGACCTCCGGGACGACGTACGGGACCGGCGGGCCGAACCCGGGGACGGGCTCCGCGGCGAGCACGAGCAGCGCCCGCAGGTGCGTGACGATGTCGTGCAGCGCCACCGCCTGGAGTGCTCCGCGCCGCCCCAGCGCCTCGTCGTACACGGACAGCGCCTGCTCGGCGGCTTCGCCGCCCTGGGTGAGCTGATAGATGAAGCGTCTGCGGTAGAAGTCCTCGACCGCGGTGACCCGGGAGGTGTCCGGATCCGCCCGCAGATTGCCCCATCCGACGAGGCTGTCCAGCGCCTTGACGACGGCGTCGGGGCCGGCGGGGCGGTGCTCCGGCGGCAGCGCGGCGTGCACGTCCTCGGGCCGCAGATGCACCGCGAACCGCTCCTTGGCCGTCAGGAACACGCGCATCACCTGGCGGTAGAGGGTGGCGTTGGGTGCGGTGAGGTGGGCGAAGGGGGGCGTACGGGGTCTCCGTGGAGGACCCCGCAGAGTGGGCGGCGTCGGCGGGGCCGACGCGGTCCGGTTCGACAGGGCGTGACGTCATCGTCCCGGCATTCTTCCCAATCGGTGCTTGCGACGGCAATCGCGGCCCCCGTCCTCAGCCCTCGCTCAGACATCAAGGATCATGTATATTGATATACGACTACGTATACACAGGGGGCGCCCATGAGCCGCACCGTGATCGATCTCGACGACGAGGCGCTGGAGGCCGCGGCCAAGGAACTCGGCACCACGACCAAGCGCGACACCATCAACACCGCCCTGCGGGAGGTTACGGCTCGCTACCGGCGACTGCGCGCGCTGACAGAAGCCCGCGAGCTGGTCGCCGAGGGCGCACTGGACGTGAACGTCCTCCTCGACAAGAGCGCATACCGGCCGGCCGGCGGGGCCGGTGTCCGTGACGCAGGAGCAGATGCGTGACCGTCGCCGACTACCTGATCGACACCTCCGCCCTCGCCCGCGTCCTGCTCGGCCGGACCACGGCCGAGTGGGACGACAGGATCGGCGCGGGACTCGTCGCCCTGTGCGACATCACCGAACTGGAAGTCCTCTACTCAGCCCGTTCGGCAGCGGATCGGGAGCGCGTGAAGCGCGCGCTGAACGCCCACTACACCTGGTGCCCCGTGCCCGACGGCATCTACCGGCGCGCACGCGTCGTCCAGGAACTGCTCACCGCCAAGGGCGAGCACCGCAGTGCCGGCCCCGTCGACCTGCTGGTCGCCGCTGCCGCGGAAGAGGCGGGGCTGACACTGCTCCACTACGACCGCGACTTCGAGACGATCGCCCGTACGACCGGACAGCGGGTAAGGACGATCGATCTCAAGGACTGATCGATCTCAAGGACTGACAGACGCCGTCCAGCACGCAGTGAGCGGGCGCCGGGCCCGCCCGCCTTCACAGCCCATGCCGGTCGAGGATGCTCATCAGCTTGCGCCTGCGTTTCAGTTCCGCCCGCAGGCCGGCGAGATGTGCGGTGAACGCTTCCTCGGTCCCCAGGGCACGATGGCACTCACGTGCACCCAGCAGCAGCCGTGCCAGGTGCTCGTAGGCGCGGTCCCCGGTGGGCTCCTTCGATCGATCGACCAGCCGCAGGTACACGCCGAGCGCCTCGGCCGGACGTGTCTGGCGCGACAGGTCGGCGAGCTGCTCCCACTGCCGGTCGTCGGCGCGGCCGGCGGCCTCCCGCCAGGCGGCGTCCAGGTCGCCGTCGTCGAGCAACGCGTCGATCAGCAGGGGCCCGCCGTACCGGCCGCCGCGCGCACGACGGGCGTCCTTCTCCAAGGCGGCCAGCGCCGCCGCGCGCTCAGCCTCCCAGCAGTCCGCAGCCCGGGCGGCGGAGCGCAACTGCCGGTAGGCGGCCAGGGACCGCTCGACACGGAACCGGTCCCGCCGCACCGCGACCACGTCGTCCGCCCGCCCCGCCTTCGCGTACCGGGCGCACACATGGTCGACCAGACGACCGTCGATGTGTGTTCCGGCGGCGCAGTCCCGCAGCCCCCGCTCCGCCCAGGCGAGTGCCTCGTCCGAGCGGCCCGCCGATTCCAGTTCCTCGGCGATGAGCAGATGTGTGGCGCCGGACGGGTCGAGGTCCTGAGCGTGCAGCGCGACCAGCGCGTCGGCATCGCCCTCCGCCTTGAGCAGGCGTTCCATCAGGTACCGCGCCGCCCAGCCGGACGGCCCGCGCCGGAATGCCTCGGTCGCCAGCTGCCGCATGCGGGCCAGTCCGCTCTGCCCCAGCACGTCGGCGTAGTCGAGCGGATCCAGGTCCGTCACGTCGGTACTGTCATCGAGCACCGAGCCGGCCAGCCACTCGGCCAGCCGCTTCGGATCAGGGCGGGCGACTCGGCAGGCCTCCAGATGGGCCTCGGCCACCGCGGCAGCGGCCTGCCCGACCACCCCGTCGGAGTCGTCGATCTCCCCGTACGCCTCCCCCAGCGCCCGGAGCGCCTCCTGTGCCAGACCGACCACCTGCGCCGCCTGCCCGTCGGCGGTCAGAGCGCGCAGCGCGGCCGCCGCCTCGTCCACCTGTCGCCCATATCCCGCGGCATCCGCGTACCCGACGTACCCGTACCGGGCGAACGGCCGAGGATCGATGAGCGCGATGATCCGGCCCCGGACCGCACCGAAGTCGGAACGAGCAGCGGCGGCTCGCAGCTCCAAGCGCCGACGCAGTTCCCGGTCCTCGGCGATCTGCTCCCGCACCAGCGCCAGGAGTTCGTCACGTGACAGCGCCGAAAGCCACGCCTCCAGGCCGGAAGCTCGTGCCCGCGCTTCGGCCCGCTGGCTTGGAATCACCGTCGCCCGCTGCAGCACGGTCAGCCCGACCGCAACACAGTGCTTGCAGAAGTTGCTGTCCTGCCCGTACGGGCAGTCGCACCACCCAGAGATCCCCTCGTCCCCGCCGAAGTTGAGCTCCACCTCGTAGGCGTCCGTACCGTGCACCACGGCGGTGACCGAACTCTCCCCCACCTCAAGACCGTTCACCGCGTCCAGGTAACCCAGCCCCCGCTCGAACGACCGAGCCCCGGCCAGCGCCCGCAGATCGTCCTCGCCGAACCCCACAACGTTCCGTGCCACACCGGCTATTCAACCGCGGAGCGGCACATCAGGGAGCCCAAAGACCCCGGTCGACCCGGATCGGCGGGACACCACCGTCGCCGGCTTGCCTCGGTGACGCTCTCCCGCCCCGTCGACCCCGACACGCGGGCGCCTCGCACTCCGGCTCTGAAACCCCGCGTCCCCTGCGCGTCCCCTGGCCCCGCTTCCGCGGCGACCCGCTGCCTCTGCAGCCACTGCATCACCGCAGGTCACAGCCCCAGCAGCAACTGCTGACCCAGACGCACGCCGAAGTAACACCCAACGGGGTCACTCCGTCGGGTCAGAGTCCCGAATCCGGCAGCCCCAAAGTGCATTTCCACAGGTCAGAACGTTTCTCTGACCTGCACTTGGTGGGGCGGGTGGGACTCGAACCCACGGCCGACGGATTATGAGTCCTTTTCGAATCTTCCGTGATCTTCTCGATTCTTCCTCGATGACACTGTTTCCGCAGGTCAGAAGGCCATCGCCGTTCGCCTCCCTGCGGGGGCTTCCTGGCCCTTCCTGATCCTTCCGTCCACTGCGCGTCCACTACGAGTCCACGCGCGCCCCTCCTGAAAGGCATCGGCAACTCGACCGAGAACATCGATGCAGGCTGCGGCCCCGGCGCGCCGAGAGATATGAACCCCCACGCAGCGGAGTGCCTTACCGACGAGAAAGACCTCGCCCTCTTCGCCCGAGGGTTGAGCCGCGCGGCGTTTTCGCAGGTCAGCCGCCTATGCACAGAGTAGCGCAGTCACCCCTCCAAACGACGCGGGCGTAGCAGCCTGCGATGGCGTCCCACCGAGTGGTGTAACAGCGATCTCCGTATAGCCCCTGGTCATGGGGACGGCCACCGCGCCTCGGCTCCGACGCCGAGGCGGCAGCCGTGGCGGCGGAGGAGGACTTGTTGTGGTGCCAAGCTCCAGCTCAGCGCCCATCTTCCGGCACATCCACCTCCAAGAGGGTAAGTTGTGAGGTGATGCCCCGATATGGAGGATTTTGCGATATGCCAGGCAAGCAACTCTGTGTCGTCTTCGTACATGGATTCATCTCGTCCTCCAATGTCTGGGGCCCCTTCCTGCGCTTGCTGGAGGATGACCAGGATCTCGACTTCGTCAGGCCCCTCCTCTTCACTTACGACACGCGGTTGTGGCAGCCGGACCCGAGGAAGCAGATACCAACCTTCGACACCACGGCTGACAACCTCGCGCAGTACCTGAAAAGTACGGCGGGCGACTGCGGGCGGATTGTGCTGGTTGCTCACAGCCAGGGCGGCCTAGTGGTCCAGCGTTACCTAGCCCGCATGCTGGGTAGAGGACGGGGTGAGGACCTCAGGCGTATCCGCCGGGTCATCTTGTTTGCCTGCCCGAACAATGGGGCGGAATTCGGGAAGGCGTTTCAACGCGCGTTCCTGCGTAAGAACCCTCAAGCGGACCAGTTGCGCCCGCTTGTCGAACAGGTTAGCGACACCCTGGGGATTGTTATCAACCAGGTCGTCCACGCCCAAGAAGTATCCGGCCACAGCTGTCCGATCCCGTTCACGGTCTACGCTGGGGAATCCGACAACATTGTACCGCCGGCCTCAGCAAGGAGTGTCTTCCCGGATGCCTGGACCCTTCCCGGTGACCACTCCTCCGTCGTGAAGCCCGACTCGCACGAGCACCGTGCATACGAAGCTTTGAAGCAGGAGATCTTGGACTCGGCCGACCGCGGGCCGCCCGTGGCGAAAGATTGGAAGGACCTCCCGGCGAAACCCCCGCAAGAGGTCGATGGGCTGCTGGCAGCGTTGGAGAGTATCGAAACTCTGCCGTACCACCTTTCCGGTTCCCGGTCACTGTCGGATGTCTATGTCCAGCAACAGCTTCGGTACCTCGACACCCCGTCTTTGGCCACGCTTGAAAGAGGAGAGACCGGCAAATGGGGCCCGCCTCGCCTGGCAGGATATGCCGTGGATACCCACGAGCACCTCGTAGTCGTAGGCGGATCGGGCCAGGGTAAGTCAACCCTCACTCTGAGGTTGGCCGCTGAACTCAGCGCAGCGTGGCGGAGCGAGGCCCGCCGCATTGCTCCACCAACGCGTGTCCCGGTGATACCGATACGAGTTCCTGCAGATGCTCTCCTCGCCACTCAAGGCGACTCGAAATCGGCGACCTGGACGGAGTCGCTAGTCCTTGCGTCCAACCGTGAGCTTAACTTGCGCCAAAACGCGGCACTCTCGAATGAACTGCTCAAGAAACCGATATGCGGGGCTCGTTGGCTGATTCTGGTGGACGGGCTTGACCGGATCCGTGATCCGGAGGCTCGAAGTCACTTCATTGATGTTCTTGTTCAGCATATGCAGGTAACGGATAGCCCGTATCGACTGTTGATAACAACCCAGCCTCTTTCTTTTGAGGAACTTCAGCGTCTTGAAGAGGGAGGCGCTGACTGTCTTGCCTTGGATGGATTTGAAACCGAAGGCGCATTGACGGACTTCGCCCGTCGCTGGTTCAGGCAACATGGAGGCGAGGTGGAGGCGCAGCGTTTCCTGCGAAGCATCGACACCGCTGGCCTACGCGAAGTGGTGCAAATTCCCCTGTTGGCAGCAGCTGCCGCCGTTCTATTCGATCCGCATCGACAACTACCCCACACCAAGCACGACCTCTACGACGACTTCATCAGTCGAATATGGGAACAGCAAAAACTCGACAAATCGTTCGCGCTCCTTCGGCAGCGGCTAAATGGGATCTCAGGAGGTAAATCACTCGCTGCATGGATCAAGAAGAATATGGAGCCGCTGCTCCGGCATCTTGCGCATCTCTCAGTAACGACAAACGAGCCGCTAGTTCCCGCCGCTATGGACTGGATCAGCAGAAATGGCCCAACAATCTCACGAAGGCCCCACGAGTGGAACGCGCTGATTTCAGAGATGCTGACCAGTTCTGGATTGCTTGAGCATCGCGGGTGGGATCTCCAATTCTTGCACGAAGGCATCGCAGAACACCTAGCCACCGCAGCCGCCGCGAACACCTTGCCGGCACAATTTGACCCATACCATCTCGATTGGCAGCAATGTATTCACCAAGCCCTGGGACACACCAATCCCGCACTTGCTCGCTCTGTCCTCATTCACCATGCTCGCCAAAACGAAAGCGGCGATGATTTGCTGTCGTGGCTGTCAAGAGGAAATGACCGATACCAGTGCCTTGCGCTAGAATTGCTGGCTGAGGGAATACCTGCCCAACCTGCACACCTAGACGCAATTCTCCCCCTAATAAGACACTGGATCTGCTGGGCTGACGACACCGCCAGCCGTGGCCTGCCGCTACTCGCCTCCTTTCCAGACAACTCCAAAATCCCGCCCCTCCTCCAATCGATCGCCACTGACCCGACTGTGGACGCTGCCTTCAGGATCGAGGCTGCAGACACTCTCGTACATGCTCGCCCGGACCTGAGCCCTGAAATTGCCAACGCCTTGCAGCAGCTCATCGACGAGCCAATCGCCAGCTCTGGCGCTCAGGCAACGGCGGCTCACCTCCTAGCGCAGCTCGGTCCGCAGTACGAGGGAAAAGTGGTCGAGGCGTTTCGGACCTCAGTTGCAGAGGGAATCAACTGGGAGGCAAAAAAACTAGGTCTAAAAGCACTGCGCCCCCTTGTCGCTCAGCGGCATCAGGAAGCTGCCGAGGTTCTACTAGAGTTTGCCTGCAATCGTGAAGACTACCTCGACTTTGGTGGCGTTCGCGAAGGTGCTGTGAATGCGCTTCTCCCCGTCATTGATGAAGTACATTTGGATCAAAGACGATTGGCTGCGGCCCTGATCGAGATCGGCTACTGGGAGAGTGCAAGCAACCTGCTGAGGAGGCTAGCTGAGAGTGCCACGCCTTCCTTGAGGGAGGGGCGTCCTGTAAAGCGGACCGGTGAGGTCGAGGAGCCGGGAGACGAACCACTCGCCGCTGTCTCAGATCTACTAAATGAAGCAGAGGAGGAACTCGCACCTGATTCATCCATTTCCGAGCGCAGGGTGGCTCGGGCCCTTCGAGAGGTGGTCGAGCACCACGAGACAGATGCAACTCACCTCCTCCGAGTAGCCGTACTCCTGGACAAACTGCAGGAGATTCGCCCCTCCTTCAAGGAGCTATACACTGCTCACCCTCAGCCCACCTTCGTTCAGCAGCCACCGGAAGAGCATCACCAGCGTCGTCAAGAGGTAATAAATGAGATTACACGCGAGATCGATGAGGAGATCGCCGCTGACGATTTTGTCGCCTGGCAGGCCCCTCTCCTCGAACTCGCCCATCAGGCATTGGATCGGCATGCACCGGACGGCATTATCGTCAAAGCATTTCGGCACATAACCAGACTGCATGGCGTAAGTTCGGAGATACTTCTCGAAATGGCCAAGATGTGGGCGGATCTGGGGGCAGAATATTATCTAGAGATCGTCAGCGTGGTCAGGCGAATCATTGGACGCCAAGTGGACGACCCTTACGTTCGGATAGAGGCCGCTCAGGTGCTGGCGCAGATCGGCCCCCAATACGTCGATGAGGCTGCCGCAGCGTTGCGCCAGGCCAGTCTGTCACCGCGAGTCACACCGTTTGATCGGTACAAGGCTGCAATAGAGCTCGCCTGTCTTGGGCCGCAATTCTCCGACGACGCGATTACGGCGCTATGCATGGGGATTTCTGATTCTCCCCACTTTCACGATCTCCAGTTGAACGGTGCTGTCAGAATCCTTCTCATGTGCAGTCCGGAACATCCCAAAGTGCGGTCTGAAGTTGAGAAAGGACTTCGAATGCTTGAGTCTTACCACGATTGGGGTTGGTGGGCGGCACCGCGACGTCAATATTTTTACCCCGAGTCTGCCTGATAATCAGGGGCACTTCGTGGGGTCTCAACTGTTCCCAGGGCGTGATTTCAGGATCGTGTCACATCGGGTTGTGAAGTCACTGGCCGAGCTGATTCGGTTCTGACTGTGGAGGAAGCCGGCGGTCGTCCTCGCTCGGTTTGGGGTTGAGGAGTTCTGCCAGGACCGCGGCGGCGAGCCGGTCGAGAGCGGCGGGGTTGGGGAAGACCTGGACAACGTCGGCCCGTCGTGCGGGTGACCTCCCCACGTTCAGGGAGCACTCAAGGACAGCGGGTGCACGCCTCGGGCAGACACCCGCGCATTCGCGACGCTCGACCGGCTACACGACTCGGCGGGACGCCATCCAGCCTGCCGCCTGGTGGCGCCCGGGCAACTCTTGTCGAGAGCACCGCGACGGCCGCTATTGTGAGCCACCTCATTTGCCGGTGAACTTGTGGCATGCACCGCTGGACAGCGTTGAACGACCGACAGCTCACACTCCTCAGAGACATCGCCGATGGAAAGGATCCCAGCGCCCAGGACCCGGGCATGCGGCGGTCAACCTATGCGCTGCGCGATCGAGGTCTGGTGACGGTCAGCCGTCAGGGTGGCGGTTGGCAGACGCAAGTCACCGAGGCCGGTCAGTTCTACTTGAAGCGCGGTCATCATCCCGAGCATCCGACACTCGGCGGCGATCCGGGTGAAGCGTCAAAGACGTCGGTGACCGTGGCTACGGGCACAGGCCGTGATTCCAAGACGACAACTACACCGCGCCGGCGCAGGGGCACGACCGCGCAGAAGAAGCCGCCGACGCCCTACAGCGAGAGGCCCATCCCTGCAGCGCGCCGGGCGCAGGCAACCAAGCTCGTCGAGCGATTGATCGCAGAGCGCCATATTGTCATCTCGGAGCCGGACGAAGCAGAGATCACCGAGTGGCGGCGTGTCGTCGACTTTGCCAAGCGGCATGGACTTGCTCCGCCGGGCAAGCGCATCGAGAAGCAGCGACTGTGGAATGCGGGTCGGGACCTGCAAATATCCCTGGTGGATGGCCCGCACGCCAACTCGGGCCGCAGGTCCTCAGTGGACAACCCGCGAGTTCCAGTACCTGCGCAGCTGCGCTCACCGCACCGGGTCGTGGCGGGGTTGCGAGATAGTGAGCGCCGGCTTCTCATGCCACCCGCCCTGCGACGCCGAGCTCTGCTACTGCTCCAGGGACTGGCCGCAGAGGCTGAGCGCCGGGGGTACAAGGTCCAGGAGCATCCCGCCCCAGAGCGTGACAATCGTTCAGCGCACTACTACAACGGCCGGTACTTCCCGGCGAGCTGCCGAGAAGGAGTGCTGGACATCGTCATCGATGGCTTCACCTGCAGCGTCACGATCAAGCAGGAATTTCCCCAGTCTGCTGACCCAGATCGCTCTCAGCAGCTTGCCCTGGACATCGGTTACAGCCGATCCCATAGGCAGCACCACTGGGGCGACCGCAAGCGGTCGAAACTCGAAGACGTCCTGGGGATCGTGCTTCGGGAACTGGAGAGCCGCGCGGTCGAGGAGCGGCAGAGGGAGTTGGATGAGAAGCGAGCGAAGGAAGAGCGCCGCGTCCGATGGGAAGCGGCCATGGCTGCCGCCAAAGACAAGGCTGCTCAGGCTCGTTTCGGGACGATTCTCCGTGAGCAAGCAAAGCACTGGCAGGAAGCGCAGGCGCTCCGCCGGTATTGCGACGCTCTGGAGCGCCGGCTGGATTCAGCGGCGGAAGGAGATCCAGACGTCGAGTTGGCGCGTTCCTGGTTGCGGTGGGCACGCGACTATGCGGAGGCTCTCGACCCGCTGACGCAACTGCCGACCATGCCGTCCGGGCTTGCGTTCGAGCCTGAAGACCTCAAGCCCTACCTCAAGGGGTGGAGTCCGTACGGACCAGAAACGCACACATCCCTGTGGAACTCCGTCTGACGGGAAAGGCGCGGTAACGCGAGCGTTGTCTTTACCTCAAAGCGACGGGCAGGGCTCCACCCTCTCATCCGAGAGTGGAGCCCTGCGGATTCTCGCAGGTCAGCGGCGTGTTACACGCTACTCGTTGTTGTTCCGTTCGTGTTCCTACCTCCTCCCATGTCGTGCAGCGGCGGCCACTTCTTCGGCCAGGCGCTGCTGAGCGCGCCGGAGCCGTGCTCTGTGCTTCTTCAGGGCACGGCGAGTGTTGGCAAGAGCCTTGACCTGCCGCGCTTCCAGTTCCTCGAGGCGAGCAATCTGCCGTTCGGAGTACGCGATCTCCTCGGCTCGAAGCGTTGCCGCTGCGCGGCGCGGTGCAGCAGGTCTGTTCGGGCCAGGCTTCTTGCTCAACTGGGCTCGGGCGAAGTCGAGGAACTCGGCGCGCGGGACGTACTTCACGCGCCGATCACCGATGCCCGTGAGAAGGGCGATCTTGGGGAAATTCGAGTGGCGCTTGGCCCAGTTGCTGACAGCCGAGCGACTGACGCCGACGAGGGCTGCTCCTGCAGCGAGGTTGATCAGCTCGTCCTCGCGGCCCTTGTACTCAGGGCGGAGCCATGTGACGGCCTTGGGGTCGCTCACATTTCCTCGCTCTCGTCTGCCGCGGGCAGCGTCTGGCTGATTACTCTTCGAGACTCCGTCCTCGGGTAGATGGTCTGTCGGGCGATAGCGCCGCGCGGTTCGTTCGTGTGGATCACGGTTCGTTTCGGGTCGGGGCGGCTCCGGCGTACGGGCCGGGCCACGGTGGCGGTCAGAGGGTGCGTAGCGCGGCTTCGTCTTCGGCTTGGTCCTGGACGGCCGTGGTGCGGAAGACCTCGAGGAAGCGGTCTACCGGCACGTCCTGGTTGAGTCCTTGGTGGAGGTGCTGGGCCAGCAGGTAGTTGCTGTCGATGGTCATGGCCTCGCGGAGGGCAAGGCGTGCGGTCGGGGTGTCGTCCTGTCGCCAGGCGACCCAGGCGAGGAGGGTGAGGAGGGCGGGGGCGAGTTTGGTGTAGGGCGGCACGCAGCGGCGTGCGAGGTCTGCCCAGAGCTGCCGCTCGTACGGCAAGTCCTCTTCCGGTCCCCAGGAGAGGGCGCGGTCGCGGGCGCGCCGGTCCTGGAGGCCGAGGATGATGCGGGCGGCGGGCTCGTCGGTGATGGGAGTGCCGTTGCGCAGGTCCTTCAAGGCCCCGTCGATGATGTTGAGAGTGCCTTGCCGGGCGATGAGTCGGCCACGGGGAGTGCGGCTGTTGGTGAGGAAGTCGGTGCTGGCCTCATCGAGGGCTCGCCGGTAGCGGGCCGCGTTGGTGTGGGTGGGCCGGTACTCGCTGGCGATCTCGCTGCTGGGGCGGCCGGGTATGCGGCCGTGGGCGCGGAGTTGGGCGGTGACGCTCTCGGGGTGGTCGCCGGCGGGCAGGGGGTCACCTTCACAGCAGCCGGGCCAGTGGCAGGTGTAGTCCCACCACTGGTTGCCGACGATGCCGAGGACGAGCTTGACCGGTGCGTGGCCGAGGTCGACGAAGGCGTCGATCATCCAGTCGGCCATGTGGCCGAGGAGGTGTGCGGTCGCTTCCGGGCTCTGTCCGGGCTGGGGCGTGCGGTAGAGGCAGACGACGACGTCAAGGATGTCGATTCCGCGGTCTCGGGTGGAGTGGATGAATTCGGGGGCGACGGCTTCTGCGATGAGGCGCCATTGTGTGGGGTCTTCGGGGAGCGGCAGCGCCATGACGGGTCCGGCGAGGCCGACGTTGGTGATGCCGTGCGCCACGAGGGCGTTCTCCGGGGTGTAGCCGAGGAGGAACGGCATCAGTTCGAGGAAGTCGCTGGGGCTGGCGATGCGCAGCGGCTCGGTCATGTCGTGGGTCCTTCGGTTGCGGTGTCAGCCTTCTGCTCGTCGGTGGTTGTGCTGACGTGCTTGGGCTTGCGGGTGAGTGCTGGAAGCAGGTGGTCGCGGACGAGCGCGGCGAGGTCGGCGGCCAGGTCCTTGCTGCGGCGTGTGGCGAGGACGGCGTGCCAGGTGCGGCCGGGCTGGAGCCGGGCGTCGTTCGCGGCTTGGGCTTTGGCCTGCTCGATGTCGGTGCCGTCGGGGATCGGCGGCAGGTCGGGGCCTGCGGTGATCCAGGTCTGGATGGCGAGGCCGCGGGGCTGGATGCGGAGGCCGAGGCGGTGGCCGTCGGGGTGGTGGTAGCTGGCGGTGCGGTCGGGTGTGTGGGTGTCCTCCTTGTGCCAGGGGGGTTCGAGGGCGGGGGTGATCTGGTCGAGGGGTGGCGCGTCGATCTCGTCGGTGGGCGCGGCGAAGGACGGGCGCCGACGGCGTGGTGCCGGTGTCGTGCTGGGTCGGGCGAAGTCGTCGGGTTCGGTCACGCGGCTGTCTCTTTGCTGGGCATGAGCTGGTCGAGGAGAGCGAGGGCGCGGCGGTGGGCGACGATCGTGGTGGCGGTTTCCATGTACCGGTCGCGCTGCTCGAAGGCTTCGGCGGCTTCGGCGCGGGCCTTGGCGTAGTCGTCTTCCGGTGCGAGGGAGTCGGCGCAGCCGATGAGGCAGCCGGGGCCGAGGTCCCAGATGATCGCGTTGACGGCGGCGCACCCGGCGGACAGGGAGTCGACGTCGTTGCCGTACCAGTGGAAGTCGTGGGGGTTGAGGCCGAGGTCGCGCAGGCGCTGGGCGACGGAGCGGAACATGCCGCCCGATCCGATGGCGGGTTCCCGGAAGGACATGCCGGGCTGGGCGAATTCCTTGGCCAGCGTCATGTTGGCCATCAGGTCGGTGAGGCACGCCGGCGTGTGGTACTCGCCGCGCCACTTCTTGTCGCTCTTGTGCCGCAGGCCGGTGAGCAGGGGGCTGAGGACGTCGGCCTCGGCGCGTTGTCCGGGGTCGTCGTGGCCGGTGAGGTCGAGTAGGCCGGTGTTGATGGCGGCGTGGGTGACGGCGTGGACGGCGCGGAGCTGCTGGCGGTCGGGGGCGGGGTTCCAGGCCCAGTCGTGGAGGCGCGTCGCGCGGTTGATCAGGTCGGGGCGCTTGATCCAGTGGCCGAGGTAGATCTCCTTGAGCAGCTGCGGGAGTTGTTCGGGCTGAAGGTTGAGCAGCCAGTCCGCCAGGCCGGGGACGTTGCGCAGCAGGCAGAGCCCGGCGACCGTGCCGAGGGGTACGTCGATGCTGCTGCCGCCGAAGGACTGGTACCAGGCGTCGAGGACGTTCTCCGCGATCTTGCGGGCGTGCTCGTGCGGGTCGCGCGGGGCAGCGTAGCGGCGGGCGGTGATCTTTCCGGTGGGGCGCGCCTTCGACTTGGGCGGGGGCTTCTTCACCCACGAGGGCGCGGGCCGCGCGGCGGTGGCCGGAGCTGCCGCGCGGGGCAAGAAGTCGTCGGACATGCGGGGCGGAATCCTTTCTGCGGGCGCGCATGGGGCCGCCCCGGTGCGCGGTGCGCAGCCGGGGCGGCGTGGGCGGGTGGAGGGGTTGGTTCAGCTGGTCTGCTGGAGGGAGCGGAGCGTGGCGAAGATGCCGCGGACTTCGACCGCGTAGGCGGCTTCGGGGTGTCCGGCCTGGCGCAGGCCGCTGATGAGGAACATCAGGGCCGCCTCGTCGGCGTCCATGTCGCCGGTGAGCTGTTCGAAGCTCACGTCACGGAGTTCCTCGGGCCGGTTGTCGTAGCCGACGCGGAGGGTCTGCTCGATGTCGGCGAGGGTCGCGGCGGCCTGTTCCTCGGTGAGGCCGAGGAGAGCGGACCAGGAGGCGAGGGTGGCTTCGTCGACGGGGAGTATCACGAGTTGTGCCTTTCAAGAGGGGGTGTGCCCGGCTGCAGGTGCGGCCGGGCACGGACGGGGTCAGGAGGCCGGGGTGGCGGGGAAGGGGTTGCCGCGCTGGTCGGGGTGGCAGGCGGCGTACAGGTCGCCGGGGAGGCGTTCGGGGATGACGCCCCATCCGGCCCAGCGCATGACGGCGAGGTAGCCGAGGTCACCGCCCGCGAAGCCGGTGCGCGCCTTGGCGCCTGGATCGGGCTTGATGAACACCCAGCCGGGGAAGTGGCCGGTGTCGTCCGGCATGACCTGGAAGCCGGGGCGCAGTTCGTGGACGCCGTCGGTGTGGATAGGCGGCATTCCAGCGGCGGTCAGGATGCGCACGGCCTCCTGGACCTGCGGGTGGCCGTGGTACTCGGGCAGGGTGCCGACGCCGGTGTGCGGGGGCTGCTCGTAGGGGAGGCGTCCGGCGGCGGCCTTGTAGACGTCCATGAGGAGTTGGGCGTCGTCGCGGCGGCCGGCGTGACGCATGGCGATGTTCGCGACGATCGCGAGGGAGTGCCGGTCCTGGGTGAACAGGCGGCGGAACTGTTCGAGGCTCATGCCGGTGGTCACCTGCACGCGGGCGAAGGTGCGTGAGGCGACGCGGACGGCGTGTGCGACGTGTTCGGGGCCGAGTCCTATTTCGTGGGCCAGTTGGCGTACTCCGGGTGAGTAGTCGGTCATCGGGTTCTCCAAGAGGCGCTTGCGCGTATGGGTGCGCCCCCGGCGTTGGCCGGGGGCGCGGGATGTTGGTGGGGTTCGGGGATGGTTAGCGGCGTCCGCCGCATCCGGCGTGGCCGCAGCCGCCGCAGAAGCCGCCGCTGTTGCACTCACAGCCGCATCCGTGGTTCTGGGTTTCCATTCCAATTCCCCTTCCTCTTCGGGCATTTCCCGAATTCGTTACTTATATCTTAATGGCAAATACCCCAAAAGCAAGGTACACGCAAACGAATGTGCACTTAGTTTCCGCAATTCAATTCCCTAATTTGCGGCCACGGGAATGAGATCTGGCCAGCGCACCGCTTCCAGGGCCCGCCGGTGGCTGTCCGGCACCGGAACGGTGGGATAGCCGAGCCAGTCCAGTCCCATCGCGGCAAGGATCGTGGCGTCCACCTGGTCGTAGCGGCCCGGCCCTTCGCACTCCACGCCGTACCGCTCGACCGCCACCGCCCGCACCATGCCCTTTGCGATCCGCGCCCGGTCCTAGCGCGGGTAGTCCTGGGCCGGGTTCGCCCGACCGGTCGCGTAGATCGTGCGCCCGTGCGGCGTGACGACGGCGTACGGGATGCGGTTGCGCCACAGGTGCTGGGTGATCAGCCACCACAGTCCGGCCAGCTCGTGGTGGCCGGCCTGACCGCCCTGGGCGTACGCGGCGCCCTCGACCACCACCAGGTCCGCGCCGTCCCGCACGCTCAGCGCGACGGCCGTCAGGAGCCAGTCCAGGCGCTCGTGGCTGCGGCGGCGTCCGGGCCGGTAGGCGCGCGCCCAGTCGGTTCCCGCGATGCCGGTCGAGGTCAGCGACAGGTCGAGGCCGATGACGCGCGGTTGCCACTCCCCCGAGTCCTGGATGCTGGGCAGGGTCACGGGGGCGCTCTGCAGCTCGGCGGTCACGCGGCACCTCCCGCCGGCCGGATGACCTCGATCATCATCACCGGCCGCCCCCGCCGGTCGCCGCGCGGTGCTTGGTGATCAGCCGGTCGGCCTCGGTCATGGCCGGGCGCTTGTTGCGGTGGGCCCACTCGCCGTCGTAGCTGCCGAGCGGTCCCCACAGGTACCAGCCGGTGTCGTGGTAGCCGTCCTTCGGGTTCCGGCGGCGGTAGCTCAGCTCCCACCAGCCGTCGCGCCAGCGCCACAGGCGCTTGGCGGACGCGTCGCTCACCCAGCCGGCCCGCTCGGCCAGGGACTGGAAGCGGGCCAGCTCCGTGCGCAGCATCGCCGCTTCGGCCGCGGCGTCCAGGTCCCGGGTGCGTTCAGCACCGCCCCGCGTGTACGCGGGCGAGGTGGGGCGAAGGCCGAGCTGCCGCACCGCATCGTCCCTCTGGCGGGCAACGCGCCGCAGCAGGGCGGCAGCGCCGGCTACGCCGCGCTCCTCCAGCCACCTCACGGTGGCGTCGATCTCGACCCCCACAGAACGGTCGTTCATCTGTCGATCTCCTTCGGTGGGCCGCCCGGCACACGACGACGGCCCGTGGTGTGCGGCGGTTACGGGCGGGCGGCCTTGGGGTCCTTCTGGATGCAGTTGCCCGAGGCGGGCATGGCACGGCGGCCTGCGACGAGGTCCTGGAAGCGGACGCCGGGGCGGAACTTCACCACGCGGCGGGCGGCGATGTGCACCGGCTGGCCGGTCTGCGGGTTGCGGCCGGTGCGGGCCACGCGCACCGCGGGGGTGAGGCTGCCGAAGCCGGTGATGGAGACGGCTTCACCGGCGGCGACGGCGCGGACCATGGTGTCGAAGGTGGTCTCCACGGCCAGCGTCGCCTGGGCGCGGCTCCCGAGCACCTCGGCCACGACCTTGATGAGCTGGGCCTTGTTCACTGCGTCTTCCTTTCGATTCGCGGGCTGCGCCGCAGGAGTTGAGTGCGGGCGCGCCAGGCGGCAGGCAGGGGCCTCAGCGCGAAGCCACATTCCTCCTCGCCCTCACACGCCTTGACTGGGGAGGCTTCTTCGCTTTTCACAGATGTCATCTATTTCTTGTCCGTGGGGTTGGCACGCTTGCGGGCGCGGCGCGTTTGCTGGGCGAGCCGTCCGGCTTCCCGGCACAGGGAGCAGGCGGGCTCTCCGCGTCTGTTGTGGGCACGGGCTCCGGCTTCGGTGCCGTGGGTGATCGGGCGGCGCCCACGTTCCCGCAACTCTCCGGGCCGTGCGCCCTCGCAGGCGGCGAGAACCTGTCCGTTACGCCAGAGCCGCCCGCCGCACACGCCGTCGAAGAGGCTCTGGCTGGGCAGAACCAAGTCGATGCACTGCGATCGGAACGGGCAGACCTGGCAGACCGAGAGGAGCTGGAGGACCAGCGGCTGTGTCGGGGCTCCGGCCGCCGTCTCCTCAGACGTGAAGCGGGAGTCCCCGGCGCAGGGGGCCTCAACGACCCACCCGTTGCCGCTCATCTGCTCCTCCTCCCGTGCGCTAGGCGGTCGGCGGCAGCGGCATCAGGCGCACCTGATCGCTGGTGCCAACGCCGTGCGGGTGGGCGTAGTCGCCGGGCAGGGGCATCAGGTGCCGGTCGGCCAGAGCCGGGAGGGCGAGCACCTGTCCGAGGAGCCGGGTCAGGGCGGTGTCGCAGGCGGCCGACCACTTCGGGCGCGGCGCACGGCCCGGCGTGCCGTCGTCGACGACGCCTTCGAAGACCTCGATGATCCGGCCTCCCCTGCGGCCGTCGATGGCGGCGGCGGTGGCCTCGGGGTGGTGCTCGCGTACCAGCTGAGCGATGCGCGCGGCCCGGTCGAGCGGGGGGAGCTCGTTCAGCCAGACGTTTCCGTCGCTGGCGCTGTTGCGCCGCACGGTGGCCCAGGCCGGGGAGTCGTAGGGCTCCAGGGCGGTCTCGACGTCGGATTCGATCTCTTCGGCGAGCTCCGCGAGGGGGTGCTCTTCATGGCTGGCCTCCCAGAGCCAGGGCAGGCCGCCGAGCGGACTGGTCCGCTCGCCGAGCACGCCCAGCAGGTCCAGCTCCCGCGTCTTGCCGTCGTAGGCGACGCCGATGTAAGCGGACTCGGGGCACGCCTGGCGGACCTTGGCCGCTACGTGGTCGAGGACGGTCAGGCAGTACGCCTTCTGGATGCGGCGTCGCTCGGCGTCCAGCTCCGCGCGCTGTTGCGCGAAGACGGCTATCTGATCGGAGGTGACAGGGGTCATGACGGTGTATTCCTTCTTCTTGGTGGGTCAGGTCAGGACGGGCTTGAGGCGCTCGCCGATCCAGCGGGCGACGTTCACCGACACGGCGTTGCCGGCCTGCTGGGTCTGGGCGGCCTTGGAGCCGACGACTTCGTAGGTCCCGGGGAACCGCTGGGCCGACAGCTGCTCGCGTGGCTGGAGCATCCGGAAGTAGCAGTCCTCGATGGCGGGCGCGCTGCGTAGGACGGCCGCCGAGTCGCGGGTGGACAGGGTGTGCAGCGGCTCGGCCGCCGTCTTCGGCGCGGCCTTCCGGTATGGGATGACCAGCGTGTTGCGCGCCCGCGAGCGGATGTCACCGTCGGGCACGACCAGGCCGTGATGGCGGGCCGTGGCGATGGTGCTGAATGGAGCGTCGATCGACGCAGCGTCGCAGTTGTTGCGGACTCCACGATGAACGGGTCCACCGTGACCTGGGCTTCGCTCTCGCGGGTGGTGCGAGTACGCATCGGCTCCGCGGCCGAGGAGGCGGTGTCGTTCCACGAGCCGCCAACCGGTACCAGGAGGGCTTCGCCGAGCTTGGCCGTGCGGGTGGGCAGCGGCCGGGTGTGCGGGGCGAAGGCCCGGTCGGTGCCGTCCTTGCCGTGGGTGAGGGTGACGACAGACGGGTCGTAGGGGAACTTCGCCAGCCCGGCCTCGATCCGCCGCATGGTGTTGGGCACCAGCGGCTTGGCGCGATCCCCGATCCGCTGGCCGATGTCGTCCCACGTGATCACGTCGGAGGCGGGCCGGACGTACGGCTCCACGAGCGCGTGGCCGCAACGGGTGTTCGGGCAGCGGTAGTCGTACTGGACGCCGTACTTGCCGACCTTCACCCGCGGGTCCCGCCAGCTCTGGCGCGCCTTGACGTCCCGCCCGCACTCGACGCAGTACGCCAGCGGTCGCGGCGCGAGGTCGGGGCGGCGCACGCCCGTGAGGGTGAAGACCAGGTACACGCGGTCGCGCCACTGCGGGGCGTACGGATTGGTCTCCGAGCCGATGTGCGCGGAGGACGCGGAGACGATCTGGACCCGGTAGCCGAGCTTCTTCATGGCGCGGATCCACTCGGGGAACAGGATCCAGTCCGTGACGAACTCGACCACGTTCTCCACGACGACGCAGGGGAACTGCTTGGCCTCGGCGGCGCGCAGCACACACCAGGCGGTCACCCGAGTCATCTCGAAGGCTTCCGGTGGAAGTTGGCGCCACTGCTCCTCTTCTTCGAAGAGGGCGTCCTGCACGGGATCGGGGCGCTTCTTGCCGCCGGCGGGGCTGATCTCGGTGCAGATGACGCTGGCCCACAGCACGAGGGCCTTGGGGAGCCAGCGCATGGGGTAGTTCTGGATGTCGGCGCAGCGCGCGGCTGCGGTGGGGTGGTTGAGCTCGAAGGTGTCGACGGCGGTCTGCCAGTGGTTGATGCCCAGGATGGGTTCGAATCCGGCTTCGAGCAGGCCGGTTGCGTCTCCGCCCGCTCCGCAGAGCAGGTGGATGGATCGGGGCACGGGGTGGGTCTCCAAGAGGCGGGGCCGCCCGGCCCGGCTGGGCCGGGCGGCCTTTCGGTCAGGACTGGTCTCGGGCGCGTAATGCGCGGTGGTGGCGGCTGTCCTCGATGCCGAGGGCGGTGAACCCCAGCAGGACGAGGGCGCACACGATCAGCAGCCAGATCACCGGTCCGCGCCCCCGGTGGGGCGCGGTGCGCGGCACGGCCGGTCAGCCATCGCTGGCGGTGACGCGAACGGTTGTGATGTGTCCGGCGCTCTCGAACAGAGCCAGCGGGTAGCCGTCGTGTTCGGACCGCTGCCAGACGCGGCGGTAGCCCTCGTGGTCGGTGAGCCGCTTCGACCACTCCGAGAAGCGGGCGATGGCGGTGGCCGGGCCCTCGATTCCGGCGGTCTGGTTGTGGTTCGCGCCGTACGGCGAGGTGTGCGTGGCCGAGACGATCAGCTGGGGTGCGCGGCGGGGAGCGTCGATGCCGTCGATGCGGGCGAACAGCGGGATGAAGGCGTTGCCGTGGTGGCGCTGCGGCCCGTTAGGCGTGGAGTCGTACAGGACGGTGTGGCGGTCGGGGTTCTGCGTGTGCTGCCGCAGGGCGTGCCAGCCGTTCACTTCGGCGGGGTCGGCGGGGAGGCCGTCGGTGGAGGCGATGATCAGCTCAGTGCCGTCGCCGAGGTCGGCGCGGACGTGGTACTGACCGCCGCAAGTCTCCAGGTCGGTGACCCAGCCCGCGTACCGCAGAGGGGTGATGACGTGCCGGTAGGCGTGGAACAGCCGCTGCCACAGCGGGTCGCTGAGGAGGTTGTGGTCGGGCAGGGCCGCGATGGTGGTGGTCATGGTCTGGCCTCCAAGAGTGTGTGCACGACGGGCAAGCAGGCAGCCAACCCGTCATTGAGAAATGTCACCTATCTCAGGTGAAGTGCATTTCAGACGGCGGGCAGTTCACTGCTGGCGAGGATCTGCACTACCCACATCCGGCCACCGCGCGTGACGACGCATCCGATCGCGCGGCCCCGGTAGGGCAGGACGAAGCCACTGCCACCCTCCTCCTTGCTCAGGTCGCCGACGAGTTCGCGGACGCCGTGTTCGGCACACTCGGCCGAGCAGTACAGGCCGCTGCCGAGCCGGGGAGCGACGCGGGCGCCGTGGATGACTTCGGCGACCACGACGTAGGCGTCGGGGGCCGGGGTGAGCGTGTCGGTCACTAATGGTCTCCAAGAGGTCGAAGAGTCCGGCGAGTTCCGAACTTATACTTATATCTTAATAGCAGTCACCGGGGCGTCAATGTTGCTGTTCTTGTGAAGCCCCTTGTCTGTGACGGGAGTTGGCCGTCTTCTCCCGTCCCATGCGAGCCAGTTCCCGTGTCCGCTGGCGGGCCATCTCCAGCGCCTGTGGGTCCGTCTGGGCCACACGGCGCTCCTGTTCGGCGAAGAACTCCCGCAGCCATTCCTGCTGCTCGCGGTGCTCGCGGTCGGCCGCCTCGCGGCGCGCCTCCTCCCGCCCGGCACGCGGATTCGTACCGCACCCCCGGCAGTTACTCACCGGCTCGGCGTGCTTGGGACAGCGCGCCCGCTGCTGCTCCCCTTGCGGTGCGCCCGGCTCCCCTGCGGCGTCAGCCGTGGGGGTAGGGGGGTGAGGAAGATAAGAGGAAGAAGGGGGAAGAGAAGGGGTTTCCCCCGGGCAACCCGCTCGGTTTCCCTGCGGCAACCCACTGGGTTCCCCTGGGGCAACCCTGTCCTCGGACTCATGAGGGTTCCCCTGGGGAAACCCTGGTCCCGTCTCGGCGCCCTCCCTCGCTCGCGCCTCCTCACGAGCGACGACGTCCTGCTGCGTGCGGGCCGTCGAGGACGGTTTACGGCGTGACGCTTTCCGGGCCAGCCGAGGGTTCTTCGGCGCGCTCTGCGCTGCACGGCGCCGCTCGATCAGCTCCTCGGTGGACGGGATGGGCGGCACCCCGTACGGGAACACCCGGTACTCGGCTCGGCGGCCGACACGCCCGACCGAGACCCGCTCGACCAGGCCGAGGCCGACGAGCTGCGTGACGACCGTGATGACTTGCTTCTCTCCAACGCCGGCCCAGGCCATCATCCGCTCCAGGCCCGGCCGGGCCAGTCTGGTCTGGTCGTCGGCCGAGTCCGCGATCTTCATGAGGACCAACTTCTGTGTCGTGTTGATCACCTCCTTCGGCAGGTAGGCGGCCACCACCATCAGCTGGATGCTCACCGGCACCTCTCCGTGTTCCGTCTGTGTCCCGCCGCGCTGGAGCGCGGGCGGGGCGCACGTCGGCCCCGCCCCCCGCCAAGTGGCGCGATCAGGGCTGCTTGCGCGCTGTGACGTTGATGCTCACCGCGGTGCGCCGGTCGTGGTCGAGGCGCGTGGGCACGGGGATGCCTACCTCCTTGAGCGTCGCCTTCATCGCCGCCGCGTCCGGCACCATCGGCACCTGCAGACCAGCGCGGCGATACAGCGCGACCATCGCCTCGACGTCATCGACCTTCGTCGGGTTGCCGCCACTCCACTTCAGGACGTTGTCGCCGTAGACGCCCGGCTCGGAGCCGTCGAGCTTGGCCCGCAGGAACTTCAGCTTCTCCCTAAGCGGCTTGATCTGCCCGGAGACCTCGGCGTACTCGGCCAGCACCTTGGCGCGTTCCTCGTCATCGTGGATGAGCTGGCTCTGCGGGGAGCGGCCGGCGACCAACGGGCCCCAGCACGCCGTGCGGAACGGGCAGTGGTCGCAGATCGCGGAGATGCCCGGCCCCTGGAAGGTGCGCGGCAGTTCCTCCGGGGAGGCGGCGGCCCGAACCTGTTGGACCCACCAGCGGGCCCGGCGGGCACGCTCGGCGTCGTAGGCGATCTCCTGCACGTGGTCGTCGCCGTTGTCGCGGTTGATGAACCTGAAGCGGATGCGGGTGACCAGTACAGGTCCGAGGCGGGCGAGCTGCCGCTGACCCCGGACGCCGGCGAATCCTTCGGTGCGCAGCAGATCCGCGTACAGGTAGACCTGCCGCAGCTCGGCTTCGCTCGCGCCGTACCGCAGGACGTTGTCCCACTGGTAGGTGCTCTTGGTCTTCACGTCTTCGACCGTCGTCTCCTCGGCCGGGAGGGCGGGACGCAGCCGCTTCGGCAGCCGGGCCGCGGTCGTGCTGTCGAGCTGGACGGCATCGATGTGGCCGCGGACGGTGTGGTCCTCGACCTGGCGCTCGACGAGCCAGCCGTACTCCTCGCGGGCCGCTTCGAGTATCCCGGCGTGCAGCCAGGTGCCGAGGATGGCCTTGCGCTTCTCGCCGGTGTCGGTCGGGGGTCGGCCGTGCAGGAGGTATCCGGCACGGCGTGCGCACACGGTGTCGCTGGCGCCCAGTTTCGTTTGCTGGGAGCGGGGACGGCGTGCGTCCGCCGCGTGGGCGGCTGGCCACAGGCTGACGGGCCGCTCGGGCGTGATGGACAGGGTGGTCACGAACTTCTCCAAGAGGATGGGGGTGCCCGCTGGCCGCGGCGGCACTCGGTGTCGCAGGGTCAAGAGGCGGCGCGGCGGTTCGCGGCGGCCCGCTTTCGCGGCGCGCGCTTCGCCGGTGCCGGGGCCTCGCCGGAATCAACGTCGGCGTCCTGCGATGGCGCCGCAGCCGACTTCTTCGCGGGACGCGCCCTCTTCTTCGGCGCGGGCTTCGCCGCGCTCGCGTCCTGTGCCGCGGCCGCCGATCCGTCGGCCGACTCGTCCTTGCCGTCGCCGTCGCCCGCTTCGAGACCGGCGGCCTCACGCAGGCGCCGCGTGGCCTCCTCCGCCTCACGCACGACGGCTTCGGCATCGGCCCGCTCCATCTCCTCGTCCACATACACGCCGGACAGGTCCTGCGGCGCGGCCATGCGCAGCGACCCGGCCTCTGCGCACTTGCGCAGCATGTGGGCGGGCATCTGCTGCCACATCTTCGCCACGACGTAGGCGCCCTGCTTGCGGTCGTAGTACGTCGGGGCGAACTCGTCCCAGCGCGCGATGAACGGGAAGCGCGCGGTGCCGCGCACGACGGTGACCTTCACCGCGGCCGGGTACGCCTTGGACAGCCAGACGTCGTGGGCGTTGCCCTCGGAGTCGTAGTAGACGGTGTCCTCATAGGAGATGGACTCCCCGGCCCTCGCCGCCGCCCGGTGGGCGACGGTGCGGAAGCCGTCGATGCCGGTCTGGATGGTCCAGGTCTTCTCGGGCTCGTCCGGGTTGTCGGCCGCCTTCCAATTGGTGCGGCCGATCATGTAGATCTGCCGCGCGAACGGGTCGAGGCCGGTGCGGACGCAGTAGTGGAAGAACATGGCCAGGTGGCCGCGCGGGGCGCTGGCCAGGCCGGGGCTGATCAGGTTCAGCGTCGAGAGCTGCTTGTGGTCGAACTCTTCCTGATCGGCCCGCAGGACGATGGCGCTCGGCCGCACGACGGGATGCGCCGCCGTCTCCGTTTCGACCACCGCACCCTCCACGGTGGCAGGCTCGGCGGGTTGTTCGTCGCTCACTCTTCACTCCAAAAAGTCAGTCGGTCCGCAAGCTGCGGACCTCGAAGGCGCCCGCCCACTCGGGGTGGCGCTCGATGAGGAGCCGGACGTACCGGCTGCGGAAGTTGTTGTTGAGGCGGAACTCGTCGCCCTCGGTCGCCGTGACGTATCGCCAGCGCAGAACCTCGAAGAGCATCCCGATGCCGATGCGGCTCGCGCCGCGCTTGAGGTAGTCGGCTGTCAGGGCCTCCAGCGCACGGAGCACCCAGGGGTTGAGCTGGTGGAACGTCTCGAACTGGGCCTGAATCGACGGTGCTTGGCCTTCGGGCTGCCGCACGGTGTGGATGACCAGGCCCGGTATCTCGTCCTGGACGGCTGCCATACCCACCCCCTGATGACCTGTATCAAGAATGTCATCTATCTTGCGGGTTGGCGTGTAGATGATCAACCCCACCGAGGGCAAGGGCGACTTCACACCTCGACTCAGGTCAGCAGCAGGCGCTTTCGGCCGCGTCGTCCATCCGCGCCTCGCGGGCCTCGTTCAGCCGCGAGAAGTCCCGCAGGGCGTCGATGGCAATGTTGGAGTGGGGATGCTTCATGACATAGAGCGAGAGGGCACCTTCGACAATGAGCGCCTCGCTGGCATCCATGATGGCAACCTCGTCACCGCCCGATGTGGTGATGAACTGCACTACTGGGCTCCTCGGTGAATTGCGGACCCCGTAAAGGGATTACTTATATCTTATTCGCAATTGGGAGCTAAGTACAGTGTCTGCGCAGGTCAGAGCGGCTTGCGGGCGTGACGGCCACGGGTGAAGACACGACTTCCAGGGCCGTCGTAGGTGCCGTCCCGCAGGGAGGCGACGACCGCCTCGTCTACCTCCCACGGCAAGCTCCGCGCGCTGTCGCGCAGCATCGGCGCGGCGTCCAGCACGGTGTCCAGCAGCCAGAGCATCGACCCGGACAGCAGCCAGTCGGGCTCCGGGAACCGCCCTGTCGAGATGGTCGTCGCCAAGTTGCCCTGCGCGGGCAGGCGGAACAACTCGATGATCTCCTGCTGGCCGACGATCGGCGGCAGCTCATCCCCCAGGTCCGGCTCCCAGCCCTCGCCCTGCTCTGCGATGATCCGCGCCTTCACTTCCAGGTCGATTTGGCGGAACCGCGCGGTGGTCGCACCCCACCCGGCCGCGAAGCCGAGCGGCCAATACCGCACCCCACTGACGATGATGGCGGTCTCCGGATCCAGCACGCTGCCGCGGCTCGGCGACAGCCACTGCGCGACCTGCTTTGGATCGACGCGGTACAGCGCGGCGAACTCCTGGTGCCCGACCAGATACGGCTTGCGCCGACTCATCCCCGTCCTCCGGTGTCTGCCGTGAATGCAGAGGTCAGCGTAGCCGTACGCACACGCCGGCGTACGCGACGGTCGCTGCTATGGTGGCGACGGTCTTTTCTCCAAGAGGCCAAACGGCCCCCGCTTTGGCGGGGGCCCTGTGCGTTGCCGCGCTCTCTACGCGGTCTTGCCCTCGGGCTGGTCGGCGGTGAAGCTGAGCCGGGTCGGGCCCTGCTCCTTCCTCTGTCGTGTGAACCGCAGGGCGTGGATGGTGCGCCCGCCGGTCACCTCGCGGAAGGCGGTCGCCACCTCGCCTTGGTCAGCCCTTTGACGACAGGGCTTCTAGGCCCTGCCGTTCGCGGCACCGCCCGGCGCCCCTCCGATGCGGTTGCGTCCCCAGCGCACCCGCTCACGCACCGCGGGATCGGCATGTCCTTGGAAGAGTTCCAGGACAGCCGCCGCAGCGGGCCCTCCGATCTTGCAGGCCGTCAGGACCACAGCCCGCGCTTCCTCCACAGTGAGGCCGTCCAGACCAGGTAGCAGGTCGAGTACCGCCGCCCCTGCATCCGCCAGTACATTGGCCGCCGCGTCGTCACGGGGCGGGACGAGCGCCTCGGCTCGGCGAAGCACTTCCTTGCGGACCTCCGGGTCGACCCGCGTCGCGTACTCAAGGGAGGCCGTCGCCAGCAAGTGGATCCGCGTGCGGGGTTCCGGCTCGCGGTCACCACGTTTGACGAGCGCCAGCAGCAGCCGACTGGCTTCGCGCTCGCGGCAGTGGCCGACGGCCATGCGCACGACGTCTTCGTACTGTGGGTCGTGCGCGTGATTGATCAGGAAGCCGAAGTGGCCCCTGTCCACAAGCGCGTGGGCGGCGAAGAAGTCCTGGAAGGTGCTGTGCTGAAACGTGATGGTGCTGTCCATCTCGCGCAGGACTCCGCTGCGGATTAGCAGATGGCGCAGCGCCGACTCCGCCTTCGCCGGGTGTACGTCGAGCTGGGCCAGGTCCGCTGCGACGATACGGGACGCACGGCTCCTGCTGATCTCGGTCGCCCCGTTGAAGGTCATCCACAGCGCGAGGGCCCCGAGGAGATGCTCCTGTGGTTCCTGGCCCAGGGTGATTCCCTCGGTGGAGGCGATTGCACGTTGTATGTCGCGTCGGCCGAGCAGGAGGTTGAGGGCCGCTCGGTGCAGCGACATGGGGTCGTCGGGCAGGTACCCCCGCCTTTCCAGCCACACCGCGCAGATCAGCGTACAGAGGCGGGGATTCGCTGCCATCTCCATCAGAGACGCCCTGGTGTCAAGCGCGGCCCGCAGGGCTCTGCGGTAGTCCACCGCTTCGTGACTGAACCAGCTCCAGTCCTCGCTCTCCCGCAAGGCGGCGAACCAGCGGTCGATGAAGGTGCCTACGTCCGCCGGGCTCATCGGCAGCACGCTGAAGGCGGTGAAGCCGTACCCGGCGAGCCAGTCGCCCGGCACGGCGGACGGGCGCGACGTCGCCACCACAGCGGTGTCGGGGTAGAGGGAGAGGAGCCCTTCCAGCCAGGAACGCACCCGTGGGCGCTGGTCGTGCTGGACCTCGTCGATACCGTCGACCAGGAGCAGGCCCCGCCCCCGGTCCAACACCCGCGTCAACCAGCCGGCGGGCTGGTTGTCCGCCGCTGGATACTGCAATTCGCCGAGCAACCGCCCCACTTGAGGAAGCCCTTGCGAACCGGTGAGGGCGCGCAGCGGGACCACGAACGGCACCCTGTTCTGCAACTGGCCCAGTTCGGAAGGCAAATCCCCCTGGGCAGCCCGCACCGCGAGCCAGTGCATGAGCGTGGTCTTTCCGGAACCGGCTGCGCCCTGGAGGAGGATCCGGCTTCGTCCTTGCAGCGCGGCCTGCACGCGTTTGCCGGTCGCCACCTCAACGGCGGAGCGGTCGGGGTTGCGGCGGAGTGCCGTCTCGGCAAGTTCGAGGGCCAGGAAAGCAGTGTCGAGGGGCCATACGATCCTGCCCAGTGCTGAGCCGTGGCCCATCGTCTCGACCTGACCGTAGCGGTGCGCGACATAACCCCGGTACCGCACCTCGAACTCGTGGTCCTCGCGCTCCCGGTCGGACAGTTCGTCTAGGGCCTCCACAGCGACGTCCGCGCCGCAGTGCCTGCCGAGGGCCTCCCGGAATCCCGGATCGTCGGCGATCACCCGCACCGGTATCGCCTCCACGCGCCCGTTATGCCAGCCGGTCGGTGCTGTGATGACCACGCCGATCAGGGCACCCTGGCAGAACAGACCGGCCCCCGATAGGCCCGACCAGGGCGACCGGTGCGGCGTCGGCTCTGGTGGGGTGCCGCTGCTCTCCAGCACGTACCGCCCGCCCAGGATCGAGGACCCCGGCTTGACCCGGCCCGAGAGTTGCTCGCTGTCGAGGTTGCCCCGCTCGTCGCGCTGGACCAGAGGGAAGCCGATAGCCTGACAGTTCTCCTGGGTGTCGAGGCGAATCAGCTCGCCCCAGCGCAGCGGGGCGAATCTGTCCGACACGTCATCCGGCACGACAGGGGCACGGGCCACTAGCAGTGCCGCGTCGCATGCGTCGTCCTTGCGTCTCCACACGACATCGCAGATCGCCTCACCAACGCCGCCGAACACCACTGCTTCGGCAGTGTCCTTCTCCCCCACGACGTGCGCGGCCGTAAGTACCAGCCGTGGCCCAAGGAGGTAGCCGCTGCCCTGCCGCGCGCCGAAGACGGCCGCGACACGCGAGTGGTGCGGATTCACGACCCGTCACCCGATGGCTGCGTGGTTCGTGTGAAGCCGGCCGTGCCGCCACGGTCGGTGTTGCCGATCTCCAGGGCGCGTCCCGTCGCCGCATCCTTGGGGCTCAGCATGAGCTTCACCCGGTGCGTGTCGACCCGGCCGCGCGACAGATCGGCTCCGGCGGTGACCACCCACGCCTTGACGCCGGCCCTGCCCCTGACGTCCTTGCGTAGCTCGACCGTGAACTCCAACTCGATGGAGTCCACCGCGAAGCGGACCGCTTGATCGGCGCCCCGCGCCGCTGCTTCTAGCAGTTCGTCGCGCAACGACTGGACGGCCTTCGCCAGTTCGACGCCTTCAAGATCCTGGCCCATCGTTCCCCCGTGCACACGGTCGCGCGTTAACACGGGCGGAGAGTGACCGCCCGAAGGCCGAGCGTAGCGCCTCGATCTCGGACTCGTCAGGTAATCGGCAGCCGCTACGAGAAGACGGCCACCCCAGCCGGACCTCCATCGCGAGGATCTTCCTCGGGTCCGCCCGCTGAGCCAAACCGGATGTTAAGACATTAACTCGTTTCGTGAGTCTGGGGTGGCAGATGAGCGTGCAGGCGACGTTGGTGAAGGCGACAAACTACCCGGCTTTGCACTCTGGCGGCGGTGCGGTCGGCGGCATCATGTGCAGGCCGGGCTCAGTTGGCAGCCCTCCAGACGAACATCAGGCCACGGCCACACACACACTGAAGAGGCACAGTCCGTACAGGGCGATGGCAAGGTGCAGAATCACCCACAGGCGATGAAGGCGAATGCGATGCAGCCGAGGAAAACGACGGTAATGATCGGCTCTCGCACGTACCAGTCCTTCGTCGGAGCCCAGCACACCCAGCTCCACCAAGTCCTTGGTCAATGCCCGCGCCTGAGAGAGGTGGTAGGAAGCCCGTTCGAAGTACTTGGAGACTGCCACCGCCCCATACCCTCCGGTCATCGCCACGAAAAGGCACAGAGGCATGACGTACGTCGAGAACTTCTGCTGGACAATGAGAGCACTCAAGGCAGCCGTGATGACGAGCAGGAGGTTGGTCAGTGCCGAGCGTTGGGTCTCACACTGTCGTAGCTGCTCCCGGTGCTCCTTCCAGTAGGCGCGTATCGCCTCTTCCGAGACCTCAGCCATGAAGAACCCCCCGCATCCGCGGCACTCGCCAGTCATCCGGTTCGCTTCTACGAACCCCTCAGCAGTGGAGACACCGTAGCGTGAGAATCTTCATCAGCAGCGTCCGCAAGGGACTGGAAGAGGAGCGCGACGCGCTGCCTGGACTCATTCACGCGCTGGGGCACACCCCGGTCCTGTTCGAGGACTTCTCCGCGCAGACCACACCCAGCCGGCAGGCGTGTCTGGCAGCTCTCGACTCTGCGGATGTCTGCGTCTTCCTGCTCGGGCCGTCCTACGGTCACGTATTCCGCGAGACAGGGCAGTCGGCAACACACGATGAGTGGATCGCGGCCAAAACAGCGGGCAAGCCGCGCTGGGTGTATCGCAAGCTGGGCGTCACATTCGAGGACACCCAGCAGGATTTCGCCCGAACCGTGGAGGCCTACCCCACAGGGGTGTTCCGTGACTCGTTCCACGACACCGCCGAACTGATGACCAAATTGGTGCGCAAGGTCAAGGAACTGGAGTCAGGCCCGTCCCCGCTCTCCTTCGCGCCCCTGGCGCAGCCCGTTCCACTACGCTGGAGCCTCGACGAGGCTGGTGTCGAAGGCGGCGTCAGCCTTCCCCTGCTGGAACTGCATGTTTTTCCGGTGGGGTTCGCCAGCTACTCGGCAAGGGAACTGGAGGAGGTGGGCACCTCGCTGGCGGACCGGATCCGCCGGACCGGGGCAGTCAAGAACGATGTTGCCCTGATGTCGTCCAGTTCCCACGAGCATGCAATCGTCAGCATCCCCGTCAGCCGGCCCCGTACGTGGGATGCGCCTCGGCCTGGGGAACTGGTGGAAGTTCGCTTGCACAAGTCGGGCCAGGTCTCCCTGCGGGCCACACTCCCCCGAGACAACATGGGCTCCATCCTCGATCACGAGGCGCTGCCCCAACAAGTCACCTCCCTGCTGAGGTTCAACGGCGCACTGGATCTGATCCAGCACGAACGGATCGTCGTGGCGATCGGTGTGTCAAACCCCAAGCTGACCCAAGTCGACAGGTTCAACCCGCATCAGTCACGTACGCGTGCTGAACTCAGCGCCTACATGCGCTCGTTCACGCTGCGAACCGAACCGGATGAGTCCACCAGCCAGGCCGCGCTGGACGCGGGTGCCGAGGAAGTCGCTGGCATCCTGTCGCGAGCCCTGATCAAACAGCACCCCTCAGCCCCCTAAGAGGCCTTCTGCGAGCTCTAGTTGCCACACGGTGCGGACGGCCAGCGGTACCGTCAGGTCCGCCAGCACGGTGTCCACCTCCAAGTCGGTGACGAGCAAGCCTGTCGTATCCATGACCCCAACTGCAGGAACAAGTGCGCCATCACCATGCGCGCTGTCGGACAACACCGTTTGATGGCAGAGGGGTTCCTCTCAACCGCGAGCCAGGCTGAAGACGGTGAGCACCACCGCGGTGACGCTGGCCAGCACGGCGATGGTCGGCAGCGGCCACCGCGTATTCTCCAGGGCACTCACCCGTTCCTCCAGCTCCTCAAGGGCCTTGTCCGTCTGGTCGCTGCGCTGGACCAGCAGCGCGAGCTGACCGTCGATGCGTGCGAACCCCACCTCCAGCGCCGACCGGAGCTCGGCCAGGGCCAGCGCGACCTGTCCCTCGGGCACGGCCTCCTCCTTCCCCTTTGTCACAGACAGTCAGTACTTCGGGGTGGCCGGGTCGTGCTTCGCCGGCAGCCAGGAGGCTGTGCCCTGCCTGCCCAGGGCGGTGCCGAGGGTGGACTTCATTGCGCTGAGCGCGGCGGGTATCGAGGCGACGGCCGCGGCCTGCCACGCCGACAGGGAGACCATGTCGGTCGTGCTGGAGGCGGCCATCAGGCCCAGTAGCGCCTGGAGGTAGGTGGCAAGGGTGCGCTCGGCGATGTCGGCGAGGGACTGCGGCATCGGGTCGTGCTCCTGGTGCTGGGTGGTGGGGGTCGGTTCGGTGGTGCCGGCCTGGTGCGAGACGCGCAGGTCCGCCCAGGTCTCGGGCCCGGGGATGCCGTTGGCGTCGGCGCCGTGGAAGCCGCGCTTGATCTGGTAGGCGGCGTACGAGCGGCGGTGCCCCTCATTCCAGACCGGGCCGGGTGGCGTGTCGTAGGAGTCGCAGCCTTCAGCGATCAGGCGCTTGGCCATCGCCGCGATCAGCGGCGAGGAGCGGCCCTCACGGAAGAACTGGGCACCCGGGTACGCCGCGTACTTCGGCGTCGGCTTGGGCTTGGGGTGTGGCGTGGGCTTCGGGTGCGGCTTCGGCTTGTCGCCACCGCCTTTGAGGTGCCGGGCGACGCGGGCACGGAAGTCGTCCATGTCGATGCCGCCCGGGTCCGGCTTGCCCGGCTGCCACTCCTTGTGGCCGATGACGCTGTGCTCGTTCCAGCCGTGCGCTTGGCAGATCGCCGCAGCCGCGCGCGCCATGGCATCCAGCTGGGCGGCCGGCCACGGCTGGCTGCCGGTGTTGATGCACTCGAAGCCGTAGAAGTGCCGGTTGCCGTCGGTGTCGGCCTCGTTGTCGCGCGGGAGGGTGGCCTTCTCCGCGATGACGGCGAGCAGGACGTCGGTGTCGCCCATCCCGGCGTGATTGCAGCGCCCGTAGCCGATCAGATGCACGGTGCCGGAGCGGTCGATCACTCCCTGGCACAGGGGGCCGGGCAGGTCTTGGTAGCCGGTCCGGCACAGCTCCACCATGTCCTTCTCGGAGCTGTACGGGCCGGTGTGGTGGATCATGACCCCGTTGACCGGGCCCCAGTTGCCGTGGGTGTTGCGGTTGTGGGTGCGCCAGTTGCCGTGCTCGACCACGCCGAGCCCAGCGCCCTTCAGCACGGACAAGAACCTGTCCGCGCCCAGCGGTGTAGCCACGCGCTTCGTCCTTCTCCCCTGCGCCGGATGGCAGTCGGCCGTGGCCGCCGTGGCGGTCCGGTCCCTCGGGGTTGCGAAGCGGGTGGAGGGTCACCCGGGCGTCATGCTACCGGCGGCGCCCGGCCGGTGGCCGGGGCGCGCGCTGGTCAAGCCTCATCGTGGTCGGTCCGGAACGAGGTGCTGTCGAGGCTGACCCAGGTCGCGCGGACGCTGCCCCCGCCCTGCACACGCAGCCGCACCAAGCCCTTGGGGGCGATGTCGAGCTGGAGGTTGCGGCGGGCCGCGTCGGAGGCGACGTCGACCGTACGCGGTGCCTCCGGCCAGTAGCCCTCGGGCAGCAGCGCGACCAACTGTTCGTCGGTGGCCCGCCCGCCGGCCAGCCCGATGCGACCGGAGAACTCGGTGGTGTCCCAGGGGTTGGCGCGGAACTGCGGCGGCTGCTCCGGGTCCGGGACAGTGGTGTCGCCGGTCAGGGGGAGGTCGTGCCACTCCGGGTAGGGCGCGCGGCTGGCACGTTCCAGGGTGGTGACCCGCTTCTCCAGGCGGGCCAGTCGGCGGCCGAGGGCGGCGATGGTGTCCGGCATCTACTGCTCCTCTCCCTCGCCCGTCTCGTCCTCGGGCTTGTTGGTGCGCTCCAGCTTCAGCGTCACGCGCTCGGCGGTCTCGCCCTCGCCGGGCCGTACGGTCCAGCCGACGATCCGGCACCAGCCGTCGAACTCGGTGTGCGGCTCGAACAGGCGAATACGCACGTCGTCGCCGATGCTCAGCGCCTCGATCGGGGCGGCCGGGTGGTCGATGATCTCCAGTTCGGTCAGCGTGGGCAGGACCTGACGGGCCAGGCGCTCGCGGCGGGCGCGCCGCTTCAGCTTGGCCTCGTCCTTCTCGCTCGTCTCCATCCGGTGCTCCAGGCGCAGGCGTCCGTTGCGTGCGCCGTCCACGACGACCTTGCGCTTCTTGCCCTCACCCGCGCCGAGCCCGATGACCCACTGGGCATAGGAGTCGGCGTCCTTGATGACGTGCGGCGCGCCGACGACGTTGGCGCCGGTGGTGAACGTCAGGTCCTCCCGGCGCTGTCCGAGACGGGGTGCGCCAAGGATGATGCGCCGCTCGGCGCGCCGCCCGCGCCATGCCACGGTCTCCGACCACTCCAGGCCGTCATGGATGTCGGCCATCTCGTCCACCATGTCGCCAAGGTTGCGCGGGTCGGTCTTGGAGGTGGTGTACGGGTCCTTCGCGGTGCCGGTCTTCGCCTGAGACTTGGTGTCGTCCACGACCACGCCGAGGTCGCCGTCCGGCTGGGCCTGGGCGTAGGCCCACACGTCGCGGATGACCTGGCACGGGTCGGCGTCGATGTAGGGGCCGCGGCCGTCGAGGTTGCCGTGCAGGTCGAAGCGCCGGTGGAGGTAGCTGCCGAAGCCGGAGGCTTCGATGGGCAGGGTGTTGCCCTCCGGTTCGGCGCGCCACAGCAGCCCGCCCCAGTCCAGGCGGGCGTTGCGCTCGACGAGGAGCACCGCGTCGCCGGCGTCGAGCGTGTCGCTGAGCGAGCGGCGAAAAGAGGTCGGCAGGGAGGCTTTCAGCGAGCCGGGCCCGGAGATCTCCGGGCCGTACTCCACTTCGCTCAGCGGCAGGTTCCAGTGCAGGACATCGCCGGTCGCGGCCCGCGCGACGATGTAGCGGTAGTCGGCCATCCTCACACGGGTCCTTCCGTGAAGGCGACGTCGAGGGTGGCCGTCGTGCCCTTGGCGACGGTCAGGTCCCCGTCCCCGTACTTGTCGTTCTGGTTGATCTCGACGGCCAGGCGCTGGCGGGTGCCCCGATAGGCCGGCGGCACGGCGAGGGTGTCGGCCAGGGTGACACTGGCGCGGCGGGTGGTTGTCCCGTCGTCGTCTACGACGGTCGGCTTCGCGGCGCGCTCCCCCAGCCGCGTGCGCAGCTCGGCGTAGACCGGCCCCGCCTCGGCACGCAGGCCGGACAGGGTGACGACGATGGCGGCCTCCGTCGCCCATGCGGGGACGTCGAGATCCCAGGCGGCATCCTTGGGCCATGCCGCCCAATGGCCGTGCTTGCCCGGCACCTTCTCCGTGGTCTCGGGGTGCACGGTGCGCAGCGTGCGCTCGGTGCGCGGGTTGGCCAGCCGTCGCAGGTCGCTGATCATCTCGGCGGTGATCGTCGCGGTGTTCCGGGGGATGGTGAGGCGGGCCAGCGGGATCGCCGTCATCTCCCGCAGCGCAGTGGTGTCCTGCTTGCCGATGTTCTGGATGAGGTGGAAGTAGCCGATCTCCTGGCGGCGCGGGTCGCGGTCGCCTTCGAACTCCGGGTCCTCGATGCGCAGCACGAGCAGGTCGGTGCGGGCGACCGGCCCGGTCGGCGGCACGTCGACCACGGCGTCGCCGATGTTGGACTGGGTGTAGGCCCCTTGCCACGGCCGGGCACCGTGGATGAGAGCGGAGCCGTCGCCGACGCGGACGCCGGGGCCCGGTGTCTCCAGGGGGCGGACCTTCAGGTCCTCACCACCCGCGACACCCTGCCGGCCTCGGGCCAGGTCGCGGATCATCAGGCGCATCGCGCGGGCGGAGTGGTCGGCCCCGCGCACCATCATCGGGGGTTGCAGCGTCACGAGTGCTCTCCGTTCACAAGGTGGTGTACGCGGACCGCCACGCCACCTCGAGGCGCGCGGTGCCGGACGGGTCGTTCGCGCTCCAGGCGATCTCGGACCGTCTGGGCGGGAGGGTGAACAGGTCGAGACGGGAGGCGGGGCTGAGGTCGTTGGCGACATTGACGGTGCCGTTGCGCAGGGCCCAGCAGGTCCCGGGTCGGGTCTCCATCTCCACCCACTCGCCCTCGCGTAGCGACAGGCCGAGTTCGAGGACGCGGCGGGTGGCGGTGTTCCAGATCCGCGGGTTGGTGACCGGCCCGTGTACGCGCAGGCTCGGGTGAGTGGGCACGTCGCCGTGGTTGGTGACCCACCCGGGCCTCTCGTCGGCCGGGTGATGCTCCGACTCGGGCGGCCGGCGGCACGCGGCGGGGCGGCCCATCCCCTCGTCGACGGTGCGGTCAGCGCGGTCTGTGCGGGCCGCCTGGTCGAGGCCGAGCGTCAGCCTGGACAGCTCGTCGTCGTACCAGCGCGGGTCATCCAGGCCGACGAACTCGATGTCCAGGGGGATCCAGCCGTGCACGGCGTTGGCCGTGCTGGTCGCCTCCATACGGCGAAGTCGCCCGTACATGCGGCGGGTGGCGTGCCCTGGCCACCGTCCGCGCAGGACGTGGCGGCCGTCTGGGCTGGTGCGGGCGTCTGGAGTGTCCAGGGCTCGCTCCAGCCGAGCAAGGATGTCGGCAGCCTTCACCGGGTCGCCGGGCGTCTTGATGCCAGCCTCGAAGCGCAGGGAGCGGGGGCCGTAGAAGTCCCGGCCCGGGGTGGTGCCGTCGCTGTTGGCGTTGTCGGCGTCCTGCGGCCGGGTGGCGGGCGACCCGAGCCCTTCGACGTTGCCGACCGGGACGTAGGTGCCGGTGCCGAGGACGACGCCGCCGATCTCGTACTGCCACGGGGCCAGTTCGGGGCGGCTGTGCTTGTTCGGTGCTGTGGTCATCACACTCTCCCGCCTCGCTGCGCGTTGCGCAGGGTGCGCATCATCTCGTTGCCGATCTGCTCAGGGGTGGCGGCGCTGTCGGTGACGCTGATGGGCATGGAGCCGATCAGCGGCTGCTGCTCGCGCACGACGACGACCTGAACCCGGCCGCCGGCGCGGGCGTCGACCACGCGGGTGCGGGCGCGGTCGCTGCTGGTGCGGATGTCGAAGGAGCGCACGACACCGGCGATAGCTTCGACGCTGCGCGCTTGTTTGAAGGAGCTGGCGAGCATCGGCGTGTAGTCGCGGCTACGGGTGCCGCGGATGCCGCCGTTGGCGTACCACTCGACCTGGCCGCCGAAGCGGTCAACGACTTCCTCCACGATCGCCTTGCTGCGCTCGCGCTTGGAGTCGGCCAAAGGCACGTAGGCCTCCCCACCGGTCTCCCGCTCACCCCAGATGCGGTAGCTGCCGGCCGGGGCGATCTGCGCGACGTGCCGCTCGCGGCGCTGGCCGCCGGTGAGCCCGCCGTCGGCGAAGTAGTCGACCACCGCGCCGTCGGCATGCCGCTTGGCGGCGCGGGCCTGTGCCTCGGCCTGCTTCTCGATGGCGTCCGCGATGTTGGTGTTCTGCTCGGCGAGCTGGCTGAAGATCGAGACGTGCCGGGTGGTGACCGTCACCTCCTTGCCGCGCAAGGCGTCGATGCGCTGCTGGATGGCGTCCGCTGCCTTGCGCGGACCGCTGGTCGGCACGATGACCTTGACGTTCTTCAACCCGGGCACCTTCTCGATCCGGAAGCCGAGCGCCTGCAACTGCTTGCGCGCCTCGTCCGTCGGCGCCTGCACGATGACGTACTTCGCGCCCGGCGTGGCGCGGATCTTGGCTTGGACGGCCTGCAGGCTCTTGATCGCCGCAGCGGTCGGCGCGGAGACGGTGACCTTCTTACTGCTGGGCGTGCGGCCGAGCTTGTCGATCAGGGTGTCTAGGTTCTTCTTCACCGCCGCGGTCGGCGCCGTGATCTTGATCTGGCGGGTGCCCGGTACGGTCTTCACGGTGAACCCGAGGTCGCGCAGCTTCTTCTGCGCGCCGTCGCTGAGGGAGTCAACCTTGATCGTCCGCTGCGTCGGCAGACGGTGGAACTCGGCCTGGACAGCGATCAGGTTCGCCAGAGTGGAGTCCATACCCTTGGTCTGAAGCAGCAGCGACACCTTCGACGGCAGCAGGCCGAGGCTGTCCGCGACGCCTTCGGCCTGGGCCTTGGTCAGGCCGTAGCCCTGGGCGGCCTTGATCGCCTCGGCGCGGGCGCGGCTCATCTGTTCACGGGCCTTCGCGAGCGCCGCGGGCAGCGTCTCGCCGTTGCGCTTGGCCAGGTCGAACGTCGCCACCGAGGCGTCGGCCGCCGCGTCGGACAGGGCGGTGAGCTGGGTGTACAGCTGCTGACCGTTGCGCGTGGTGGTGTTGAGGGTCTTGTCCTCGTTGACGAGCTGCTTGCCGCCGTAGCCCTGCCCGCGGTTGACGTTCTTACTCCCCTCCTGCAGATCAAGGACGGCGCTGTTCACCTTTGCCTTGGCGGCCTGGAGAGAGATCTGTCCGCCCGACAGCAGGTCGAGCGCCGACTTCAGCGAACGCGTGCGGGTGTCGGCATCCGCCGTCTCGTCGGCCAGGCCGCCGACGGCCGCCTTCAGCCGGTCGTACGCGGAGGTGCCGTCCCCGGCGCCCTTCGCTGCATTGGCGAGTTCCTTGGCGTTCTTGACCGCATCGGCCATCTCGCCCTTGACGCTGCCGAGCGCGTCGGCGGCGTCCTTGTACCGCTGCCCGACGTCCGAGTAGTCCCGCAAGGTCGCCTTGCCACCGGCGACGTCCTTCCAGATCTTGTGCTTGTCGGCGGTCGCCTGCAGCTGCTTTTGCAGGGCGTCCAGGGATGTGCCCTGCCCGAGGTAGGCGTCGGTCAGGGTGGCCAGGGGCACGCCGGCCTGCTCCATGACCTTCGTGAGCTGGCCTTGCTCGGTCTTGGTGTCCAGCAGGGCCTGGGCCGCATGCTGGCGGACGTTGCTGTCGATCTGTCCGCCGGACTCGCGCAGCGCGGAGGTGAGCGAAGAGATGCGCTGCTGGTGTTCAGCGGCGGCCTGCGCGGCCTTCTGCTGGCGTGCCGCAAGTAGCCCGAGGCCGACCGACACGCCCGCCATGACGACACCGAACGGGCCGCCGAGGGCATTGGTCACGCCGCCGAGAGCAGAGCGCAGCCCCGATCCTGCCGCCCGGCCGATCCCATTGAGGGTGCCGGTGAAGGTGACACCGGCGCCGTTCGCGCTGCGGAACGCAGCCGTCATGTTGCCGAGGAACCCGATGCGGGCCTGGACCGCTGCCCAGGCGGCGCCGTACCGGGACAGGGCGACGCCGGACGTGGCGGCCAAGGACTGCTGCACGCGCATCTCGTCGTTAAACGCCCGGATACCGGAGCGGACCGGCCCGCTGACGGTGGCGGCCAGGTTCGTCAGGGCAGGCTGCGCCCGGCGGAATAGGAGCATCGCCAGCGCGGCCGACTGGATGGGGGCCGGGAGGGCGCCGAACGCCGTGACGAGGCCGCCGACGACATGCCCGATCGGGACGAGGACCAGGGACAGTCCGGAGACTGCGTCCATTGCGGCGTTGGCGACGGTCGCGACGATGTCGAGCGTGCCGGCCGCCGCGCCGCCCTCCTGACCCAGGCCCGCGACGGCCTTCAACAGCGGCTCAGCACCGTCGGCGGCGTTGGACAGCACATCGCCGAGGGTGCTTCCCGCGTTGATCAGCAGATTGAGACCGGTGGCCAGGGAGTGCTCGCCGATCTCCTTGAGCGGGCCGACCAGTTGCCGGGCTTCCTCGATGAGCCCGCCCAGTCCGGCCTCGGTCCTCGCCTTTAGGTCCGGCCCGTACAGTGTGGCGAGGTCCCGGCCGTAGCTGAGGGCCGTGGTCAGGTACGGCGTGGCCCCGGCCATGCCGCGGGTGAGCAGACGGGTCACCCACTCCAGGCCGGGTGCCATCCCCTCGTACAGGGCGATGCCCGTCTGCCGGGCCTGGGTGCGCAGCTGCGTCATCGCACCGGTCAGGCCCTGGCCGCGGGAGGCGGTGATGGACGCCGCGGCCCCGGTCTGTCGTACGGCCATTGACAGGGCGTCGAAGGTCTCGGTTCCCTGGTGTGCGAGCGCCACCGCGCCGCTGAGCGCGGGCTTGCCGAACGCGCGGGTGACCGCGGCCGCGAAGTCCTGCTGGGACATGGTGCGTTCGGCCTTCGACAAGCCGTCGATCACGGTGCGCAGGCCCCTGAAGCGCCCCTGGGTGTCGAATGCTTCGATCCCCAGGTCCTTCAGGGCACCCCGCATCTGGGGTGTCGGCGCGGCGAGGTTGGCGAAGATCCCGCGCAGGCTCGTGCCGGCGGTCTGGCCGAGGATGCCGCTCTTGCCGAGCATGCCGACCGCCGCGGCGGTGTCTTGGAGGCTGACGCCGAGCGCGTGCGCGACCGGGCCCGCGTACCGCATCGAGTAGTAGATGTCGGTGATGGACCCGGAGGCGCTGTTGGCGGTGGCGGCGAGGGTGTCGGACGCCTTGGCCGCCTGATCAGCACCGAGACCGTACTGATCCATGATGTCGCCCAAGTACTTGGCCGACGTGGCGGCGTTGACGTCTGCCGCCGCGGCGAGCTGGAGCGAGGCGCGTACGGCGTCGATCGACTGGTCCGCGCGGAAGCCCGCCTTGCTCAGCTCGACCATGCCCTCGGCGGCGTCCACCGACGTCGTGGTGGGCAGCGTCAGGTCGTCGCCGAGCTCCTGGGCGACCACGGCCGCCCTTTTCATCTGTGCGGCGGTCGCGCCGGTCACCGCACGGAAGAGGTTCATCTGCCGCTGGTAGCGGTTGCCCTCCTCGATGATCTGCCCGGTACCGAGGATGAGGGCGCCGCCGGCGAGCATGTTCGTGGCGGACAGGCCGCGCCGCCCGGCACCAGCGGTCGCCCGCTGAAGCCGGGACATCGACCGTGCCCCATCCTCGCCCGCCGTGCGCAGGGCCGTGCGGGCTGCGGCGGCGCGGGTAGTGATCCGGTTCAGCTCCCCGACGGCCGCGCGGGAGGAACGATTCAGCGCGGCGAACTGCGCAGCGAGCCGCGCCCCGTTGGTGTCCAGCCGGGCCAGGGACCGGTGCGCGGCGTCGGTCCGCTCCCCCAGGGTCCGCATCTGTGCGGAGGCAGCACGGGTTCCCGCGATCAGGTCGCGGACCTCGGCGCGCATCGCGACCGTGAGGGTGAACCCGGCCACCGCGGGCGGCCTCCTTACATCGTGCGGGGGTGGATCAGGGGCGCGGCTGGTACTGCTCGCGCGGGAGGAGCTGGATCTTCACGCCGTAGCCGGACCGGTCCTGGGGGACGTGGTCGCGTTCCTGCTCGATCAGCTCGCAGCCGGGGCAGCGCAGCGTGTCGGTGACGTAGGCGTGGGGGTCACCGCCGCGTTCGCGGTCCCACTCCTCCAGCCGGGTATGGCACTCCGGGCACACCGACCGCTGCCACTCGGCCCAGGCCAACGCCTTGGCTCGGTCGAGGTCGGTCCAGCGGCCGTCGCCTCCGAGGAACTGCGAGTGCGGTATGCCGAACTTCTCGCACAGCTCCAGCTCGGCGCGCAGGCCGGCGTCGCGGCTCAGCCTTTTCCCAGCTCGACCCGGCTTTCCTGTTGGACCTGCCAGGCCGCGTCCCACAGGGCGTTCGCGTCCGGTGCCGACCAGCCGTTCAGCAGCTCCTCGGCCTCGTCGCGGCTCATGCCGTCCACGGAGGCGGCGGCGACCAGGGCGGCGGGGAAGGTGTCGGCGTTGAAGATCGCCCCTTCCTCCGCCTGCTGCTCGGTCGGCGAGTGCTGGGCGATCAGCTCCTCCAGCACCGGGCGTGGCAGTGCGCGGAAGGTCAGGAAGTCCGAGGCGGCATCCAGAGTCGCCAGGGCCTTCTCCCGCGCGGTGTCGGCTTCGGCGGCCTGGTGTGCGGCCAACTCGTCTCCTGGGTTGGCTTCGGCGACGAACCGGGCGCGGCGGGCGGTCTGCTCGGCATCGTCGTACCGCTGGCGCAGTTCGTCGTCGTCGCAGACGCGGAGCCGGTTCTGCGGCCGGGCCCGGCGGCGGAGGCGTTCCATCTTGGCCGCCCATGCCCCCTCCCCCGGGCTGGCCGAGGGGGACGGGTGTTTGGGCTGTGTGGGGCGCGACATGGTCAGCCCTCGTCGGCGTCGTGCTCGCGGACCGTCGTCTCGGTCTTGGTCTTCGTGGTGCTGACCACGGTCACGTCGACCTGCTCACCATCGTGGTCGTGGTGGCCGTGACCGTGCTCGTCGAAGTCGTCGTCCGGCAGCGGGTGGGGATGCGCCTGCGGTACCGGGCGGTCCAGCGACGGCTCGTCGGTGATGGTGAAGTCCACCTTGAACTTGGCGGCCTCATTGCCGGTGGAGTAGGTCGCGGCGCGGGTGGCGACCTGCACGGGGAACACGTCGACCGAGCGGCTGCCGGGCAGGTCGCCCTTGCGGAGCAAGATGACGTAGCCCTTAGCCCCCTTGGGGAGCTGCTGCTCGATCGCGTCCGAGAACCGGTCCTCGTAGAACGTCAGCGAGCTGTTCTCGGCCTTGTCGTTGCCCGGGATCGAGGAGTTGAAGGTCGAGCCCATGTCGGGCGTCTCGATGGGGTCGTTCTCCAGCGCCCAGCCCTCGATGTCCGAGACGGCGCCGGTCAGGCCGAAGGCGCTGTTGATCTCGCGGCGGCTGGGGTACTTGGGGTCGCCCAGATCCTTGGACCAGAGGATCTTGGAGATGCCGCGCCGCAGAAATCGGGTCTGGGTCTTCTTGGTGCTGGTGGACACAGGTCCGCTCCCACTTCTGGGGCAGCGTCCCGTGCCGAGGCCCTGCCCCTTGAGGTTCAAAGGGGGTTCGCCTGGCCTGGGGCCTAGCGTCCGCGCGGGCCTCCGCGGTGAGGATCAGAAAATGCTTCTTCATGCAGGCGTCACGGTGATCGTGACCCGCTGCACGTAGGACACGATAGCGCCTGCCGCCGACACGGAGGGCTCCCCTGCGGCGTCGTACGTCAACTCCCGGTCGATGACATGAGCTTGGGAAATGCGCAGGTCGTGGGTCCAGCGGCCGTCGGTCCGGCCGACGACGCCGGCGCGTACGCGGTCAGCTAGCCACTGGACTTGGTCGGCCCGTTCCCCGACCGAGGTGACCTGGTAGCTCCACGCCGCGTCCGCGTGCCAGTCCCACAGCGGCGGCCCGTCGAACTCGGCAGGCAGCAAGTCGAGGATCGTGTACGGGGCGGGTGCGAGCTCCCAGCCGGACTTGCCCTGCACGCGTGGGAGTTCACCGATGCCGCACGGGCGGCCGGTGGCCTGCTCGACGAGCGCGGCGAGCGCCCGGGTCACGGGAAGGCGGGCGGTCACGGCAGCACTCCGTCGGTCAGGGCTTGAATGAACGCAGGCTCGGTCTGCCGGAACGCGGGCTCGACGTGGGGGAAGGGCGGCTGCCGGTAGTGCCTCCCGAGAGAGTCCACGCCGACGAAGCCGTGCTCCAGCCGCCTAGCCTGTGGGGCGTCGGAGAAGACCTCGGCGGTGACCTCCCCGCCGCTGGTCCGCATCCTCACGTCCCAGGAGGCGCGGTACTGCCCGGTGATCACGTTCGGCCCCGGCCTGCCGGACGCGTTCCGCTGGATGCGGACGCGGAGGAGCATGGCGTGATGCCGCGTGATCGTCCGTGTGCGGGCACGAGCGGCCGGACCCATTCGAGCCAGCGCCGCGGCCAGCGCGATCGGATCACGGAACGCCGCGGCGTCCGGGTGCGCATTCAGGTGCAGGTTCGCAGCGGCCATCAGTCAATCACCTGGACACGGACGATGCGCACGACGCTGTAGGTGCCCACCGCTTCGTCGGATACGCGAAAGCGGCGGCCGACCAACTGCGGATCGCGGGGGCCTCCGGGACGGATAGATTCGGCCACCCGGATCACGTCGTCGCGGCGCAGCACCGGAGCGTCGACGGGTAGTACGGCCTGGTAGTCGGTGGTCGGCGGCTCGACTGCAACCGATCCACCCACCGGCTGCGTGATGGCCGGCCGGCCGAGCGGCATCACCGCGCCGAGCCCATCCCAGACCAGCTCCTCGTCCGGCGCGGGCGGCACCAACCTGCCCGTGGTCTCGTCCAGCACATCGTCCGTACGGCCAGCGCCGTCACGCCACACTTCCAGTTTGTCGTCCAGGACGCGGCCGACGACCCGGCGGGCGCCTTCCACGTCAAAGGCCACGAGCCCACTCTCCGAGCTGGGTGAGCATCGCCTTCGTCAGCGAGTACGGCTCGGTGCCCAGGTCGGGGCGGGACAGAGCCGCGCGCTCCAGGGCTTCCGGGTCAATGGCGTCGAGGAAGGCTGCCGCTGCCGTGCCGGGGTCTGCATGGTCGACCACAGCGACACGGGCCATCCCGGACCAGCGGATGTCTCCTCGGTCGGCAACGTGCAGCAGGACCTCGGGCCATTCCCCAGCGAAGTGGTTGACGGAGTACACCTTGAGGGCGCCCGGGTCTACCTCGGTGCCGTCAATCTCGATGTCGGCTCGACCGCCCCGCGCAGTGATCTCAACGCGCCGGGGGCTGTCCGTGTCGGTCGTTTGATCCATTCGGACGACGCTAGAAGGGCTGTCGGACAGCCAGGACGCTCCTGGCCACGGCGTAAGGCTGCCTGCCTGCAGCAAGGTCAGCTCAAAAGATCACCTTGCCGCCCATACATCATTTGGAGAAGGTTCGTCCCACTCATCACGCTTGACGCGGCTCTGCGGACTGGGGGCGCCATCACCCTCTCTAGGCTCGCCCGCCCTGACCGAGTCCGGGATACCGCCACGCCCTGAGTGTCCCCCGCCGCGAGACCTTCAGAAGCACCTTATGTAAGCCGCTTGACCCGAATGGCAAACTTTTCTAGAAGACCCCCTGTCTCTCATGCAGAATCTAAGTGACTCGGCGAGAGGTAGGGCAGCATGGCAGACGAGAATCTCAGACTGGTCTACGAGTCTGAGCGCCATGATGAGCAGAACACCGCTGCTCTGATCATTGCAGTGACTACGGGAACTCTTGCCTACTTCGCTGCAGCGGTCGCATACCTTGCCGATCAGCAAAGACAGACAAAACTGCAGCCAGAGCTATTAATGGCTGCGCCTTTCCCGTTGCTCATTCTGACCGGGTACGTCACTTTCCAGTATGCGGCATCCCGGGTCAGGCAGAGCTACCTAATGTATCTTGAGGCTCACCTCTCTAATAAGCCTTGGAACCGAAAGGTAAATTTCCCGGGATTCACCACACTACATCAAGGGCTATTTGCCGGATGGAAGTCGAGCTTGTGGCCATTCGCCGTTCTAACGGTCCTGACTTTCGTCTCTCACGTCATCATCGTTGTAGGCTTCACGGCCTACACTTGCTACATCGCCTACAAGGCAAATGCGAATGCGGTCGTTTTCTGGCTGCTCGCCTCCTTTTACATTCTCATGATTGCCGTGAATATTGCGGCAGCGGTGATGATGATGAGATTTGCCAATGACCCGGATAGTCCCTACCTGAAGAAGCTCCGCATGATGGCATGCGAGACGGCTAGATCGGAAGAGAGGAGGTGGGACGCTAGTCGTTCATAGTGTCCGTCACGCCAGAGAGGGAGGGGCTTTGAGTGTTTGGCTGCTTCGAAGACTGCGCCCCAGCGTAGTCCTGGTCCTAGTAGTTGTCGCCAGTGCAGGTATGGTTGGGCTGCTTCGGGTTGTATGGGAGGGGCGATTTTACGACTACTCGCGGGCAAGCCTTCCCGGGGACATCCTTATTGGCTGCGAGCTGGCTGTAGTCTCCGCAGAGCTTCGCAGGAGTAACCCCTCTGGGTCGCTGTATCGGTCTCGAATTTGGCACGCTGCGACCTTGACTTCTTGTACCCTCTCGGCACTGACGCTTCAGATTCATTCGATGAATCAATCAGGAAGGTTGCAGACTGTAGCAAATAATTATCACAACCTCGCCGTCGTACCCGTCTTGGGGTATTTTGTAATTTCGACCATTCCGGTCGTTCTCAGATCTCCCAGACGCACTAAAGCTGCCGCCGGCGCATTGCTGCTCACTTGGCTCGGCTTGCTCATCCTTGATATCAGCCAAGGCAATCTACAGAATAATTCTCCACTTATCTCCAGAGTCTCGTTGAATCCCCTGGCGCGCCTCGATCTGCTGAAGTTGCCCAATTGATTAGCAATTCTTGAGGTTCCCGCAGCGGGATGACGTCAGGGCGTGTCTGGTCTCGGCGATGAAGCCGTCGAGCAGGTCGGGTCGGTGCTGCATGCGTTTCAGATCGGGTGTGTCAGCTCGGCGAGGGCGTCGATGATGCAGGCGCCAAGGTTGCCCAGCCCGCCGGGACACCTCATATTGTCGGTTCCTGACCTCACCTCTTGCCACCGGACGACAGCCACACACGGAAGCCGTGCCGCTCTGATGCGAGACCCTGAGTTACTGCCGGACGGATGGAAGTGAACCAGGTCCGAAGCTCGACGACCGCCAGGGGCAGGCCAGTGGCCTGGGCGTTGAGGTAGATCTGACTCCTTCCGAGCGGCCATTAGCTCACCCGATCCAGCGATGGGACCACATCTGTTGCGATGGATAGCCGAAACGCCGACGCCTGGGGCGGCTGCGCCTAATAACCAGGGTCATCAAGCCCGGAGTCAGGCCGAGACCGCGACAGGCCGCGAGACGCTGGATGAGACGGGCGTGCACTGCGCTGTGCAGCGAAACAGTGTTGTCGACATGACACTGATGTCGGCGGCGGCTGAACTCTGGTTCTGGATCACATTTGGTGCCAGAGCCACGGAGGGTCACCAGCTCGACGATCATGAGCGGTCGTGACCCACGACCCGCTCCAGGACCTCTGGC